>NZ_OPYO01000013.1:0-539174 GCF_900275665.1 Pseudomonas sp. JV241A
ATCTAGGGGCCAGTCGGGTGCTGGTGGTCGGGGTCAGCGGCAACCCGCAGCGGCCCAATGAAGGCGAGATGCGCCAGCGCATCTTCAGCGGTCAGCAACCGAGCCTGGCGCAGATCGGCGGGCACATGCTCAACAGCACCTTCATTGACAGCCTGGAAGACGATATCGAACTGCTGCAGCGGCTCAATCATCTCAGCCACTTGATGCCCGAGCACCTGGAACGCCGGCGCCTGGGCCTGGCGCCGGTCGAGGTGCTGGTCGTCGCGCCCAGCCAGCCATTGGACGAGATCGCCGCCCGCCACCGGCGTGAATTGCCGGCCGCCCTGCGCCTGTTCCTGCGCGGCCCGGGAGCGACCAAAACCAGTGGCGCCGGGGTGCTCAGCTACCTGCTGTTCGAAGCCGGTTACTGCTGCGAGCTGATCGAGCTGGGGCGCCGCGACGCGCTGGCCAAGCGCCGCGAACTGTGTAGCTTTCTCGGCCTGCCGCCGCTTGCCTAGAACAGCTTACTCGGCGATCTGCAGCTTGCGCGCCTCGGTGTAGACGTAGCGCACCTTCTCGTACTCGAACGGCGAGTTCAGCTGGCCATAACGGAAGCTGGTGGTGTAGCGCTTGTCGACACCCCGCAATATCCAGACTTCCGGATGATTGCTGCTGACTTCGGCAACGTTGAGGAAGTTGATCCAGTTCTCGGCGCTGTAGTCCACCGCCAGGCCCCCGGTATCGCGCAGGTTCGACGGACCGAGGATCGGCAGCATCAGGTACGGGCCATCCGGCACGCCATAGAAACCCAGGGTCTGGCCGAAGTCTTCGCTCTGGTGCGGCAGGCCCATCTTGCTCGCCGGGTCCCACAGGCCGGCAACGCCGATGGTGGTGTTGAGCAGCAGCCGCGCGGTGATTTCCATCGAGCGTTTGCCCTTGAACTGCAACAGACTGTTGAGCAGGTTGGGCACATCGCCAACGTTGCTGAAGAAATTGCTCACGCCGGAACGCACGAAGTGCGGGGTGATGTAGCGGTAGCCGTTGACTACCGGCAGGAATACCCATTGGTCAAAGCGGTAGTTGAAGTGATAGATCCTGCGGTTCATCGACTCGAGCGGGTCATAGACGTTCAGCGCCGCCAGGGTCGAGCGTTCGAATTCGCGCTGGTCCAGGCCCGGGTTGAATTTCAGTTCCTTGAGCGGTTCGGTGAAGCCATCGGTATCGACCTTGTCGGCTTCGATGACGCTGGCGCGCGGCGCGGTTTCTTCGGCTGCCTGGGCCAGGCCGCTGGCCAGCAGCGCGCTAATAATCAGTAGGCGTTTAACCACGGAAGAACTCCAGCATGTCGTCGCTGTTGACGCGGTAATTGAGGTTGCCGCAATGGCCGCCGTGAGGGTACAGGGTCAGGCGGTCGCCAAAGGCGCTACGCAGGAAGCCCAGGTCGCCAGGGCCGAGGATGACGTCGTCGGCGTTGTGCATCACGGCGATTTTCGGGCTCTTCTGCAGGTAGTCCTTGAGCGCATAGAGGCTGACCTGATCGACCAGTTGCAGCAGGCTGCCGCCGTCAGTGCGGGCACGCCACATGGGGATCACCTGCTCCGTCAGGTAGCAGTCGAAGTCGCATTGCAGGGCACGCTTGAAGAACGGCGTGAGGCTGCTGCCTTCGGTGATCGGGTACTTGGGCGGAATGATCAGGCCACGGCGGTTGATCAGGTCGGAGGTAAAGGCGATATCGGCCGCCGAGAAGCGGAACGAGGTGCCGATGACCATCGCCATCTGTTCATTGGACAGGTGCTGGCGCGACTGCTGGAAGTCGTAGAGCAGCGCATCGTTGAGGTCGATGTAGCCTTTCTGCTGGAAGTAACGGGTCAGCTTGTTGAGTACCAGCTCATAAAAAGTCGTGCTGTTGTTGACGCCCTTGACCTCGGTCTGCACCAGCTTGTCGAGGTTGCTGATCGAGGTGTAGAGGTTGACCGGCGGGTTGAGCAGCAGCACGCGCTTGAAGTTGAAGCTGCGCCGGGTTTCGTCCAGGTGGCTTACGAAGGCTGCGTCCAGGGCGCCGAGGCTGTAACCGCTGAGGTAGTACTCGCTGACCGGCAGGCGCGGGTGCTGGGCACGCACACCCTGCATCACCCGGTAGAGGTCTTCGGCGTCTTCCTTGGTTACGCCTGGGGTGGCGTGGCGCGAGGCGGCGGTGATGAAGTCGAAGCTGGTCGGCGACGACAACTGCACTACGTGGTAGCCGGCCTTGTAGTAGAGCTTCTTCAGGTATTCGTTGATGCTGCTGGAGTAGGGCGCGCCGGTACCGGCGATCAGGAAGATCAGCGGCGCTTCGTGGTCCTGGCGGGCCAGGCGGTACTTGAGTTGTTTCACCGCCCAGAAGTTGTCCGGCAGGGTGAAGGCCCGCTCCGGACGCATGTTCAGGCTGTAGTCGGACTGGGTGATGTCGTCGTCGCTGGGCAGTTCCGGGCGTAGCTCCGGCGGCGTCGTGGCGATGGTCGCCTCGAACGGGTTGGTCAACGGATAGCCATAAGTGGCGGCGTCGATGGTTTGTGCCCAAGCGCACGCACTCGAGATAAAGCCACCCAACAGGGCAGCGAGGCGCAGAGAACGAAGCATGACGGATCCCCAAAAAAGCAGCAGCAAAGTGCGTTACGCAGGCTAGGACCATGGTGGCCCTGGCAAAGTTGCCTGGCGCTCCGGCATTTATCGTCCCAGATGTTGCCGCTGCCCCATGAGGGCTCGCAACAATTGGTTCCATTTCTCTATAGGACAAAGTAGCTGAGGCTGGCGCTTTTGCCTTGCA
This sequence comes from Pseudomonas sp. JV241A, assembly GCF_900275665.1. Lineage (NCBI taxonomy): Bacteria > Pseudomonadati > Pseudomonadota > Gammaproteobacteria > Pseudomonadales > Pseudomonadaceae > Pseudomonas > Pseudomonas sp. JV241A. The sequence continues at coordinate 2,786 of NZ_OPYO01000013.1, forward strand.
TAGACGCCCCGGACGATTATGCTGGGCGCCGATTTCAAGTTTCTGGAGTGTCGCATGTCCCGCCGTTTACCGCTGATCGCTTTGCTGGTTTTTCTGCCCTTGTGGCTGGCGGCGAGCTATGGGCTGCGTTATGTGCTGATGGAAGATGCCCACTGGGTCGCTACCTGCGCCGACCAGGCGCAACTCTGGGGCTGCCAGGCGCGTTCGGTGATGGGCTTGATGATTCACTTCAGGGTGCTGGCGTGGTCGGCTTTGGGCCTGGCGTTGCTGGCCATGCTGGTGTCCGGACGCGCAGGCTGGCGCCTGGCGGTTGCGGCACTGGTGTGCGGCGTTCCGGCGTTGGTGCTGTACACCGCGAGCATTGCCGTGTTTGCCGTGGTGCTGGCGGGGTTGCGCTTGGTGCGGCGCTCCAGCTGACATTGCGGCGCTGCCATCGCTGGCAAGCCAGCTCCCACAGGATCTGTTGTGGGAGCGGCGGTGCGACGCCTCGACTTGCCCCGCGATGGCTCACTGCTGAACCCGAACCCTCAGGCTGCGCCACAACGCCGCCACCATCAGTACACTGACCCCGGTCCAGACCAGCGCCTGCTGGTTGCTCAGCCCCTCAAGGAATAACTGCGGGGCAATGCCGCCACCAATGATCAACGCCAGCAAGGCCGCTTCAGCCCGTCGTGCCGCTACCGGCCGCAGCAGGTACACCACCGCCGGCAACAGCAAGGCCGGGCTCGGGAAACTGCGGTACCGCGGGTCGAACACCAGCGCCAGCATGCTTACCGACGCAGCAAAACCTGCCGCCAGCAACCACCAGCCCGCACGCGCTTCAAGCCAGGCAAACGCCCGTTCGCGCCAGCCCTGGCGCTGCGCCAATGCCAGCGCGGCATGGGCCAGCACCAGCAGGTTCAGCCCCACCAGCAGGATCGCCCAGAGCCACTCTCCGGCAAAACGGCTGTTGATTCGCACCATTTCGCCCCACAAGCCCAGGCTGGCTGCGCCCAGCGCTGCCAACAGCGGCAGCAGCAACGCAGCGCGGGTACCGCGCACACGCCCGGCCAGCAGCAGGGTGATGCCGAACAGCACGACACCGGCACCCAGCCATTGCGGCCAGAACGTCAGGTTGCTCACCGGCCCTTCAAGAATGCCCTTGTCCTGACGGTCGGCGTCATACAGGCCCCAGTAGCCACCCACGGCGCCTTCGCTGGCACGTTTCCACGGCTGGTCGAAGGCTTCGATCAGGTTGTACTTCCAGCCCTGTTGTTCGGCCATGGCGACGAAGCCACGGATAAACCGCGCCTCGTTGACCCGGCTGGGCAGGGCGGTCTCGCGCTGGCGGCCTTCGCTCGGCCAGCCGGTTTCGCCAATGACGATATCCTTGGGCGCGAAGCGGTTGCCGAACACCTGGCGAATCTCGCCGACGTGCACCAGGGCATCGTCGATGCTCTTCGGATCGTCTTCCCAGTAGGGCAGCAGGTGGATGGTCAAGAAGTCCACCGTCGGGGCGATCTCCGGGTGCTGCAGCCAGAATTCCCAGACATCGGCGTAGGTCACCGGCACGCTGACCTGGCTTTTCACCTGGTTGATCAGCGCCGCCAGTTGCGGGCCGGTGACTTCCTTGCGCAGCAGGGTTTCGTTGCCGACGATCACCGCCTTGACCACATCCGGGTTGGCGTTGGCCGAGGCGATCAGGGCCTTGACCTCTTTTTGCGAGTCCACCGGGTTGGCGTTGATCCAGGCGCCGAGCATCACCTTCAGGCCATGCTTGCGGGCCAGGTCCGGGATGGCCTCAAGGCCGGTCATCGAGTAGGTGCGAATGCACTCGAAACGCCGGGCCAGCAGGGCCAGGTCGGCGTCCATGCGCGCCGGGCGCAGCTGGAACGGTTGGTCGAACGGCGATTGGTCCTTGTCGAACGGGGTGTAGGAGGCGCATTGCAGCTTGTGCGAAGCGCTGGCCGCATCCGGCAGCACCACCGGCTTGCCCAGGCCGTACCACAGCCCTCCCAGGGCAAACAGGCCCAGCAGGCAGGCGAACAGGTAGGGTAGGAGCGGGAAGCGCGCAGTCGAGGGCATGGATCGGACCGTCTGGGAACAAAGCCGCCAATAGTACCCGCAAATGGCGCCGGCCAAAGCCTTGGGCTACAAACTTAGCCAGGGTGGGTGTTGCTTGATGTAACGATCTGCCTTGCTGGCGATGTGATGTCGTTTCTCGTTGCCTTGAGGTCGTTACCAGAGCAGGTCAGCGACCATGCGCGGTTGATGATGCAGCTTCCGTGACGTGACGAGGGGATGCTTGGATGAAAATGCGACGACTCCTGGGGGTGGGCACCGCCCTGGTAATGGCCATTGGCGCGGGGCACGCGCTGGCCAAGGAAGTGAGCATCGGCTATGTCGATGGCTGGTCCGACAGTGTGGCGACCACCAACGTCGCCGCCGAAGTCATCAGGCAGAAACTCGGCTATGACGTCAAACTGCAGGCCGTGGCCACCGGCATCATGTGGCAGGGGGTTGCCACCGGCAAGCTCGACGCCATGCTTTCGGCCTGGCTGCCGGTAACCCATGGCGAATACTGGACCAAGAACAAGGACAACGTGGTCGACTACGGCCCCAACTTCAAGGATGCCAAGATCGGCCTGATCGTCCCCGAGTACGTCAAGGCCAGTTCCCTGGCCGACCTCAAGACCGATGACAGCTTCAAGAAAAAAATCGTCGGCATCGACGCCGGCTCCGGCGTCATGCTCAAGACCGACCAGGCAATCAAGGACTACGACCTGGCCGGTTACAAGCTGCAGGCCAGCTCCGGCGCAGCGATGACCGCAGAACTGGGCCGCGCCTATGCCAAGCAGCAATCGATCGCGGTGACCGGCTGGGTGCCGCACTGGATGTTCGCCAAGTGGAAGCTCAAGTTCCTCGAGGATCCCAAAGGCGTGTATGGCGCCGCGGAAACCGTCAACAGTATCGGTAGCAAGGACCTGGACAAGAAGGCGCCGGAAGTGGCGGCGTTCCTGAAGAAGTTCCAGTGGCAGTCCAAGGATGAAATCGGTGAGGTCATGTTGGCCATTCAAGAGGGCGCAAAACCCGAAGCCGCGGCCAAGGACTGGGTGGCCAAACACCCGGAACGCGTAGCGGAATGGACCGGCAAGTAATGGCTTAAAGCCTCTATCTGGCACCTTCCAGGGCCGCGGCAGCGAAAACGCTGTCGCGGCCCTGTCGTTTCAGGCTGTTACCGAATCGGTAAAAGAGTTTTGCATCTAAGACTAAGGTCGTCTGGAGTGCGTTCGAAGGCAGCATAAAGTGGAGTGGGTTCTACCTAATCTGTGCTGCGAGGACAAAAACAATGAACGACAGCATTTACCTCTCGATACAAAACAGCCCGCGGTTCAAGGAGCTGGTATCAAAACGCGAACGCTTCGCCTGGATTCTCTCGGCGATCATGCTCGGTCTCTATTCCGCCTTCATCCTGTTGATTGCCTATGGCCCGCATGTATTGGGTGCCAAGCTCAGCCCTGACTCGTCGATCACCTGGGGTATTCCCCTCGGTGTTGGTCTGATCGTCTCGGCCTTCATCCTCACGGCCATCTACGTGCGTCGCGCCAACGGCGAGTTTGACGAGATGAACAAGGCGATCCTCAAGGAGGCTCAGCAATGATCCGGCGTCTACTGGCAACCCTGGCCTTCGGCGTTTTTGCACCCGCCGTCTGGGCCGCTGACGCCCTCACCGGCGCGGTGCAGAAACAACCGTTGAACGTGTCGGCGATCGTCATGTTCGTCGCCTTCGTCGGTGCCACCCTGTGCATCACCTATTGGGCTTCCAAACGTAACAAGTCCGCCTCCGACTACTATGCCGCCGGCGGGCGTATCACCGGTTTCCAGAACGGCCTGGCGATTGCCGGCGACTACATGTCGGCAGCCTCTTTCCTGGGTATTTCCGCCCTGGTGTTCACCTCTGGCTACGACGGCCTGATCTACTCGATCGGCTTCCTGGTCGGCTGGCCGATCATCCTCTTCCTGATCGCCGAACGCCTGCGCAACCTGGGTAAATACACGTTTGCCGATGTGGCCTCATACCGCCTCGGGCAGAAGGAAATCCGCACCCTCTCGGCCTCGGGTTCGCTGGTGGTGGTGGCCTTCTACCTGATCGCGCAGATGGTCGGTGCCGGCAAGCTGATCCAGCTGTTGTTCGGCCTCGACTACCACGTCGCGGTGATTCTGGTCGGCATCCTGATGTGCATGTACGTGCTGTTTGGCGGCATGCTCGCGACCACCTGGGTACAGATCATCAAGGCGGTGCTGCTGCTTTCCGGTGCCAGCTTCATGGCGCTGATGGTAATGAAACACGTCAACTTCGACTTCAATGCGCTGTTCTCCGAGGCGATCAAGGTTCACCCCAAAGGTGAAGCGATCATGAGCCCGGGCGGCCTGGTCAAGGATCCGATCTCGGCGTTTTCGCTCGGCTTGGCGCTGATGTTCGGTACCGCTGGCCTGCCGCACATCCTGATGCGCTTCTTCACTGTCAGCGACGCCAAGGAAGCGCGCAAGAGCGTGCTGTACGCTACTGGCTTCATCGGCTACTTCTACATCCTGACTTTCATCATCGGCTTCGGCGCGATCCTGCTGGTCAGCACCAACCCTGAGTTCAAGGACGCCGCCGGCGCCCTGATCGGCGGCAACAACATGGCGGCGGTGCACCTGGCCGATGCCGTGGGTGGCAGCGTATTCCTCGGCTTCATCTCGGCGGTAGCCTTCGCCACCATCCTGGCAGTGGTTGCCGGCCTGACCCTGGCCGGTGCCTCGGCGGTGTCCCACGACCTGTATGCCAGCGTGATCAAGAAGGGCAAGGCCAACGAGAAGGATGAAATCCGCGTCTCGAAGATCACCACCATCGCCCTCGCGGTGCTGGCGATCGGCCTGGGCATCCTGTTCGAAAGCCAGAACATTGCCTTCATGGTCGGCCTGGCATTCTCCATCGCCGCCAGCTGTAACTTCCCGGTTCTGCTGCTGTCGATGTACTGGAAGAAACTGACCACCCGTGGCGCCATGATCGGCGGCTGGATGGGCCTGATCAGTGCCGTGGCGCTGATGATCCTCGGCCCGACCATCTGGGTGCAGATCCTCGGTCACGAGAAGGCGATCTACCCGTACGAGTACCCGGCGCTGTTCTCGATGATCATTGCCTTTGCCGGTATCTGGTTCTTCTCGATCACCGACAAGTCCAAGGCAGCCGACGATGAACGTGCGCTGTTCTTCCCGCAGTTCGTGCGCTCGCAGACTGGCCTGGGTGCCAGCGGTGCGGTGTCTCACTAAGTAGGCAAAAGGCAGCCTTTGGCTGCCTTTTCAGCCACAAGCCACAAGCCACAAGCCACAAGCCACAAGCCACAAGCCACAAGTTGAAGCCGTGCGCGTACTGCTTTGACTTGCGGCTTGCCGCTTATGGCTTGCAGCTTTTCTATATCTTGCCGAGCAACAACAGGATCAACAGGATGATCAGCACGGTACCGATGATGCCGGACGGCCCATAGCCCCAACTTCTGGAGTGCGGAAAGACGGGTAAGCCACCGATCAACAGCAGAATCAGGATGATGATAAGTATGGTGCCCATGGCAGTATCCTTGTTTGACTTGAGAAGTAGGCGTTACGGTGCAATCCATCTCTTCGGTCATGTGTTTCATGCCCGCCTGTTAATTCCGACTCCTGCCAGTGGCTAAAAGTTTTATTGCATCTTTACTCGGCACTTTCACCCTTGTTTGCCCTGGCCATTCAGCATCCTGATACTGCGTGGGTCGCGGCGTCGGCTTCGCTACACTGGCCTGAACTTTCCAGAACAGTACAAGGCAGCCTGCTATGCAAAAGCGCATGATGATCACCGGTGCCGGCTCGGGGCTTGGGCGCGAAATAGCCTTGCGCTGGGCGCGCGAGGGTTGGCAATTGGCCCTGGCCGATGTCAACGAGGCCGGCCTCAAGGAAACCCTGGCGCTGGTGCGTGAGGCTGGTGCCGACGGCTTCGTGCAGCGCTGCGATGTGCGCGATTACAGCCAGCTCACCGCCCTGGCCCAGGCTTGTGAAGAAAAACTCGGCGGTATCGATGTCATCGTCAACAACGCCGGGGTGGCCTCTGGCGGCTTTTTCGCCGAGCTGTCGCTGGAAGACTGGGACTGGCAGATCGCAATCAACCTGATGGGCGTGGTCAAGGGCTGCAAGGCCTTCCTGCCGTTGCTGGAGCGCAGCAAGGGCAAGATCATCAACATCGCTTCGATGGCAGCCTTGATGCAGGGCCCGGCGATGAGCAACTACAACGTCGCCAAGGCCGGGGTGCTGGCCCTGTCGGAAAGCCTGCTGATCGAGTTGCGCCAGCAGGAAGTGGCGGTGCACGTGGTATGCCCGTCGTTCTTCCAGACCAACCTGCTCGACTCGTTCCGCGGCCCGACCCCGGCGATGAAAGCCCAGGTCGGCAAGCTGCTGGAAAGCTCGCCGATCAGCGCCGCCGATATTGCCGACTACATCCACCAGCAAGTGGCCGCCGGCGAGTTCCTGATCCTGCCCCATGAGCAGGGCCGCGAAGCCTGGAAGCTCAAGCAGCGCAACCCGCAGATGCTCTACGACGAAATGGCCAGCATGGCCGAGAAAATGCGCGCCAAGGCCCGGCCTTCCCAGGCGTGAGCGCCGGTGTCAGGTATTCTTGGCCATCCCTGAAACAGCCTTGAGTACCTGGTGTGATCAATTACCTGTGGTTTTTCCTCGCGGCGGTCTTCGAGATCGCCGGTTGCTATGCCTTCTACATGTGGCTGCGCCTGGGCAAGAGCGCGTGGTGGATTGCCCCGGCCTTGCTCAGCCTTACCCTGTTCGCCCTGATTCTCACCCGTGTCGAGGCCGCTTATGCCGGGCGCGCCTATGCCGCCTATGGCGGTATCTACATCGTCACGTCGCTGTTGTGGCTGGCGTTGGTCGAGCGTGCCCGGCCGCTGGGCAGTGACTGGATCGGCGCGCTGCTGTGTGTATTGGGCGCGAGCATCATCGTCCTGGGGCCACGCCTGCAGAGTGCTTGAAGGAGCGAAAACCAAGGAAATCTGTAGGCAAAGTCGCTTGGGAAAGTGGGATTTGTCTAATTAGCCGCCGGAGCATTGAAGGCGTCCGGTACCCCGTGCAGTCTCCGGATTCCCTGATTTGTGGAGGAGCGGAGCATGTTGGTAATAGGCCGGGAAATAGGTGAAATCATCGCCATCGACGATCACATCAAGATCAAGGTGTTGTCGGTGGAAGGCAACACGGTGCGCTTCGGCATCAGCGCGCCACGGCACATCGAAGTGCACCGGGCGGAGATCTACAAACGCATCGTCGAACATCTGGCCAAGCAAGCGGGCTGAATCAGTCGAGCAGTTCCCTGGGAACGTCGTGCTTGGCCAGCAGCTGGCATTGCTGGCTGTCGAGATCGAAGAGGATGAACGCCTGTTTTTTTGCCAGCGCCTGGCGCACTCGCAGCACGCGGGTTTCCAGCGGGGTGTCGTCACCGTTGTCGGTGCCGTCGCGGGTGACGAAATCCTCGATCAGGCGGGTGAGGGTTTCGGCTTCCAGTTGGTCGTAGGGAATCAGCATGAACAGGACAGGTCTGGCGAAAAGGTACCGCCATGCTACGCGAAACCTGTCCTGGCTGTGTAGGCGCTAGTGCTTGTTGCCGACCAGGCTATCGACTGCCGGCACGCGGGTATCGCTTTCCATCTGCGTATCGTGCTCAAGCTGATGGCTGAAGCTTTCCAGCGAACTGCCGGTGGCTTGCGAGTCGCTGGCGAACACCGGCGGGCTGAGCAGGTAGGCGGTCAGCAGGCGGCTCAGCGCCGCCAGGCTGTCGATATGGGTGCGCTCGTAGCCGTGGGTGGCGTCGCAACCAAAGGCCAGCAGGGCGGTGCGGATGTCGTGGCCGGCGGTGATCGCCGAGTGCGCGTCGCTGAAGTAGTAGCGAAACAGGTCGCGTCGCGCCGGCAGCTCGTACTCGCGGGCAAGCTTGAGCAGGTGGCGGGACAGGTGGTAGTCGTAGGGGCCGGCGGAGTCCTGCATGGCCACGCTGACTGCATGCTCGCTGGAATGTTGCCCGGGCGCCACCGGGGCAATGTCGATGCCGACGAATTCACTGACGTCCCAAGGCAGGGCTGCGGCGGCGCCCGAGCCGGTCTCTTCGGTGATGGTGAACAGCGGGTGGCAGTCGATCAACGGCTGCGCGCCGCTTTCAACCACGGCCTTGAGCGATGCCAGCAGCGCTGCGACACCGGCCTTGTCATCCAGGTGGCGGGCGCTGATATGGCCGCTCTCGGTAAATTCCGGCAACGGGTCGAAGGCGACGAAGTCACCGATGCCAATGCCCAGCGACTCGCAATCGGCGCGGGTGGTGCAGTAGGCATCCAGGCGCAGTTCGATGTGCTCCCAACTGACCGGCATCTGGTCGATGGCGGTGTTGAACGCATGCCCGCTGGCCATCAGCGGCAACACGCTGCCGCGCAGCACGCCAGTGTCGGTGAAGACACTGACGCGGCTGCCTTCGGCAAAGCGGCTGGACCAGCAACCCACCGCTGCCAGCGACAGCCGGCCGTTGTCCTGGATCGCCCGCACGCTGGCGCCAATGGTGTCCAGGTGCGCGGACACCGCACGGTCCGGTGAGCTCTTGCGGCCCTTGAGGGTGGCGCGGATGGTGCCGCGGCGGGTCAGCTCGAAGGGGATGCCGAGCTCTTCCAGACGTTCGGCGACGTAGCGCACGATGGTGTCGGTGAAGCCGGTGGGGCTGGGGATGGCGAGCATTTCCAGCAGGACTTTCTGCAGGTAGTTGAGGTCCGGTTCGGGGATCTGTTCTGGCATGCGAACTCCTGTGCTCATGGCGCCGGTCGGCTGTGGGGGAACAACAGGTCGACGAAGCGCTCGGCAGTTGGTTGCGGTTCATGGTTGGCCAGGCCGACCCGCTCATTGGCTTCGATGAATACGTAGTCGGGCTGGTCGGCGGCCTTGACCATCAGGTCCAGGCCCACCACCGGAATGTCCAGGGCGCGGGCGGCGCGGATGGCGGCGTCCACCAGCACTGGGTGCAGGCGTTCGCTGACGTCCTCCAGGCAGCCTCCGGTGTGCAGGTTGGCAGTGCCGCGCACCACCAGGCGCTGGCCGGCGGGCAGTACGCTGTCGTAGTCGACGCCGGCGGCGTGCAGGGTGCGCTGGGTTTCGTGGTCCAGCGGGATGCGGCTTTCGCCGCCGGTCGCCGCCTGGCGCCGACGGCTCTGGGCTTCGATCAGGGCGCCGACGGCGTGCTGGCCGTCGCCGACGATCTGCGCCGGATGGCGGATGGCGGCGGCCACCACCTCGAAACCGATGACCACGATGCGCAGGTCGAGGCCGGCGTGGAAGCTTTCCAACAGCACGCGGCTGTCGAATTGCCGGGCGGCTTCTACCGCTTCATTGATTTCCTCCAGGGTGGTCAGATTGACTGCCACGCCGTTGCCTTGTTCGCCATCCAGCGGCTTGACCACCACCGCGCCGTGGTCTTCGAGGAAGGCCAGGTTGTCGTCGGCATTGCCGGCCAGTTGCTGCGCGGGGACTTGCAGGCCAGCGTTGGCGAGCACCTTGTGGGTCAGGCTTTTGTCCTGGCACAGGGTCATACTGACCGCCGTGGTCAGGTCGCTCAGCGACTCCCGGCAACGTACCCGCCGACCGCCATGGATAAGGGTGAACAGGCCGCCATCGGCATCGTCGACCTGCACCTCGATACCGCGCCGGTACGCCTCTTCGACGATGATCCGCGCATAGGGGTTGAGCCCGGTTTCAGGGCTTGGGCCGAGGAACAGCGGCTGGTTGATGCCGTTCTTGCGCTTGACCGCGAAGGTCGGCAGGTTGCGAAACCCCAGCTTGGCGTACAGGCGCTTGGCCTGGCGGTTGTCGTGCAGCACCGAGAGGTCGAGGCAGGTCAGGCCGCGGCTCATGAAGTGCTCGATCAAATGCCGCACCAGCACTTCGCCAACACCGGGACGGGTGCACTGTGGGTCCACCGCCAGGCACCAGAGGCTGCAGCCATGCTCCGGATCGGCGAAGGCCTTGTAATGATTCAGGCCCATGACGCTGCCAATGATCGCGCCGCTGTCTTCGTCTTCGGCCAGCCAGTAGACCGGCCCGCCATGGTGGCGCGGGGTCAGCAGCTCGGGGTCGATCGGCAGCATGCCGCGAGCCTGGTACAGGGCGTTGATGGCCTGCCAGTCGCTGTCGCTCTGCGCCCGGCGGATACGAAAGCCGCGAAACACCCGCTGCGCCGGACGGTAGTCGCTGAACCACAGGCGCAGGGTATCGGACGGGTCGAGGAACAGTTGCTGGGGCGCCTGAGCCAGCACTTGCTGCGGCGCCGCCACGTACAAGGCGATATCGCGCTCGCCGGGGCGTTCGTCGAGCAAGGCGCTGGCCAGGCTGGCCGGGTCAGGGTAGGTGTGGCCGATCAGCAGCCGGCCCCAGCCGCAATGCAGCGAACGCGGCTGGTCGTGGGGCTGGCTGCCATCGCCGGCCAGTTGCGCCTGCAGTCGCTCATAGGACGGCACCTGGCCGCGCAGCAGGCGCTGGCCGTAAGGTGAGGCATGGGCTTTCATCGATCAGATTCCTTGTTCGCTGAGCCACAGGTTCAAGGCGGCCAGTTGCCAGAGCTTGGAGCCGCGCAGCGGCGTCAACTGACCATGGGGATCGCTGAGCAGGCGGTCGAGGGCGGCGGGGTTGAACAGGCCGCGGTCCTGGCTGGGATCGAGCAGCAGTTCACGCACCCAGTCCAGGGTTGCGCCCTGCAGGTGCTTGAGGCCCGGCACCGGGAAGTAGCCCTTTTTGCGGTCGATGACTTCGCTGGGGATGACCAGCCGCGCGGCTTCCTTGAGCACCTGCTTGCCGCCGTCGGGCAGCTTGAAGCGTGCCGGAATCCGCGCCGAGAGTTCGACCAGGCGGTAGTCGAGGAACGGCGTGCGCGCCTCCAGGCCCCAGGCCATGGTCATGTTGTCGACCCGTTTGACCGGGTCGTCGACCAGCATCACCGTGCTGTCCAGGCGCAGGGCTTTATCCACCGCATCGCTGGCCCCGGGCTGGGCGAAGTGCTGGCGGACGAAGTCGCCGGCAGCGTCGTGATCGAGCAGCCAGGACGGCTGCACGGTGGCGGCGTAGTCGTCGTAGCTGCGGTCGAAGAAGGCCTCGCGATAGGCCGCGAACGGATCGCGTGCGCCGTCGACCTGCGGGTACCAGTGATAACCGGCGAACAGCTCGTCGGCGCCCTGGCCGCTTTGCACCACTTTGCAGTGCTTGGCCACCTCCCGCGACAGCAGGTAGAAGGCAATGCAGTCGTGGCTGACCATCGGCTCGCTCATGGCGCGGAAAGCTGCCGGCAATTGCTCGATGACCTCCCGCTCGTCGATGCGCAACTGATGATGACGGGTGCCGTAATGGCGGGCGATCAGGTCGGAGTACTGGAACTCGTCGCCGCGTTCGCCGCCGGCATCCTCGAAGCCGATGGAGAAGGTCGACAGGTCGTCGACGCCGACCTCGCGCAGCAGGCCGACCAGCAGGCTCGAATCGACACCGCCGGAGAGCAGCACGCCGACATCCACGGCGGCGCGCTGACGAATCGCCACCGCCTCGCGGGTGCTGTCGAGTACACGATCGCGCCAGTCCTCCAGGCTCAGGTCCTGTTCATCGGTGCGCGGGCCGTAATGCAGTTGCCACCAGACCTGCTGCTCGCAGCGGCCCTGGGCGTCAATGCGCATCCAGCTGGCCGGTGGCAATTTCTCGACATTGGCCAGCAGGGTGCGCGGCGCCGGCACCACGGCGTGGAAGTTCAGGTAGTGGTTGAGCGCCAGCGGGTCGAGCACCGGGTTGATGTCGCCGCCTTTGAGCAGCGCTGGCAGGCTTGAGGCAAAGCGCAGGCGTTCGCCGGTGCGCGACAGGTACAGGGGTTTGACCCCGAGGCGGTCGCGGGCGAGGAACAGTTGCTGGCTGTCGCGCTCCCAGATCGCCAGGGCAAACATGCCGTTCAGGCGCGGCAGCAGGTCGGCGCCCCAGGCGTGATAACCCTTGAGCAGCACTTCGGTATCACCGTCCGAATAGAAGGCATAACCGAGGCTTTCCAGCTCGCTGCGCAGCTCGGGGAAGTTATAGATGGCACCGTTGAAGGCCAGCGCCAGGCCCAACGGATTATCGACCATGGGCTGGGCCGAGCCGTCGGACAGGTCCATGATTTTCAGTCGGCGATGGCCGAGGGCAATCGGCCCCTGGCTATAAAAGCCCCAGGCGTCGGGGCCGCGAGGTGCCAGGTGATGGGTGATCCGCTCGACTGCGGCGAGGTCCGCCGGGCGTGGTGGGTGGGCAACAGGGGTGAAACGAAACTCTCCAGCTAATCCGCACATAAGTCCTTACCGGTTTTGCCGTTGGGGAAAGTGCCCGAACCGCGGGCACATGGAAACTGACCGGTGCGGATAGCGAGAGTTTTAGATCAATCGGTTATAAGCTGTAGCTGCAAGCGACAAGCTTCAAGCTGCAAGAGGGCGCCGGGTCAATCAGCTTTTAGTGTGTGGCTTGCCGCTTGCCGCTGCTTTTTTCCCCCTGATCAACTCCCGCAACATGAAGCGATTCGGGTGGCAGGCTTCGGCCACCGCGCGGGGCACTGGCAGGGGGGCGTTGTCGGCCCAGGCGGCGATCAATTCGCCTGAAAGCGGCGCGGTGATCAGCCCGCGCGAACCATGGCCGCTGTTGATGAACAGGCCTTCGAGCCAGGGGCAGGGGGTGGCGGGAATTTGCCGGGCATCCCGGGCCAGTACCGCGTAGTCCTGGTTGAACTGCGCCTGGTCAGCCAGCGGGCCGACAATCGGCAAGTAGTCGGGGCTGGTGCAGCGAAAGGCGGCGCGCCCTTGCAGGGCATGCGGGTCGAGGCTGTGGGCACCCAGGCGTTCGGCCAGGTCGCTGGAGATCTCTTCGAGCAAGCCGAGGTTGCCGACGTGCTCGCCGGTGGTGGGCGTGAGGTCGGTGTTGTGGAAGTCGAAGCTGGCGCCGAGGGTGTGTTCACCGTTGCGTGGCGGTGCTACATAGCCGTCGGCGCAGACCACTGTGGCCAGCGCCTGGCTTTGCCCAGTGACCGGCAGGCGGGTGATCTGCCCGCGAATGCGCTTGAGCGGCAGGCCGGCGCAAGGCTCGAAACGCTGGATTTCGGCGGCTGTAGCCAGTATCACCAGCGGCGCGCTGGCCAGCAGTTTGTCGCTTTCCCAGGCCTGCCACTGGCCATCGGCCTTGCGCAGTTGCAGCACTTGATGATGGGGCAGCAAGGTGATGTTCGGGTGTTGCAGTTGCGCCTGGCACAGCGCCGGCGGATGCACCCAGCCGCCTTCGGGATAGAACAGCCCGCCGCTACCCAGGGCAACCCCGGCCAGTTGTTCAGCCTGCTCACGGTCCAGGCGTTGCAGCAATTGCGGATCGAAAGCCTCGGCCAGTTGTTGCTGGCGTTGGTCTTCCTTGGCGTCGAAGGCCAGTTGCAGTACCCCGCAGCCATCCCAATCCTGCCCGCGCTGCAGGCGTTCGAGCAGTCGCCGGGTGTAGCCGAAACCGCTGAGGATCAAGCGCGACAACGCCGTGCCGTGAGCGGACAACTTGAGGTACAGCACCCCTTGCGGGTTACCCGAGGCTTCTGCTGCCGGCGTTGCATGGCGTTCCAGCACCTTCACCTGCCAACCGCGGGCAGCAAGGCTGGCGGCGCTGGCGCAACCGGCAAGGCCGGCGCCGATCACCAGCGCCTGGCGCGGCCCGGGCACTGCGGGCGGGCGGGCAAACCACGGCGCGCTGGCGGGCGGCAGCGGTTGTTCGGCCGGCCAACCGTTGAAGGTGCCGCGCAGGATCTCCCATTTCTTGCCGATGCCAGGAATGCGCTTCATGGTAAAGCCCACGGCAATCAGGCCGCGGCGTACCCAGCCGGTACTGGTGAAGGTGCCGAGGGTGGCGGTGGGCGATGACAGCCGGCCGATCTGGGCGAACAATTCCGGGGTCCACATTTCCGGATTCTTGGCCGGGGCAAAACCGTCGAGAAACCAGGCGTCGACTTCGGCATCGAGCTGCGGCAATTGCTCCAGCACATCACCGATCATCAAGGTCAGGCGCACCCGGCCCTGTTCGAACTCGAACGGCTGGAAGCCTTCGTGCACCGCCACGTATTGGGCCAGCAACTGGCTGCTGAACGGCGCCAGCGCCGGCCACAGGGCCAGGGCGCGGCTGAGGTCGGCACGGGTCAGGGGGTATTTTTCGACGCTGATGAAATGCAGCCGCGCATCGGCTGGGGCGCACTCGGCAAACAGCTGCCAGGCGCAGAAGAAATTCAAGCCGGTGCCGAAGCCGGTTTCGCCGATCACCAGGCACTGGCCCGGCCCCAGCGCGCTGAAACGCTGGCGCAGATCGTTCTGGTCGATGAACACATGACGGGTTTCCTCCAGGCTCTGCTCCTTGGAGAAATAGATGTCGTCGTATTGGCGCGAGTGCGGTCGGCCCTGGTCATCCCAGTCGATCTGGGCGTATTGGGTTACTTCGGTCATGTTCGGCTCAGCATTGGCAAGAGGGCCATTTTAGCTGATCGGCGCCAGGCTGTTTGACCTGTGGCAGGCTTTGTTTTGTGCCGACAAAGGTTTCGACAATCCGCTAGTCTTGCTTATCCAAGTAGGGAGCCTGGTATGTTCGAATCCGCTGAAATTGGTCACGCCATCGACAAAGACACCTATGAAGCCGAGGTCCCGGCGCTGCGTGAAGCGCTGCTCGAGGCCCAGTTCGAACTCAAGCAGCAGGCGCGGTTCCCGGTGATCGTGCTGATCAACGGCATCGAAGGCGCGGGCAAGGGCGAGACGGTCAAGCTGCTCAATGAATGGATGGACCCGCGCCTGATCGAGGTGCGCACTTTCGACCAGCAGACCGACGAAGAACTCGCTCGCCCCCCCGCCTGGCGTTACTGGCGGGCGCTGCCGGCCAAGGGGCGGATGGGCGTGTTTTTCGGCAACTGGTACAGCCAGATGCTTCAGGGCCGGGTGCACGGCCAGTTCAAGGATGCCGTGCTCGACCAGGCTATCCGCGGCGCCGAGCGCCTGGAGGAGATGCTCTGCGATGAAGGTGCGCTGATCTTCAAGTTCTGGTTCCACCTGTCAAAGAAACAGATGAAAGCCCGGCTCAAGGCGCTCCAGGACGACCCGCTGCACAGCTGGCGGATCAGCCCGCTGGACTGGCAACAGTCGGAAACCTACGACCGTTTCGTGCGTTTTGGTGAGCGGGTGCTGCGGCAAACCAGCCGGGACTACGCGCCCTGGCATGTGATCGAAGGCGTCGATCCGCATTACCGCAGCCTGGCCGTGGGCAAAATTCTGCTGGAAGGGCTGCAGACCGCGCTCAAGGTCAATCATGCGCCGATTCACCAGGCCAACATCGCCCCGCTGGGCGAAAGCATCGACCAGCGCAGCTTGCTCGGCAGCCTCGACCTGAGTCTGCGTCTGGACAAGAACGACTACCAGGAACAACTGATTACCGAACAGGCACGCCTGGCCGGCTTGTTGCGTGACAAGCGCATGCGCCGGCATGCCTTGATTGCCGTGTTTGAGGGCAACGACGCGGCGGGCAAGGGCGGCGCCATTCGCCGGGTGGCGGCAGCGCTCGACCCACGCCAGTACCGCATCGTGCCGGTTGCCGCGCCCACCGACGAGGAGCGTGCGCAGCCGTACCTGTGGCGCTTCTGGCGGCATATTCCGGCGCGTGGCAAGTTCACCGTGTTCGACCGTTCCTGGTACGGCCGGGTGCTGGTCGAGCGGGTCGAAGGCTTTTGCAGCCAGGCCGACTGGATGCGCGCCTATGGCGAAATCAACGACTTTGAAGAACAGCTGAGCAACGCGGGTGTGGTGGTGGTGAAGTTCTGGTTGTCGATTGACGAGCAGACCCAGCTCGAACGCTTCCAGGAGCGCGAGCAGATCCCGTTCAAGCGCTTCAAGATCACCGAAGAAGACTGGCGCAACCGCGACAAGTGGGGGCAGTACGCAGAGGCGGTGGGCGACATGGTCGACCGGACCAGCACCGAGATCGCGCCCTGGACCCTGGTCGAGGCCAATGACAAGCGCTGGGCGCGGGTCAAGGTGTTGCGCACTATCAATGAGGCGCTGGAGGCGGCGTTCAAGAAGCACAAGAAATAGGACCTCATCGCTGGCAAGCCAGCTCCCACAGAAATGGTGCAAACCTGGCCTTGTGGGAGCCGGCCTTGCCGGCGATGGGGCGCGTAGCGGCCCCAGCAGGAACTCAGGGAATGAAGTACTGAATTCTTTTCCGCAATCGCGCCTGTCTCCCCATCAGCCCACCCCGTAGAATCCGGTTTCCCCCCCACCAAAGGGCTATCGAGGCTGGTTATGCATATTTCTTCCGGACGCTGGGTCTACGGTCTGTCCTTGTCACTGTTGACCGCCGTGCTCTGGGGCATCCTGCCGATCAAGCTCAAACAGGTGCTGCAGGTGATGGACCCGATCACCGTGACCTGGTTTCGCCTGCTGGTTTCCGGTGGTCTGCTGCTGGCCTGGCTGGCGGCGAGCAAGCGCCTGCCGTCGTTCAAAACCCTCGGGCGCAAGGGCTGGGGATTGGTATTGCTGGCCACCTGCGGCCTGGTCGGCAACTACGTCCTCTACCTGGTCGGGCTCAAGCTTCTCAGCCCCGGGACTGCGCAACTGGTGGTGCAAATGGGCCCGGTGCTGTTGCTGGTGGCCAGTGTGTTCCTGTTCAAGGAACGCTTCAGCCTGGGGCAGGGCATGGGCCTGGTGATCCTGCTGATGGGCTTCGGCCTGTTCTTCAATCAGCGCCTGGATGAGTTGCTCACCTCCCTGAGCGTCTACACCACCGGCGTGCTGACCATCCTGCTGGCGACCACCATCTGGGTGTTTTATGCGCTGAGCCAGAAGCAGCTATTGACGGTGTGGAATTCGGTGCAGGTGATGATGGTGATCTACCTGTTTTGCGCGGCGTTGCTGACGCCCTGGGTGCATCCGTCCGAGGCGCTGGAACTGAGCCCGCTGCAAGGCTGGCTGCTGCTCGCCTGCTGCCTGAACACCCTGGTGGCCTATGGCGCTTTTGCCGAAGCCCTGGCGCACTGGGAAGCCTCCAAGGTCAGTGCGACCTTGGCGATCACTCCGCTGATTACCTTTGTCGCGGTGGCCCTGGCAGCCTGGTTCTGGCCTGACTACGTGCACGCCGAGCAGATCAACACCCTGGGTTATATCGGTGCGCTGGTGGTGGTGCTGGGCTCGGTACTGACCGCCCTGGGCCCGTCGATCATGGCCGGCTGGCGGGCCAGGCGCGTACGCCTGGCCCGGTGACTCAGCCTTTGCCGCCCGGTTCGAGCATTTTTTCCGGGCGCACCCACTGGTCGAACTGCTCGTTGGTCAGGTAGCCCAGGGTCAGCGCCGCCTCGCGCAGGGTGGTGCCTTCGCTGTAGGCCTTCTTGGCGATTTCGGCGGCCTTGTCGTAGCCGATGTGCGGGTTGAGTGCGGTCACCAGCATCAGCCCGCGCTCCAGGTGCGCGGCCATCTGTTCGGGGTCCGGTTCGATGCCGGCAATGCAGTGCTGCTGGAAGTTACTGCAACCGTCAGCCAGCAGTTCGATGGACTGCAGCAGGTTGTGGATGATCACCGGCTTGAACACGTTCAATTGCAAGTGCCCCTGGCTTGCGGCAAAGCCGATCGCAGTGTCGTTGCCCAGCACCTGGCAGGCCAGCATCGACAGGGCCTCGCACTGGGTCGGGTTGACCTTGCCGGGCATGATCGAGCTGCCCGGCTCGTTGGCCGGCAGGCGTACTTCGGCAATGCCGCCGCGTGGCCCGGAGCCGAGCAGGCGCAGGTCGTTGGCCAGTTTCATCAGGGCCACGGCCAGGGTTTTCAGGCCGCCGGCGAGGGTGGTCAGCGGCTCATGGCCGGCGAGGGCTGCGAACTTGTTCGGCGCGGTAATAAAAGGCAGGCCGGAAAGGGCGGCAAGCTCTGCGGCGATGGCTTCGGCAAAACCGTGCGGGGCGTTCAACCCGGTGCCCACGGCGGTGCCGCCCTGGGCCAGCTCGCACACCGCCGGCAAGGCCGAGCGAATGGCGCGCTGGGCGTAGTCGAGCTGGGCGACATAAGCCGAGAGTTCCTGGCCGAAGGTGATCGGCGTGGCATCCATCATATGGGTGCGGCCGGTTTTCACCAGGTGTTGATGGCGCACTGCCAATTCGGCCAGCCCCGAAGACAGCTCGATGATCGCCGGCAGCAGCTTGTGCTGTACCGCCTGGGCAGCCGCGATGTGCATGGCGGTGGGGAAGCAGTCGTTGGAGCTCTGCGAGCGGTTGACGTGATCGTTGGGGTGCACTGGCGCTTTGCCGCCACGGCCCTTGCCGGCCAGTTCGTTGGCCCGACCGGCGATCACTTCGTTGACGTTCATGTTGCTTTGAGTGCCACTGCCGGTCTGCCAGACGACGAGTGGAAACTGGTCGTCCAGTTGCCCGTCGAGCACTTCGTCGGCGGCCTGTTCGATCAGTCGGGCGATATCCGCCGGAAGGTCTCCGTTGCGGTTGTTGACCCGGGCTGCGGCTTTTTTGATCAGTGCCAGGGCATGCAAAACCGCCAGCGGCATGCGCTCCTTGCCGATGGCAAAGTTGATCAGCGAGCGTTGCGTCTGGGCACCCCAGTAGGCCTGGTCAGGAACTTCGACCTGCCCCAGGCTGTCAGTTTCGATACGGCTCATGCTGCGCTCACTCCCTTGTGGTCTGAATTCGCAGTTTAGGTCCTTATTTGGCGTAGCGGTTCCATCGCACGTCGCCCTACTTGAGCACTGTGCCACTGTCGGCGCAGAATGCTCTACTCTGGGGTACTACCTCCTCTGTCTATTGAAGGAATTCCGATGACCCGTCTTCGCGCCCTCTGCACTGCTGTAGCGCTGGTCTGCGCCAGCGGCCAGGTGCTTGCAGATACCGCCAGTCACAACGCCAGTGCTGAAAAATTCCTCATGATGGCGCATGCCGACAAGCTCGGTACTCCGGTCTACATGCAGGTGCAGCAGATGTTTGCCCAGCGTTTCGAACAAACCAAGGCCCCAGCCTCGAAGAAATCCGTGCTCGACAGCTACCAGGCCAAGGCCAATGCCGCCCTGGACCAGGCCATCGGCTGGAACAAGCTCAAGCCGGACATGGTCAAGCTCTACACCAGCACTTTCACCGAAAGCGAACTGAAGGACCTGGTAGCCTTCTACCAGTCGCCACTGGGCAAGAAAGTCCTGGAAAAGATGCCGCAAGTGACCCAGCAATCGGCCCAGCTGACCCAGCAGAAACTGGAAAGCGCGGTACCGGTGGTCAACAAGCTGCTGGCTGACATGACCAAGGAACTCGACCCGAACGCCGGCAAGGCCGCGCCGGCCAAGAAGTAACGAGCGGAGCCTGACATGACCATGCAGCAACAGATCGAGCAAAGCCTGCAAGCGCTGGCACCTCAGCACCTGCAGGTGCTCGACGAAAGCCACATGCACAGCCGCGGTCAGCAGACCCACTACAAGGCCGTGCTGGTGAGCGAGCAGTTCGAGGGGCTGAACAGCGTCAAGCGCCACCAGAAAGTCTACGCCACCCTTGGCGACTTGATGGGCCAGTTCCATGCCCTGGCGCTGCACACCTACACGCCGCAGGAATGGCAAAAAGTAGGGGTCGCTCCGGCGTCGCCTACCTGTGCCGGTGGCAGCAAGCACTGATTTCCTCGCCAGGTTTTTGCTAGAATAAAAAACGCGCCGCTCGTCGGCGCGTTTTTTTTGTTATCCGGTCCGCCCTTTGCGAGGGTGACCACCTGGAGATTTACTGCATGTCCCAAGCTATCGTCGTCGCGGCGTTGTACAAATTCGTCACCCTGAAAGATTACGTCGAGCTGCGCGAACCGCTGCTCGAGGCCATGGAAAAGAATGGCGTCAAAGGCACCCTGCTGTTGGCCGAAGAAGGCATCAACGGCACCGTGTCGGCTTCCCGTGAAGGTATCGACGGCCTGCTGGCCTGGTTGCGCAGCGATGCGCGCCTGGTCGATATCGACCATAAAGAATCCTACTGCGACGAACAGCCGTTCTACCGCACCAAGGTCAAGCTCAAGAAAGAGATCGTCACCCTTGGCGTGCCGGGCGTGGACCCGAACCACAAGGTCGGCACCTACGTCGAACCCCAGGACTGGAACGCGCTGATCAGCGATCCTGAAGTGCTGCTGATCGACACCCGCAACGACTACGAAGTGGCGATCGGTACCTTCGAGGGTGCGATCGACCCGAAGACCACCACCTTCCGCGAGTTCCCCGAGTACATCAAGGCCAATTTCGACCCGGCCAAACACAAGAAAGTGGCGATGTTCTGCACCGGCGGCATCCGTTGCGAGAAAGCCTCCAGCTATATGCTCGGCGAGGGTTTTGAAGAGGTCTATCATCTTAAGGGCGGGATCCTCAAATACCTCGAAGAGGTGCCACAGGATGAAAGCCGCTGGCAGGGCGACTGCTTCGTGTTCGACAACCGGGTCACCGTGCGTCACGACCTGACCGAGGGCGATTACGACCAGTGCCATGCCTGCCGCACCCCGATCAGTGTGGAAGAACGTGCGTCCGAGCACTATTCGCCAGGCATCAGCTGTCCGCATTGCTGGGACAGCCTGAGCGAAAAGACCCGTCGCAGCGCCATTGACCGGCAGAAGCAGATCGAGCTGGCCAAGGCACGCAATCAGCCTCACCCGATCGGTCATAACTACCGCAAAGCTGCCGAGGCCTGATTGATGTCCGCACGCCTGCTCTATGTGATGGACCCGATGTGTTCCTGGTGCTGGGGCTTTGCTCCCGTCGCCGAGGCCCTGATCGCCCAGGCTCAGGCTGCGGGCGTGCCGACCCAGGTAGTGCTTGGCGGCCTGCGTTCCGGCAGCCGGGCGCTGGATGCCTCGACGCGCGGTTACATCCTCGATCATTGGCAGGCGGTGCACGACGCCACCGGGCAGGATTTTCAGTTCGAAGGTGCGCTGCCAGACGGTTTTGTCTACGACACCGAGCCTGCCTGCCGGGCCCTGGTCACCGCGCGCAGCCTTGACCCGCAGCGTGTCGGCGCTTTGCTCAAGCTGATCCAGCAAGCCTTCTACCAGCGTGGCGAAGATGTTACTCGCGCGCCGATGCTGGTGGAGCTCGCCGAGCAGGCCGGTTACGACCGCACAGCCTTTGCCGACGCCTTTACCAGCGCCGAACAACGCTCGGCCACGGCGGCAGACTTCACCTGGGTCCAGGACCTGGGCATCGCCGGTTTCCCGACCCTGCTGGCCGAGCGCAATGGCCAGCTGGCCTTGCTGACCAACGGCTACCAGACCCTCGAATCCCTCGAACCGCTGCTCGGCCGCTGGCTGAAGCAGGCCGCCTGTGCTTGACCTGCCGGGTTCACCCGACCCGGTACCAGGGCCGGGCCCTGTGCATGCTGATCGCTTGAGCTGGGCAGAAATCCGCCGCCTGGCCTTGCGTCATAAAAAAGCCCTGTGGATCGCCAATGGCGTGGCCGTGCTGGCGGCATTGTGCAGTGTGCCGATCCCCTTGCTGCTGCCGTTGCTGGTCGACGAAGTACTACTCGGCCATGGCGATGCCGCACTGAAGTGGATGAACCAGTTCCTGCCCGGTAACTGGCAGGTTGCTGCTGGCTACATCGGCCTGATGCTGCTGTTCACCCTGACCCTGCGCTGCGCCGCCCTGGCCTTCAACGTGGTGCAGGCCAAGCTGTTCGCGGGCCTGGCCAAGGACATCGTCTACCGCTTGCGCATTCGCCTGATCGAGCGCCTCAAGCGCATCTCCCTCAGCGAGTACGAGAGCCTCGGTAGCGGTACCGTGACCACCCACCTGGTCACCGACCTGGACACCCTCGACAAGTTTGTCGGCGAAACCCTCAGCCGCTTTCTGGTGGCCATGCTGACCCTGACCGGTACCGCGGCCATCCTGATGTGGATGCACTGGAAGCTGGCGCTGCTGATTCTGCTGTTCAACCCGTTGGTGATCTTCGCCACGGTGCAATTGGGCAAGCGGGTCAAGCACCTGAAGAAGCTGGAGAACGACAGCACCTCGCGCTTCACCCAGGCGCTGACCGAAACCCTCGATGCCATCCAGGAAATCCGCGCCAGTAACCGCCAGGGCTATTTCCTCGGTCGCCTCGGCCTGCGCGCCCAGGAGGTGCGTAACTACGCCGTCGCCTCGCAATGGAAAAGCGATGCCAGCGGGCGTGCCAGTGGCTTGCTGTTCCAGTTCGGTATCGATATTTTCCGCGCGGCGGCGATGCTCACGGTGCTGTTCTCCGATTTGTCGATCGGGCAGATGCTGGCGGTGTTCAGCTACCTGTGGTTCATGATCGGCCCGGTCGAGCAACTGCTGAACCTGCAATACGCCTATTACGCCGCCGGCGGCGCCCTGAGCCGGCTCAACGAGCTGCTGGCGCGTGCCGACGAGCCGCAGTATCCCGGCGGCATCGACCCGTTCAAGGGCCGCGACACCGTCGGCATCGAAGTGCAGGGTTTGCGCTTTGCCTACAACGACGAGCCGGTGCTCGATCAGCTCAACCTGTCGATCGCCCCGGGCGAGAAGGTCGCCATCGTCGGCGCCAGCGGCGGCGGCAAGAGCACCCTGGTGCAACTGCTGCTGGGCTTGTACAGCGCCCAGGCCGGGACCATCCGCTTTGGTGGCTCGACCCTGCAGGAAATCGGCCTGGAAACCCTGCGCGAGCATGTCGCGGTCGTGCTGCAGCACCCGTCACTGTTCAACGACACGGTGCGCGCCAACCTGACCATGGGCCGCGACTGCAGCGATGATGCCTGCTGGCAGGCGCTGAACATCGCCCAGCTCGACGCCACCATCGCCGCCTTGCCGCAAGGCCTGGACAGCGTGGTTGGCCGCTCCGGGGTGCGTTTGTCCGGTGGCCAGCGCCAGCGCCTGGCGATTGCGCGGATGGTCCTGG
This sequence comes from Pseudomonas sp. JV241A, assembly GCF_900275665.1. Taxonomy (NCBI): domain Bacteria; kingdom Pseudomonadati; phylum Pseudomonadota; class Gammaproteobacteria; order Pseudomonadales; family Pseudomonadaceae; genus Pseudomonas; species Pseudomonas sp. JV241A. The sequence continues at coordinate 25,767 of NZ_OPYO01000013.1, forward strand.
CCGAACCCAAGGTGGTGATCCTCGACGAGGCCACCTCGGCGCTGGACGCGGCCACCGAATACAACCTGCATCAGGCCCTGACCCGCTTTCTCAGCGCCCGTACCACCCTGATCATTGCCCATCGCCTATCTGCAGTGAAGCAGGCCGACCGGGTGCTGGTGTTCGACGGCGGCCATGTCGCCGAGGACGGCGATCACCAGCAACTGATCGCCGATGGTGGCTTGTACGCCAAGCTGTACGGCCATTTGCAACAGAGTTAGGGCAAATTGGTGTGCAAGTGAGAAAAGCTCTGCAGTATTAATGGCAAATAGCCTAGGCTGTGCTTTGGTAGGTGGGATTCATCCGGCTCTGTTGCAAGGGACCTCATGAAGCGAAAACGGACTCTCGAAGCGCCAAAGTTGTTGGGCATTATCTGGCCATTTGTTGCTGTGGTGCTGTTTCAGGCCTTGCTCGGGAGCATCAGCCTGTACGCGCTGTCGGCAGTGCGTGGTTATGTGGCGGGGGAGAGCCTGTGGTCCAAGGGCCAGAAAGACGCCATCTATTACCTCAACCAGTACGCTGACAGCCGCGACGAGGCGGCCTTTCAGAAGTATCGCAAGGCGATTGCCGTGCCCCAGGGCGGGCATGACCTGCGCGTGGCCCTCGACCTGCCGACCCCGGATATCGACGCCGCACGCCGTGGCATCCTCCAGGGCGGCAACCATCCCGACGACGTTTCCAGTGTGATCTGGCTGTACCTGAACTTTCATCAGGTCAGCTATATGCAGAAGGCCATCGAGCTGTGGGCGGTCGGTGACGGATTTTTGCGCCAGCTGGATGAAGTGGCCGAGCAGATGTACAGCGGTTTTCGTGCTGGCCGTGCCGATGCCCGTAGCGTCGCGGGCTGGAAGGCGCAGATTGCTTCGATCAACGATGCCGTGACCCCGGCTGCCCGGGCGTTCAGCGATGCCCTGGGTGAAGGGTCGCGGATGTTGCTGCGGGTATTGCTGGTCACCAACCTGGCCACTGCGCTGTTCCTGATTGCACTGGCCTGGATGCGTTCGAGCAAGCTGCTGGCTCAGCGCCAGGCCTTTGCCAATGCCCTCGAAGTGGAGAAGGAGCGGGCGCAGATCACCCTTGAGTCGATCGGCGATGGCGTCATCACCACCGATGTCGAAGGCTGCATCGCCTACATGAACCCGGCCGCCGAACAGTTGACCCACTGGCATGCGGCCCAGGCCCAGGGCTTGCCCTTGGCTGCGCTGTTCAGCCTGCTCGACGAGAATGCCGAAAAGGACAGCCTGACCCTGGTCGAGCGCGTGCTCGAAGGTGGCCTCAAGGGCGGCAGTGAACATACCAAGCTGATCCAGCGCCTGGACGGCAGCACCGTGTCGGTCACCCTGGTAGGTGCGCCGATCATGGCTGAGGGTAAGATCAGCGGCATCGTCCTGGTGCTGCACGACATGACCCAGGAGCGTCAGTACATCGCCAACCTGTCCTGGCAGGCGACCCACGACGCCCTGACCGGCCTGGCCAACCGCCGCGAATTCGAATACCGCCTGGAACTGGCGCTCAACGCCATGGCGCGCAAACCGGCGCGCCACTCCTTGATGTTCCTTGACCTGGACCAGTTCAAGCTGGTCAACGACACCTGCGGTCATGCCGCCGGCGATGAGTTGCTGCGGCATATCTGTGCTGTGCTCCAGGCCGGCCTACGCGAAGGCGACACCCTGGCGCGGCTGGGTGGTGACGAGTTCGGTATCCTTCTGGAGAACTGCCCCCAGGAGCAGGCCGAGCGCATTGCCGAGAGCCTGCGCCAGGCCGTGCAGAGCCTGCACTTCGTGTGGAAAGGGCGGCCGTTCATGACCACCGTCAGCCTGGGCCTGGTGCATATTGCCCAAGGGCCGACCACCCTCGAAGCCTCGCTGCGGGCCGCCGACATGGCTTGCTACATGGCCAAGGAGAAGGGCCGCAACCGCGTGCAGGTGTATCACGCCGATGACAGCGAGCTGTCCATGCGCTTTGGCGAGATGGCTTGGATCCAGCGCCTGCACGTGGCCCTGGAAGAAAACCGTTTCTGCCTCTATGCCCAGGAAATTGCCGCCCTTGGACCCCATGAAGGCGCCGGGCATATCGAGATCCTCCTGCGCCTGCACGACGAGGGCGGCCGCATCATCCTCCCTGACAGCTTCATTCCCGCCGCCGAGCGCTATGGCCTGATGACCGCGCTGGACCGCTGGGTGGTGCGCAGTGTGTTCAAGGTCATCCGCCAGTGCCTGGACGAACAGCGCGATGGCCCGTTGGCCATGTGCGCGATCAACCTGTCGGGCAGCAGCATCGGTGATGACAAGTTCCTCGAGTACCTGCAGCGGCTGTTCAGCGAGTTCGCCATCCCGCCGCACATGATTTGTTTCGAAATCACCGAAACCAGCGCGATCGCCAACCTCGGCAGTGCCATCCGCTTTATCAACGAGCTCAAGGGCCTAGGTTGCCGGTTCTCGCTGGATGACTTTTGCGCCGGTATGTCGTCGTTCGCTTATTTGAAGCATTTGCCTGTAGACTTTCTGAAAATCGACGGGAGTTTCGTCAAGGACATGCTCGATGACCCGATCAACCGGGCCATGGTCGAGGTGATCAATCACATCGGTCACGTGATGGGCAAACGCACCATCGCCGAGTTCGTCGAAACCCCGTTGATCGAGCAGGCCCTGCAGGAAATAGGCGTGGACTACGCCCAGGGATACCTGATCGAGCGGCCACAGGTGTTCACCTGTGACAGCTTGCAGCGCAAACGGATTGCTGCAAGGCCCCTGTTGTTCAAGGCGCCGGGGACCTTTCGCTGAGATCCACCGATAATCACAAGGAACAAGGAGCTGACAGTGATTGACGCGTTTATTCGTACTGGTCCATTGATGGACCCCAGCAGTTACCCGCTTTGGGCCCAGCAGTTGATCAAGGACTGCAGCGAGAGCAAGCGTCGGGTGGTGGAGCACGAGCTTTATCAACGCATGCGCGATGGCCGCCTCAGTGGCCGGACCATGCGCCAGTACCTGATCGGCGGTTGGCCGGTGGTCGAGCAGTTTTCCCTGTACATGGCCAAGAACCTCACCAAGACCCAGTACGCCCGCCACCCCGGCGAAGACATGGCGCGGCGCTGGCTGATGCGCAACATTCGCGTCGAACTCAACCATGCCGATTACTGGCTGTTCTGGGCCCAGGCCCATGGCGTCAGCCTCGAAGACCTGCAGGCGCAGGAAGTACCTAGCGAACTCAACGCCCTCAGCGACTGGTGCTGGCATACCTGCGCGACCGATTCGCTGGTGGTTGCCATTGCTGCCACCAACTACGCCATCGAAGGCGCAACCGGTGAGTGGTCGGCGGTGGTTTGCTCGACTGGCGTCTACGCCCAGGGCTTCCCGGAAGAAGGCCGCAAGCGCGCGATGAAGTGGCTGAAGATGCACGCCCAGTACGATGACGCACACCCTTGGGAGGCCTTGGAGATCGTCTGCACCCTGGCCGGCAATAACCCGTCGGTGGCGCTGCAAACCGAATTGCGTCGGGCCATCTGCAAGAGCTATGACTATATGTTCCTGTTCCTTGAGCGCTGCATGCAGCAAGAGCAGGAACAGCGCCAGCAGCCCGCCCGGGCCCGGGCGGAGCTGGCCGAGGGCTGAGCTTACTGGGCGTTGAACGCCTGGCCGTTGATGCCGGTGCTGTCTGGACCCATCAGGTACAGGTAGACCGGCATGATCTGCTCTGGCAGCGGATTGTTTTCCGGTGTTTCCGCAGGGTAGGCCTGGGCGCGCATGCTGGTACGGGTGGCGCCCGGGTTGACACTGTTGGCACGCACCGGCGCCACACCTTCAAGCTCGTCGGCGAGGGTCTGCATCAGGCCCTCGGTGGCGAACTTCGACACTCCATAGGCACCCCAGTAGGCCCGGCCTTTGCGCCCGACGCTGCTGGAGGTGAAGATCACCGAACCATCCGCCGACAGCTTGAGCAACGGCAGCAGGGTGCTGGTGAGCATGAACATGGCATTGACGTTGACCTGCATCACGCGCATGAAGTTGTCGCCCGAAAGCTGCTCCAGCGGCGTGCGCGGGCCGATGATCGAGGCGTTGTGCAGCAGGCCGTCGATATGGCCGAACTCGGCTTCGATCATCGCTGCCAGCTCGTCGTACTGATGTGGCAGGGCAGTCTCCAGGTTGAACGGGATGACCGCGGGTTTCGGGTGGCCGGCCGCTTCGATCTCGTCGTAGACCTGGCTCAGGTTGGCTTCGGTCTTGCCCAGCAGCAAGACGGTGGCGCCATGGGCGGCATAGCTCTTGGCCGCAGCCGCGCCGATGCCGCGACCGGCGCCGGTGACCAGGATGGTCCGGCCTTTGAGCAGGTCGGGGCGGGCAGAGTAATCGAACATGGGGTTACCTCTAGGTAGGTGATGGCTTCATCGCTGGCAAGCCAGCTCCCACAAGGTTGATGGTGGCCTGTGGGAGCCGGCCTTGCCGGCGATGCAAGGCAAAGCCTTGCCAGTACGAAGGTTTCAGCAGCCGCAAAGCGCGTTATCGAGCACCTTGCGCAGCTCCAGCGGATGATCGACCACGACATCCGCGCCCCAGTTGTTGGGGTTGTCATCTGGATGAATGTAGCCGTAGCGCACTGCCGCAGTGCGGGTGCCGGCATCGCGGCCCGACTCGATGTCGCGCAGGTCGTCGCCGACGAACAGCACGCTGGCCGGGTCCAGGTTGAGGGTCTTGCAGGCGAGGATCAGCGGCTCGGGGTCCGGCTTGCTGTTCTTCACGTGGTCCGGGCAGATCAACAGCGCCGAACGCTCGCTCAGGCCCAGCTGCTGCATGATCGGCTCGGCGAAACGCACCGGCTTGTTGGTGACCACGCCCCAGATCAGGTTGCTTTTCTCGATGTCGGCCAGCAGTTCGGCCATGCCGTCGTAAAGCTTGCTGTGCACCGCGCAACCTTGCTGGTAGCGCTCGAGGAATTCCAGGCGCAGAGCCTCGAAGCCTTCGGCTTCAGGGTCGAGGTTGAAGGTCACCGAGACCATGGCCTTGGCGCCGCCGGAGACCACGTCGCGGATTTTCTGGTCCTCGATGGCCGGTAGGCCGCGCTCGGCGAGCATGGCCTGGCAGATGGCGATGAAGTCCGGCGCCGTGTCGAGCAGGGTGCCGTCCATGTCGAAAAGTACCGCTCGCAAACGCATGCTTATTCCTCGCGCAGGGTCTGGATCATGTAGTTGACGTCAACGTCGTTGGCCAGCTTGTAGTGCTTGGTCAGCGGGTTGTAGGTCAGGCCGATGATGTCCTTGACGGTCAGGCCGGCGTCGCGGCTCCAGGCACCAAGTTCGGACGGGCGGATGAATTTCTTGAAGTCATGGGTGCCGCGCGGCAGCAGTTTCATGATGTATTCGGCGCCAATGATGGCGAACAGATAAGCCTTGGGGTTGCGGTTGATGGTCGAGAAGAACACCTGGCCACCCGGCTTGACCATGCGGAAGCAGGCGCGGATCACCGAGGACGGGTCTGGCACATGCTCGAGCATCTCAAGGCAGGTGACCACGTCGAACTGCTCGGGCAGCTCTTCGGCCAGGGCCTCGGCGGTGATCTGCCGGTACTCGACGTTGACCCCGGATTCGAGCTGGTGCAGTTGGGCCACGGCCAGTGGCGCTTCACCCATGTCGATGCCGGTGACGGTGGCGCCACGCAGGGCCATGGCTTCACTGAGGATGCCGCCGCCGCAGCCGACATCGAGGACCTTCTTGCCGGCCAGCTTGACCCGCTCGTCGATCCAGTTGACCCGCAGCGGGTTGATGTCGTGCAGCGGCTTGAACTCGCTCTCGCGGTCCCACCAGCGGTGGGCCAGGGCTTCGAACTTGGCGATTTCGGCGTGGTCGACGTTGCTCATGGAACAGTCCTCTGAAACTTGGATAATTTGCTCTTGCCCGCCAGCACTGGCTGCCGGGCGCTTATTCGTTGTGCTCGCCGATCCGCTGGCCCCAGGCGCAGGCGGTGGCGTGCAGGGCCTGTTCGTCCAGGCGGGTCAGGCACCGGTCGTCAAGCAGTGGCTTGCCGGCGACCCAGACGTGCTTCACGCAGTCCCGGCCGCTGGCGTAGATCAGTTGCGAAACCGGGTCATACACCGGCTGCTGGGCCAGGCCCGAAAGATCGAAGGCGACCAGGTCGGCAGCTTTGCCCAGCTCCAGCGAGCCGGTAATCGCCTCAAGGCCCAGGGCCCGGGCGCCGTTGAGGGTTGCCATGCGCAGCGCCCGATGGGCATCCAGGGCACTGGCCGAGCCGGCCACGGCCTTGGCCAGCAGGGCAGCGGTACGGGTTTCGCCGAGCAGGTCGAGGTCATTGTTGCTGGCCGCACCGTCGGTACCGACGGCAACGTTGACGCCGGCCTGCCACAAGCGCTCGACCGGGCAGAAGCCGCTGGCCAGCTTGAGGTTGGACTCCGGGCAGTGCACCACACTGGTGTTGCTTTCTACCAGCAGGGCCAGATCCTCGTCGCTGACCTGGGTCATGTGAACCGCCTGCAAGCGCGGGCCGAGCAAGCCGAGGCGGGCAAGCCGGGCCAGGGGGCGCTCGCCGCGGGTCTGCAGCGATTGCTCGACCTCGAAGGCGGTTTCATGGATGTGCATGTGGATCGGCGCGTCCAGCTCTTCGGCGATGACGCGGATCTTTTCAAGGTTGTCGTCGCTCACCGTGTACGGCGCATGCGGGCCCAGGGCCACGGTGATGCGCGGGTGGTGGCGCAGGTCGCCGAACAGCTCGATGCCCAGTTGCAGGGCTTCTTCGGTGCTGCGCGCGCCGGGGATCGGGAAATCCAGCAGGGGCACGGCGATCTGCGCACGGATGCCGCTGTGGTGCACGCGCTCGCTGGCCACCTTGGGGTAGAAATACATGTCGCTGAAGCAGGTGATGCCGCCCTTGACCTGCTCGGCGATGGCCAGGTCGGTACCATCACGGACGAAGTCTTCATCGACCCAGCGCCCTTCGGCCGGCCAGATGTGCTCTTCGAGCCAGGTCATCAGCGGCAAGTCATCGGCCAGGCCGCGGAACAGGGTCATCGCCGCATGGCCGTGGGCGTTGACCAGCCCCGGGCTGAGCAGGCAGCCCGGCAGTTCGCGGGTTTCGCCAGCGATGAACGCCTGGGCCTGGCTGCGCGGGCCGATGAACACGATCTGCCCGTCGCGGATGCCCAGGGCATGATCCTTCAAAACCACTCCGGCAGGTTCGACCGGCACCAGCCAGGTAGGCAGGAGCAGCAGGTCGAGCGGCGTAGCGGGTTTGGGCATGACAGGTTTCCCTGGGCGACTGAAGGTGAGGGCGAAGTATACCCGAGCGTCCGCGCCTGGGGCTCGCTATAATCGTCCGCTTTTGATGTCCGAATGATGGGGTGAGGCATGCGCGATCGACTAATGGCTGCAGAGAAGGTGAAAGCCATCGATTGGCGGGATGGCACCCTTTATCTGCTCGACCAGCGCGCGCTGCCGGGCACGCAGGTCTGGCTGGCCTGCAGCGATGCCGCCGCAGTGGCCGAGGCCATTCGTTCGATGGTGGTGCGCGGTGCGCCGGCCATTGGCATCAGCGCCGCCTATGGCCTGGCCCTGGCGATTCGTCAGCGCCTGGCCGCCGGTGGTGACTGGGAGATGGCCCTGGAAGAGGATTTCGAGCTGCTGGTGCATGCCCGGCCGACCGGCGCCAACCTGTTCTGGGCCCTGAACCGCATGCGCGAGCGCTTGCTGCGGCTCAAGGAAGGTGATGACGTGCTGGCCATCATGGAGGCCGAAGCCATGGCCATCCATGAAAGCGACCGCGAAGCCAACCTGACCATGGCACAGCTGGGTGTCGACCTGATCCGCAAGCACCAGGGTAACGAGCAGGCAGTCCTTACCCACGGCAATACCGGCGCCCTGGCCACCGGCGGCTTCGGCACTGCCCTCGGGGTGGTGCGCGCCGCTTACCTGGAGGGCATGATCGAGCGCGTCTATGTCGATGAAACCCGCCCGTGGCTACAGGGTTCGCGCCTGAGTGCCTGGGAACTGGCAGGCGAGGGCATCCCGGCAACCATTACCGCCGATTCCGCCGCCGCCCACCTGATGAAAACCAAAGGCATCACCTGGGTGATCGTCGGCGCCGACCGCATCACCGCCAATGGCGATGTGGCGAGCAAGATCGGCACCTACCAGCTGGCGGTCAATGCCATGCACCACGGCGTGCGTTTCATGGTCGTGGCGCCGAGTTCGAGCATCGACATGAACCTGGAGAGCGGCGACGACATCCTCCTCGAAGAGCGCAGCGCCAGCGAGTTGCTGGCGCTTGGCGGCGAGCCGCTGGGCGCTGCTTTCGAGGCGTTCAACCCGGTGTTCGACGTGACCCCGGCCGACCTGATCGACGTGATCATCACCGAGAAAGGCATCGTCGAGCGCCCGGACACGGTGAAGATGGCGCAACTGATGTGTCGCAAGCGTTTGCATTGAGACTTTGCCCCCGTCTGCGGCCTGCTGTAGCGGCTAGCGGGCGTTCTCGACGAGCAGTAGGGTAGTAGTGCCGCAGCCTACTCCCACCCTCTGGGCGATTGTGGTAACATCCGACGGTTTCCAAGGCTGCCCCGCGGGGCTGCCTTTACTGCGCAGATCCATGGCATAACTCGTTGATTTGTCGTAAGTCGTTGCAAGGAGTCACTTTGCAGCGGCGAGCTTCGTTCGTCCCATATGGATGTGACGAGGTTTCACCAGAAAAAGGAATCAGGCTTCTCATGGGCGAACTGGCCAAAGAAATCCTCCCGGTCAATATCGAAGACGAACTGAGACAGTCCTACCTCGACTACGCGATGAGCGTCATTGTCGGGCGTGCACTGCCCGATGCGCGTGATGGCTTGAAGCCCGTGCATCGCCGCGTTCTGTATGCGATGAGCGAACTGGGTAACGACTGGAACAAACCGTACAAGAAATCCGCCCGTGTGGTCGGTGACGTGATCGGTAAGTACCACCCGCATGGTGATACCGCCGTTTACGACACCATCGTACGCATGGCCCAGCCGTTCTCGCTGCGTTACCTGCTGGTCGACGGCCAGGGTAACTTCGGTTCGGTCGACGGCGACAACGCCGCCGCCATGCGATACACCGAAGTCCGCATGACCAAGCTGGCCCACGAACTGCTGGCCGACCTGCATAAAGAGACGGTCGACTGGGTACCCAACTACGACGGTACCGAGCAGATCCCGGCGGTCATGCCGACCAAGATCCCCAACCTGCTGGTCAACGGTTCCAGCGGTATCGCCGTGGGCATGGCGACCAACATTCCGCCACACAACCTCGGTGAAGTCATCGATGGTTGCCTGGCACTGATCGACAACGCCGACATCACCATCGATGAGCTGATGCAGTTCATCCCGGGCCCCGACTTCCCGACCGCCGCGATCATCAACGGCCGCCAGGGCATCATCGAGGCCTACCGCACCGGTCGCGGCCGCATCTACATGCGCGCCCGCTCGATGGTCGAAGACATCGACAAGGTCGGTGGCCGCCAGCAGATCGTCGTCACCGAGCTGCCGTACCAGCTGAACAAGGCGCGTCTGATCGAGAAGATCGCCGAGCTGGTCAAGGAGAAGAAACTCGAAGGCATCACCGAGCTGCGCGACGAGTCCGACAAGGACGGTATGCGCATCGTCATCGAACTGCGTCGTGGCGAAGTGCCTGAGGTGATCCTCAACAACCTCTACGCCCAGACCCAGCTGCAGAGCGTTTTCGGCATCAACGTGGTTGCGCTGATCGACGGCCGTCCGCGGGTGCTGAACCTCAAGGATCTGCTCGAAGCCTTCGTTCGTCACCGTCGTGAGGTGGTCACCCGTCGTACCGTGTTCGAACTGCGCAAGGCGCGTGAGCGCGGGCACATCCTTGAAGGCCAGGCGGTTGCCCTGTCCAACATCGACCCGGTAATTGCCCTGATCAAGGCCTCGCCGACGCCTTCCGAGGCCAAGGAAGCGCTGATCAGCACGCCGTGGGAATCCAGCGCCGTGCAGGTGATGGTCGAGCGCGCTGGCGCCGACTCCTGCCGCCCGGAAAACCTCGATCCGCAGTTCGGTCTGCGCGACGGCAAGTACTTCCTGTCGCCGGAACAGGCCCAGGCCATTCTCGACCTGCGCCTGCACCGCCTGACCGGTCTTGAGCACGAGAAGCTGCTGGCCGAGTACCAGGAGATCCTCAACCAGATCGGCGAGCTGATCCGCATCCTCAACAGCGCCGAGCGCCTGATGGAAGTGATCCGCGAAGAGCTGGAACTGATCCGTGCCGAATACGGCGACGTGCGCCGCACCGAGATCCTCGATGCACGCCTGGACCTGACCCTGGGTGACATGATTCCGGAAGAAGACCGGGTCGTGACCATCTCCCATGGCGGCTATGCCAAGACCCAGCCGCTGGCCGCCTACCAGGCCCAGCGTCGCGGTGGTAAAGGCAAGTCGGCTACCGGCGTCAAGGACGAGGACTACATCTCGCACCTGCTGGTCGCCAACAGCCACACCACCCTGCTGCTGTTCTCCAGCAAGGGCAAGGTGTACTGGCTCAAGACCTATGAAATTCCCGAGGCCTCCCGTGCTGCGCGTGGTCGACCGCTGGTCAACCTGCTGCCGCTGGACGAGGGCGAGTACATCTCGACCATGTTGCCGGTCGAGGAATACACCGAAGGTCATTTCATCTTCATGGCGACCGCCAACGGTACGGTGAAGAAGACCCCGCTGGAGTCCTTCAGCCGTCAGCGCAGCGTCGGCCTGATCGCCCTGGAGCTGGACGAAGGCGACGTGTTGATTTCCGCGGCCATCACCGATGGCGAGCGTGAGGTCATGCTGTTCTCCGACGCCGGCAAGGTCACCCGCTTCAAGGAATCCGACGTTCGCGCCATGGGCCGTACCGCCCGCGGTGTACGCGGCATGCGTCTGACCGAAGGGCAGAAGCTGATCTCCATGATCATCCCGGAAGAAGGCAGCCAGATCCTTACCGCTTCCGAGCGTGGTTACGGCAAGCGTACCGAAATCGCCGAGTTCCCCGAGTACAAACGTGGCGGTCAGGGCGTTATCGCCATGGTCAGCAACGAGCGTAACGGTCGCCTGGTGGGTGCAGTGCAGGTGCAGGATGGCGAGGAAATCATGCTGATTTCCGACCAGGGCACCCTGGTGCGTACCCGTGTCGGTGAAGTCTCCAGCCTGGGTCGTAACACCCAGGGTGTGACCCTCATCAAACTGGCCAGCGACGAGACCCTGGTGGGGCTGGAACGGGTCCAGGAGCCATCTGAAGAGGAAGGCGACGAGGACTTCGACGCCGAGGTGGATCGCGCTGAAGTGGACGCCGATGCGGCACCACAGGCCGACGCCGCTGCCGACGAAGAGGCACAGCCGGAATAAATTAGTAGCGCAACCCTGGTGGGGGAAGGCCGCGGCAGTCGAGCACAGCTCGCTGCCCGGCCGGCTCCTGCGGACATCGAGAGCAGAGCGAGAGTGGATGTGAGCAAACGAGCCTTTAACTTCTGCGCAGGCCCTGCTGCGCTCCCTGACGCTGTACTGCAGCGCGCCCAGGCTGAAATGCTGAACTGGCGTGGCAAAGGCCTGTCGGTGATGGAGATGAGTCACCGTAGCGACGACTACGTGGCGATCGCCGAGAAGGCCGAGCAGGATCTGCGCGACCTGATGTCCATTCCTTCCAATTACAAGGTGCTGTTCCTGCAGGGCGGCGCGAGCCAGCAATTCGCTGAAATCCCGCTCAACCTGCTGCCTGAAGACGGCACTGCCGACTATATCGAAACCGGTATCTGGTCGAAAAAGGCCATCGAGGAAGCCCGTCGCTACGGCAACATCAACGTTGCTGCCAGCGCCAAGGCTTACGACTACCTGGCCATCCCTGGCCAGAACGAATGGAACCTGAGCAAGAACGCTGCCTACGTGCACTACGCCTCGAACGAGACCATTGGTGGTCTGGAGTTCGACTGGGTGCCGCAGACCGGTGACGTACCGCTGGTGGTCGACATGTCGTCGGACATCCTCTCGCGTCCGGTTGACGTCTCCGACTTCGGCCTGATCTATGCGGGTGCCCAGAAGAACATCGGTCCGAGCGGCCTGGTGGTGGTGATCGTCCGTGAAGACCTGCTCGGCCGTGCCCGCAGCAGCTGCCCGACCATGCTCGACTACAAGGTCGCGGCCGACAACGGCTCGATGTACAACACTCCGGCGACCTATTCCTGGTACCTGTCCGGGCTGGTCTTCGAGTGGCTGAAAGAGCAGGGCGGCGTCGAGGCCATGGAGCAGCGCAACCGGGCCAAGAAGGACCGTCTGTACGGCTTCATCGACAACAGCGACTTCTATACCAACCCGATCAGCGTCAACGCCCGTTCGTGGATGAACGTGCCGTTCCGCCTGGCTGACGAGCGCCTGGACAAAGCCTTCCTCGCTGGCGCCGATGCCCGTGGCCTGCTCAACCTCAAGGGTCACCGTTCGGTTGGCGGCATGCGCGCCTCGATCTACAACGCCCTGGGCCTGGACGCCGTCGAAGCGCTGGTTGCCTACATGGCTGAATTCGAGAAGGAGCACGGCTGATGTCGGAGCAGGAACTCAAGGCGCTGCGGGTGCGCATTGACAGCCTCGACGAGAAGATCCTCGAGCTGATCAGTGACCGCGCCCGTTGCGCGCAGGAAGTGGCGCGGGTCAAGACCGCGACCCTGGCCGAAGGCGAGACGCCGGTGTTCTACCGCCCCGAGCGGGAGGCGCAGGTGCTCAAGCGCGTCATGCAGCGCAACCAGGGGCCACTGGGCAACGAAGAGATGGCGCGCTTGTTCCGCGAAATCATGTCGTCGTGCCTGGCCCTGGAGCAGCCGCTCAAGATCGCTTACCTCGGCCCTGAGGGTACCTTTACCCAGGCTGCGGCAATGAAGCATTTCGGCCATGCGGTGATCAGCAAGCCGATGGCGGCGATCGACGAAGTGTTCCGCGAAGTGGCGGCCGGTGCCGTCAACTTTGGCGTGGTGCCGGTGGAAAACTCCACCGAAGGTGCGGTCAACCACACCCTCGACAGCTTCCTTGAGCACGACATGGTGATCTGCGGCGAAGTCGAACTGCGCATTCACCACCACCTGCTGGTGGGTGAGAACACCAAGACCGACAGCATCAGCCGTATCTACTCCCACGCCCAGTCGCTGGCCCAGTGCCGCAAGTGGCTGGATGCCCACTACCCGAATGTCGAGCGCGTGGCGGTGTCGAGCAACGCCGAAGCGGCCAAGCGGGTCAAGGGCGAGTGGAACTCGGCGGCCATCGCCGGCGACATGGCGGCGGGCCTGTACGGCCTGACCCGTCTGGCCGAGAAGATCGAAGACCGTCCGGACAACTCCACGCGCTTCCTGATGATCGGTAACCAGGAAGTACCGCCGACCGGCGACGACAAGACCTCGATCATTGTCTCCATGAGCAACAAGCCGGGCGCTTTGCACGAGTTGCTGGTGCCGTTCCACGAGAACGGTATCGACCTGACCCGTATCGAGACCCGTCCGTCGCGCAGCGGCAAATGGACCTACGTGTTCTTCATCGATTTCGTCGGCCACCACCGCGATCCGCTGATCAAGGCCGTGCTCGAGCAGATCAGCCAGGAAGCCGTGGCCCTGAAGGTGCTGGGTTCCTACCCGAAAGCGGTACTCTGAGGCTATGAATGGCGTGCATGCAGTTTTGAACAGGGTCCAGCTCCGTGGGTGAAGTCGTGGTAAACAAGCCTGGGCCGGTCATCGGTCGCCTGGTGGTAGTCGGGTTGGGCCTGATTGGCGGGTCCTTCGCCAAAGGCTTGCGTGAAAGCGGCCTGTGCCGCGAAGTAGTCGGTGTCGACCTTGACCCGCAGTCGCGCAAGCTGGCGGTGGAACTGGGCGTGGTCGACCGCTGCGAAGAAGATCTCGCCGTCGCCTGCGTCGGCGCCGATGTCATTCAGCTTGCCGTGCCGATCCTGGCCATGGAAAAACTCCTCACCCGCCTGGCTCGGCTCGATCTGGGGCAGGCGGTGCTGACCGACGTCGGCAGTGCCAAGGGCAATGTCGTGCGCGCAGCCCGCGAGGCCCTTGCCGGGCGTTTGCCGCGTTTCGTGCCTGGCCATCCGATTGCCGGCTCCGAGCAGAGCGGGGTGGAGGCTTCCAATGCTTCTCTGTTCCGCCGCCACAAAGTCATTCTTACACCGCTGGCCGAAACCGATCCGGCTGCCCTGGCGCTGGTCGATCAGCTCTGGCGTGCGCTGGAGGCCGATGTCGAGCACATGCAGGTCGAGCGCCATGACGAAGTCCTGGCCGCTACCAGCCACTTGCCACACCTGCTGGCCTTCGGCTTGGTCGATTCCCTGGCCAAGCGCAATGAAAACCTCGACATCTTCCGTTACGCTGCCGGAGGCTTCCGCGATTTCACGAGAATCGCCGGAAGCGACCCGGTCATGTGGCACGACATCTTTCTCGCCAACCGCGAAGCTGTCCTGCGCACACTCGATACATTTCGCAGCGATCTCGACGCCTTGCGCGACGCGGTCGATGCAGGGGATGGGCATCAGCTGCTGGGCGTCTTCACTCGCGCCCGTGTTGCCCGCGAGCATTTCAGTAAAATCCTGGCCCGCCGGGCCTATGTGGACGCTATGAACTCCAACGACCTGATTTTCCTGGCAAATCCTGGTGGCCGCGTGTCTGGCCGTATTCGTGTACCAGGTGACAAATCGATTTCCCATCGCTCGATCATGCTCGGCTCCCTGGCCGAAGGCACCACCGAAGTGGAAGGTTTCCTCGAGGGCGAAGACGCCCTGGCGACCCTGCAGGCCTTCCGTGACATGGGTGTGGTCATCGAAGGCCCGCACCATGGCCGGGTGACCATCCACGGCGTTGGCCTTAATGGTCTGAAGCCGCCACCGGGCCCGATCTACCTGGGCAACTCCGGTACCTCGATGCGCCTGCTCTCCGGCCTGCTGGCCGCGCAGCCGTTTGACACCGTGTTGACTGGCGATGCCTCGCTGTCCAAGCGGCCGATGAATCGCGTGGCTAACCCGCTGCGGGAAATGGGCGCAGTGATCGAAACCGCCGCCGAAGGTCGTCCGCCGATGACCATCCGTGGCGGCCACACGCTCAAGGCCTTGACCTACACGTTGCCGATGGCCAGTGCCCAGGTCAAATCCTGCCTGCTGCTGGCCGGCCTGTATGCCCAGGGCAAGACCACTGTCACCGAGCCTGCGCCAACCCGTGACCACACCGAGCGCATGCTCCGCGGTTTCGGCTACAGCGTTAAAGTCGACGGTCCTACGGCTTCGCTGGAATCCGGCGGCAAGCTGACAGCAACTCATATCGAAGTGCCAGCGGACATTTCCTCGGCAGCTTTCTTCCTGGTGGCGGCGTCGATCGCCGAAGGTTCCGAGCTGCTGCTCGAGCACGTCGGCATCAACCCGACCCGCACCGGCGTCATCGACATCCTGCGCCTGATGGGCGGCGACATCACCCTGGAGAACCAGCGTGAGGTCGGCGGCGAGCCAGTGGCTGACCTGCGCGTGCGCGGGGCTAAACTCAAGGGTATCGAGATCCCCGAGCATCTGGTGCCGCTGGCCATCGACGAGTTCCCGGTGCTGTTCGTCGCTGCCGCCTGTGCCGAAGGCCGTACCGTGCTGCGCGGCGCCGAAGAGCTGCGGGTCAAGGAATCCGATCGCATCCAGGTCATGGCCGACGGCCTGCTGGCCCTGGGCGTGAAGTGCGAGCCGACCCCGGACGGTATCATCATCGACGGCGGCGTGATCGGTGGCGGTGAAGTGCACGGTCATGGCGACCATCGCATTTCCATGGCTTTCAGCGTTGCCTCGTTGCGCGCTACGGCACCGATCCGTATCCATGACTGCGCCAACGTCGCGACCTCGTTCCCGAACTTCCTCGCCCTGTGCGCCGAAGTCGGTATCCGCGTGGCAGAAGAGGGCAAGTCGTGAACTCCAACGCACCGGTCATCACCATCGACGGACCAAGCGGTTCGGGCAAGGGTACCGTTGCCGGCCTGCTGGCTCGGGAGCTTCGGTGGAAGCTGCTGGATTCGGGCGCGCTATACCGCTTGCTGGCCTTTGCCGCCAGCAACCACGGTGTCGACCTGACCAATGAAGAGCTGCTGGTCAAGATCGCTGCCCACCTGGATGTGCAGTTCATCGCCGCCGAGCCGGGCAAGCTGCAGCAGATCATTCTTGAAGGCGAGGATGTCAGCAATGTCATCCGTACCGAAACCGTGGGTGCCGGCGCCTCCATGGTCGCCTCGCTGCCGGCGGTGCGCGAAGCCCTGCTGCAACGCCAGCGGGCGTTCCAGGAAGCGCCGGGGCTGATTGCCGATGGTCGCGACATGGGCACCGTGGTGTTCCCGGACGCACCGCTCAAGGTATTTCTGACCGCCAGCGCCGAGGAACGAGCCCGTCGCCGTTACTTGCAGTTGAAGGCCAAGGGCGAAGATGTTAGTCTGTCGAGTCTGCTAGATGAGATTCGTGCGCGTGATGAGCGCGACACCCAGCGCGCAGTGGCCCCGCTCAAACCGGCGGCCGATGCGATCCAGCTGGATTCCACGGAGTTGTCCATCGAGCAGGTGTTGCAACGCATCAAGAGCGAGATCGCCCTGCGCGATATCGCCTGATGACCAGGAAGGCAGGCAGGGGCACCAGTCAACGTCCTGTCGGCTTTCCTTTATATGAACGAAACCCACATTGTCTGGAATGTGGCTGATGGGCGTATGTCCCGCCCTAATCTACAGGAATTAAAATGAGCGAAAGCTTTGCAGAACTCTTTGAAGAAAGCCTGAAAACCCTCAATCTTCAGCCGGGTGCGATCATCACCGGTATCGTTGTCGACATCGACGGCGACTGGGTTACCGTACATGCTGGCCTGAAGTCCGAGGGCGTCATCCCGCTCGAGCAGTTCTACAACGAAGCTGGCGAGCTGACCATCAAGGTCGGTGACGAAGTTCACGTTGCGCTGGACGCGGTCGAAGACGGCTTTGGCGAAACCAAACTGTCCCGTGAAAAAGCCAAGCGCGCCGAGTGCTGGATTGTTCTGGAAGCAGCTTTCGCCGCCGAAGAAGTGGTCAAGGGCGTTATCAACGGTAAGGTTAAAGGCGGCTTCACTGTCGACGTTAACGGTATCCGTGCGTTCCTGCCTGGTTCCCTGGTTGATGTCCGCCCAGTGCGCGACACCACCCACCTGGAAGGCAAAGAGCTGGAATTCAAGGTCATCAAGCTGGACCAGAAGCGCAACAACGTTGTCGTTTCCCGTCGCAGCGTCCTGGAAGCCGAGAACAGCGCCGAGCGCGAAGCTCTGCTGGAATCCCTGCAGGAAGGCCAGCAAGTCAAAGGTATCGTCAAGAACCTCACCGACTACGGCGCATTCGTTGACCTGGGCGGCGTTGATGGTCTGCTGCACATCACCGACATGGCTTGGAAGCGTATCAAGCACCCATCGGAAATCGTCAACGTTGGCGACGAGATCGATGTCAAGGTTCTGAAGTACGATCGCGAGCGTAACCGTGTATCCCTGGGTCTGAAGCAACTGGGTGAAGACCCATGGGTTGCTATCAAGGCTCGTTACCCAGAAAGCACCCGCGTCATGGCGCGTGTTACCAACCTGACCGACTACGGCTGCTTCGCAGAGCTGGAAGAAGGCGTGGAAGGCCTGGTACACGTTTCCGAAATGGACTGGACCAACAAGAACATCCACCCTTCGAAAGTCGTACAAGTCGGCGACGAAGTGGAAGTCATGGTTCTGGACATCGACGAAGAGCGTCGTCGTATCTCCCTGGGCATCAAACAGTGCAAGTCCAACCCATGGGAAGACTTCTCTGGCCAGTTCAACAAGGGCGACAAGATCTCCGGCACCATCAAGTCGATCACCGATTTCGGTATCTTCATTGGTCTGGACGGCGGCATCGACGGCCTGGTTCACCTGTCGGACATCTCCTGGAACGAAGTCGGCGAAGAAGCCGTACGTCGCTTCAAGAAGGGCGACGAGCTGGACACCGTCATCCTGTCTGTTGACCCAGAGCGCGAGCGCATCTCCCTGGGTATCAAGCAGCTGGAAAGCGATCCGTTCTCCGAGTACGTTGCTGCTAACGACAAGGGTGCAATCGTTAAGGGTGTTGTAAAAGAAGTTGACGCCAAAGGCGCCATCATCACCCTGGCCGACGACATCGAAGCCACTCTGAAAGCTTCTGAAATCAGCCGTGACCGCGTTGAAGACGCGCGTAACGTCCTGAAAGAAGGCGAAGAGATCGAAGCGAAGATCATCAGCGTTGACCGCAAATCGCGCGTCATCCAGCTGTCGATCAAGTCGAAAGACGACGCTGAAGAGAAAGAAGCTATCCAGAGCCTGAAAGAAGCTCCTGCGGAAGCTGCTGACACCACCATGGCTGCGCTGCTGCGTCAGGCAATGGCCAAACAGAACTAAGTTCTGCTGGTGTTTAAAAAAGGGCGACTTCGGTCGCCCTTTTTTGTGCCTGCGATTTCTTGTTGCGGCTGGAACCCTTGTACCAGCGCGCTTTGCCGGGGGCAGTGGTAAAGCGCCACTATACATTTGTCCTACGCCCATTTTTTGAGAATCCGATTAAGTCAAGAACCGCCCTGTTCAAATCCCTCAGGTCGTGCTAAAAACAACGAAGCAATGATCTAGCTGCTTGATAAAGAAGGGAAAAATATGACGAAGTCGGAGCTGATCGAACGTATTGTCACCCATCAAGGGCTGCTCTCATCCAAGGATGTCGAGCTGGCCATCAAGACCATGCTTGAGCAGATGTCCCAATGCCTGGCTACTGGCGACCGCATTGAAATCCGCGGCTTCGGCAGCTTCTCCCTGCATTACCGCGCCCCCCGCGTAGGTCGCAACCCGAAAACCGGCCAGTCCGTCAGCCTGGATGGCAAGTTTGTGCCACACTTCAAGCCAGGCAAGGAGTTGCGGGATCGGGTGAATGAGGAAGAAGGGCAGGACGAACATTAATTCTGATAAAAGGAGCCACCGTGCGGAACTTCAAGCGGTTGATTCTGGTCGTATTTTTTTTGCTGCTTGTGGCGGCAGTATTGATATTTGTTTTGGAGAATCAGCAGCCGGCGACCTTGGCTTTTCTTGGGTTGACGTTGCCTTCGATGCCTTTGTCGGTGTTTGTGCTTGTGGCCTTGGTGCTTGGGTTATCGGTTGGGCCCTTGGTGGTGCTCGGCAGTCGAGTGCTTAGGCGGTAGCGGGTCGGATGCTGGTGTCGAGGCTCTGGCGTTGGCTGTCAATAACGGGAGTCCGTAGGAGGATTCTTAATTTGATGAGAGCAGGTTCGTAGTTGCTCTGTAATCGCATAGGCATAGGATGCCGTCTTCAATCAAATAACAATAACGACTGCTAAACTGAAAAGGCCGATGATTAAATGCAGAGTAGATCTGACCGAGTTGCAAGAGAGGATGATATTGACCTTTTTGATTTGCTGCGCTGGCTGTGGTTACGCAAGATTTTGATATCCGGCGTTATGCTTTTGGGCTTGGTGCTAGGATTGGTGTATGTTTTTGTGACTACTCCGGTTTACGAGGCAAAAGGCATTGTCATACCGCCTACGCAAAATGGTATCGCCGAACTAAACTATGGGCGTACGAGCGAATCCGAGCTGGCTGCTTACAGTGTGGCGGCTGTTTATGATGTGTTTTTGAGAAACCTTCGCTCTGAGACGCTTCGTCGTCGTTTTTTTGAAGAACAGTATTTGCCTTCGTTGGATGCTGAGCGTCGCAAGGCGTCGGCTAATGAGCTGTACCGTGATTTCACTCGTGCATTACAAGTGGCGCTTGTCGATAAGAATGTTTCCGATCGATATGTTGTAATCGCTCAGAATAGTGATCCTGCCTTGGCGAGCCAGTGGGCGAAGCTCTACATAGACCAGGCCGGTGCTGCGGCAAAAGATGAAATGATCAGCAACGTCGAGCGGGAGGCAGAAGTTCGGGCTAGAAACCTGGGGCAGCAGATTAACACCCTTCGCGAAACGGGGAGGAAGGTACGAGAGGATCTGATTATTCAGTTGAGTGAGGCGCTTACTGTTGCCCAGGCTGTTGATCTGCATAAGCCACCCCTGATAAGTGGGGCGCTATCAAACGAAGTGTCTGCCGGTATGAATGGTGAGCTTACGTACATGCGGGGTACCAAGGCGCTGGAAGCTGAAATCAACAACCTCAAAGAGCGGAAATCGGACGATCCTTTCATTGAGAGTTTGAGAAAGCTGCAGGCGAGGTACGACTTCTACAAGTATCTCGAAGTAGATCCCAAAGCTGTTTCGGTGTTTCGATTCGATGGTCCTATCAGTCAGCCTGATGCCCCGGTCAAGCCCAAGCGGATTTTGAGTGTGGTGGCGGGTGGTATGATCGGTTTGATTGTCGGGGTGTTGATCGTCCTGGTTAGCTTCATGCTGGGTCGCAGGCCGCGAGAAGCGGAGGCGTGAATTTGGTTTCAAGCGTTCCTATCAGTTGGCGCTTGGTGTGAAGTCAAATTGATGGCAAAATGCCTGGCGCTCGATGGCCAGGCAGGGCTGAAGAATGGAGCTGATGCTCCATATTGAATAGTCGATTCCGAGCCTCCTTTCCAGAGAGCCCGCATTTCTTTCAGAAGGCAGGCTTATTTTGACTATCCATAACCATTTACTCCCCGCATCCTCCAGTGAAGGTGATTTCTTCGCCTTACTCAAAGAGGTTTGGGCGAAGAAGACAACTCTCGGAGTCAGTGCTGTACTTGTTGGGGTATGTGCAGCTTTCTATGCTTTTCTATCCACCCCTGTTTACTACGCGAGTGCTGAGCTGCGGCCAGCGGCTATCAACGAACTGGATGCATTGAATCGTACGCAGTTGTACAACCTTTCGCCGTTGGAAGCGTTGATGAAAACTGCGGATGCCTTGAACTCGTATGAAGTACGTTTGGGTTTCTTTCAAAAAAATCCAGCGCTTGCGGCAGCCTTTGATAAGCCAGATCTTACATTTGAGCAAAGTTTTCAGCAGTTCAATCGCGAGGCGTTGCGCCTTACTCTGCCCGACCCCAAAAAAAACAACTCGTTAACGGCGGCGATTGGGCTGGAGTTGACTTATGAAAAGGGAGTCGATGGGGTCACCATCGTAAATGGCTTGATTGACTACGCTATTGCTCAAGAGCGCGAGAAAATTTCTGCTGATATGGATGTAATCATCAACAACCGTATCAGGGAGCTGGATAATAAGATCACTGCGGCACGTGCACTTTACGCGATCGAAAAAACCTCTAAAATTGCTCTGCTTCTGGAGGCGGATAGCATTAAGCGCGCGCAACTGGAAGATGAGTTGAAAGCGCTACGTGTTGAGCTGAAGACGCGTCGTACAAACCGAATCGCTGAATTGTCCGAAGCTATTCAGATTGCCACTTCCCTGGGTATTAAGCGCCCCACAACGCCTTCATTGTTAGGGGATGCCGAGGGCGGGAAAGCGGTGAATGTGGTCCATACCGAAGTCACTAATCAGCAGGCGCCTCTCTACTTTTTGGGGACTGATGCGCTATTAGCGGAAAAGGCCGCGCTGTTGCGGCGTGTGTCAGACGATTTTTCGGAACCTCGCATTGCCCAAATAAACAGGAGTCTCCAGCTCCTGCGAGCGAATCGGGAAGTGGAGGTGTTGAAAGCCCGCACAGACGAAGACAATTTCCTGAAAGATACCGGTGCTATGCACAAGGAAATGGTTCGTCTGAAAAATCTTGACGTCGACCTAGCACGACTTCAGTTGGCCTCAATCGATCGGCAGGCAGTTGAGCCCAGTGGACCGATCAAGCCGAAGCGTCTACTGATTATTGCCTCGGGGATACTGGGAGGGCTTTTGATTGGCGTCATCTTTGTGTTACTTCGTTTTTTAGTGGCTCCTCGCCACCACCTTGTGGTCGAAGCTCAGCCGCTGATCGATACTCTTGATCAACCTGGCAAAGCAGCTGTCGCGTTGTCTTCCAGGGTGTAGTGAGGCGCTCATCATGAGGTCAGGTAGGCAAAGGCAGTGGCTGTTCATGGCAAGGAGCGATATGATGCACAGCATGTCGTGTGGTTTGCTGAGACTAGGCCCTGATCGGGCATGGTCATGATGATATTGCTGCCTTGCAGCACAGGATTTCCTCATTGCAAACGACGTTAAGTATTTTGACTCGTTTTTTACGATTATACAGTTGGAGAATTAGGGATGTCGCTGCAGAAGCAAGCCAGCATAGAAAAGTTCAAAAACAGGAAGGCTCTGATCGGAATCGTGGGGCTTGGTTATGTCGGCTTGCCGTTAATGCTTCGATACAATGCCATTGGTTTCAATGTGCTGGGCATTGATATTGATGATAGTAAAGTTGCAAAGTTGAATAGCGGTGAAAGTTACATTGAGCATATTCCTGCGGATAAGATTGCGGCCGCTCGTGAAAGCGGCTTTGAAGCAACGTCCGATTTTGTCCGTGCTGCAGAATGTGATGCGTTGATTCTCTGTGTTCCAACTCCGCTGAATAAGTATCGCGAACCGGACATGAGTTTTGTAATCAATACGACCGATGCGCTGAAGCCTTACTTGCGCGCTGGGCAGATTGTTTCGTTAGAGAGTACTACTTATCCGGGTACCACTGAAGAAGAGCTGCGGCCGCGAGTTCAAGAGGGCGGTCTGATCGTTGGTGAAGATATTTTCCTGGTGTATTCACCAGAGCGTGAAGACCCGGGCAACCCGAACTTTGAAACGCGCACGATCCCAAAGATCATCGGTGGGGATACTGCCGCGTGTCTGGAAGTAGGTATCGCGCTTTATGAGCAGGCTATTGACAAGGTAGTGTCTGTCAGCTCCACCAAAGCTGCTGAAATGACCAAGCTGCTGGAAAATATCCATCGTGCGGTCAATATTGGCCTAGTCAACGAGATGAAAATTGTCGCTGACCGTATGGGTATTGATATTTTCGAGGTGGTCGATGCCGCCGCAACCAAACCTTTTGGTTTCACTGCGTACTACCCTGGCCCAGGTCTGGGGGGGCACTGTATTCCGATTGATCCTTTCTATCTTACTTGGAAAGCGCGCGAATATGGCCTGCACACTCGCTTCATCGAGTTGTCCGGTGAGGTCAACCAAGCGATGCCTGAATATGTTGTGAATAAACTAGTTGATGGCTTGAACGAACACGGGAAGCCACTAAAGGGCAGCAAGGTATTGGTTTTGGGCATCGCCTATAAAAAGAACGTTGATGACATGCGTGAATCGCCTTCAGTAGAAATCATGGAGTTGCTTGAGGCTAAAGGTTGTGTGGTTGCATACAGTGATCCGCATGTCCCAGTCTTTCCGGCGATGCGCGAGCATCACTTTATCCTGAGTAGCGAAGCCCTGACTAGCGAGAACCTGTCTACGTTCGATGCCGTGATACTGGCAACCGATCATGACAAGTTTGATTACGATCTTATCAAGTCCTCTGCGCGGCTGATTGTTGATAGCCGAGGTAAGTACCGTACCAACGCCGGGCATATCATCAAGGCCTGATTTCAATTGCAGACACCTGGGCGGTTGCATCATGCACCGCCTGGGACATCCGCCAAGAAGGACATTTACTCGATGAAGAATTTCGCTCTGATCGGCGCCGCCGGTTACATTGCCCCACGTCACATGCGTGCGATCAAGGACACCGGCAACGTGCTGGTGTCCGCTTATGATATCAATGACTCGGTAGGGATCATTGACAGTATCTCGCCAGAAAGTGAGTTTTTCACAGAGTTTGAGCGCTTTCAGGAGCATGCTTACCGTCTGAAGCGCGATACTTCGGCAGCGCTGGATTATGTAGCGGTCTGTTCCCCAAACTACTTGCACCATGCACATATTGCTGCCGGTTTGCGCCTGGGTTGCGATGTGATTTGTGAGAAGCCTTTAGTACCTAGCAGTGCAGTGCTGGATGAATTGGCCCTCGTTGAAAAAGAAACAGGCCAGCGCGTTTACAATATTCTTCAGTTGCGCCACCATCAGGCTATTCTCGATCTAAAAGCCAAGGTTGCCCAGCAACAGCGCGAGCAGAAATATGAGGTTGAACTGACATATATCACGTCTCGCGGCAAGTGGTATATGGAAAGCTGGAAAGGCGATCCACGCAAGTCCTTTGGTGTGGCTACCAACATCGGTGTACACTTTTATGACATGTTGCATTTCATTTTTGGAAAATTGCAGCGCAATGTTGTGCATTACACGGACAACTATAAGGCAGCCGGCTATCTGGAATATGAGAACGCCCGTGTTCGGTGGTTTTTGTCTATTGACGCCAACGACCTACCTGCAGCAGTAAAGGGGAAGAAGCCCACTTATCGTTCTATCACAGTGGACGGTGAGGAAATGGAGTTCTCCGAAGGCTTTACTGATTTGCATACCACCAGCTATCAGGAAATTTTGGCGGGTAGAGGATATGGTATTGAGGACGCGCGGCACTGTGTGGAAACTGTAGAGGTCATTCGCTCGGCGTCTGTGGTGCCCGCCTCATCGGGTGAAGGTCACCCAATGTTAGCCAGCCTGCGCAAGTAAGCTTGTATTGCCGGGACAGCATAGGATGTTGCCCCGGCTGTCGAAGCCCGTGTTTGAGCTGATCGCAGTGACTACACAAGTACTAAATAGTAACCTTGCTCAAATACTACGATTGATCCAAGGCCTACAGCAAGATCAATATCGTCAGGGTGTGCGAGGTCTTTCCCTTCGCTCTATCTTGCAATGTCTTTGGGGGCGAACTGTTCATTGGAGTTCGCTTGAATGCTGTTTTCCCAACGATAATTACTGAGGAGGCAACATGCTATATACCCAACACCCAAGTGCAATCGTTGATCCAGGCGCCGACATCGGAGAGGGATCAAGAATCTGGCATTTTGTTCATGTTTGCGGTGGAGCAAAAATTGGTAAAGGCGTCTCCTTGGGGCAGAATGTTTTTGTCGGGAATTTGGTAGTCATTGGTGATCACTGCAAAATTCAAAATAATGTATCGGTTTATGACAATGTCACCCTGGAAGAGGGTGTGTTTTGTGGTCCAAGTATGGTCTTTACAAATGTGTACAATCCGCGTTCGCTGATTGAGCGTAAAAGCGAGTATCGGAATACATTGGTAAAAAAGGGCGCAACGCTTGGAGCGAATAGCACCGTTGTCTGTGGTGTGACAATTGGCGAGTTTGCATTCGTTGGCGCCGGGGCCGTCGTGAACAAGGATGTGCCTGCCTATGCATTGATTGTCGGTGTTCCGGCACGACAAATAGGCTGGATGAGTAAGTACGGTGAGCAGCTAGAGTTGCCTCTTCAGGGCAGTGCCGAAGCGGTGTGTGAACACACTGGTGAACGCTATGTACTCGCAGGTAACACACTTTCAGTATTGGGTCGTGGAAATGATTGAATTTATTGATTTGAAAGCTCAGCAAATTCGCATCAGAAAAGAGATAGATGCCGCTATCCATGGTGTGCTGGAGCATGGCCAATATATTCTGGGGCCAGAAGTCGATAGGCTGGAGCAAGCACTTGCTTCTTTTGTTGGAGCCAAACATTGCATCACCTGTGCCAACGGTACTGATGCATTGCAAATTGCACAAATGGCATTGGGCATAGGTGTCGGCGACGAGGTGATCACGCCTGGTTTTACCTATATTGCAACGGCTGAAACAGTTGCGCTGTTGGGTGCCAAACCTGTGTATGTGGATGTCGACCCTCGTACCTATAATCTTGACCCAGCACAGCTAGAAGCGGCGATCACGCCGCGAACAAAAGCTATCATTCCCGTCTCGTTGTACGGACAATGCGCTGACTATGATGCGATCAACCAAATCGCTTCACGGTATGGTATCCCCGTGATCGAAGATGCCGCGCAGAGTTTTGGTGCAACTTACAAAGGCGTGCGCTCCTGCAATTTGACGACGATCGCCTGTACCAGCTTTTTTCCAAGCAAACCACTAGGTTGCTATGGTGATGGTGGGGCCATTTTCACGAATGATGACGCATTGGCCACTGTTATGCGTCAAATCGCTCGCCATGGGCAAGATCGTCGTTATCACCATATCCGTGTTGGTGTAAACAGCCGTCTTGATACAATACAAGCAGCTATTCTGCTCCCGAAGTTGGCTATTTTTCAGGACGAGCTGGATGCTCGTCAGCGGGTGGCGGGCAAATATAATTCGCTGTTCAATTCCATGGGTATTAATACCACTCCTCATGTGGAATCCTACAATCTTAGTGCTTATGCGCAATACACCATCTGCGTCGAAGAGCGGGAAAGACTTCAGGAGCGCTTGAAGGTAGAGGGTATTCCTAGTGCAATCCACTATCCGATTCCATTAAACAAGCAACCGGCTGTCGCACAGCCTGACGTTTTACTGCCGGTCGGTGATGCGCTTTCGCAGCAGGTTATCAGTTTACCCATGCACCCCTACATGACGAATGAGCAAATCGAGAGCGTTGTCTCCGTGGTTGGAAGCATTCATTGATGAAGTTTCCTCTGAAGCTGGATCAGCTGTCAAAAGCGACGGGGATCTTGATGAGCGGTGCTGTTCTGGGACAGGCAATCCTGTTGCTGGCGCTACCGCTACTCACGCGCATTTACTCACCGGAAGATTTTAATACTCTGGCGGTGTACGTTGCGATTGTCGGTATTTTTGCCGGTGCGATCTGCCTTCGTTTTGATATAGCTATCTCTATTCCAGATTCAGAGGAAGAGTCACGTAAGTTGTTGCTGTTAGCGATATTTTGCGCGGCGTTGCTCTCCCTGTTGGTATCGCTTGGGGTATGGCTGGCGGGGGACGTCTTCGATATTGATTATGGTTTGGATAATGGATTGTTTGCCGCCTTGGTCGGTGTTGGCTTGTTTGCCATTGGTGCTTTCAATTCATTTCAGGTTTGGTATATAAAAAGTCGGCAATTCATGACGATATCTTTCGTCAGGTTCGCTCAAGCTCTAGTTTCGGTATTAGTTCAGATTGGAATTGGTTTGGGAGGGGCAAAGGCAGTTGGTTTGCTGATTGGTTACATAGCAAGTAGCGGTCTAGGTAGTTTTGCCTTCATGCTATCCTTTTTTAGAAGAAATGCGTTTACCGATCTTTTGTCGGTTCGCGAAATTAGAGCGCTTTTTCGACGCTATGGACGATTTCCCAAGTATAGTGCTCTTGAGTCGCTGGCTAATGAGGGGGCCTCTCAACTTCCGGTGTTGCTGATTGCATTTTTGCTTGGTGGTGCCGAAGCGGGCTTTCTCATGCTCGCGATGAGGGTGTTGCAAGCGCCTATTGGACTCGTCGGGAATGCAGTCTCCCAAGTTTATCTCTCCCGAGCGCCCGAAGCTGAAAGGAAAGGGGAGTTAGCAGGGTTTTCTCTAGAAATGCTGACGCGTTTGGCGAAAATTGGTATTGGGCCACTGATTCTTGGCGGAGTGCTGGCGCCCACCGCTTTTCCAATAATATTTGGTGAGGAATGGGCAAGAGCAGGTGAGTTGATTAGTTGGATGACGCCTTGGTTCATTCTACAGTTTTTGGTCTCACCTGTTTCCATGAGCCTGCATGTGAAAGGCCGCCAGGATGCAGCCCTGTACTTGCAGGTGTCGTCATTTTTGATTAGGGTTTTTGCGGTAGTTATATTTTATTTTCTTTCTGTAGATTTTATGGTTGAGGCGTACGCGCTGAGTGGTTTTGTTTCTTACTTTATTTACCTCGTCGTTGTGTTGAAAGTTTTGCAGGTTTCGCCAAAAGTCTTCGTTAAAAGTCTAATGCCATCCGTGCCTTTGGTCGCGGGCTGCTCTGTTCTTGCCGTGGTTTTACTTTGCGTGCTCCGCGAATTTTACAGTTTAGTAGTCATGGGCGGTGGAGTATGAGTATTTCGGTCTCGAGCAGAGTTGCATTCTGGGCGGAAGCTGTTGTTTTTACTGTGGTTCCGTTGTTCTTTTTTTATCAGGCTGCCGTACAGGCGGTTCTGTTTCAGCCGTTTCTGAAAGGTTATTTCAGTGCTGCTGTAATTGTTACGTTCCCATTGGTTTTATTTGTTTGTTGCAAGGCACTGAGGCTGTCGGATTTTACTCATAGCCTAAGCTTCGGATTTTTTTTGATCTTCATGGGTTTATTTTTTGGCTTGGCAGTAATGTCCGAGTTGTTTGGTGTTGAACCTGAGATTGCACGCTATATCCAGATTAGCTTTTTTCGGTTTGTGTTTCTGTTTTTTTTCATGTTTGCTCTGTATTTGACTAGGGCTAAATTCCAGGGTCGGTTATATTGGTTCATGTTGTTTTTTTCAGCCTATGTCATCCTTAACTCCTCGGGTGGGGGGTTCGTGCTGCCGCCCGTAAACTATGGGGGCTACTTATTCGAGTTTGACTATCAACAGGTCGCTTTTTGCTATTTGATTGTTTCGATCTTCTTACTGCCTGCCTTGAGTACGCTAAAACGATACTTTTACTATGTGCTGGTGGTGCCTGCGCTCTATCTGATTGGTGCGCGTTCGGAATTTTTTGCGTTTTTTTTGGTGGTTTCTGTTATTGAGTTGACGCGTAATTGGCAGGCTTACACGGTGGCTATGATGCTGGGGCTTTTTTCTTTGCTGGCGTTCTTGTTGTCTGTGGATGTTTCTGTTCTGAAAGATACTCGAATGTTCTCAATCTTTTTCGGCAACGAAGATCTATCCCTCGACGCTCGAAAACAATTTGCGATCGAAGCATTTGATCAAATCAACAACCATCCGTTGTTGGGGGCATTTTCCAGTCATCAGCCTGGCGAATATGCCCATAACGTTTTCGCCGTATGGGTAGATCTGGGTATCTTTGGGTTTTCGGTTTACTTGTTGATGTTGATTACACCGGTACTGTCGTTGCTGTTGCGCTGTCCTTCGTTTTACAAGGAGACGGATTGGCTGCGCGCGTTTTGTTTTTTGATAAGTTCAATTTTTCTGCTGTTTGCAGCCAAAACATACACATATGGGATGATTCCGATCGCCGTGGCTATGTACTATGCATTTAAGATTGGTTTGAAACAAAAAAATATTACGGCTGAGGTTTGCTGATTTTATGCCTATAAAAGTTCTCTATATTGATGGTGATGGCCCCATGGGGGGTGCCTCCCGCAGTTTGTATGAAGTGGTATCTCGATTTCCCGCTGATACGGTGTCATCGTACTTTGTCGCGTCTTCTGGTACTGCAACAAACTTTTATAAGCGTGTGGCTGTTGATTTGGTTGAAACGCGCGGTATGAGTAAGTTTGATAATACTCGATATGGCTACTACCGCGGTGGCCGTTGGTTGATTTTGCTTCGCGAATTTTTCTATTTCCCATTCATGTTGGTTGCGTTGTTGCGTGCCAAGAAAAAGTGGCGTTCTGTGGATGTTATTCATGTTAATGAATATGTCTACATCCTGCCGGCGTTGATTGCCAAATTGCTGTTTCGTGCACCGCTAGTGGTGCATGTTCGTGCGTTGGCACGTGTTCAGGCTGACTCGCGGCGTGTTCGACTATTAAATTTTGTCTTTTCCCGCTGGGTTGATGCTATCGTCGCGATTGATGGGAACGTCCGAGTTACGTTGCCCGCTACGCTTCCTGTGCACATCGTTAACAACTCTTTTTCACCCTCTGCTTCCAATGCTCCTACCGCTGAATTTGTTAAGAAGTTCGACGGCCTCAGAAACAACACTCTAAAGGTCGGATTTGTTGGAAACTTGCACCTGTCCAAAGGTGTATTGGAGATTGCTCAGGCTGCCAAAATTTTACGCGATGAAGGTTATCAAATAGATTTCGTCATGGTCGGCGGAGGAACGCTTGAGGATAAAGGGGCTAAAGCCTGGTTGCTCGCAAAGTTTGGCTTTGCACAAAATTTTGGTTCTGAATTGCAGTCTTTGCTCGAGCGCGATCAAATGGACGAGTGCTTTCATCTTTTTGGTCCGACTTTAGACATCAAGTATGTCTATGATCGAATTGATGTTTTGCTTTTCCCTTCTCATTTTGATGCACCTGGCCGTCCTGTTTTCGAAGCCGGATTTTCCAGTGTGCCCAGTATTGTCGCTGTCGAAAATCCTAGCGCTGATACCTTCGTTCCAAACCACACAGGGTTGGCGATTAAGGCTCGTGATGCAAATGCATTGGCAGAAGCCATAGCCTATTTTAATGACAATCCTGAAGAGCGTAAGCGGATGGGTGATAATGCAAGGCAGCTTGCTTTGCAGAATTTTACCCCTGAAACCAATGCTAAGAAATTACTTGATATCTATAGTGATTTAGTCGTATCTCGCTAGTTGATTCTATATTATGTTCGGAGGCACTGCTCGATGAGCAAAAATAACGCTGAGTACAAAATCTGTACCCGTTGCATTATGGATACCAGCGATCCTAGGATCTCATTCGATTCCACAGGGCAGTGTGAGTATTGCCAGAATTTTGATAGCGCTATTAAGCCGAGCTGGGACGTTGGCCCTCGCGGCGAAGCCGAATTAATGGCCTTGGCCGAAAAGATCAAGGCACATGGTCGAGGCAAGGACTTTGACTGCATTATTGGATTAAGTGGTGGTTTAGACAGTTCCTACGCGGCTTATATCGCCAAGGAGAAAATGGGCTTGCGGCCCCTGTTGTTCCACGTCGATGCAGGCTGGAACACGGACCAGGCAGTGGGCAACATCGAGAAGTTGGTGGATGGTCTTGGTCTTCATCTCTATACCGAAGTGGTCAATTGGGAAGAAATGAAGGATCTGCAGACGGCCTTCTTGCGCTCGCAAATCGCCGACCAGGATCTGCCTCAGGATGCTGCATTCTTCTCCGGCTTGTACAAGTTTGCCCGGGAGCACCGGATCAAGTATGTGCTGACTGGCGCCAACTACTCGACCGAATGCTGCCGTGAACCCGAAGAGTGGGGCGGCTATCCGGGTATCGACAAGACCTTGTTCAAGGATATCCACCGGCGCTTCGGTACTCGTCAGCTCAAGAGCTTCCCACTGACCGATATCCTCATTTACAAGATTCTTTACCAGCGTATCTTGGGCATGGAAGTGGTCAAGCCGTTGAACCTGGTGCCCTATATCAAGAAGGACGCTGAGGATACCCTCGAGCAGAAGTTCGGCTGGAAACGCTTCAAGCACAAGCACCATGAGTCGCGTTTCACCCGTTTCTACGAAGACTACTGGATGCCTCGTAAGTTTGGTTATGAGAAACGTCGTGCCCATTTCTCCAGCCTGATCATGACCGGCCAGATGACCCGTGACGCTGCGCTGGAGCGCATCTCCAAGCCAGAGCTGGACGAGCAGTTCCTCAAGGGCGAATTCGAGTATGTCGCCAACAAGCTGGACCTGACCGTTGAGCAGTTGCAGGAAATTTTTGAAGGCGACAACAAGACCTATCACGATTATCGCAACAAGCGCTTCCTCATTGGCGTCGGATCGCGTGTAATGAGCGCTTTGGGCTTGGAAAGAAGGCTGTTCAGATGATCACGATCATCGATTATGGATTAGGTAACATTCAGGCGTTTGTCAATGTTTACAAGCGCTTGAACATTCCCGTGAGCGTTGCCCGGCAGGCGGATGACTTGCGGGGCGCACAGCGCCTGATCCTTCCAGGGGTCGGCGCATTCGATCATGCGATGGAGCGCCTGGACGCTTCAGGCATGCGTCCTACCCTTGAGCGTATGGTGGGTGAAGAGAAGGTGCCGGTGTTGGGGATCTGCGTGGGCATGCAGATTCTCGCGGCAGCCAGCGATGAAGGCTCGTTGCCTGGGCTGGGCTGGGTCAACGGGCGGGTCAAGGCATTTGCCAGTGCCCCCGGTCTGAAGGACCTTCCGTTGCCGCACATGGGCTGGAATGATGTGCGTCCGGCGTCGGGCTCTCCGTTGTTCAAGGGTATGGAAGACGATGCCAGGTTCTATTTCCTGCACTCTTTCTACTTTGATTGCGAAGGTGCCGAAGGGGCTGCGGCTAGCGCCTCCTATGGCCATGATTTTGTCTGTGCGGTGGCGCAAGGCAATGTTTTCGGTGTTCAGTTTCACCCCGAAAAAAGCCATCACTGGGGTTCCAACCTCCTGAAGAACTTCGCGGAAATTTGACATGCTCAGGCCCAGAATTATTCCTTGCCTACTGATTCAGGATGGCGGTCTGGTAAAGACCGTCCGCTTCAAGGACCCTAAATACGTCGGCGACCCGATCAACGCAGTCAAAATCTTCAACGAGAAGGAAGCTGACGAGTTGGTGGTGCTGGATATCGACGCTTCGGTACAAGGCGCAGAGCCCAACTACCAACGTATTGCCAACCTGGCCGCCGAATGCCGCATGCCGCTTTGCTATGGTGGCGGTGTACGCACTCCCGAGCAAGCCCGCAAGATCATCAGCCTGGGTGTGGAAAAGGTTGCGATCAGTTCGGCAGCCCTGGAAAACCCGCAGCTGATCACCCAGATCGCTGAGGAAATCGGACGCCAGAGCGTGGTCGTGGTCCTTGACCACAAGCGCAGGTTGCTGGGTAGCACCCAGGATGTATGGACTCACAACGGTACCCGCAATACCAAACGCTCGGTCCTGGAGGTCGCTGCCGAGATGGCCGAGCTCGGAGCCGGGGAGATTGTCATCAATTCGATCGACAACGACGGTCGGATGAAAGGCTACGATGTCGAGCTCGCGGTTAAACTGCGCCAGACGGTCAATATCCCCATCACTATCCTTGGCGGCGGCGGATCGCTCGAGGACATGCACAAAGTGATTGCCAAGTGTGGCGTGGTGGGCGTTTCGGCAGGTAGCTTCTTTGTGTTCAAGGGGCCTTACCGCGCCGTATTGATCAGCTACCCAAGCGCGCAGCAAAAGGACGACGTCATCTACTCAGCCTTGCAATCAAACTGACAGACGCTTGCATCGAATTCAGGACTCATTATGTTCAGTGGAAAAAAACTTCTTATTTCTGGCGGCACCGGCTCTTTTGGTAATGCGGTGCTCAAGCGTTTTCTCGATACGGATATTGCAGAAATTCGCATATTCAGCCGTGATGAGAAAAAGCAGGATGACATGCGCAAGCGCTATGCCAATAGCAAGCTGAAGTTCTATATCGGCGACGTGCGTGATTATCAAAGTGTCCTGAACGCCACCCGCGGTGTTGATTATATTTTCCATGCGGCGGCGCTCAAGCAAGTGCCATCCTGCGAATTCCATCCGATGGAAGCGGTCAAGACCAACGTCATCGGCACCGAAAACCTACTCGAGGCGGCTATCCAGAACGAAGTGCGTCGGGTGGTATGCCTGAGCACCGACAAGGCGGTCTACCCCATTAATGCCATGGGGATCTCCAAGGCCATGATGGAAAAAGTCATGGTTGCCAAGTCCCGTAACGTCGATGAGCGCAAGACCGTAATCTGCGGTACACGCTACGGTAACGTGATGGCATCGCGTGGTTCGGTGATCCCGTTGTTCATCGAACAGATTCGCCAGGGTGTTCCGCTGTCGATCACTGATCCGAACATGACCCGCTTCATGATGACGCTCGCTGACGCAGTCGACTTGGTGCTGTATGCCTTCAAGCATGGCAACAGCGGCGATCTGTTCGTGCAGAAGGCGCCGGCCGCCACGGTAGAGACGCTGGCCAAAGCCCTGACCCAGATGGTGGGCAAGCCTGAGCATCCTATTCAGGTCATCGGTACCCGTCATGGCGAGAAGCTTTACGAAGCCTTGCTCAGCCGCGAAGAGATGGCCTGTGCCGAAGACATGGGCGACTATTTCCGTGTACCGCCAGATTTGCGCGATCTGAACTACAGCAAGTTTGTCGAACAAGGCGAAGAAAAGATCTCCCACACCGAAGACTACAACTCGCACAATACTCAGCGCCTGGACGTCGCCGGCATGCAGCAACTGTTGCTGAAGCTGGAATTCATGCAGGCGATCCAGCGTGGCGAGCATGCCACGCCAGAGGAGTAGTAGATGAAGGTTCTGATTACCGGCATTAACGGTTTCATTGGCAGTAACCTGGTGGCTCACCTGCGCGAGCGCAGCGATATCGAGGTATTGGGTTTTGCCCGTGGTGATGCCCCGGCGTTGTTGCAAGCCAGAGTTGCCGAAGTTGACTGCATCTTTCATCTTGCCGGTGTAAACCGTCCCCAAGACCCTGCTGAATTTGCGACCGGCAACAGTGACCTGACTCGGCAACTGTGTGATGCAGTGGTCGCCTCCGGCCGCAAAATTCCGTTGGTCTACACCTCTTCGATACAGGCCGATCGGGACAACCCCTACGGCCAGAGCAAGTTGGCAGCAGAGCAGGCGCTGGATGAACTGGCCGGACAGCATGGCTGCCCGGTCTATGTCTTCCGTTTGCCCAATGTGTTTGGTAAATGGGCACGGCCCAACTACAACTCTGCCGTTGCCACGTTCTGCCATAACATCGCCCATGATCTGCCTATCCAGATTCACGATGAGTCGGCAGCGCTCACCCTGGTGTATGTTGACGATGTCGTTCGCCACTTCCTGGCGATCATGGATGGTCAGGTATCAGCACCAGGCAAGGTCGATGTCGAGCCGGTGTATGCCACCACTGTGGGGGCTGTTGCCGAGCAGATCCGCGCATTTCGTGCCAGCCGCGCGACGTTGATCACCGAGCCGGTCGGAACCGGTCTGGTGCGGGCGCTTTACTCCACCTACCTGAGCTACCTGCCGCCGGCATCGTTCACCTACGAGGTACCCAAGTACGGCGACCCTCGCGGTGTGTTCGTGGAAATGCTGAAAACCCCGGATGCCGGGCAGTTCTCCTATTTCACCGCACACCCGGGAATTACCCGTGGTGGCCATTATCACCATTCGAAAACCGAAAAATTTCTGGTGATCAAAGGCAAGGCCAACTTCCGCTTCCGTCACATCGTGTCCGGCGAGTTCTATGAACTCGAGACCACAGGCGAGACGCCGACCATTGTCGAGACGGTGCCTGGCTGGACTCACGACATCACCAACATTGGTGATGACGAAATGATCGTGATGCTTTGGGCAAATGAAATTTTTGACCGTGAACATCCGGATACTTACGCGCTGCCGTTGTGCCCGTGAGCGAGATGATTCAGGGAGAGAACTTGATGAAAAAAATGAAAGTCGTCACCGTCGTCGGTACCCGTCCGGAAATCATTCGTCTGTCGCGCGTCATGGCTGCACTGGACGAGCATTGTGAGCATGTGCTGGTGCACACCGGCCAGAACTACGATTATGAGCTCAATGAGATCTTCTTCCAGGATCTGGGTATTCGCAAACCCGACCACTTCCTCAACGCAGCTGGTGCCTCCGGCGCGGAAACCATTGGCAATGTGATCATTGCCGTCGATCGCGTGCTGGCTGAGGTCGAGCCCGAGGCACTGCTGGTGCTGGGGGACACTAACAGCTGCATGGCCGTCATTCCGGCCAAGCGCCGCAAGATTCCGACTTTCCACATGGAAGCGGGCAATCGCTGCTTTGACATGCGTGTGCCTGAAGAGATCAACCGGCGAATTGTCGACCATACTGCCGACATCAACCTGACCTATAGCACCATCGCCCGGGATTACCTGCTTCGCGAGGGGCTTTCTCCTGACATGGTGATCAAGACTGGTAGCCCGATGTTCGAAGTGCTTTCGCACTATCGGCCGCGCATCGATGCCTCGGATGTCCTTGAGCGCCTTGGCCTGCAGGAAGGTCAGTTCTTCGTGGTGAGCGCTCACCGTGAGGAAAACATCGAAGCCGACAAAAACTTCCTCAAACTGGTTGACGTTCTCAACACGGTTGCCGAGCAGTTCGATTTGCCGGTAATCGTGTCCACCCATCCGCGCACGCAAAAGCGTGTCGATGCCCTGGGTGTCACCTTCCATGCCAACGTCCGTCTGCTCAAGCCCTTGGGCTTTACCGACTACAACAAATTGCAGTTGTCGTCCAAGGCGGCATTGTCGGACAGCGGCACGATCAACGAAGAGTCGTCGATCCTCAACTTCCCGGCGCTGAACCTGCGTGAAGCCCATGAGCGGCCGGAAGGGATGGAAGAGGCTGCAGTGATGATGACCGGCCTGGAAGTAGAGCGTGTGTTGCAAGGCTTGCGGTTGATCGAAAGCCAGGCTCGTGGCGCGGCGCGCAACTTCCGTCTGGTTGAAGACTACAGCATGCCGAATGTCTCCGAGAAGGTCGTGCGGATCATTCACAGTTACCGTGATTACGTCATGCGCACCGTCTGGAGAAGGTACTAATCGGGATGGCCACTCGTGTTCTATTGCTGACTCAGTGGTTTGATCCTGAACCGACATTCAAGGGACTGGTTTTTGCTCGGGAGTTAGTCGCGCAGGGATTTGAAGTTGAAGTCGTCACTGGGTTTCCCAACTATCCCGGCGGCAAGCTTTATCCGGGATACCGGATAAAGCTCATTCAGCGTGAAGTCATTGATGGCGTCACGGTAACGCGCGTACCGCTATACCCGAGTCACGGGCAAAGTGGTATTGGTCGCGTGCTCAATTACATCAGTTTTGCTGCCAGCAGCCTGCTCTACGGGCTGTTTGGGGCAAAGAAACCCGATGTCATATACGCCTACCATCCGCCACTGACCGTTGGTATCGCCGCGGCCTTCATTCGCCTGCTGCGGCGTGTGCCGGTGGTCTATGACATTCAGGATATGTGGCCGGACACGCTCAGGGCGACGGGGATGTTTTCCAATGAGAAAGCGCTCAGGATCGTTGCCCGTGTGTGTGACTGGGTTTACAAACGGGTCGATCAGATTGTCGTCTTGTCGCCGGGTTTCAAGCGCCTGTTGATCGAGCGCGGCGTCCCCGCGCAGAAGATCGACGTGATTTATAACTGGTGCGCCGAAGACGTGGTACGGGCGCCGGATGCCGAGCGGCCTGACAACTTCCCTGATGACTCGCGGTTCAGGATTTTGTTCGCTGGAAATATGGGTAAGGCGCAAGCGCTGCAAGCAGTCATCGGTGCAGCTGAATTGCTCAAGTCTCGAGCACCCGGACTGATGTTCGTCTTTCTCGGTGGTGGGGTAGAGGTCACGCGCCTGCAGGAAATGGCGGCGGCCAGGCAACTGGATAACGTGACTTTCCTACCCGGTGTACCGATGGCCGAGGTGGGGGCCTATCTTGCCCATGCCGATGCGTTGATGGTGCACCTGAAGAAAGACCCATTGTTCACCATTACCATCCCATCCAAGACCCAGGCCTATATGGCTGCCGGAAAGCCTGTGCTGATGGCGGTGGATGGTGATGCAGCGGATCTGGTCGCTGCCGCTGGCTGTGGTGTGGTCGGCGAATGGGAAAATCCGGAGTCTCTTGCCGAGGCGGCGATGACACTGATGCAGCTCACACCTGAGGCGCGCCTGGAAATGGGCAAAAAGGGTTACGACTATTACCAGCAAAAGCTCTCTTTGCGGGTCGGCGTCGAGCGATTCGGTGCGCACTTCCAGCGGTTGTCGAAGTAACCGGCATGAGGTTGGAGTTGGCAAGCGGTATACCCATGGTTAGGGATTTCTCATGTTAAAACGTTGTTTCGATATCCTCGCCGCAAGCGCAGGGCTCATTGTCCTTTCGCCGGTGATCGCGGTGGTTGCCTACCTGATTCGCAAGCGACTCGGTTCCCCGGTGCTTTTTCGCCAGGTCAGGCCGGGGCTGGACGGCAAGCCCTTCGAAATGGTCAAGTTCCGTACCATGCGCGATGCCCATGATGCCCAGGGAAACCCGTTGCCTGATGCACAGCGGATGACGTCCTTTGGCAGTTTCCTTCGCTCCAGCAGTCTGGATGAGTTGCCCGAGCTTTGGAATGTGATTAAAGGTGACATGAGCCTGGTCGGTCCCCGTCCACTGCTGATGGAATATCTGCCGCTGTATGACGCCGAACAGTTGCGCCGCCATGACGCCCGTCCCGGGGTCACCGGTTGGGCGCAGATCAATGGGCGCAATGCATTGTCATGGGAAGACAAATTCAATCTGGATGTCTGGTACGTTGATAACCAGTCATTATGGCTCGATATCAAGATCATTTTTCTGACAATCAAGAAGGTACTGGTCAGGGACGGTATCAGTGGTGAAGGGGAAGTCACCATGTCCAAGTTTACCGGATCAAAGAAATGAAAGTGTTGGCGATCCTTGGCGCGAGTGGCCATGGCAAGGTAGTTGCTGACACCGCCGAATGCTGCGGTTGGGACGTTATCGAATTCTTCGATGATGCCTGGCCGGGGGTAACCAGCAATGGTGCTTGGCCGGTGGTCGGCAGCAGTGCCGACCTGCTTGCCCGGATACATGACTTTCAGGGGGTGCTGGTGGCGATCGGCAATAATACAATTCGCCAGCGGAAACTGGCTGAATTGAAGGCTGCGGGGGCGTCATTGCCGGTTCTCCAGCATCCGGCCTCGGTAGTCAGCCGTTATGCGACCCTGGGGGCGGCAACCGTGGTGTTCGCCAATGCCGTGGTAAACGCCTACGCGACCCTTGGAGAGGGTTGCATCGTCAACACCGGCAGCAGTATTGATCACGACTGCGTTCTCGGCGATTGCGTACATGTCTGCCCTGGCTCCAGGTTGGCGGGCATGGTCAAAGTTGGGGATTTGAGCTGGATAGGCATTGGTGCTTGCGTTCGCCAGGTGCTGGAGATTGGTTCCAGTGTGGTAGTTGGTGCCGGCGCCGCTGTAGTCTGTAATATCTCTGATAACATGACCGTAGCAGGGGTACCTGCACGAGTTCTAGTTCGCACCTGAGACACTTTGAGTACATGGACGTTCAGGGCACATCTTGCCAAGTGGCCCGTTGAATTGCCGACAGCCCCTTTTCAATTCCGGATAGCAGGTAAACGCTGTGTTGAATACCCCTTTTTCTCCTTGGCCTTCCTTTACCGAAGCAGAGGCCGAGGCAGTTCGTAATGTGGTGCTTTCCAATAAGGTCAACTATTGGACAGGGCAGGAATGCCGCGAGTTTGAAAAGTCATTCGCCGCTTGGGCCGGAACCGAATATGCGATCGCCTTGGCGAACGGCACCGTAGCCCTCGACTTGGCATTGCACGCGCTGAATATTGGCACGGGTGACGAAGTCATTGTTACCCCACGAACTTTTCTCGCTTCGGTATCGAGTATTGTCAACGCCGGTGCGGTGCCGGTGTTTGCCGATGTCGACCGCGACACCCAGAACATCACCGCCGAAACCATTGCAGCGGTGCTGACCCCCCGTACCCGCGGCATCATCTGTGTCCATCTGGCCGGCTGGCCGTGTGATATGGACCCGATCATGGCGCTGGCAGCCAAGCACGATCTGAAGGTCATCGAAGACTGCGCCCAGGCGCATGGCGCGCACTACAAAGGCCGCCCGGTAGGTTCGATCGGTCATGTCGGCGCCTGGTCGTTCTGCCAGGACAAGATCATGACCACGGGCGGCGAGGGTGGCATGGTCACCACCAATGATCGTGATCTGTGGAAAACCATGTGGGCATTCAAGGACCATGGCAAGAGCTGGGATGCGGTTTACGAGCGTGAGCATGCTCCGGGCTTTCGCTGGTTGCATGAGAGTTTCGGTACCAACTGGCGGATGCTGGAGGTGCAGGGTGCAATTGGCCGCATCCAGCTGGAGCGGATGCCGCAATGGCAGGCTGCCCGCCTGAACAACGCGCAGAAGATCTGGCGTTGCGCCGAAACCCTGGACGGGTTGCGCGTACCCGCCGTCCCTGCGGAGATCACCCACGCCGCTTACAAGTGTTATGTGTTCGTCGAGCCTCAGGCCTTGGCTGAAGGCTGGACCCGTGATCGAATCATTGCCGAGATTGTCGCGCGTGGCGTGCCATGTTTCGCCGGATCCTGCTCTGAGGTGTATCTGGAGAAAGCCTTTGACAATACTGGTTGGCGTCCGGCCGTACGCCTGTCCGTAGCGCAAGAGCTGGGAGAGACCAGTGTTATGTTCCTGGTGCATCCGACCTTGACGGACGCGGAACTGGAGCAGACCTGCTCGGCGCTGCAAGCGGTCATGGCACTGGCAGTAAAAAAATAAGCCATTCATCCGTCCAGTCACGGCCAATGGAAGGTTCAGTTCAAGTAATACGCGTATTCAGGGGAATGTGGTGAGGTTCACTAAGGATGATTGACAGTTTTCGTAATTGGCTATTGAGCCTGCCTCGCCGGCAGAAGCGGCTGATTCAGGTAACGACAGATACGCTGTTGGTCTGGGGTGCATTGTGGTTGGCCTTCGTGGTGCGTTTGGGCATCGACGAAATGGCGAATCCGGTCCTCGAACATCCTTGGCTGTTTTTCATTGCGCCGGTTATTTCCATTCCCCTGTTCATTCGCTTTGGCATGTATCGGGCAGTGATGCGCTACTTCGGCAACGACGCCCTGATCGCGATCATTAAAGCGGTGAGCCTGTCGGCCCTGATACTGGGTGTGGTGGTGTACTGGTACAGCAACCATCAGAATGTCGTGCCCCGTTCGATCATCTTCAACTACTGGTGGTTGAGTCTGATCATGGTGGGCGGCTTGCGCCTTGGTATGCGTCAGTACTTTCTCGGCGACTGGTTCACGGCGGCTCAGCATGTTCCGTTTACCAGTCGTGATGATGGTCTGCCCAAGGTCGCCATCTATGGCGCGGGCGCTGCTGGCAACCAGCTGGTGGCCGCCTTGCGCATGGGCAAGGTCATGCGCCCGGTGGCGTTCATCGACGACGACAGCAGTATTGCTGATCGAGTGATCTCTGGCCTTCAGGTCTATAAGCCCCGGCACATTCAACGCATGATCGATGTAACCGGTGCCCAGGAAGTGCTGCTGGCAATTCCTTCAGCTCCGCGCGGACGGCGGCGGGAAATTCTCGGCTACCTCGAAGCGTTTCCGTTGCATGTTCGCAGTGTGCCGGGGTTCATGGACCTGGCCAGCGGGCGAGTGAAGGTCGACGACATCCAGGAAGTCGACATCGCCGACCTGCTAGGGCGAGATGCGGTACCGGCCCAGGCGGATCTGCTTGAACGGTGCATTGTTGGCCAATCGGTGCTGGTGACCGGTGCGGGTGGTTCAATCGGATCGGAATTGTGCCGGCAGATTCTCGGCCTCGGTCCGAAAACACTGATCCTGTTCGAACACAGTGAGTTCAACCTCTACAGTATCCTCTCCGAGCTGGAGCAGCGGGTTTCCCGGGAGTCGCTTTCGACGCGTCTCTTGCCGATCCTTGGCTCGGTGCGTAATCAGCCCCAGCTACTCGACATCATGAAGACCTGGCGGGTCGAGACGGTGTACCACGCCGCAGCCTACAAGCATGTGCCCATGGTCGAGCACAATATTGCCGAAGGCGTGTTGAACAACGTAATCGGTACACTTAATACTGCCCAGGCTGCTTTGCAGGCAGGCGTTTCAAATTTTGTCCTTATCTCGACGGACAAGGCAGTGCGTCCGACCAATGTGATGGGCAGTACCAAGCGTCTTGCCGAAATGACGCTGCAGGCGTTGAGCCGAGAGGTGGCCCCGGTGCTGTTTGGCGACGCGAGCAATGTCTCGCAAGTCAACAAGACCCGGTTCACCATGGTTCGCTTTGGCAATGTGCTGGGGTCTTCCGGCTCGGTAATCCCGTTGTTTCACAAGCAAATCAAGGCTGGAGGCCCACTGACGGTCACCCATCCGAAAATCACCCGTTACTTCATGACCATTCCCGAAGCCGCGCAACTGGTCATCCAGGCCGGTTCGATGGGGCAAGGGGGCGATGTCTTCGTTCTGGACATGGGCGAGCCGGTCAGGATCGTCGAACTGGCAGAAAAAATGATCCATCTCTCGGGCCTGAGTGTCCGCTCGGAACGCAATCCCCACGGTGATATCGCCATCGAATTCTCTGGCCTGCGACCGGGCGAGAAACTCTATGAAGAGTTGTTGATTGGTGACAATGTGGTTGCCACGCGGCATCCGATGATCATGAGTGCGCAGGAAGACTACCTGTCCTGGGATGTCCTCAAAGAGCGGCTCAACCAGTTTCTAGAAGCAGTTTCCGGGGATGACTACAACCGCGTACGGCAATTGTTGCGAGAAACGGTGAGCGGCTACGCGCCAGATGGCGAAATTGTTGACTGGATCCACCAGCAGCGTCGCCTCGATCCTTGATCGATGAATCAAGAGGCAGATCGTTATCCGATCTGCCTCTTTTTAATATCTGCTTGCACTCCCATCCTCTCTTCGCATCGCACTTGCAGTCCGCCCGACCCGCTCTAATCACTGCATTGTCGGTGTTGTCCCAGGTTACTGTCTGATTTGGTAATGAATCCTCAAGTCGAGGGTGTTTGACTCCCTCCGCGTTCGGGCTAGGTTTCAGGAGCAGCCAAGGAAAAGCTGCCTTTGTAATCTATCTCCAAGGAGTCTCAACCATGCGCAACACCGTTCTCTCCTTCCTTCTGCTCCCCCTGTTTGCCTGTGCTTCCTTTACCTTGAGCGCTGCCCCTGCGGCCGATCCAAACGTCACGCCGATCAAGGTCTTGATGCAACCAGCCGCCAAGCTGGACTTGAACCAGGCAGACGCGGCTACGTTACAAGCCGGTCTCATAGGGATCGGCAAGGCCAAGGCCGAAGCGATAATCACCTATCGCCAAGAACATGGTGCCTTCACCTCGGTAGACGAACTGCTGGAAATCAAAGGAATAGGCAAGGCTTTGCTGGACCGCAATCGCGACAAGCTCACAATCAACTGATTTTCGCAGCCAGTAAACA
Source organism: Pseudomonas sp. JV241A (assembly GCF_900275665.1). NCBI lineage: Bacteria > Pseudomonadati > Pseudomonadota > Gammaproteobacteria > Pseudomonadales > Pseudomonadaceae > Pseudomonas > Pseudomonas sp. JV241A. The sequence goes on from NZ_OPYO01000013.1 coordinate 68,379, forward strand.
GGGCCGGTCTTTGACCGGCTTTTTCATGGGGCAGGGCCATTGGTCGGTTCAGTTTGAATAAATATTACGGTGGTAATATTTTGCTTGAGCACTACCTGTTCCTGTCTCAGGTAGATCTTCGGAGATCACCGCAATGTCAGTTATTTCGGCAGTACCCACCGCCCTTGTCACAGGGGCTTCTTCCGGCATCGGCGCGGTGTACGCCGAGCGTCTGGCCGCCCGCGGGCACGATCTGTTGCTGGTTGCACGGGACCGTCAGCGTCTCGAAGCCCTGGCGAGCGACCTCCAGGCGCGTCACGGTATCAATGTCGAGGTATTGGCCGCAGACCTCGCCCAGGCAAACGATCTGGCCCGGGTCGAGCAGCGCCTGCGCGACGATGAGCAGATCGGCGTGCTGGTCAACAACGCCGGGATCGCCCTGCATGGCACCTTGGCTGAGGCTACGCCGGCGCAGATCGAGTCGCTCGTTGCGTTGAACATCGTGGCTGTGACCCGCCTGGCTGCTGCGGCAGCTGACCGGTTTTCCGGGGCAGGTCGCGGCACAATCATCAACATCGCCTCGGTCGTGGCTTTGGCGCCAGAGATGTTCAATGCGGTCTACAGCGCGAGCAAGGCGTACGTCCTGAGCCTCAGCCAGACGCTGCATGGTGAGCTGAAAGATAAAGGGGTGCAGGTCCAGGTCGTGCTGCCCGGGGTCACCCGTACGGAAATCTTCGAGCGCTCCGGCCTTGATGTAACCCAAATCGACCCGCAGATGGTGATGGAAGTAGGGGAGATGGTTGACGCTGCGCTCAGCGGTCTGGACCAGAAAGAACTGGTGACTATTCCTTCACTGCCGCAGGCGACGGATTGGCAGGCTTATATCAAGGCCCGGGATGCTCTGGGGCCAAATCTGTCGCGCAGTTCGGCGGCGGCGCGCTACAAGTAAGGCCGCGTTACGCCAAGTCGTGTAAACGGCTCAGCGGTCCTGCGCATCCTTGGCATCCATCTCGGCATTGCGCTCATGCACACGTTTAAGCTGCTCCTCGGTCAGGGGCAGCTTTTTCGCGGTATCACGCAATAGCATCAGGCCACCGACGATGGAGCCGATTGCGAGCACCAGAATCAACCAGGCGTACCAGGGCATGTAGTTCTCCTTCGGGCGGGGAATGACGCCGCTCCTGTTCGTTGGAGCCAAAGCATCATTCATTGGTTCAATTATAGGGGGCGGCCCGTTTGGCGGCCATTTCGCGATCATCGGCCCCCCACGGGCCGCCGCTTCGTTTACAATGCGCGCCGTTCAAGACTTGCCAAGAGACCCGCCCATGTCCGCCTGCCAGACGCCCATCATCGTCGCCCTGGATTTCCCTACCCGTGACGCCGCCCTGAAGCTGGCCGATCAGCTCGATCCTGCCCTGTGCCGGGTCAAGGTCGGCAAGGAGCTGTTCACCAGCAGCGCATCGGGCATTGTCGAAACCCTGGTCGAGAAGGGCTTCGAAGTGTTCCTCGACCTGAAATTCCACGATATCCCCAACACCACCGCCATGGCCGTCAAGGCCGCCGCGGAGATGGGCGTGTGGATGGTCAACGTGCATTGCTCCGGTGGCCTGCGCATGATGGCGGCCTGCCGTGAGGTGCTGGCCCAGCGCAGCGGCCCGCAGCCGTTGCTGATCGGCGTGACCGTGCTGACCAGCATGGAGCGTGAAGACCTGGCCGGCATCGGCCTGGATATCGAGCCGCAAGAGCAGGTGCTGCGCCTGGCGGCACTGGCCGAGAAGGCCGGCATGGACGGGCTGGTGTGCTCGGCGCTGGAAGCGCCGGCACTGAAGGCTGCGCACCCGTCGCTGCAACTGGTCACCCCGGGGATCCGCCCGGCCGGCAGCGCCCAGGACGACCAGCGTCGCATCCTGACCCCGCGCCAGGCCCTGGATGCCGGCTCCGACTACTTGGTGATCGGTCGTCCGATCAGCCAGGCTGCCGATCCCGCCCAGGCGCTGGCGGCGGTGGTCGCCGAGATCAGGGCTTAAGCACCAGCTTGCCGAAATTTTCCCCGCTGAACAGCTTCAACAGTGTCTCGGGGAAAGTTTCCAGCCCTTCGACCACGTCTTCCTTGCTCTTCACCTTGCCGGTTGCCAGCCAGCCGGCGATCTCTTGCGCCGCCTTGCCATAGTTGGCGGCATGGTCCATCACTACAAAGCCTTCCATGCGCGCACGGTTGACCAGCAGTGACAGGTAGTTGGCCGGGCCTTTGACCGCCTGCTTGTTGTTGTACTGGCTGATGGCGCCGCAAATGACTACCCGCGACTTGAAGTTAAGGCGACTGAGCACGGCGTCGAGAATGTCGCCGCCGACGTTGTCGAAGTAGACATCGACCCCTTTCGGGCACTCGCGCTTGAGGCCTTGCAGGACATCTTCGGCCTTGTAGTCGATGACCCCGTCAAAGCCCAGGTCATCCTTGAGGTACTGGCACTTCTCGGCGCCGCCGGCGATACCCACCACGCGACAACCCTTGAGCTTGGCGATCTGCCCGGCAATGCTGCCGACGGCGCCCGCGGCACCGGAGATCACCACGGTTTCTCCTTCTTTGGGTGCACCAACCTCGAGCAGGGCGAAGTAGGCGGTCATGCCGGTCATGCCGAGGGCGGACAGGTAACGCGGCAGCGGCGCCAGTTTCGGATCGATCTTGTAGAAGCCCTGGGGCTCGCCGACGAAATAGTCCTGGATGCCCAGTGCGCCGTTGACGTGATCGCCGACGGCATAGCCCGGGTGTTTCGAGGCAACCACCTCGCCGACGCCCAGGGCGCGCATCACCTGGCCGAGGCCCACCGGCGGGATGTACGACTTGCCTTCGTTCATCCAGCCGCGCATGGCCGGGTCCAGTGACAGATAGAGGTTCTTCACCAGAATCTGACCTTCAACCGGTTCGGCCACCGGCACCTGTTCATAGCTGAAGTCGTCGCGGGTGACGGCGCCGGTCGGGCGTTTGGCGAGGAGGAAGCGGCGGTTGGTCTGGGCAGTCATGGCAAGGCTCTCGTTTGAAGGGCAATGCTTGTTGATAGACCCTGATTGGCCAGTCGGCAAGGTTTACCCGCTTGGCGAATGCACGGTAATCCACTGCGCTGATTGATCCTGGCCAACACAATCACCCACGCCGATAGTGCTTCAACCGGCGCCCTGATGATGCTGCCCAACGCCGCGGATCGCTGCCTAGACTCCTGATCACTGACCTCACTTTGTTGCAGGAGCTAGCGATGAGCATGAGTTTTTCCGGCCAGGTTGCCCTGGTCACCGGTGGTGCTGCGGGGATTGGCCGGGCGACGGCACTGGCATTTGCCGCCGAGGGTTTGAAAGTGGTGGTGGCCGACCTTGATGCCGCCGGTGGCGAAGGCACGGTCGAGCTGATCCGCAATAACGGCGGCGAGGCCTTGTTCGTCAGCTGCAACGTCACCCGCGAGGCGGATGTGCGGCAGCTGATGGGGCGCACGGTCGAGGCCTACGGGCGTCTGGATTACGCCTTCAACAACGCCGGTATCGAGATCGAGCAGGGCCGCCTGGCCGAAGGCAGCGAGGCTGAGTTCGACGCGATCATGGGCGTCAACGTCAAGGGTGTGTGGTTGTGCATGAAGTACCAGTTGCCATTGATGCTGGCCCAGGGTGGCGGCGCCATCGTCAATACGGCATCGGTGGCTGGTCTTGGGGCCGCGCCGAAGATGAGTATCTACAGCGCTTCCAAGCATGCGGTGATCGGCCTGAGCAAATCGGCGGCCATCGAGTACGCCAAGAAGAAGATCCGTGTTAACGCCGTGTGCCCGGCGGTGATCGACACCGACATGTTCCGCCGCGCCTATGAGGCTGACCCGCGCAAGGCTGAATTCGCCGCAGCCATGCACCCGGTCGGGCGTATTGGCAAGGTCGAGGAAATTGCCAGTGCCGTGCTTTACCTGTGCAGCGATGGCGCTGCGTTCACCACCGGCCAGGCCCTGGCAGTCGATGGCGGCGCCACGGCTATTTGACGGTTGCCAGCGTCGGCACGGCAAGCGCCTTGTGGCTGCGTGCCAGGGCCAGGCCAACCAGCAGGCAACCGGCCAGCAGCACCAGGCCGAATAGCAGCAGGGCGGTGCCCGGGCCGAGGCGGTCGACCAACAGCCCGGTGAGGATCACCGGCAGGCTGAAGCCCATGTAGGCCAAGAGGAAGAAGCCGGCGCTGGCGCGGGTTTTTTCCTCACCGGCCAAGGTGTTCACCGCCGACAATCCACCCAGGTACACAAAGCCATAGCAGGCGCTGCTGGCGGCGATGGTGCCCAGCAGCACCGCCGCCAGCGCGCCGCTGTCCGCGCCCCAGGCCAGCAGCGCATAGCTGCAGGGCAATATCACCAGGCCAATGGCCGTGGCGCGCACCGGTGCCAGGCGCTTGGCCAGTGGCTGGAACAGTAATCCGCAGCTGATCACGCAAAAAGTCGAAACCCCCGACCAACTGGCCAGGCCATGCTGTTTGAGGATCGACGGCAGCAAGGCGATCACCAGGCCGACACAGGCCCAGGCCAGCAGGATCGCCAGGCCATAGGGCAGGCTGCCGGTTGGGTAGTAGGGCAGGCGCAACAGGGCGGCGGGATTGTCCAGGCGCCGGTCGGGCAGCTGCCATACCGCCAGCATCGCCAGGCAGGCCAGCGCTAAATGCAGGTAAAAACTGCCCGGTGTCAGGCTTGGACCACTGAGCAGGAACAGGCTGGTCAGCGCCGCACCCAGGCCGAAACCCAGCGAGGTGCTGGCTGTGACCCAGGTGGCGGCGTGACGGTTGTCGCCGCTGTGCATCAGTTCGCTCATGTAGGCGGTGCCGGTGGCCGACGCCAGTGCGGTGCCGATGCCGAGCAGCAGGCGCGCCAGGCCCAGGGTTTCAAGGCCAGGGGCCAACAGCATCAACAGGGTGGCGAACATCGACAAGGCCAGGGCGACGAGGATCAGCGGGCGACGCCCGACCCGATCGGCCAGGCCGCCAAGCAACAGCAACACCGGAATCACCCCCAGTACATACCCGGAGAACGCCATTGCCGTGGCCCCGGCGCCATAACCGGAAAGCTCGGCGTAAGCGGTGTACAGCGGTGCCTGCAGGTTGACCGCAAAGGTGATCAGGCACAGGGCAAAAGCCAGTAGGGCAGGGTGGCGCTGGGTGGGCATGGTCGGCTCCTTGTCGATGGGCCGACTATCCGGTGATCAGCAGGGCCTCACAAGGCACACTGGCAAGGGTTTTGTGATTAACTGTTCGGACAAAATCTGCGAACACTTTGCCATGCACCTCAGCCTTGATCGTCACTCCGCCATCCCACTGGTACAGCAATTGACTGGGCAACTGCAGGCCTGGATCGAAGGCCAGCGCTTGCGTCCCGGTAGCCGCTTGCCGTCGATACGTCAGTTGGCCCGGGAGCAGGGCGTCAGCCAGTCCTGCGTGATCGAAGCCTACGACCGGCTGGTGGCAGCAGGCTGGCTGGAGGCGCGCCATGGCGCCGGATTTTTTGTCGCTGAACAGCGCCTCAAGACACCTCTGGTCGATCAGCCGATCCGCGACGAAGCGTTCGACAGCCGCTGGCAGCAATTCACGGACGATCCGGGCGAGCTGCTCAAGCTGTGCTGTGGCTGGGTGCCCTCCAGCTGGCGCGCCACCGAGGCGATTGCCCAGGCAGTGCGTCAGGTCAGCCGTGGCGCGGTCGATGAGCTGATCGACTATTGCCCGCCACTGGGCCTGGCCAGCCTGCGTACCCAATTGCACAAGGGCCTGGGGCAGATCGGCATCCACGCTGCGCCCGAGCAGATCCTCACCACTCAGGGCGCCAGCCACGCCCTCGACCTGCTGGTGCGCACCCTGCTCAAGCCAGGTGACAAGGTGCTGGTGGAAAGCCCGGGTTACTACAACCTGTACAGCCTGTTGCGCCTGCATCAAGTCGACATGCTCGAAGTGCCGCGTACCCCGCACGGTCCCGATCTGCAGGTGCTGGAGGACCTGCTCAAGCAGCACCGCCCGCGCTGCCTGTACATCAACAGCCTGTACCAGAACCCCACCGGCAGCAGCCTGTCGCCCAAGGTCGCCTATCGCTTGCTGGAACTGGCCCGTGAACATGACCTGCTGATCATCGAGGACGACATCTACGCGGACTTTCAGGACGGTACAGTCACGCGTCTGGCAACCCTGGATGCCGAGCAGCGGGTGATCTACCTGGCCAGTTTCTCCAAGACCCTGAGCAGTTCGCTACGGGTCGGCTACCTGGTGGCCGGGCCTGAGCTGGTCGCCCGCCTGGCAGAACTGAAAATGGTCAGCGGGCTGGGGACTTCGCGCTTTACCGAGCAGGTGGTGGCGCAGATGCTTGGCAACGGCAGCTACCGAAAAAGCACGGCACGCCTGCGCCTGCGCCTGGCCCAGCACATGGCCAAGGCCCTGGGGCAACTGGAGGCCAACGGCTGGGAAGTGTTCACCGAGCCCTATGGCGGCATGTTCGTCTGGGCCCGTTGCCCGGGGCGCAGTTTTGCCGAGCTCAACCACGAGGCGCAGGCCTGTTCGGTGCTGTTGGCGCCGGGCAGTGCCTTCGATCCCCTGGGCGCTGCCTGCGACTGGTTGCGGATCAATGTCGCCTATGCCCAGGACCAACGGGCACAGACGTTCTTCCAGCGCGCCGGGCGACCTCGGCTGTCCTGAAAACGACGCAACTGTAGCTTTTTGCCATTATTCCGACGCCGGGATCTTGTGCCACCAGCCACGCCATTGCCACTCTTCACGCTTGATGCATTTGCGGGCAGCAGGGGGAAGTGCGATGAGTTCGGCCAAGCGTGGTTTTTTCGCCAACCTGGGCATGGCCCGCAAGCTCGGGCTGGGGTTTGCCCTGGTCTTGCTGCTGACTGCCGTGGTGGCGGCAGCGGGAGTTGCCGCCCTGCATAGCGTCGGGCAACGCTTCGACGGTTTGAAGCAGATGGCGGCGCTCAATACCGCGCTGCTCGACACTCGCTTGCAGGAACAGGCATTCGCCCTGCGCTCCGATCCCATGGCGGTAGAAGCAGTGCACCAGCGCCTCGAAGCCCTGCAAGAGCAAGCACGGGCGCTGCCGCAACTGAGCGGCGTCGAGCAGGCGCTGAACGATTACCGCCAGGCCTTCGACCAGTTCGTCGAGCTGACCCAGGCCAAGGAGCTGGCGCTGGACATGGCCAGTTGGTCAGTCTCCAGTGTTGCCAACAACCTCGATGTGCTGCAGTCGGGGCTGGCCGATGATGGCACCTATACCCTCAAGGATAGTCAGGGCCAGCAGGGCGCCGAGTTCGTAGAGCAGGCCGGGCAAGTCGCTCAGGTTGCCCGCTTGATGTTGCAGGCCATGGATGAGGCGCGGGTGCGCCTGGAGCAGAACCGCAAGGGCGCCGAAGATGCGCGCCAGGGGCGCATCGAACAGACCGAACAAGCCGCTGCCCTGGTCGAGCAGTTGAAGACTGCGGTAACCGACGCCGGCTATCAAACCGTGCTTGGCGAAGTCAGCACGCATATCGCCAGTTTCAGCGAGAAGCTTGCCGAGTACACCGATCTGCTTGGCCGTGAGCAGCAGCTCAAGCAGCAATTGCAGGCGCGGGCCGAGCAGGTCACCCGTCAGGTCGATCAAGCCTATCTCGCTGAAGACCAGGCCATGCAAGGCGAGTTGCAGCGCAACGCCGTGCTGATCCTCGCTGCCTCGCTGCTGGCATTGCTGGCGGGCGTGCTGGCGGCCTGGTTGATCACCCGCGCGGTGGTCGGGCCGTTGCGGCAGGTAATGGGCCGGGCCCAGCAGATTGCCGCCGGCGACCTGCGCGGCGAAATCAGTATCGATCGGCGTGACGAGGTCGGCCAGCTGATGCTGGCCATGCAGCAGATGGGCACAGGCTTGAGCGCGATCGTCAGTGGCCTGCAAAACGGTATCGAACAACTGGCCAGCAACGCCCAGTCGCTGTCGGCGGTCACCGAGCAGACCAATCGCGAGGTCAACAGTCAGAAGGACGAGACCGAGCAGGTGGCCACCGCCATGCAGCAGATGACCGCCACCGTGCATGATGTTGCACGCAACGCCGAAGAAGCCGCCCTGGCGGCGCAAACGGCGGATGACAAGGTCGAGAGCGGCCAGCAGGTGGTGCGCCAGAGCATGCAGCGAATCGAGCAGTTGGCCAGTTCCGCCGAGTCGGCCAGCCAGAGCATCGACAACCTCAGCAGCGAAGTGCAGAACATCGGTCAGGTGCTGGAGGTGATCAAGAGCGTCGCCGAGCAGACCAACCTGCTGGCGCTCAACGCCGCCATCGAAGCTGCACGGGCCGGCGAGCAGGGCCGGGGCTTTGCCGTGGTTGCCGACGAGGTGCGGGCACTGGCGCGGCGCACCCAGCAATCGACCGAGGAGATCGAGCGCCTGGTCAGCAGCTTGCGCAGCGGTGCCCAGGCTTCGGTAGCGCAGATCCAGGGCAGTGCCGAGCTGGTCAAGTTGGCCGTCAGCGATGCCCTGCACACTGAAAGCGCACTGGGCAGCATTGCCGCAGCGGTGTCGTTGATCCAGCAGATGAACCAGCAGATTGCTGCGGCAGCGCAGCAGCAGAGCTCGGTGGCCGAGGAAATCAACCGCAGCGTCACCCAGATCCGCAGCAGCGCCGATCAGTCGGCATTGGCCATGCAAGGCAACGCCAGCTCAAGTATCGAGCTGGCGCAGTTGGGCAACGACTTGAAGGGCATGGTCGGGCATTTTCGCCTGTAGGAGCGGCGCTGGGGTGCCCCGACTTGCCCCGCGATTTGCCTACGCCGATTTACGCCAGTTGAGGATCATCAAGGTCAGCACCCCGGCGACAATCCCCCAGAACGCCGAACCGATCGAGAACAGGGTAAAGCCAGACGCTGTGACCATGAAGGTAATCAGCGCCGCTTCCCGCTCTTTGGCTTCGTTCATCGCCACGGTCAGGCCGTTCATGATCGAGCCGAACAGCGCCAGGGCAGCGATCGACAGCACCAGCTCCTTGGGCAGGGCTGCGAACAGCGCCGCAAGGGTGGCGCCGAAAACGCCAGCGATACCGTAGAAGATCCCGCACCAGACCGCCGCGGTATAACGCTTGTTCGGGTCTTCATGGGCGTGCGGCCCGGTGCAGATCGCCGCGCTGATGGCCGCCAGGTTGATGCCGTGGGAGCCGAACGGCGCCAGCACCAGCGAAGCCAGGCCGGTTACCGAGATCAGTGGCGAGGCGGGTACCTGGTAGCCATCCGCACGCAGTACGGCGACACCGGGCATGTTCTGCGAAGTCATGGCAACCACGAACAGCGGAATGCCGATGCTGATAGTGGCGGCCAGGGAGAAGCTTGGCGTGGTCCACACCGGGGTGGCCACTTCCAGGCTGAAACCGCTGAAATCAAGCAGGCCCATGGCGCCGGAAAGGGCGGTACCCACGACCAAAGCGGCCAGCACCGAGTACCGCGGCGACACGCGCTTGATCAGCAGGTAGCTGAAGAACATCCCCAGCACCAACGCGGTCCGATGCTGGGCGGCAATGAAGATTTCGCTGCCGATCTTGAACAGGATCCCGGCCAGCAGCGCCGAGGCCAATGATGCCGGAATGCGTTTGACCAGGCGCTCGAAGCTGCCGGTCATTCCGCAGATCACCACCAGCACCGCACAGGTGATGTAAGCGCCGATGGCTTCGCCGTAGCTGACCCCGCCCAGGCTGGTGATCAGCAACGCCGCCCCGGGGGTCGACCAGGCAACGGTGATCGGCGTGCGATAGCGCAGCGACAGGCCGATGCTGCATATCGCCATGCCGATCGACAGCGCCCAGATCCAGGAGGAGATTTGCGCGGTGGTCAAGCCGGCTGCCTGGCCGGCCTGAAACATCAGCACCAGCGAGCTGGTGTAGCCGGTGAGCATGGCGATGAAGCCGGCCACGACCGCGGAAGGGGATGAGTCGGCCAAAGGGCGCAATTGCGCAGACGTGGCGTCGGACATGGGGCTTTCCTTGTTCTGGGTGTAAGCAGTTTTTTCAGACTAACGCGCAGACTGTTGATCTTTGCCATACAGCAGGCATTGCAATTAGCCGTACAGTCGCCAACTATGGGCGCGGGTTCGATTCAGCATTACGAAGAGGGGGAGCGATGTACAAGGTTTACGGCGACTACCAGTCGGGCAACTGCTACAAGATCAAACTCATGCTGCACCTGCTTGACCTGCCTTACGAATGGCACTCGGTGGATATCCTCAAGGGCGAGACGGAAACCCCGGCGTTCCTGGCCATGAACCCCAACGGCAAGGTGCCGGTACTGGAGCTCGAGGATGGCACCTATCTGTGGGAATCCAATGCGATTCTCAACTTCCTCGCCGATGGCAGCGAATTCCTGCCTACCGAACCGCGCTTGCGCACCCAGGTGCTGCAATGGCAGTTCTTCGAGCAGTACAGTCATGAGCCGTACATTGCCGTAGCACGTTTCATCCAGTTCTACCTGGGGCTGCCGCAAGACCGGCTGGAGGAGTACAAGACGTTGCACAAGGGCGGCTACAAGGCCCTGCGGGTGATGGAGAAACAGCTGCAGCTAACGCCGTACCTGGTGGGCGATACCTACTCGATCGCCGATGTGGCGCTGTACGCCTACACCCATGTCGCCCATCAGGGTGGGTTCGACCTCAATGAATACCCGGGCGTTCAGGCATGGCTGGAGCGTGTGGCCAGCCATCCCCGTCACGTGACCATGCTCGGTTGAGCGATCAGGCGGCAAAACGCTTGTTGAGGTAGTCGATGATCACCTTGGATTCATACATCCAGGTGGTCTTGCCGTCTTCCTCGATGCGCAGGCATGGCACCTTGATCTTGCCACCTTCGGCGAGCAGGGTCTGGCGATCCTGTTCGTTGTTCTTGGCATCACGCAGCGCCACCGGCACGTTCAGGCGGTGCAGGGTGCGGCGGGTTTTCACGCAGAACGGGCAGGCGTGAAACTGATACAGGCTCAGGCCGCTGGCTTGCTGTTCGACCTGGGCCTGGGCGGCCGGGTCGCGCTTGAGCTTGGCTGGGCGGCTGATCCAGTCACCGAACACAATCAACTGGCCAAGGCCCACACGCAGTGCTTTGACGATCATGGCAACTCCTCAGAATAAAAAAAGCCGACCACGACAGGTCGGCTTGCAGTCTGGCCCGATTACTTGATCAGGCTGAGAAACTCGCTGCGGGTCGCGGCGTTTTCGCGGAATTCGCCGAGCATCACCGAAGTGATCATGGTCGAGTTCTGTTTTTCCACACCGCGCATCATCATGCACATGTGCTTGGCCTCGATGACCACCGCCACGCCCAGGGCGCCGGTGACCTGCTGGATCGCTTCGGCGATCTGGCGGCTGAGGTTTTCCTGGATCTGCAGGCGACGGGCGTACATGTCGACGATCCGCGCCACCTTGGACAATCCCAGGACCTTGCCGTCAGGGATGTAGGCAACATGGGCCTTGCCGATGAACGGCAGCATGTGGTGCTCGCACAGCGAGTACAGCTCGATGTCCTTGACCAGGACCATTTCGCTGTTATCGGAGCTGAACAGGGCGCCGTTGGTCACTTCTTCCAGGGTTTGCTCATAACCGCGGCAAAGGTACTGCATGGCCTTCGCAGCCCGCTTGGGCGTGTCGAGCAGGCCCTCGCGGGAGACATCCTCGCCAAGCTGGCCAAGGATCGCGGTGTAGTTCTGTTCCAGGGACATGGATCTACCTGTGGGATTTATCGCAAACGCGAAGGGTACGGCGGCGACGGCGGCGCTGCAAGTACGGCGTTACTCGTCACGGCCTTCGAGCATGGTTCGCTTGAGCATGACATACACCGCGCCCGTACCGCCATGGCGGGCCTGGCACGAAGTAAAGCCGAGTACTTGCGGGTGCTGGCGCAGCCAGGTGTTGACGTGGCTCTTGATCATCGGCCGCTTGCCATCCAGGCGTACCGCCTTGCCGTGGGTGACGCGCACGCAGCGCACTTCGAAGCGGGTGGCCTCGGCGAGGAAGGCCCAGAGGGTTTCCCGGGCTTTTTCGACGGTCATGCCATGCAGGTCGAGACTGCCTTCAAAGCCGATCTGGCCGAGCTTGAGCTTGCGCATCTGGCTTTCCTGGACGCCGTCACGGCTCCAGTGCAGGTCGTCTTCGGGGCCGACATCAATGACAAACTGGTCCGACAGGCCGTCGACCACGGTCTGGTCGCTGCGCACTGTCGCGGCCTGGCGCAGGCTCGCCAGCTTTTTGCGGTCGGCCTTGGGTTTGCCGACCTCGGCGCGATCATGCGTGATCGGCTTGACGCCGCGCATCTCGCTTTTGAACAGGGAAAATTCGTCGTCTTGCATGTAAGCCTCCGCCTGGGCGGCGTAGTTTACGCGACTCCCCTAAGGCGTGCAGTCAATCGTGTTTTTTCATCAGGTGCGGTGACAGGTTGAGCTCGCGGCTGCGGCGCAGACGCAAGCGGCTGCGGCGCCAGAACCAGATGCCCAGGTACAGCAGTAACAGGCCAAGGCCGAGCAAGATGCTGGCGCCAGCCGGGTTGGCATTGAGCTCGCCCAGGGCAGCGGGGCGGCCCAGCAGGCTGGCGGCGCCGGCCATGGCCAGCAGCACGCCGGCAGTTGCCAGTAACGCCGAAAACGCCGCAGCCAGGCGCATGCCCCAGTTACGGGGCGTGCGGGGGCGCAAGCGCTTGGCATCAAAACCATCGGATATTTTCATTCCGATTTCCTCTATGGATATCCGGCGTTGGACCGAAAAGCCGTGAGGTGGTTCCGCCCGGCTGCCGGGCGGTCGCTCAGATCAGGCTGGTAGTCGGCGCCACACAGGCAAAGTTGTCGGCCATGATCGCCATTTCGCTCTGCTGGATCTGCGCCGCAGGGATGACGCCATCCTTGAACGGAAGGTCGCGGGTGGCGCAGGCATCTTCGATCAGGGTGCAGCGGTAGCCGTAATCCTTGGCCCGGCGCACGGTGGTGCTGACGCTGGAGTGACTCATGAAGCCGCAGACGATCAGGTCCAGGTGGCCGTATTTCTGCAGGGTCTCATGCAGGGTGGTGTTCTTGAAGGCGTTGGGCATGCGCTTTTCGATGATCACTTCGTCACCCTGTGGCTCCAGGCCCGGGATGAATTCACCGCGTGGGCCCTGCGGGTCGAACATGCCGCCGACGGTACCCAGGTGACGCACGTGGATGATCGGGCGCCCGGCCTTGCGGGCCGCCTCGAGCATTTTAGCGATGTTGGCCACGGCCGCGTCCATGCCCGAGAGCGCCAGAGGACCGCTGAGGTACTCCTTTTGCGCATCGATAATCACCAGGCTGGCGTTGTTCAGCTTGGCCGGCGGATAACCGCGACCGCTGAGGTGGAACATCGTCGTTGGAACAGACATCAAGGGCTCCTTTGGATAGGGCTTTTACCCTATTGTCCCCTGCCTGAGCACTTATGTGAATCGCTTCGCGTACAACCAGCGTCGTTAGTGGCCTGCAGCCACCTTGGCGATATCCTTACAAGGTGTTTTTGCCGATCATTTCTTTGGCCGGGCTGTTAGAATCGCAGGTCGTCTTTCAAGGAGTCTGTTGTGATCACTTCTCGCTTGCGCACCCTGCGCGATCATATCCGTTGGGCCGTCAGCCGTTTCCACGAGCATGGCCTGTTTTTCGGTCATGGCGCCGACAACGCCTGGGATGAAGCGCGGCTGCTGGTGCTGGGCTCGGTGCACCTGCCCTGGGAAGTCGCCGACGCCTACCTCGACTGCCAGCTGGAAGACGATGAGCTGGTCAACCTGCAGCGTATGCTCAAGCGCCGTATCGAAGACCGCGTGCCCACGGCTTACTTGCTGGGTGAAGCCTGGTTCTGCGGCTTGTCGTTCATTGTCGATGAGCGCGTGCTGATCCCGCGCTCGCCGATTGGCGAGCTGATCGAAAAGCGCTTCGAGCCATGGCTGGCCGGTGAGCCGGCACGCATCCTCGACCTGTGCACCGGCTCCGGTTGCATCGGTATCGTCAGTGCCGAAGTATTCCCCGAGGCTGAGGTGGTGCTCGCCGACCTGTCCTTCGAGGCGCTGGAAGTCGCCAACCAGAACATCGAACGTCACGGCCTGGAAGAACGCGTTTATACCGTGCAGGGCGATGGTTTCGCCGGTCTGCCGGGTCAGCGTTTCGACCTGATCCTGTCCAACCCGCCGTATGTCGATGCCGAAGACTTTGCCGACATGCCCGAGGAATACCACCACGAGCCGGAGCTGGGCCTGGCGTGCGGCAATGACGGCCTGGACCTGGTGCGGCGGATGCTGGCCGAAGCAGCGGATCACCTGACCGAGAAGGGCTTGCTGATTGTCGAGGTGGGCAACAGCCAGGTGCATGTCGAGGCGCTTTATCCGCAAGTGGATTTCGCCTGGCTGGAGTTCGAGCGCGGCGGGCACGGGGTGTTCATGCTCACGGCTGAGCAGTGCCGTCAGCACCAGGGGTTGTTTGCCTCGAAGGTGTAAGGCTTCAGGTTTGCAGTGAATCTATCGCTGGCAAGCCAGCTCCCACAATTGCCCTTGTGGGAGCTGGCTTGCCAGCGATGCTTTTTAGCGGTGAGTCGCAATCCAGATCAACAACCCCGCCTGAAACACCGCAAAGGCCACCAGGCAGGTGATGGTAAAACGCAGCCCACTGTCTTCGCGGCGGTACTTGCTGACCCGCTCATCACGCTCGCGCAGTTGCGCCTCTTTTTCCTGCAAGTTCTGCTCGGCCTGTTGCAGCATCTGCGCGGCATCGAGAATCTCGACCCGCTGCAGCTTGTCACTGTTCCAGGCGCCCTTGAGTTCACCGACCTGCACATCGACAAAGCGCCCCTTCAGGTGCTGGGCATCGGCGTACTCGACCTCCAGGCCATGGCTGCGCAGCACATGGTCACGGCGCAGGCGGGTGTCTTCGTTGAGGGCGTCCTTGCTTGGCAGGGCAGCACCTTCGACTCGGTAATGCGGCCACTTGCGCTGCGCCCATTGCACTGCCTGGTTCAGCAGGAAGCGCCCCAGGCCACGGTTCAGCGGCTCGATCTGCAGGCCTGAATCGGGGGTGAAAGTTACGCGTTTTTCTTCATGGTCGACCCACACATCCAGGTGGTTCTGTTCCTTGCGCACCTTTTGCGCCGGCAGCTGGATAGCCATGCGCAGCAGGCTGGTCTGCTTGTTGTGGCGTTCGGCATAGCCGTACTGGACAAAGCGCAGCGGCCGCGCACCGCTGTTGCGGTCGGTCGGCAACGGCGCCAGGCGCAGCATCTGGAAATGTTCGGGGGCAACATCGGCCCAGGGCAGTGGGGCGGCCTCCGGTGCTGCCTGCTCGGCAGTCGTCTCGGCGGTGTCCTGGGGGGCGGCTTCGGTCATCACGGCAATCCTCATGTGCGCAGCGGGCTGGTCGCATTGACGATGCCAGCACCGCTATATCGGCAGGATTGTCCTGGGCTGGAGGCGTAATTTCTGCGATTTGGCCTCAGCTGGCAGGCAACCGCTGAATGAAGTCGATAACGCGCTGGCCCAGTTCGGCCGCTTGCGGCAGTTGCGGATCAAGATAGCTGTCACGTTGCTGGCTGATTTCCTCGGGGGCAATGCGCAGCATGTGGTTCATGCCCTTGATCACTGCAAGCTCGGCATCCGGCTTGGCGGCCTTGAGGATTTCGGCGTTGTCGACATTGACCTGGAAGTCATGGGTGCCCTGGATGATCAGTGCCGGTACCTTGACCTTGGCAAAGGCATCCGCCGGGTCCTGGCGGAACAGCGAAATCAGGTAGGGCTGCACGCTCGGGCGCAGTACGTCCTGCAGGGGCAGGGGCACCCGGGAGGAGGTCTTGCCGTTTTTAAGGCGATCGAGGATGTCCCCGGCACTGGCCATGTAGCGCCCGGGTACCCGCTCAAAGATCTGTGCACGCAACGCCTTGTCGATCGGCCAGCCGCTGCCGGCGATGCTGATTACGGCACTGGCGCCGCTTTGCTCGGCGGCCAGGCTGGCGATCAGCGCACCTTCGCTGTGGCCAAGCAGGATCAGGCGGCCGAAGCGCGGGTCGGCCTTGATCTTCTGGCTCCAGGCCACCGCGTCGGCGACGTAGCGCTCCACCGTCAGGTCGCGTTCATCCGGGGTGGCCGCCAGGCTCGCAGCGACGCCGCGCTTGTCGTAGCGCACGCTGGCGATATTGTTTTTCGCCAGGGTCAGGGCCAGTTGCTTGAGGTTGTCGGTGTTGCCGCCGTAAGGATTGTTGCCGTCGCGGTCGGTGGGCCCCGAGCCGGCAATGATCAGCACCACCGGTGGCGGCTGCTCGGTGCGCGGCAACAGCAGGCTGCCATGTAACACGCCGCTGCCGGTGTCGAGGCTGACCGGGCGCTGGAATACGGTGGGGGCAGCAGCCTGGACCAGGCCGCTGAACAGCAGGGCGATTACTGCAACAATACGCAACATCATCAGGCCACTATCGAGAGAGTGCGGTTTGGACCGGGCCGGGCGCAGAAGGTTCGCCGTCAGGGATGAACTGAATGGTTAGCCTGCGTATACTGGCGGCCTTGTTCAAATCTGGCTGATTCGCGGAGCGTCCTGCATGTCCGGCAATACCTACGGCAAGCTGTTCACTGTCACCACCGCTGGCGAAAGCCATGGTCCGGCGTTGGTCGCCATTGTCGATGGCTGCCCGCCGGGCCTGGAAATTTCCCTGGCCGACCTGCAGCACGACCTGGATCGGCGCAAGCCCGGCACCAGCCGCCACACCACCCAGCGCCAGGAAGCCGACGAAGTCGAAATCCTCTCGGGAGTGTTCGAAGGCCGCACCACCGGCTGCTCCATCGGCCTGCTGATTCGCAACACCGACCAGAAGTCCAAGGACTACTCGGCGATCAAGGACCTGTTCCGACCGGCCCACGCCGACTACACCTATCACCACAAGTATGGTGAGCGTGACTACCGCGGCGGTGGCCGCAGCTCGGCGCGGGAAACCGCCATGCGCGTGGCCGCCGGCGCCATCGCCAAGAAGTACCTGGCCAGCCAGGGCATCCGCATCCGTGGCTACATGAGCCAGCTCGGCCCGATCGAAATCCCTTTCAAGACCTGGGACTCGGTGGAGCAGAACGCCTTCTTCAGCCCTGACCCGGACAAGGTCCCGGAGCTTGAGGCGTACATGGACCAGCTGCGCCGCGACCAGGATTCGGTCGGGGCGAAGATCACCGTGGTGGCCGAAGGCGTCATGCCTGGCCTGGGCGAGCCGATCTTTGATCGCCTGGATGCCGAGCTGGCCCACGCGCTGATGAGCATCAACGCGGTCAAGGGCGTGGAAATCGGTGCAGGCTTTGCCAGCGTCGCCCAGCGCGGTACCGAGCACCGTGACGAGCTGACCCCGGGAGGTTTCCTCAGCAACAACGCCGGCGGCATTCTCGGCGGTATTTCCTCCGGTCAGCCAATCGTTGCCCACCTGGCCCTCAAGCCGACCTCTAGCATCACCACTCCGGGCCGTTCCATCGACGTCGATGGCAACCCGGTTGAAGTGATCACCAAGGGCCGTCACGACCCGTGCGTGGGTATCCGTGCCACGCCAATCGCCGAAGCAATGATGGCTATCGTGCTGATGGATCACCTGCTGCGTCACCGCGGGCAGAACGCCGACGTGCGAGTGAAGACGCCGGTGCTGGGCCAGCTGTAATGCTGGCACCTGCCATTCGCGCTGCGGCTCGCTGAGCCGTGGCGCCGATTCCCTACTGGCGGCTGTCCAGTTTCTACCTCTTTTACTTCGCCTTGCTCGGCTCGACAGCGCCGTTTCTGGCGTTGTATTTCGATCACCTGGGTTTTTCCAGTGCGCGCATCGGCGAGCTGGTCGCCATTCCCATGCTGATGCGTTGCGTGGCCCCCAACCTGTGGGGCTGGCTGGGTGACCGCAGTGGCCAGCGCTTGCTGATCGTGCGCGTGGGCGCCGTGTCGACCCTGGCGACCTTTTCGTTGATCTTTTTCGGCAAAAGCTATGCCTGGCTGGCGCTGGTGATGGCCCTGCATGCGTTCTTCTGGCATGCGGTATTACCGCAGTTCGAGGTCATCACCCTGGCCCACCTGCAAGGGCAGACCGCACGCTACAGCCAGATCCGTCTGTGGGGCTCGATCGGCTTCATCCTCACCGTGGTCGGCCTTGGCCGGCTGTTCGACGGCTTGAGCCTGGATATCTACCCGGTCACGCTGGTGATCATCATGGCCGGTATCGTCCTGGCCAGCGTCTGGGTGCCCAATGCCCAGCCACCAGGGCAGAATGATCGTACCGCCAGCGGCGGTTTTCTCAAGCAACTGGCCAGCCCCGGTGTTGCCGCGTTTTACCTGTGCGTGGCATTGATGCAACTGAGCCACGGCCCGTACTACACCTTTCTGACTCTGCACCTTGAGCACCTGGGCTACAGCCGCGGCACCATCGGCATGCTCTGGGCGCTGGGGGTGGTGGCCGAGGTGCTGATGTTCCTGGCCATGAGCTGGATCCTGGCGCGGGTGTCGCTGCGCCGGGTGCTGCTCGCCAGTTTTGCCCTGGCGGCAGTGCGCTGGGCGTTGCTGGGCAACTTTGCCGAGCACCTGGGCGTGCTGTTGCTCGCCCAGGTCTTGCATGCGGCCACCTTCGGCAGCTTTCACGCTGCCGCCATCGCCTTCGTGCAACGCAGCTTCGGCGCCCGCCAGCAAGGCCAGGGGCAAGCGCTGTATGCAGCGCTCGCCGGCACCGGCGGCGCCTTGGGCGCCTTGTACTCGGGGTACAGCTGGAACCTGCTGGGGCCGGCTACCACCTTTAGTATTGCCAGCGTCGCAGCCCTGGCTGCAGCCGTTATCATTGCACTTCGAATGAAAGAGGACAGGGCATGAGCCTTGGCCGTAAACCGGTAGTAAGGAGTTGCCCCGATGAGCAGCCTTAGCGTGTATCACCAGTCCACCCCGGACATTCCCAACAAGGTACTGACTCACCTGGAGGATATCGCCGCGACCCTGGCCGAGCAGGGCGTGCGTTTCGAGCGTTGGCAGGCAGCCGCGCCCATCCAGGCGGGCGCCAGCGATCAGCAACTGATCGGCGCTTATCAGCCTGGTATCGATGCGCTGAAGGCCGAGACCGGTTACGCCAGTGTCGAGGTGACCCGCGAAGCGGACGCCAGCTTGCTCGCCGAACATACCTGTGACGAAGATCGACTGCACTTTTTCGCCGCCGGGCGCGGGCTGGTCAGCCTGCGGATCGAGGACTACATCTATGCGGTGTTGTGCGAGAAGGGCGATTTGATCGGCGTGCCGGCAGGGGTTCGGCACTGGCTCGACATGGGCGAGGAGCCGCGGTTCGTGGCGATCCGGGTGTTCAACCGGCCGGAAGGTGGGCTTGCACAGTTTACTGGCGATTCGATTGCCAAGAATTTCCCGCGGCTTGACGACTGACAAACGCCATCGCGGGGCAAGCCCGCTCCTACAGGTAGGAGCGGGCTTGCCCCGCGAAGTTACCGATAAGTCGGCAAGGCAAACCGCTGCTGGCTCTGCAACAGCGAAATCACCGGCAACTCGCTGGCCTGTTCAGCCAGGTCGCGGCGAATCGCACTGATCGCCCACGACAGCTGTTCGGCACTGTGCAGTTGTGCATAAGAAATCGAGCGCTTGGTCTGGGTACCGTCCGTTGCCCGCAGGGTCAGCAGAATTCCACCGTCGGGGCGCGCCTGGGTGGTGACGTCGTAGGCGGAGAATACCGAGGCGAATTTTTCCTGGATAAGGTCCATATCAGCTCCTGACTGTTAGTGGCAGACATGGAGTGACAGGTGCAGCGACTGTGCCAGCTTTTGTTTTAAATAAAACTATTATTAATCAATGGTTTATAAATTTCATTGAAGCGCTCCGCCGTGCATTCTGCATGGTCGTGCATTCTGCACAGTGCATTTTGCAGTGCTGCCTCGGCCAATAGATTTCTTCTGTCATGGCCATGACTTATCCCCAGTTGACCCCGCGCGCTCCCTGACAAAGACTTGGGCCTTTCCGATAGCCAGGAGGTTCCCCATGTCTGACCAACGTAGCCCCACGCCCATGAACGACGACGAGGCTGCGGCGTTCGCCGAAGAGGTGTTCGACCGGGCGCGCAAGGGCGACGCGGTAATGCTCGGGCGCTTGCTGGAAAACGGCCTGCCGGTGAACCTGCGCAATGGCAATGGCGACACCTTGCTGATGCTTGCCAGTTACCACGGGCATCTGGATGCCGTCGCGGTGTTGCTCGAGTACGGTGCCGATCCGCAGATTGCCAATGACAAGGGACAGCTGCCCATTGCCGGCGCCGCGTTCAAGGGCAACCTGGAGATGGTCCAGCTGCTGGTGGATAAAGGCGCCGAGGTCGATGGCACTTCCGCTGATGGGCGCACCGCGCTGATGATGGCGGCGATGTTCAACCGCACCGTGATCGTCGATTACCTGCTGGCCAAGGGCGCCAACCCACGCCATCGTGACGCCCGTGGCGCCGATGCCCTGGGCGCTGCGCAAACCATGGGGGCTCCCGAGACTACCGAGCAGTTGCTCAAGCTGCTCGGCTAACCCTCCGGGGCCTTTTACGGCTATCCTTGGCGACTTTTTTCACCGTCGCAGGGCCCCTTCATGAAATCCCAACTGGTCGAACTCATCGGCAAAATCAGCGCTGGCTGCATGCGCGAAGAAGACATTGCGCGCATCGCCGACGAAGCCGCCCAGGCCTATGCCGACCCGCAGGCGTTCCTCGCCGCCAACCCGGACATCAACTACGACGACAGCTTCCCGATCCCGCTGGGTGAATGGATTGTCGTCGGCAGCCTGCCCGATACCGTGTTGTTCCAGGCCGATACCTACCAGGACCTGTTCGCCCAGATCGTCGACTCCTTTGACAAGACCGTGCCGTTCAACCTCAAGCCCAAGCAGTTGGCCAAGGTCGAGCCGCTGACCGCACTCAACCGCCTCCAGGTGCAAATGGGGGCGATGAACAAGGAAGCCGGCGGCTATGTGCTGATGAACTTCAGCCAGTTGCTCGACGATGAGCTGCAGATGGTACTGGTTGGCAACGACGACCTGCCGCGAGTGCTGGAGCTGTGCGCTGAAGTCGGCATCGCCGCAGCGCCGGCCCTGGAAGCGCTGCGGGTTGCCGTGCACGTTTAACCGAGAGCGGTATCGAGGAACATCATCACTGCAAAGCCGCCCATCAGGCCCAGGGTTGCCGAAGTCTGGTGGCCATTGCGGTGGGTTTCCGGGATCACTTCGTGGGATACCACGAAGATCATCGCCCCGGCAGCCAGGCCCATGCTCACCGGGTAGGCAATGGCAAAGCCGGTGGAAATGCCCAGGCCGATCACGGCGCCAATGGGCTCCATCAGGCCCGAACCGATCGCCACCAGCGCCGCCTTGAAGGTCGAAAGACCGGTTGCGCGCAGCGCCAGAGCCACAGCGAGGCCTTCGGGAATATCCTGGATAGCGATGGCGCTGGTCAGCGGCAGGCCGACATTGAGGTCGCCGCTGGCAAAGCTGACGCCAATGGCCATGCCCTCGGGCAGGTTGTGCAGGGTGATCGCCAGCACGAACAGCCACACCCGGTTGATCCGGTCCGCCTGCGGGCCGCACGGGCCGGTGCTTTCGTGTTCGTGCGGGGTGAAGCGGTCGAGGCCGAGCATCAGCAGCACGCCCAGGCCCATGCCGATCACCACCGTCAGTGCCGCGTAAGGGCCGTTGCCGGTGATCTCCCGGGCTGCGTCGAGGCCCGGCAGGATCAGCGAGAACGAACTGGCGGCGAGCATCATGCCTGCGGCAAACCCGAGCATCACATCCTGGGTGCGCGCGCTGATTTCACGCAGCACCACGGCCATGACCGCGCCCAGTGCGGTGGCGGCAAACCCGGCGAGGCCGCCGAGCATGGCCATGTGCAGGTTTTGCTGGTGGTCGCCATGCACGGCATTCCAGGCACTGGCGATCAGCAGACCGAGCACCACCAGCAAACTCAGACCCAGGCCTGCGCTAAGCCACGGGGTACTTTGTGCCTGTTGCAGCCAGGCGTTCCACAGTGGGACGGGGGCGGGGCTGCTGTGGCTGTGGGCGGGTGGCATAGGGACCTCTCTGGCGCAATTCGATGAAACGAGTGTAACCAGCGCTACAGGGCCGCGGCGAACGATTCGCCTCTATGGGGCTGATAGCCAGCTATCCTGAGGGGCAGGCTCGATCAAGGGAGCAACACCATGGGTTCTACTTTCAATAGCCTGGTTGGGCTGATCATCCTCGCCCTGGACATCTGGGCGATCATCAATGTGATCAAGAGCGGTGCCAGTGGTGGCGCCAAGATTCTCTGGATCCTGCTGATTCTGCTGCTGCCGGTACTGGGCCTGATCATCTGGGCGATCGCCGGGCCGCGGGGCAATGTGCGGCTGTAGCTCTGTGGGAGCGGGCTTGCCCCGCGATAATCTTCAGATCAACCAGGTCCCCTCCAGTTCCAACAGGATCTGCTTGCGCTCGATGCCCCCGGCAAACCCGGTGAGGGTGCCATTGCTGCCAATCACTCGATGGCAGGGGATGATGATTGCAATCGGGTTGGCACCATTGGCAGTGCCCACTGCCCGCACCGATCTGGGGTTGCCAATAGCCTGGGCAAGCTCGCCGTAGCTGCAGGTGGTGCCATAGGGAATGCGCTGCAGGGCCTGCCACACCTCGCGCTGGAACGGCGTACCCTGGGGGGCCAGGCGCACTTCGAATTGTTCGCGCTGACGGGCAAAGTACTGGTCCAGCTGGCGCGCCACATCGTCCAGCTGGTTGCTGGCCGGCTGCCAGTCCTCGGCCAGTTCCCAGGGTTGGGCGGCGTCCATGTGCAGCATGCGCAGGCCCTGATCGTCACCTGCCAATAGCAGCGGGCCAAGCGGGCTTGGGAGGTAGCGATAAAACATGGCGTAATGATCTCTTTGCTGATAACCCTGATTCTATTACGAAATTTTCACAATCGATTGCCGACAATTTGCGCGCGCAATTATCCGTTCGCCGAATGGCCGTGCAACGCGCTCGCGTTTAGGGCACATTTGCCGATTCGTTTTACCGCCTTCCTCGAACCTGAACCCTAGGGATCTTCCAATTCATGGCTACCACGGACGCCTTGAGTCAACAGCGGGCTGCATCGCGCCCGTTGCAAACGACGCTGAAATCGCATCTGGCCTACACCCTGCTGTGCGGTCTGGTGATCATGCTGATGCTCAGCCTGGTTCGCCTGGCCCTGCTGGTCTACAACAACGACATGATCGGCGACACGCCGATGTCGACCGTGGCCGAGGGTTTCCTCAATGGCCTGCGCTTCGACCTGCGGGTTGTGGTGTACCTTAGCATTCCGCTGCTGCTGGCAATCCTCAGCACCCGGGCGATGGCCGCGCGCGGCTTGTTCCGGGCCTGGCTGACCATCGCCTCGAGCATCGTCATGTTCCTCGGCCTGATGGAGATGGACTTCTATCGCGAGTTCCACCAGCGCCTCAACGGCCTGGTGTTCCAGTACGTCAAGGAAGACCCGAAAACCGTCCTGAGCATGCTCTGGTACGGCTTCCCGGTGGTGCGCTACCTGCTGGCCTGGGCCTTTGGCACCTGGCTGCTGAGCCTGCTGTTCAAGGGCATCGACCGCCTGACCCGGCCTAATGACGTGTATGAAAGCCAGATGGCCAGCGCAGCGCCCTGGTATGTGCGTGGCGTGGTGTTCTTCATGATCCTGCTGGTGGCGGTCATCGCTGCCCGCGGCACCCTGCGCCAGGGCCCGCCCATGCGTTGGGGCGATGCCTTCACCACCGACTCGAACTTCGTCAACCAGCTGGGCCTGAACGGCACCCTGACCCTGATCGACGCCGCCAAGAGCCGTTTCGGCGAGGACCGCGCCAACATCTGGAAGTCGACCATCGAGCAGGGCCTGGCTACCCAGACCGTGCGCGACATGCTGCTGACTGGCAACGACAAGCTGGTCGATGCCGACAGCGCTGCGGTGCGCCGTGATTTCATCCCGCCAGCGGACAACACCCTGCCGATCAAGAACGTCGTGGTGATCCTCATGGAGAGCTTCGCCGGTCATTCGGTAGGCGCCCTGGGCAGCCCGAACAACATCACCCCGTACTTCGACAAACTGGCGAAAGAGGGCTTGCTGTTCGACCGCTTCTTCTCCAACGGCACCCACACCCACCAGGGTATGTTCGCCACCATGGCCTGCTACCCGAACCTGCCGGGCTTCGAGTACCTGATGCAGACCCCGGAAGGCGGCCACAAGCTTTCAGGCCTGCCGGCGCTGCTCAGCGCCCGTGACTACGACGACGTCTACGTCTACAACGGTGACTTTGCCTGGGACAACCAGTCCGGTTTCTTCGGCAACCAGGGCATGACCACCTTCATCGGCCGTAACGACTTCGTCGATCCGGTGTTCTCCGACCCGACCTGGGGCGTGTCCGACCAGGACATGTTCGACCGCGGTAACGAAGAGCTGGCCCGGCACGATGGCAAGAAGCCGATCTACGCGCTGCTGCAGACCCTGTCCAACCATACGCCGTATGCGCTGCCGAAGGATCTGCCGGTCGAGAAGGTCACAGGCCAGGGCCGCCTGGACGAGCACCTGACCGCCATGCGCTACTCCGACTGGGCCCTGGGCCAGTTCTTCGAGAAGGCGCGCAAGGAGCCTTACTTCAAGGAAACCCTGTTCGTCATCGTTGGCGACCATGGCTTCGGCAACCACCAGCAGGTCACCGAGCTCGACCTCGGGCGCTTCAACGTGCCGCTGCTGCTGATTGCCCCGGGCATCCAGGACAAGTTCGGTGCGGTCAACCACACCGTGGGTACCCAGATCGACATCGTGCCGACCATCATGGGCCGCCTGGGCGGCGAAACCCGTCACCAGTGCTGGGGCCGTGACCTGCTCAACCTGCCGGCCGGTGATCCGGGCTTCGGCATGATCAAACCGTCGGGCAGCGAGCAGATCGTCGGCCTAGTCAAGGGCGATCGCATCCTGATCGAGGCCAAGGACATGTCGCCACGCATGTACCGCTACGAGCTGGGCGCCAACTTCAAGGCCGAGCTGATCGAAGCCCCGGACCAGAAGGACCTGACTCACAAGCTCGAGTCGTTCATCCAGACGGCGACCAAGAGCTTGCTGGACAACACCGCGGGTGTAGTGCACGGCACCCCGGAATAACGTCGTTGCTAGCGCTGTAAACAGGACCCCGGCTTGCCGGGGTCTTGGCTTTTTGTGCCATGGATGCTCAAATTGCGCGCCTCGGGAAGCGGGGGCTGGAATGGCGCCCATCAAAAAAGGATTTTTGCGTGCGAGTGTTCGTGTTGTTTGCCTGCCTGTGCCATTCACTGTTGGCGGTGGCCGATGTTGCCTCAGCGGATTACCAGACGCCCCCCGGCTGGCGCACCGAATGCTTGGGCCGGGTGCAGTTCGATGTACCCCAGGACATTGCCTGGCACGTTTCCAGTGGTTACTGGCAATACTACAATTTCGATCTCCCCGACCCCACGATCACCCCTGGGGACAAGCAGATTGCCTACGGCGAAGGGTTGACCGGCGAGCTGCCCTTTCTGGTCGACATCGAGGTCAGCCCGTTGACCACCCGTGCACTCTACGAACAGATCCGCTATGTGCAGAGCCTCACCCGTGGCCCGGCGCAGGAGCGGGTGGTGAAGGCGCAGATGGAGGCGCTGGATGCTGCCATCTCTGCGAGCCGTGACGATGAAGCGCGCTACAGGGCCCTGAGTGATCAGTACTACGACTTGCGTGAAAAGCTCCAGCGCATAGGCTATGTGACTTCGCAGCTGGTGGTGCTTGACGACATGATCAAGCAATTTACTGCCGAGGGGCGGCCGGTGGCGAAGCTGCAGGTCGAGCGCGATGCCTTCTTCGCGGAGCAGGCACAATGGCCGACCGATGTAGAGTACGAGCATGAGCGCTTTATCGAGCTGGGTGTGCCGGACGCCTCTGCAAACTGGTATGAAGGTAATCTGACTGCCTACCTGTGGCGCGATCAACGCATCTACCGATTCAAATTCTACAGTGGCGCCAATACGGCTACAGACACCGCTGCGCTGGCCCGGCTGGAGCCCAGGGCGCGCGCTGTGCTGGCCGCGTTCCGCACCCGCAAGCAATACGAAATTCCCCAGGACAACGGCTTCTGTGTGCCCTTCGGCTTCATTGCCGACGATGGCACACCGCGCCATGCCATCACCCTGGGCCTCAACCCTGCAGACAACCCGAAACTGCTGCACCGCCTGAGCATGAGCAGTGACAGCGACAAGGCCGTCGAGATGGTGCCGATGCTGCTGGATCGACTGATTGTCAACCCGTTTCCGATGCATATCAGTGTCGATAAGTTCGGGCCCTCAAGCGTGCGGATCGGTGCCGCCAAGGGCAGGTTCGGCGGCGCACGCTTTCGCGTCTATGAGCCTGACAGTCTCAAGCCGGCGGCCACTGAAACGTTCAGGATGGTCGCTGGCGCCGTGAGCTCCGGCTACCAGCCCACCGTGGTACTGGGAGTGACCGATGAACACTCCGAGCCGCCGCTGCAGTTCGAGCCCTCCAGGGACCAATTCCTGCGCACGCTGCAAAGCATACGTGCGCTGCCGGGCGGCCATCGCTTTGAGCCGCAAGTCGACTGAACAACCACCCCGCGGCGAGGTCAACGGAAGGTAGGCCAGATTCACCCTGAACATCGGTACAGAGGAGAGTCCAATGAAAGACTGGGTCATTACTTTTGTTGATCAGAAGGGCGAGCGTACCTCGCTGCCTCTCACCGCAGAGCTTGAGCCGAGCATCGAAGAGGCTGCGCGGCTGATTCGTACCCATCTGTTTCCGGTCATGGACGAACTGGACCTCACTGATTTCGAGGGCCGCACACCCTCGCCGACGGCCAAATGGCTGAAAGAGCAGAACGGGGTAGAGATCACCGCCATCACTGAAGCCCCCTGAACCCGCTGGCTGGCTGGCACGCCGGGCAATCAGGCGCTACGCTGCAGACAAGGTCGGGCAGTTTCTTCTGATTGTCCGGGCTTGCCGATCCACGTCACGCAACAGCTCGAATTGCCCCCGCACGTCTTGTGTGGCGGGCAGGTGCGTTTTGCACTGAAAGTCTATCCATCGGTAATGAGGAGGACGATTCATGAGCAGCCAATACGAGGACATCAGCAGCACGGTCTTGCGTCGGATGAAAGAAGGGGGGTTCAACTTCGCGCAGATTCATCCCATCGAGTTTTATGCGGTATTTCCGGACGAGGCACGGGCGCGGCGAGCGGCAGGAAAGTTTCGCGGCGAATCACTCAGTGCCCAAGTGCATGAGCGCGATGATGGCGCCTGGCATCTGGAACTGAGCAAGGTGATGTTTGCAACCTATGGCGGTATCGGCGAATTCGAACAGGATTTCGAGGCGGTGATTGCCCCGCTGGGTGGAGAAATAGAAGGCTGGGGCGTCAAGCAGGAGCGTCAGCTGGCCTGATCAAACGGTCCCACAGGGCGGCTCTGGCCGTCTGCCGTGGGCCGCTCGGCGCTTCGCAATGAAGCGCTGCCGTCAAAGCAACCGGGGCGGTTGCACAGATCTGGTGCGGCCGTTCTTCGCTTAAAACGCAACTTATTGAATAACAAGGAATTATGCCGCTGGCACGGGGCTTGCGATGGCTCGGGTGCACGGGTGACAAGGAGTTCGGCATGATCCGCACCTTTTATGACGAAATGTACGCCGCTGACGGCCAGGTCCGTCCGCACTACCGGGAGTTCGCCCGCTGGCTGGCCGAAACCCCGCCGGAACTGCTGGCCCAGCGTCGACGTGAAGCCGACCTGCTGTTCCACCGCGCCGGCATTACCTTCACCCTCTATGGCGACGAGCAGGGCACCGAGCGCCTGATTCCTTTCGATACCATCCCACGCAGCATCCCGGCCAGTGAATGGCGGGTGGTGGAGCGTGGCTGCATTCAGCGGGTGAAGGCGCTGAACCTGTTTCTCGCCGACCTGTACCACGACCAGCGCATCATCCGCGCCGGGATCATCCCGGCCGAGCAGGTCCTGGCCAACGACCAGTACCAGCTGGCGATGCAGGGCCTGGACCTGCACCGCAACATCTATTCGCATATTTCCGGGGTCGACCTGGTGCGTGACAGCGATGGCAGCTATTACGTGCTCGAAGACAACCTGCGTACCCCCAGCGGCGTCAGCTACATGCTCGAAGACCGCAAGATGATGATGCGCTTGTTCCCCGAGCTGTTTGCCGCCCAGCGCATCGCCCCCATCGATCATTACCCCAACCTGTTGCTCGATACCCTCAAGAGTTCCAGCCCGCTGGATAACCCCAGCGTGGTGGTGCTGACGCCCGGGCGTTTCAATAGCGCGTTCTTCGAGCACGCCTTCCTCGCCCGCGAGATGGGCGTCGAGCTGGTCGAGGGCGCCGACCTGTTCGTGCGGGATGAGCGGGTGTTCATGCGCACCACCGATGGTCCCAAGGCGGTGGATGTGATCTACCGGCGCCTGGACGATGCCTTCCTCGACCCGCTGGCGTTCAACCCCGATTCGATGCTTGGTGTGCCCGGGCTGCTGGCGGCCTATCGCTGTGGCAACGTGGTGCTGGCCAATGCCATTGGCACTGGCGTGGCCGACGACAAGTCGATCTACCCCTATGTCACCGACATGATCCGCTTTTATCTCGACGAGGAGCCGATCCTGAAGAACGTGCCGACCTGGCAGTGCCGCAAGCCTGAAGAACTTTCCCACGTGCTGGCGCACCTGCCGGAACTGGTGGTCAAGGAAACCCAGGGTTCCGGCGGCTACGGCATGCTGGTCGGTCCGGCGGCCACCCGTGCCGAGATCGAGGCGTTTGCCGCACGGATCAAGGCCCGGCCGGCGGCCTACATCGCCCAGCCAACGCTGTCGCTGTCGACCTGCCCGACCTTTGTCGAGAACGGCATTGCCCCGCGGCATATCGACCTGCGGCCTTTCGTGCTGTCCGGGCGCGAGACCCGGGTGGTGCCTGGCGGCCTGACCCGGGTCGCCCTGCGTGAAGGTTCGCTGGTGGTCAACTCGTCCCAGGGCGGCGGTACCAAGGACACCTGGGTGGTTGAGGATTAAGTCATGTTGAGTAGAACTGCCTCCGATTTGTACTGGATGTCGCGTTACCTGGAGCGGGCGGAAAACCTCGCACGGATGCTCGATGTCAGCTATTCGCTGTCGCTGATGCCGCAGGACGGCCGCGGCGACGGCCTGGATGAAATGGCCATGCCGCTGCTGATCACCGGCACCCTCGACGATTACCTGGAGCGCCACGGCCAGTTGCATGCCGAGCGCCTGCTGCACTTCTTTGCCCTGGACCCGGAAAACCCGGCGAGCATCTACAGTTGCCTCGGCGCCGCGCGGGCCAGTGCCCATGCAGTACGTGGGCGGATTACCGCCGACATGTGGGAAAACATCAACGCCACCTGGCTCGAGATTCGCGGTATTGCCGAGCAGGGCCTGGGCCGCTATGGCATGAGCCGTTTCTGCGAGTGGATCAAGGAACGCTCGCACCTGTTCCGGGGGGCCACCTACGGCACCATCATGCGCAACGACGCCTTTCGCTTCATTCGCCTGGGCACCTTCATCGAGCGCGCCGACAACACCCTGCGCCTGCTCGATGCCCGCTACGAAATGCTCGGCGACGAGGCCGAGGCGGTCAGCGACAGTTCGGCGCGGGGTTACTACCAATGGAGCGCCTTGCTGCGTGCGCTGTCGTCGTTCGAGGCCTACACCGAGATCTACCGTGATGCACCGGCCGCCCGCCATGTTGCCGAGCTGCTGCTGTTGCGCGCCGACGTGCCGCGCTCGCTGCGTGCCTGCACCGAGGAAATCGACCTGATCCTCGCCAGCCTGCCCGGTGGCAACGGCCGCCCGGCCCAGCGCCTGGCCGCCGAGGTGGACGCACGCCTGCGCTACACCTCGATTGATGAAATCCTCGCCGAGGGCCTGCACCCCTGGTTGACCCATTACATTCCGCTGGTGCGTGAGTTGGGTAATGCCATTCACAGTGCCTACCTGGAGGCCGTATGAGACTGACCATTAGCCACGAAACCGCCTACCACTACGAAGACCAGGTTCGCGCCAGCATCCAGTACCTGCGCCTGACTCCCCACGACAGCGAGCGCCAGCAGGTGCTCAGTTGGCAGCTGGACCTGCCGCGGCCGGTGCGGGCGCAACTGGACCCGTTCGGCAACATCCTGCATGTGCTGAGCCTGGAGGAGCCGCATTCGGACCTGGTCATCGGCGCTCGCGGGCTGGTGGACATCGATGAACGCCGTGAGGCTGAACACGAACTGCAATCGCCGCTGCCGTTCCTGCGCTTCACCCGTCTGACCGAGGCCGACGAAGCGCTGCGCGCCTTCGCCAGCCAGCAATGCCGCAAGCGGCGTGACCGCTCGGCGTTGATCGAATTGATGAATGCCTTGAATCAGCGCATGGCCTACCGGCCCGGCAGTACCGCTGTAGACACCAGTGCAGCACAGGCTTTCGCCGGCGGGGCAGGGGTCTGCCAGGATCACACCCATGCCTTTCTGGCGTGCGTGCGCAGCCTGGGTGTACCGGCGCGTTACGTGTCCGGCTACCTGTTCGACAGCAACAGCCAGCAAATGGCCAGCCACGCCTGGGCCGAAGCCTGGCTGGAGGATGCCTGGTACAGCTTTGATGTCACCAACCAACTGGCCCGGCCCGAACGGCACCTGAAGCTGGCGGTGGGCCTGGACTACCTGGATGCCTGTCCGGTGCGCGGCATGCGCCGGGGCGGCGGTTTCGAGCAAATGCACGCCAAGGTGCTGGTGACCCCGACCCTCAACGCCCAGCAGCAGTGAGCCTCAGGGTTTGCGCGTGGCCATGTGGCTCAGGTACGCAAGCAGCGCGTCCAGCTCGCCGTCGCTGATGACCGCTTCGGTAAACCCGGGCATCTTCGCCTGGGGCCACTGGCGCAGGCTTTGCGGGTCACGGATATAGCGCTGGAGAAAATCGGCCTGGAAGTACTCGGTCGGGTTGTGCGGCAGGTTCAGGTCCGGTCCGAACTGGGCGTCACCGGCGCCGTTGAGGCGATGGCAGGCCAGGCAGTTCTTCTGGAACACGGCAAAGCCTTGACTGATCGGGTCATTGGCCGCCAGGCCGGGCGCCGGGCGCATGGCCGGGAAGCGCTCGGCTACTGCGGCCAGGCGGCGAATGCTGGCAACCTGGAAAGGCCACTGCTCGGGGCTGATGCGCCCGGCTTGCGGGTTACTCCAGACCAGATAGAAGGGCCCGGCGCCGGGTTTGCCCTTGGCCAGTGGTGGCCAGGGCTGTGCGGGGTCTTCAATGGCCAGCCAGGCCCGGGCGGGACCGTCCTGGAGCAAAGGCGCGGCCGGCATCTCGGCGGCGAAGCCATCCAGCGCTACCGCTTGCAGGTGATCCTCAGCCTGGACACCCTGCAGCAAGGCAGCCAGCGGCACTGCGCGGTAATGCATGGTCCTTTTGTAGGAAACATCGTTGTCGATCTGAATGTCCTGCGCCAGCGGATGTCTGAGTAACTCGGCGCTCTGCCATTGACGGCTGCCAGTGCCCAGGTCCAGGGTCAGTTGCGCCGCCTGCAGGGGCAGGCAGAGCAGGGCAAGCAGCAAGGTAAGGCAATGGCGCATGGGCAGTCTCCAACCATCAAGGTCGGCAGATTACCTGCACACAACCGGCTTGTGCCAGGCACAAACCAGGGGAGGAGGGCATGTCGCTCAGCCGAACAGGCGTGAAAGGTTCGGCAGGATCAACAGCAGCGTGGTGGCGAAAAGAATGAGCCCGGCTTGACGTACTTTGTGTTGTTTGAACATGGCTGACCGCCTTTTTGTTGTTATTCCTGAGTGCCCAGAGGCTTCCTTGTCATTGATCTGGCGAACATGATTTGACGCAGCGAAGCATTAAGACGCGAACCGTTGCTAATGGGTATACAGCTAACCTTAGGGTCAACGTCACCCGTGTTTTAGAACGCTTTAATCTGTACTTATTCAGTTACAAGTTGTTTTGGCTATGAGGCCTTTGGCCATCCTGCAGCATTCCCCTTGCTAGACGCTTGCAGCACATCAGCAAGTGGATCCACAACTGATGACCGTTCGTCCGAGCATCATACTTGCCTGCGCGCCTTATTCGGGGCAGGCTTTACGGGGCAATCCCGCCTTTGTCGTTCAGGACTATTTATATGTCGCTACGCATCTGCATCCTGGAAACCGACGTCCTGCGACCGGAGCTGGTCGAGCAGTATCAGGGCTACGGACGGATGTTCGAGCAGCTGTTCAGCCGCCAGCCAATCGCCGCCGAGTTTCGCGTCTACAACGTGTTGAACGACGAGTACCCCGATGATGACCAGGTGTTCGATGCCTACCTGGTCACTGGCAGCAAGGCCGACTCGTTCGGTGATGATCCGTGGATTCAGAAGCTCAAGACGTTCCTGTTGGAGCGCTACCAGCGTGGCGACAAATTACTCGGCGTTTGTTTTGGTCATCAGTTGCTGGCGCTGCTGCTGGGCGGCAAGAGCGAGCGCGCGCACCAGGGCTGGGGGGTGGGTACCCACCGTTATGTGATGAACGCCAAGGCACCGTGGATGAGCCCACAGGTTGAAGAACTGACCCTGCTGATCAGCCATCAGGACCAGGTCACCCGCTTGCCGGAAAACGCCACGGTGATTGCCTCCAGCGATTTCTGTCCCAACGCGGCCTATCACATCGGTGACCAGGTGCTGTGCTTCCAGGGCCACCCGGAATTCATTCACGACTATTCGCGGGCGCTGCTCGAGCTGCGCCAGCACAACCTTGGCCAGGAGGTGTACCGCAAGGGCATCGACAGCCTGGCGCACGAGCACCAGGGCAGCACGGTGGCCGAATGGATGATGCGCTTTGTGGCGCACAAACCTCAGGGCAGCTCGGCCTGAGGCCTGCCGTTACAGCCAGCCGGAGCGCTTGAAGCTGGCATACAGCGCCGTGCAGCCCACGGCGATCCCGCCCAGCACGGCAAAGTAGCCGTAATGCCAGGTCAGTTCCGGCATGTTCTGGAAGTTCATCCCGTAGATCCCCGCCACCGCCGTGGGAAATGCCAGGATCGCCGCCCAGGCGGCGAACTTGCGCTGCACGATGCTCTGGCGTGACGACTCCAGCAACATGCCGATCTCGATGGTCTGGCTGGCGATATCGCGAATCCCGGCCAGGTCTTCCATCTGTCGGGTGACGTGGATCTGCACATCGCGAAAATACGGGCGCATGTTCTTGTCGATGAAGGGGAAGGTCAGGCGCTGCAGCTCTTCGCTGACCTCGACCATCGGTGCCACGTAGCGGCGCAGGCGCAGGATGTCGCGGCGCAGGCTGTGGATGCGCTGGATGTCCTCTTCCTTGAGCGAACCGCTGAGCACGCTTTGCTCCAGCTCCTCGATCTCGCCATGAATGGCTTCGCTGACCGGTTGGTAGTTCTCGGTGACGAAGTCGAGCAGGGCGTAGAGCACGAAGTCCTCACCGTGTTCGAGCAGCAGCGGCCGCGCTTCGCAGCGCTGGCGCACCAGGGCATAGGATTTCGAGTGGCCGTTACGCGCGGTGATGATGTAGCCATTGCCGGCGAAGATATGGGTTTCGATGAACTCCAGTTTGCCTTCGTGGCGCACCGGCGAGTAGGTGACGATGAACAGGGCGTCGCCGAAGGTCTCGAGCTTGGGCCGGCTGTGCTTTTCCAGCGCGTCCTCGATGGCCAGTTCATGCAGGTTGAACTGGCGCTGCAGGTTGGCCAGCTCCTGGGCGTTGGGCTCTTCCAGGCCGATCCAGACGAAATGACCGGGTTTGCTTGCCCATTGGCTGCCTTCATCAAGGCTGATATTGGTGACTTTTCTGCCGGCGCTGTACACCGCCGCCGCAACGACTCGACCCATGGTTGTCCACTTCTTCTGTTAACCGTGCCAGTAGCTTGGTCTGACCGGCACGATTCGGCAACCGTTCACGCCTGGGCCAGTTCACCTTCCATGCGATCGATGCAGTGTTGCATCTGCAGGCGGCACTGCTCGGCCAGGGCCGGCACATCCTGCTGGGTCAGGCCGCTGGTGGCGATCGGCGCCAGCGAACGGATGATCACCTTGCTGCGACGCCAGCCGTTGAGCTTCAGGCGGCTGGCATAGCGGCTGACGCACACCGGCACGATCGGCACACCCGCCTCGACGGCCATGTGGAAGGCCCCCTTCTTGAAGGTGATCAGGTGCTCGCCGGCATTGCGCGTGCCTTCGGGGAACACCCAGATCGAGGTGTCGTCTTCGCTCAGGGTGCGGGTGGTGGTCTGCATTGCCCGGCGCGCCTGGTAGGCGTTGCCGCGGTCGACCAGCACGTTGCCGCCCAGCCAGAACAACTGGCCGAACAGGGGGACCCATTTCAGGCTCTTTTTGCCGATGCACACGGTGCGCCGCGGCACCACATGACCCAGCACGAACAGGTCGTAGTTGGACTGGTGGTTGGCGATGATCACGCAGCCCGGCGGCTGATCGAACAGCGGGCCGACCTCGGCCTTGATCTCGAGGCGCATCAGCCAGGTGGCGGGCAGCCCATAAAGGCGTGCACAGATTCGGCTGTTGTCCGGGTTGAACGGTCGGCACAAGCCAACCAGCACACCGAGAACACCGGCCAGGAGAAAATGCAGCCCCAACAGGAACATGCGGATAATAAAAAGCATCGTACGACTCACACCAGGCAAACGCGGCGCAGTGTACGGGTGTGCACTTCTATCGGCAAACGCTCATTGGGGTGGGGTAGGCCTGATTACACAAATAGTTGCAATCAGGCCTTGGTAGGGGGTCAGCCCAGGTGTTCCTGGTCGCGGATGATGGCGTCGTCGAGGATGTCGAGCAGCGCTTTGCGCACTTTGAGCTTGGTGTGCTTGTGGGCGTTCATGTTGATCTTCTTCAACTGGCGGGCCGCTGTCAGCGCAGCTTCCTGCAGCTGTTCGACCGGCACTACCTTGTCGAGGAAACCGGCGTCGACGGCGCTGGCCGGGTCGAACATCTCGGCATTGATCACCGAACGGTGGAACGCCGAGCGGCGCAGGCGATCGCGGGCCAGTTCGATGCCGGCGTGGTGCATGGTCATGCCGATCTGCACTTCATTGAGGCCAATGCTGAACGGGCCTTCGACGCCGATGCGGTAGTCGGCCGAGAGCAGCAGGAATGCGCCTTTGGCCACCGCGTGGCCCGGGCAGGCAACGATGACCGGGAACGGGTGCGAGAGCATGCGTCGGGCCAGGGTGGAGCCTGCGGTGACCAGGCTGACGGCTTCTTTCGGGCCTGCGGTCATGACCTTCAGGTCGTAGCCGCCGGAGAGAATGCCCGGCTGGCCGGTGATGATTACCACCGCGCGGTCCTGCGCGGCCTGGTCGAGGGCGGCATTGAAGGCCTTGATGACGTCGGGCGAGATAGCGTTGACCTTGCCGTTGTTCAGGGTCAGGGTCGCAATGCCGTCTTCGAGGTGGTAGGTAATCAGCTCACTCATGACAGGGTTCCTTAAGGGGGAGTGGGGCAGACGTTACTCAGGCAAGTGCCCGAGGTAAAGCGCTGTGACTGACTGACCGGTCAGCTTGCAGGTCCGCTTGCTCGTCCTGACGGGAGTGCGTTAATCCGGGCTGCCAAAGCACGCCAGAGAATGGCGGCTTTGCCCTCTGTGCCGGGGTTTTTTGATTAAATGGCTTAAGCGCATGAATATTCTGAAAAAAACCTTTGCCATCAGAACCTCTTTCGACTACATTAGCGCGCCTCGACAGGCTGAACTGCTTGGCGAGAACCGGTGAAGTGTCCGAGTGGCTGAAGGAGCACGCCTGGAAAGTGTGTATACAGGAAACTGTATCAAGGGTTCGAATCCCTTCTTCACCGCCACATCTAGAAAAGCCCCCGACCTGAACAAGGCCGGGGGCTTTTTGTTTTGCCCATGAAAAAGGATGTTTCAGATGCTCAAAGAAGTATTCAGCAAGCAGCAGATTCTCGCCGCCGAGCAGTTGTTGGCCCTGATCAGCCCATCGGCCGAGATGACCCGCCAGCACATTCAGGCGCTGCGCGAAATCGAGCTGGATGAAGATGAGGTCGAAGAGTTCGAGGACGACCCGCAGCAGTTGATGTGGATCGTCAAGGATGTGGCTGACTGGGAATCGGTGTATTTCGTCGACTGGAAGGACACCGAGTCGTTTGTGCAGAGCGTGCGGCAGTTGGCCGAGGCGCGTGATGCCGAGGTTACCTTCGGTGTTGAAGATGCGGAGGATGAAGACTTCCTCGACGACACCACGGTGCCCGAGCTGATGGTCACGGCCCACGACGAACTGCACAAGCAGGGCCTGGTGCTGTGGAACTGGTCCACCGACAGTGACTGCTACAGTGGCTTCATCACCACCAGGGACGTGGCGGCGCAGCTGGTTGCGTTGGGTGAGGTGCTGGAAGTGGAAATTCGCGAGGGTAGCGAACCATTCTGACGGCGGTGCTTGGTGGGAGCTGGCTTGCCAGCGATGAGGTCAGTGCAGTCTGCACATCAGGTGCTGCCTGGACTACGACCGCTTCGCGCAGCTCCCACAGGTCCGGCGGCGTACGCAGATTCATTGTGGGAGCTGGCTTGCCAGCGATGGGGCCAGTGCAGCCAGCACATCATGCGCTGCCTGGATTACGACCGCTTCGCGCTCGATCGCTGGCAACTCCAGCTCCCACAGACCCGCGATGAGGGCCTCAGAAACTCACAGAAGCCGAAACCCGCGCTGTCCGTGGCGCCCCCTGAAACAGATAACCATCCCCCAGATACTCGCCGGCATCGCGCCAGTAGCGCTTGTCGAAGACGTTATCCACCATCAGCCGCAGCACCGTGTCATAGCCGCCAACCTTGGTGCTGTAGCGGCTCCCCAGATCGACAACCGCATAGCTGCCGACCTCCACCGTACCGGCCTGGTTGGCGTATTTGCTGGCGCTGTAGCGGGCGCCTCCGAGCAGGGCCAGGCCCGGGATCGGCAGGCTGTAGTCGGCCTGAATGGCGGCGCGAAAATTCGGCACGTTCAGCGCTTGATGGTCTTCGTGGTCAGCCGTGCCGCTGTTCTTGACCCGTGCACGGATTGCCGCAGCGCTGGCATTGATCTGCAGGTTGGAGGTGAGCCAACCGCTGGCGCCCAGTTCCAGGCCGATGTTCTTTTGCTGGCCTTGCTGTACATAAGTGAAATTGCCTGCGCCGTCAGGTTGCGAATACTGGTAGGCCTGACGCAGCTGGAACAAAGCTGCGCTCAGGCTCAGGCGTTGCCAGTCGCGCTTGATGCCGACTTCCAGTTGGTGGGACAGGGTCGGCGCAAGAATCTCGGCAGTGTTTGTGGCGAACCACGGCGCCGTGCCACCGGATGACAGGCCCTTGCTATAGCTGGTGTACAGGGAGATATCCGGGCGCGGCTTGTAGATCAGCGCGGCATTGGGCAGCAGTTGATAGTCGCGGGTATGGCGGCCTGGGCTGCCATCTTCGGCAAAGGTCTTCTCATCCAGACGCACCAGGCGCGCGCCCAGCACGGTCTGCCATTGTTCGTTGAAGCTGATCCGGTCGCTGGCGAATATCCCGTACTGGCGGCTGTCGAGCCTGCGGGTGCTGTGGCCCGGGGTCTTCTCGGACGGCTCCAGCGCCGGCGTTTGTTGATAGATGTTGCCGCTGCCGATCCACTCGTTGAAGTAAGGGCGCTGGTCGAGCGTACGGCGCTGGGCGCTGGCGCCGATGGTCAGCTCATGCCCCATGCCCAGGGTATCGAAGCGGCCATTGAGCGCCCCCTGTGCCTCATCTGTGCGGCGGGTATCGTCAGGGCTGCGGTAGTCGTAGATGTCATAGTCGCCTGCCTCGCTGAAGTAGGCGCCTTCGCTGGAGCCCCAGGCAAACGAACTGTAGTCATCGATCACCACCTTGCTGCGCGAAGCACTGACGCTGCCCGTCCAGTTGTCGCTGAAGCGATACTCGAAGCGCCCGCCAAGGTTCAGCGAGTCGATCGTTACCGGGTTGGCCCAGTGCTGGTAGGCCAGGCGGTCATGCGGGTCGATGCCGTGGGGCAGGCTGTTGCCACCCAGCAACTGATAGCCCGGCACCGAACGCTGTTCACGCTGCTGGTACTCGGCATCCAGTTGCAGCACCGCATCGGGGTTGATTTGCCAGTCGAAGGCCAGGGACGCGAAGTCGCGCTTGCCGTCAGCGTGATCGACGTAGGAGCGGATGTCTTCGTGGGCCAGGTTGGCGCGCAGGCCGAACTGGCGTTCGCTGCCGAACCAGCCGCCCAGGTCGGTCGCAATGTAGCGTTCACCCTGCTCGTTGCTCGACACCGTGACCGTGCGCACATCCTCCGGGCGCTTGGTCACGTAGTTGATCAGCCCGCCCGGTTCCGACACGCCGCTCTGCAAGCCCGAGAGGCCCTTGAGCAACTCGACCTGCTGCTTGTTCTCCAGTGCCACGTTCTGCTCACCGGCGATGGTCTGGCCGTTGATCTTGTAGCTGCTGGCGGCATTGAGTTCAAAGCCGCGTACATTGAAGTTCTCGTAGTAGCCGATCGGTGCGTAGCTTTCGCCCACCGAGGCATCGCTTTGCAGTACTTCGCTGAGCTTGCGCACCTGACGATCAGCCAGCAATTGCTCGCTGAACACTGCAATCGATGCCGGAGTATCCAGGAGCGGCGCTGGCTGCCAGCCGCCGACCGCGGCTTCCCGGGCCTGATAGCCCTCGCTGTAGGCCTCCGATACCTGCACCGGCGCCAGGGTGATGCTGTCCTGGGCCAGGCTGTGCGAGGCCGGCATTGCCAGGCTCAGGCCGAGCAGGTGCAGGGACAGGCGAGGGCGGGGCAAGGTCATGCAGGAGCTCCTTGAAGGCGAACGCGGACGCGCCGTTATTGATCGGCTGCTGTCCGATAGGGCTTTTTGCCCGATGGGTAGAGGGGGACTAGCCCGGGCACTGGTAACCCGCCCGGTATTGCGCCGGGCAGGCGGGGGCGCAATCTTAGCAGGGGCGACCGGCTGGCGGTGCCCCTGTTTTCAATCGGCTTCTACTGCTCTGTACGAGCGAGGGCGGCGCGGATTCACCCGTTCGCCGCCGTCTGGGCGTGTCGCCGCCAGTTGCCGTCGATTTTCGACCAGGTCTTCTTGTCGGTGATGGCCATCAGCTTGCGACCATCTTTGAACGTGGCCAGGAAGGTCACCTCTTCTTCCTTGCCACCTAGCCAGAGGCCGGCGATCAGTCCGACCGGACCCGCCACCAGGGCGCCGGCCATGCCCCAGCCAAGCGCACTGCTGAGGCTGCGACTGGATTCCTGATTGGCAACGATCAGATCGGAAATGCGGGTAAGGGCGATCTTCTCGCCGGGTGAAGGGCTGCGGGCGGTCTTGAGTGTGAGCGATCCGTTGCGGTACTCGCCTTCACCTTGCAAGAAATCGCCGGATTGAACCGTGAGTCTTGTCATAGTGGCGTCCAGGTTGAAAGGGCTATTGACCAATCCCTACTCAGCGCCAGGGTTCGGCACAAGTCAATGGCCAGGCGACGGAGGGTCACCGCCGAGTTGTCGCAAAAAAGTAAAGACGTAGATCCGCTGAAGGATAACGGCATGTCGCATTCTTATAATTAAAGTTCGGTTTCTCAACTAAAGCTGCTCGGTCGACTTTCGTCTATGGGCGCGATTTTAGTTGGGCTCGATATATCACCGTTTGCGCAAATTGTTGCGGAGGGCGCTAAATCAAGGCTTCTGAATTGTAGGACAATAAACAAGTAGTGTTATTGAAAATTGGCGTCAAAAAAAGCTGGACAGTTCAATTCCTGGTGTGTCAGTTTTTCCCCGCCTCATTCAGGCGAGTGATGGGACGATCTCGCCGCGGGAGCGTCCTGTCGGACAACAACTGCTTTTTTGTAAACAAGGAAGTGTCTGTATGTCGAAAGTCAAAGAAAGCGCTATTGTTTCAGCTGGCTCTGTATTGCAACCGCACGGTGCAAGTTCCGCTTACAGCCTGATCAATAGTTTCGGCCATCAATATGATCGCGGCGGCAGTGCGACAGTCAATGGCAAACCTTCGTTCTCGGTCGACCAGGCCGCTACCCAGTTGCTGCGCGATGGCGCCGCCTGGAAGGACCTGAACAAGGACGGCACCATCAACCTGACCTATACCTTCCTGACCAAGGCACCTGTTGGCTTCGACAGTCAGGAACTGGGCTCGTTCAGCGCCTTTTCCGGCCAGCAGAAGGCTCAGGCCAAACTGTCCATGCAGTCCTGGGCAGACGTGGCCAAGGTGACCTTCAAGGAAGGTGCGTCAGGCGGCGACGGTCACATGACCTTCGGCAACTACAGCGACGGCAGCACCGGTGGCGCGGCATTTGCCTATCTGCCGTTCGACCGCCCGGGTTCGCACAAGGGTGAATCCTGGTACCTGATCAACAACCAGTACCAGGCCAACGTCAACCCGGAGAACGGCAACTACGGCCGCCAGACCCTGACCCACGAGATCGGCCACGTGCTCGGTCTGTCCCACCCGGGCGACTACAACGCCGGGGAAGGCTACCCAACCTACGCCGATGCAACCTACGGCCAGGATACCCGTGGCTACAGCGTCATGAGCTACTGGGGCGAGAGCAACACCAGCCAGAACTTCACCAAGGGCGGCGTGCAGGTGTACTCCTCGGCGCCACTGATGGATGACATCGCGGCGATCCAGAAACTCTACGGTGCCAACTACGCGACCCGCTCCGGCGATACCGTATACGGCTTCAACTCCACCGCCGACCGCGATTTCTACTCGGCCACCTCGGCCTCGTCGAAAATCGTCTTCTCGGTGTGGGACGGTGGCGGCAACGATACCCTGGACTTCTCCGGTTTTACCCAAAACCAGAAGATCAACCTCAATGACGCGTCGTTCTCCGACGTTGGCGGCATGGTCGGCAACATTTCCATTGCCAAGGGCGCGATTGTCGAGAACGCCATCGGCGGTTCGGGCAATGACCTGCTGATCGGCAACGCCGTGGCCAACGAGCTCAAGGGCGGTGCCGGCAACGACATCATCTACGGCGCCGGTGGTGGCGACAAACTCTGGGGTGGTGCCGGTTCCGACACCTTCGTCTTCGCTGCCAGCAGCGATTCGACCCCGAGCAATCCCGACCGGATCATGGATTTTGTCAGCGGTCAGGACAAGATCGATCTGTCGGCCATCTCGGCCTTTGCTGTCAACAAGCTGCCGCTGCAGTTCGTTGATGCCTTTACCGGGCATGCCGGCGAGGCGGTACTGAGCTTCGATCAGGCAAGCAACCTCGGTAGCCTGTCGATCGACTTCACCGGCAACAGCCTGTCTGATTTCCTGGTGACTACTGTAGGTCAGGCAGTCGCCACGGATATCGTGGTCTGATAGCAACCTGAAAGGGCGGCGCTCATGCGCCGCTTTTTCTGAGGCGGGCAGATGATGGCTTTCAAGCGAATGATCGCGCTCGGCGCGATTCCCCTGATGTTGATGACCGAGGTCGGTATGGCAAGCAGCCTGATACTCCCCACTCCCGCGCAACTGGCCGGTGAATGGACGCTTTACCCCGAAGACAATCGGGCCGCGGGCTGTGAGTTGCAATTGGACGCATCGCAAACCTTGCGTGGCGACCTGAAATGCGCACAGAAACTGATCGGCAAGCGCCAACGTCCCAGCGGCTGGCTGCCGACTCCCGATACCCTGGCCTTGATGGGCGGCAGCGGCACTGCATTGGTGCACTTCAACCGTTATAAGCCCGGTATCTTCAAATGGACTTCAGCGAGCGGAAAGACACTGTTATTGGAACGTAAGAATAAATAATAAAACCTTGTAGGCAATTGCCGATTTTTCAGGGATAGAAAGGCGGACAATGAACAGGCCGACTAATAAGGCCGGTGCGCCCTTGTGGGCAGCACTGGCAGATCACAAGTCCACGCTTCTGAGTGTGGGTTGTTTTACCGCGTTGATTAATCTCCTCATGCTGGTGCCCTCGATTTATATGCTGCAAGTGTATGATCGGGTACTTTCTTCGCAAAACGAAACAACCCTGTGGATGCTGACCTTGATGGTGGTCGGTTTCTTTGTGTTTATTGGTGCGCTGGAAGCAATCCGCAGTTTCATTGTTATCCGTGTCGGCAACCAGCTGGAACAGGGCTTCAACCTGAACGTGTACCGGGCCGCCTTCGAGCGCAACTTGCGTCAGGGCGATGGCCAGGCAGGGCAAGCACTTAACGACCTGACCCAGGTGAGGCAATTTGTCACCGGCCCGGCGTTGTTCGCCTTCTTTGACGCGCCCTGGTTTCCGATTTATCTGGCGGTGATTTTTCTGTTCAACGTCTGGCTGGGCGTCTTGGCCTGTGCCGGGGCGTTGCTGTTGATTGCCCTGGCGGTGCTCAACGAACGCCTGACCCACAAGCCGCTGGTCGAAGCCAGCGGTTTCCAGCAGCAGTCCACGCACCTGGCCAGCAGCCAGTTGCACAACGCCGAGAGCATCCAGGCCATGGGCATGCTCGGTGCCTTGCGCCAGCGCTGGTTCGCCTTGCATTCGCGCTTTCTGACCTTGCAGAACCAGGCCAGCGATACGTCGGCAGTGATCACCGCGGTCAGCAAGTCGCTGCGCCTGTGCCTGCAATCGCTGGTGCTGGGGCTGGGCGCCTTGCTGGTGATCGAGGGGCAGATGACCCCGGGCATGATGATCGCCGGCTCCATCCTCATGGGGCGGGTACTTAGCCCGATCGATCAGCTGATTGCGGTGTGGAAGCAGTGGAGCGGGGCGCACATGGCCTATCAGCGTCTCGATGGTCTGTTGCGCGAGTTTCCTGAACCGCCAGCACCGATGGCCTTGCCGGCGCCAAGCGGGCGCCTGGGTTTCGAGCAGGTCAGCGCCGGGCCGCCCGGCAAGCGTGTGGCCACCTTGCAGCAGATCAGTTTCAACCTTGGCGCCGGGGAAGTGCTCGGCGTTTTGGGAACCTCCGGCTCGGGCAAGTCGACCCTGGCCAAGGTGCTGGTTGGCGTCTGGCCGACCCTGGGCGGTACCGTGCGCCTGGACGGCGCCGACCTGCACCGCTGGGATCGCGAGGCCCTGGGCCCGCATATCGGTTACCTGCCACAGAACATCGAACTGCTGCGCGGCAGCATTGCCGAGAACATTGCCCGGTTTGCCGATCTGGATGGCCACAAGGTGGTCGAGGCCGCGCGCCAGGCCGGCGTGCATGAGCTGATCCTGCGCCTGCCGCAAGGCTATGACACGCGTCTGGGCGAAGACGGCGGCGACCTGTCCGGCGGGCAGAAACAGCGCATCGCCCTGGCCCGAGCCCTCTACGGCGGGCCGAGCCTGATCGTGCTCGACGAACCCAATTCCAACCTCGACACCAGTGGCGAGGCGGCGCTGGCCACCGCCATTGCGCAGATGAAAGCCCAGGGCCGCACCGTGGTACTGGTCACCCACCGCTCGGCAGCCCTTGCCCAGGCCGACAAGCTGCTGGTGCTCAGCGAGGGCCGGATGCAGGCCTTTGGGCCGGCGCATGACGTGATGCAGGCCCTGAGCCGCGCCCAGGAACAGGCCCAACGTCAACCCGCCAATGCCGCGCTGGCAACCGGAGGTGGCGTATGAGTCAGGTAGATAAAGGCCGCGGCGCGCGTTTTTACGTGCGACTGGGCTGGCTGCTGACCCTGGTCGGCTTTGGCGGCTTCATTGCCTGGGCAACCCTGGCACCGCTCGATCAAGGCATCGCCGTGCAGGGCACGGTGGTGGTATCCGGCAAGCGCAAGGCGGTGCAGTCCCTGGCCGGTGGCGTGGTCAGCCGCATCCTGGTCAGTGAAGGCCAAATTGTTAAGCAGGGGCAGCCGCTGTTTCGCCTCGACCAGACTCAGGTCCAGGCCGATGTGCAATCGCTGCAGGCCCAGTACCGGCTGGCCTGGGCCAGCCTGGCGCGCTGGCAGAGCGAGCGCGATAACCTCGGCGAAATCGTCTTCCCGGCCGAGCTCAGCAAC
This sequence comes from Pseudomonas sp. JV241A, assembly GCF_900275665.1. NCBI lineage: Bacteria > Pseudomonadati > Pseudomonadota > Gammaproteobacteria > Pseudomonadales > Pseudomonadaceae > Pseudomonas > Pseudomonas sp. JV241A. The sequence continues at coordinate 112,293 of NZ_OPYO01000013.1, forward strand.
AATCCCGACCCGCAGTTGAGCCTGGTGTTGGAGAGCCAGCGTCAGCTATTCAGCAGCCGCCGTGATGCCCAGGCCCGCGAACAGGCGGGGCTGACCGCGAGTATCGACGGTGCAGTCGCCCAGTTGGCCGGCATGCGCCGCGCCCGTGGCGACCTGCAGGCCCAGGCCGATTCATTGCGTGAGCAACTGGAGAACCTCAAGCCGCTGGCCAGCCAGGGTTACATTCCGCGCAACCGCTTGCTGGAGTATCAGCGGCAGTTGTCCCAGGTCCAGCGTGACCTGGCGCAGAACAGCGGCGATAGCGCACGGCTTGAGCAGGGCATCGTCGAGTCGCGGCTCAACCTGCAGCAACGCCGCGAGGAATACCAGAAAGAGGTGCGCAGCCAGCTGGCCGAGGCGCAACTGAAAAGCGTGACCTTGGAGCAGCAACTGACCTCGGCTGGTTTCGACCTGCAGCACAGCGAGATTCTTGCCCCGGCCGACGGCATCGCGGTCAACCTCGGCGTGCATACCGAGGGCGCAGTGGTGCGCGCCGGTGAAACCTTGCTTGAGGTGGTCCCCCAGGGCACTGCCCTGGAAGTCGAAGGGCGCCTGCCGGTCAACCTTGTGGATAAAGTCGCGGTGCAGCTGCCTGTGGATATCCTCTTCACCGCCTTCAACCAGAGCAGCACGCCGCGGGTAGCGGGCGAGGTGGCGCTGATTTCCGCCGACCAGCTGCTCGACGACAAGACCGGCCAGCCGTACTACGTCCTGCGCAGCACGGTCAGCGAACAGGCACTGGCGCGCCTCAACGGCTTGGTAATCAAACCGGGCATGCCCGCCGAACTGTTCGTGCGTACCGGCGAGCGCTCGATGCTCAATTACCTGTTCAAACCCCTGCTCGACCGGGCAGGCACCGCGTTGACCGAACAATAAGGAAGCCCGTGCATGAAAAGCTTGATGACCGGGCTGCTGGCGGCGTTCGCCCTGACAACAGGGGCGGGCGCGCAGGCCATGGGGCCGTTTCAGGTGTATGAACAAGCGCTGCGCAAGGACCCGGTGTTCCTCGGTGCGCTCAAGGCCCGCGAAGCCGGGCAGGAAAACCGCGCCATCGGCCGCGCCGGCTTGCTGCCGAGCCTGTCGTACAACTACAACAAGGGCCGCAACGACTCCAAGGCTCGCTATCTGGGCGATTCGCGGCGCGAGGATGAAGACCGCCACTACAACAGCTACGGTTCCACCTTCATCCTCCAGCAGCCGTTGCTCGACTACGAGGCCTATGCCAGTTACCGCAAGGGGGTGGCCCAGGCGCTGTTTGCCGATGAGGAGTTTCGTGGCAAAAGCCAGGAGCTGCTGGTCCGGGTGATGACCAGTTATACCCAGGCGCTGTTCGCCGAAGACCAGATCAGCATCAGCGTGGCCAGCAAGCAGGCCTATCAACAGCAGTTCCAGCAGAACCAGCAACTGTTCCAGCAGGGTGAGGGCACCCGTACCGATATTCTCGAAGCCCAGGCCCGCTTTGAGCTGGCCGACGCCGAGGAGATCCAGGCACGCAACGATCAGGATGCGGCCCTGCGCGAGTTGGGTGCGCTGATTGGCGAGCCATCAGCGCGCATCGACGAACTGGCGCCGCTCAACGACGGTTTTGCCCTGTTGACGCTGCAACCGGCGACCTATGAGGCTTGGCATGAGCTGGCCCTGGCCAACAACCCGCAACTGGCGTCCCAGCGTCAGGCCCTGGAAGTGGCCGAGTACGAAGTGGAGCGCAACCGCGCCGGGCATCTGCCCAAGGTGACGGCCTACGCCACGTCGCGACAAATGCAGTCCGACAGTGGCAACACCTACAACCAGCGCTACGACACCAACACCATCGGCATCGAAGTCAGCCTGCCGTTGTTTGCCGGCGGCGGGGTGTCGGCGGCCACCCGTCAGGCCAGCCGCAACCTGGAGCAGGCCGAGTACGAACTGGACGGCAACACCCGGACAACCCTGATCGAGCTGCGCCGTCAGTACAACGCCTGTCAGTCCGGCGTCAGCCGCCTGCGTGCCTATCAGCGGGCGCTGACATCGGCCGAGGCGCTGGTGCAATCGACCCGCCAGAGTGTGCTCGGTGGCGAACGGGTCAACCTCGATGTGCTCAATGCCGAGCAGCAACTGGCGACCACCCGCCGCGACCTGGCCCAGGCCCGCTACGACTACCTGCTGGCCTGGATCAAACTGCATTACTACGCCGGGACCTTGCGCGAAGAGCACCTGGCCCGGGTCGATGAAGCGTTCGTGCGCCGTTAGGCGGTGCGCAGGCGCAAGACGCGCTGGCGTTCTGCCAGGCCCCAGACCAGCAGGGCCAGGGCGCCGATGCTCAGGCCGGCGATGACGATGCCGTCCCAGCCATGACGCTGGAACAGTTGCGTACCGAGCAGCGAGCCAAGGGCGCCGCCGATGAAATAGCAGGTGATATAGCCGGCATTCAGGCGGTTGCGGGCTTCCGGGCGCAGGACAATCACGGCGTTCTGGTTGCTCACGTGCACCAGTTGAACTGCCAGGTCGAGCAACAGGACGCCGATCAGCAATGCCGCCAGCGAAGACTGGGCGTAAGCCAGCGGCACCCACGACAGCAGCAGTGCCAGCAAACCGACCGTGGTACCCAGCGGGCCTTTGCCCCGATCGGCCAGGCGCCCGGCCCAGTTGGCCGCCAGGGCACCGGCGGCGCCGGCCAGGCCGAACAGGCCGATCACCGCATCGGAGTAATGGTACGGCTCGACTGACAGCAGGAAGGCCAGCGGCGTCCAGAACAAGGCGAACAGGCTGAAGGACAACAGGCCCAGCAACGAGCGCAGGCGCAGGATCGGCTCGTCCACGAACAGGCGGAACACCGAACCGAGCAGCGCCGGATAGCTGAGCCCGGCATGCTGATGACGCTCGGGCAGGGCGCGGAACAAGGCGATCGCCGACAGCCCCATCAGTGCCGCTGCCAGCAGGTAGATGCTGCGCCAGCTGCCGAGCTCGGCCATGAACCCGGCGGCGGTGCGCGCCAGCAGGATGCCCAGCAGCAATCCGCTCATCAGGGTGCCAACCACCCGCCCGCGTTGCGACGGCTCGCTGAGGCCTGCAGCCATGGGCACCAGCACCTGGGCGACTACCGAGAACAGGCCGGTGAGGGTGGTACCGATCAGCAGCCACGCCAGGTTTGGCGAAAACGCGCTGATCAGCAGGCCCAGGGTGCTGATGGCAATCATGCTGACGATCAGTTTGCGTTGTTCGAACAGGTCGCCCAGTGGTGCCAGCAGCAACAGGCCGGCGCCATAGCTCAGTTGTGCAGCGATGACGATGGCCCCGGCGCTGGCGGTGGTCAGGCCAAAATGTTCGGCGATGCTGTGCAGCAAGGGTTGTGCGTAGTAGTTGCTGGCGACGGCAAGGCCCGTGGCGGTCGCCATCAGCAGAATCAGGCCGCGGCTCAGGGAATGGGTGGCAGAGGTCATGGACCGTCTCGATCAGTGGCAGTTGGGAAGTGACAGTATCGGAAATGCGCTAGCATGACGCCAATACATCGTTTTCATTCTATCCATCTTGAAAATAGATCAACCCATGAACCTCAAGCAGATTGAGTATGCCCTGGCGGTGGTCGACACCGGCAGCTTCACCCGAGCCGCCGAACGCTGCCATGTGGTGCAGTCGGCCTTGAGTCATCAGATTGCCCGGCTGGAAGAGACCCTCGGCGTCAGCCTGTTCGAGCGCAGTTCGCGGCGCGTGCGCCTGACGCCGGCTGGCGAAGCTTTCGTGCAGAGCGCTCGGCCAGCACTGGAGGCCACCCGGCGAATTGCCGAAGATGTTGCCGCGGCCTGTGGTGAAGTGCGGGGGCAATTGTCCATCGGCGAGATCACCTCGCTGACCGAGTTGGACCTGGTCGACCTGCTGGCCGATTTTCATGCTCAGCACCCGTCGGTGGATATCCGCTGGCTGATGGCCAAGAGCGAATTGCTGACTGCCGATGTGCGCGAGCGGCGGCTGGACGTAGGATTTATCGGAGTCTGGCCGGGCGAGCGGCTGGAGGGCGTCGAGTACCGCCTGCTGGCCGAAGAAGAGCTGGTGGCGGTCATGGCCGTCGAGCATCCGTTGGCGGGCGCGGCGCGTGTGTCCCTGGCCGATCTCGAAGCGCAGCCGCTGGTGGATTTCCCGGCTGGTAGCGGCGCCCGCCGGCAAACCGACGAGGCCTTTACCGCTGCAGGGGTGCGCCATCGGGTGCAGTTTGAAGTGACCAATATTCGCCTGGTGGAAAAGTTCGCCAAGCGCGGTCTGGCGGTTGGCCTGGTGCCGGCGCGGATCGCCCGCTGCTTCAACGGCGTGGTGTCGGTGGCGGTTGAGGATGCGCCGGTGCGTCACGTGTATGCGATCTGGTCGACGCACCCGACCCCGGCCGCCAAGGCCTTTGTCCAGTTGATTGAGCAGCGCCTGGCGGGCAGGGACAGTCATTGACGTGCCTCAGGCGGCAAAGCCGCCATCGATGCTCAGGCTGGCGCCGGTAATGTAGGCCGCCTCCGGGCCGGCCAGGTAGGCGACGAAGCTGGCGATTTCGTCGACGTGGCCATAACGACCCACCGCCATGAAGCCCATCAGGCTTTCGGCGAACTCGCCCTGGGCCGGGTTCATATCGGTATCCACCGGGCCAGGCTGGACGTTGTTGATGGTGATGCCCAGTGGCCCCAGGTCACGGGCCAGGCCCCGGGTCAGGCCAACCAGCGCCGACTTGCTCATGGCATAGGGGCCGCCGCCGGCGAAGGGCATGCGCTCGGCATTGGTGCTGCCGATGTTGATGATCCGCCCGCCCTGGCCCATGTGCCGCGCGGCCGCTTGCGTGGCTACGAAGACGCTGCGCACGTTCACCGCCAGGGTGCGGTCGAAGTCCTCCAGGCTGAACTCCGCAAGCGGCCCCACCGCCAGTACTCCGGCGTTGTTGACCAGGATGTCCAGGCCACCGAAGGCTTCTGCAGTGCTTTGCACCGCCTGCTGCACGGCGCTGGCATCGGCGCTGTCGGCCTTGATGGCCAGGGCCTTGCCGCCGGCGGCGATGATGCTTTGCTGCAGGGCTTCGGCCTGGGCCGTGGCGTTGGCGTAGGTGAAGGCGACACTGGCGCCTTCGGCGGCCAGGCGTTTGACGATGGCCGCGCCGATACCGCGGGAACCGCCCTGGATCAGGGCTACTTTGCCGTGGAGGCTGGATTGGGTCGACATGCTGTGCTCCCGAAAGAACAAGGCCGGATGCCTTGGATGGGCTTCAGTATCGGCCGCTGATTACCCTGTCGGTAGCCAGTAATCGCTATAGTCTGTGTAAACCAGAAGTATGGAATCAACGGTATGGAATCCTTCAGCAGCATCGAGTGTTTTGTCCGCAGCGCCGAAGTTGGCAGCTTCGCCGAAGCGGCGCGGCGCCTGAGCCTGACCCCGGCGGCGGTGGGCAAGAACGTCGCGCGGCTGGAGGCGCGCCTGGGCGTGCGCTTGTTCCAGCGCAGCACCCGACGCCTGACCCTGACTGAGGCCGGGCAGCGTTTTCTTGAAGAGGTGGCGGCGAGTTTCCAGACCATCCAGTATGCCGTGGCTAACCTGGCCAGTGCCGAAGGGCAACCGGCCGGCACCCTGAAAGTGAGCATGGGCACGGTGTTCGGTCGCCTGTATGTCGTGCCGCTGTTGGCCGAGTTCTTGCGGCGCTACCCGGCGATCAGCCCCGATTGGCATTTCGATAACCGTCAGGTCGACCTGATCGGCCAGGGTTTCGATGCCGCCATTGGTGGCGGCTTCGATCTGCCCCAGGGCGTGGTGGCGCGCAAGCTGACTCCTGCGCACCGGATTCTGGTGGCGGCGCCGACGTATCTGCAGCAGCATCGGCCAATCACCCAGCCTGCCGATTTGCACGAGCTGGATGGCATTCTTATTCGTTCACCGCAGACCGGGCGCGTGCGCTCCTGGCCGCTGACCAGTCGCGAGCAAGAGCAGAGCCCGTTGGACCTGCGCTTGCGCATGACCATGAGTGATTCGGAGGCAGCCTGCGCGGCAGCGGAGCAGGGCCTGGGCGTAGCGCTGGTGAGCATGCCGTTTGCCGTGCCGTACCTGCAGGCCGGCCGGCTGTTGCGGGTGTTGCCGGACTGGTACGTGGATGACGGCAATATTTCGCTGTACTACGCCGAACACAAGCTGCTGCCGGGCAAGACACGGGTGTTTGTCGATTTTGTCATCGAGCAGTTTGCCCGGCAGGGGTTGGCGCAGCGCTTTGATGCGTTGGGCGCTTTATGAGGGGGCTGCTGTGCAGCCCATCGCCGGCAAGGCCGGCTCCCACAGTAAGGGCTCCTGCAGACCCCAGACTGGATCAGGGCACGCCGAACCTGTGGGAGCTGGCCTTGCCAGCGATGGAAGGCGCAGCCTTCCTGATCACAGAACCTTGAGGATGGAGTAATTCTGGGGTACCCCGCCAAGCACCAGGCTGACCTCATCCTCTTCAACCTTGCCGAGCAAACACTGACCCAGTGGCGAGCGCGGGGTGATCACCGTTACCAGTTGCTCGCCCTGGCCAATTTTCAGCCCCGCGCCTTCCGGGCCGAGGAACAACTGCTGGCAACTGCCGTTCTCTGCCTCGAGGGTCACCAGGTTGCTGACCTGAATGCCGCGTTGCGGGTCATAGTCGCGCAGCAACAACTGCTGGTACGCCGCCCGCGCCTGGCGGATTTCCTCCATGCGCCGGGCTTGCCCGGTGGCCAGGTACGAAGCTTCGAGGCCCAGGGTGTCGTACTTGTTCTCGGCGATGTTCTCTTCGGCGGTGGCCGCCTCATAGGCGGTTTGCGCCGCGCGCTGGGCGACGTCCAGGTCAAAGCTCAGTGTGTCGATGATGCGTTGCAGCAGGTCGGCTTTGGTCATGGGTTCAGTTACAGAATTCGAGAACGAGGGCGCGGCTTTTTTCTGTCGGCGCGGTGCGGTTCTGTTGCAGCCAGAACTGGCACTTGGGGTTGGACAGGTTGCGCAGGCTGCCTTGCGCCTGCTCTTCGGCCTGCTGTACTTCCTGGTTACGAAGGATTTGTTTGTATTGTTCGAACATCTGGTTTTGCGGGTCTGCCGTCGCCGGGGACGCCGGAGCAATGGCTGGCGGCGCAAGCACCTGGCCGATCGGCTGCAGCGTCGCTGGCAACAGGCGCCCGGCAAGCCACAGGCTCAGGGCAATGGCCACAGCGCCAAGCCACAGGCCCAGGGCAATGCACAGGATCAGTTGCAGCGGCTTTAGAGTGATCTTCAATTCGCGAGGGCGGGGCATGATGGCCTCCTGGCCAGGACACGGGCAGCCATTGTCGCATGGTGCAACGGGTTTTTTTCGTGCCACGCTTTTGTCTGCGATGATTTACCCGGACAATCGGCGCTTTTTCCAAGGGACCAGCGATGAAAACGCACTGGGACATCTTCTGTTGTGTCGTCGATAACTACGGCGACATCGGCGTGACCTGGCGCCTGGCCCGGCAGTTGGTGGCTGAGCAGGGCCTGGCGGTGCGCCTGTGGGTAGATGACCTGAAGGCGTTCGTGCGTATCTGTCCCGAAGCCCAGGCCGACGTTGCCCAGCAATGGCAGCAGGGCGTGGATGTGCGCCAATGGCCATCTGAATGGCAGGACACGGCGGTAGCCGATGTGGTGATTGGCGCTTTCGCCTGTCAGCTGCCACCTGCCTATGTGCAGGCCATGCTCGAACAACCCCGTGCGCCATTGTGGCTGAACCTGGACTACCTCAGCGCCGAAGACTGGGTCGAAGGTTGCCATGGCTTGCCGTCGCCCCAGGCCAATGGCTTGCGCAAGGTGTTTTTCTTTCCGGGCTTTAGCGCGAAAACCGGCGGCTTGCTGCGTGAGGCAAACCTGCTGTCACAGCGCGACGCGCTCCAGCAGGACCCGGCTGCACGCAAGGCATTTCTGCAGGGCCTGGGCGTAACGCCAGAAAACAATGCCCGGCTGATTTCGCTGTTCGCCTACGAAAACCCCGGCGTGGCCAGTTGGCTGGACGTGCTGGCCGCCGACAGCCGCCCCAACCACTTGTTGGTACCCGAAGGGCGCGTGCTGGGTGACGTTCAGGCCTGGCTTGGCGAACAGGCGCTGAGCGTGGGCAATATTGCCCGGCGCGGTGCGCTGACCGTGCAGATCCTGCCCTTCGTCAGCCAGGACGATTACGACCGGCTGCTCTGGTGCTGCGATTTCAATGCGGTGCGTGGCGAAGATTCTTTCGTCCGTGCGCAGTGGGCGGCACGGCCGCTGCTCTGGCATATCTATGTGCAGGAAGAATACGCCCACTGGGAAAAACTCGAGGCGTTTCTCGACCTGTACATCCTGGAATTGTCCGCCCCGGCGGGGGCTGCGCTGGTGCAATTGTGGCGAGCCTGGAACATGGACAGCGACATGGGCCAGGCCTGGCAAGAGGTGCTGGCGCACTGGGACGAACTGGACCGGCATGCCCGCCGCTGGAGCGCGGTACAGGCCGCTCAGCCGGACCTTGCCGCGGCGCTGGTACAGTTTTACCGAAATTGGCTATGATATGCGGCCTCGATTTTTGTAAATCCATCCAAATTCGGATATATCGCAATGAAAACTGGTAAAGAACTGAAACCCGGTACCGTGATCCGTATCGACAACGATCCATGGCTGGTTCAGAAGGCTGAGTTCACCAAGTCGGGCCGTAACAGCGCGATCATGAAGACCAAGCTGAAGAACCTGCTGACCGGCTACAAGACTGAAACCGTCTACTCGGCCGACGACAAGCTGGACGACGTGATCCTGGATCGCAAAGAAGCGACCCTGTCGTTCATCAACGGCGACACCTACACGTTCATGGACACCACTGACTACACCATGTACGAGCTGAACGCCGAAGACATCGAGGCCGTTCTGCCGTTCATCGAAGAAGGCATGGAAGACGTCTGCGAAGCAGTGTTCTTCGAAGAGCGCCTGGTTTCGGTTGACCTGCCAACCACCATCGTGCGTCAGGTTGACTACACCGAAGGTTCCGCTCGCGGCGACACTTCGGGCAAGGTCATGAAGCCAGCCAAGCTGAAGAACGGTACCGAGCTGAGCGTTGCTGACTTCATCGAAATCGGCGACTGGATCGAAATCGATACTCGCGAAGGTGGTTCCTACAAGGGCCGTGCCAAGGTCTAAGCCTGGCGTACCTGCGAAATCGAAAAACCCGGCCTTGGCCGGGTTTTTTTATGCCTGGAACTTGTCGATCAAACCGTCACATTCAGGCGCACGTCGACGTTGCCACGGGTGGCATTGGAGTACGGGCAGACCTGGTGGGCAGCTTCGACCAGCGTTTGCGCCTCAGCCTGTTCCAGGCCTGGCAGGTTGATGTTCAGGTCGATATCCAGGCCGAAACCACCCGGAATCTGGCCGATGCCAACCTTGGCGGTGATCGAGCTGTCTGCGGGCAGGGCTTTTTTCTGCTGGCCGGCGACGAACTTCAGGGCGCCGATAAAGCAGGCCGAGTAGCCGGCGGCAAACAGCTGCTCGGGGTTGGTGCCGTCACCACCCGCGCCGCCCAGTTCCTTGGGGGTGCTCAGCTTGACTTCCAGCTTGCCGTCGCTGGAACGCGAACCGCCGTCGCGGCCACCGGTGGATTTGGCTTCAGCAATGTACAGCGGAGTGACCTTTTGCATGTTGAGCCTCGCTTGTGAGTTGCGCCGTGGCGCTGAGTGGGTACGGAAATTAAATTAGCGCGCAATTATTTAGTGCGCAAGATAATTTTTCGGTCGACCTACGAACGGTCATTTCTCAGCATAGCGCTCAGAGGCTTTTTTGCAGGTTGGCGCGCAGCGCCAGCAAGTCGGCCTGCAGCTGTTGCAGGCGTTCGAGGTTCTCGCCGCTGGCGGCGAGGATGCAGTGCGGTACATCCTTTGCCCGGGCTTGCAGGGCGTGACCCTGCTCGGTCAACTGCACCAGTACTACCCGCTCATCTTCGCGGCTGCGGGTGCGCTTGAGCAGGCCTTCGGCTTCCAGGCGTTTGAGCAAAGGTGTAAGCGAGCCTGGATCGGTCAGCAGACGCTGGCTGATCTCTCCGACTGTCAAACCATCCTGTTCCCACAGCACCAGCATCGCCAGGTACTGCGGATAAGTCAGCCCGAGCTTGTGCAGCAGCGGCTTGTAGACCTTGGTCATCAGCAGCGAGGTCGAGTGCAGGGCAAAGCACACCTGGTTATCCAGGAGCAGTTCGTCGCAGGGAACAGGCGCTTTCGGGTCGGCGTTCATGCACATCCTTTATTTCGTTAAGTCCTTTAAATTTAGCACGCAGGTCATTAGCGCACTTACTGCCAGCGCAGCTCGCTTTGCAGCGCCAGGTCCCAGGGCGGAATCGGGCTGAAGCGGCTCTTGAGGAATTCGAGCAACAAACGGCTGCGAGAGTTCGTTTCATGTTCCAGGCGCAGGGCATAGATACCGCTGCTTTCGGCGCTGGGCAGGCCGTTGTCACAGAATAGCGGTAGTAATTCCCCACGCAGCAGGTATTCGCTGATCAGCCAGGTGGGCAGGTGAGCGATACCCAAGCCGGCGAGGGCGCCGAACAGCAGGGTTTCGGCATTGTTGGCGCTCATGCGCATGCGCGTCGGGCGGTACAGGCGCATTTGCCCGTCGGCCGCGAAGCGCCAGGCGAAGGGCGGGGCCAGGCCGTCCCAGTCCAGGCCGTCATGTTCGGGCAATTCAGCCGGGCTGGCGGGAATGCCGCGCTGGGCCAGGTAGGCGGGGCTGGCGCAGGCAATACGGACCATGTAGGCCAATGGCGTGGCGACCAGGCGGGTGTCTGCCAGAGGGCCGGCGCGCAACACCAGGTCGACTTCGCCCAGGTGCGAGCCGTGAAGGTCGACAAAGCTGTCGATCAGGCGCAGTTGCACGTCCAGCCCGGGATAGGCTACGAGAAAATCGGCGATAGCCGGGGCCAGGTGGCGGCGACCGAACGCGGCCGGTGCGTCGATGCGGATCAGGCCTTCCGGGGCGTTGCTCAGCGATACCGCTTCCGCGCGGGCCAGGCGCAGCTCTTCGACGATCCGTCGGGCGCGTTCGGCAAAGGCATTGCCGGCCGGAGTTGGCCGTACCGCATGGGTGCTGCGCACGAACAGGCGGCTGCCGACTGCGCTTTCCAGGGTGTCGATACGCCGCGCCACCGCCGAAGGCGTCAACGGATGACGCCGGGCGGTGGCGGAGAAGCTGCCGGTTTCCAGAACATCAAGAAACAGGCTGAGTTGTTCGGTCAGGGCATCGGGGTTCATGCTGCGAATCTGCTTTTGCGTAAATGGCACAGCCATTGTGCGTTGCTGTGCGTTTCCCCGCTAGCGCCAGCTCGGTAGCATGCAGCGATTGGCAATTCAGAGAAGCGGCAATGATTGAGTGGGCGATGTACATAGCGCTGGGCGCGGCACTGGGCACGGTGGGTGGGTTGTTCGGCATCGGTGGCGGGCTGATCGCGATTCCGGCGCTGGGGGTGCTGTTCGGTCTCGACCAGCAATTGGCCCAGGGGACGGCGCTGGTGATGGTGGTGCCCAATGTGCTGCTGGCGCTGTGGCGGTATCACCAGCGTAATCGCATCGAACTCAAGCATGCGTTGCCCCTGGCCACGACCGGCTTTGTCTTCGCCTGGCTCGGTTCGATCTGGGCCGTGGGCGTCGATGCCCAAGCCATGCGCTTTGGCTTTGTGCTGTTTCTGGGGGCGCTGGCGGCCTGGAACCTGGCGCGGATGTTCATGCGCACTGCCCAGCCCGCCAGTGAGCTGCGCCAGCCCTGGCCGTGGCTGGGCGTGCTGGGCAGCGGCGCTGGGGTGCTGGGCGGTTTGTTCGGCGTCGGTGGGGCCGTGGTGGCAACGCCGGTACTGACCGGCGTGTTCGGCACCACCCAGGTGGTTGCCCAAGGTTTGTCACTGGCCTTGGCTGCCCCTAGTACGGCCGTCACGTTGCTGACCTACGGCCTGCATCAGCATGTGCAGTGGAGCATGGGCATACCGCTGGCTGTCGGGGGCCTGCTGAGCATCAGTTGGGGCGTGAAACTGGCTCACGCCTTGCCGGAAAAAGCACTACGTTCGCTGTTCTGCGGCTTTTTGGTGCTGTGCGCGGTAATGCTGGCCTTCAAGATCTGAAGCCTTCGATGATGTATTCGGCCAGGCAGTCGGTCATTTCCGACTGCGTTGTGCGATTGCGCAGCAGCATGATGCTGGCTGTGGGCAAAGGCGGCAGGCCTTCGGCTTCGCCAATGATTTGCAAGTCGCTGGTGATCAGGCTCTGCAACTGCGCGGTAACGGCCAGGCCGGCACTGACCACGGCCATGATCGCCGCGGTGCTGGCGCTGGTGTAGGCGATCCGGTACTCCTTCTCGATGGCATCCAGGGCATTGCAGGCCCAGGTCCGGCAATAGCAATCGCAGTTGAACATCGCCAGCGGCAGAGGATTGTGCTCATGCGGGCAGAAACCCTGGGCCTGCACCCACACCGCGCGCTCGCGGCGCAGCAACTGACCGATTTCGTTGCCCGGTTCACGGGTGATGATGGTCAGGTCCAGGTCCTGGCGCTGCATCAACTGCCGCGAACTTTCGCAATGGACCTCGACCTGAACCAGCGGATAGGCCTGGGCGAAGCTTGAAAGGATGCCTGGCAGAAAGCGCATGGCGTAGTCGTCCGGAGTGCCGATGCGCACCACGCCGACCATGTGCGGCATGCGCAGGGTATTGAACACCTCGCCGTGCAACTTGAGGATGCGCCGGGCATAGCCGAGCAGCACCTGGCCCTCGGCGGTCAGGCGCACCTGGCGGCCATCGCGCTCGAACAGCTGGCGCTGGATGATGTCCTCCTCCAGGCGCTTCATCTGCATGCTCACCGCCGACTGGGTACGGTTGACTACTTCGCCAGCGCGGGTGAAGCCGCCGTGTTCGGCGATGGCGACAAAGGTGCGCAGGACGTCGGAATCGATACTCTGGTACTGGGACAAGGCATCAATCTCCTAGATGTATGACATAAGAAACATTCGTTGGATTGATCTTATGCCGGGTCAGACACTGTCGTCATCCCAACAGGAGGGTAAGACGATGAAAGGTCAGAAATCGCTTGTTCTGCAGTACTCAACGTTCCGGCACAGCTGGTTCCACCAATTCACCCAAGGCTTCAGTCAGCAACTGACGCGCTGGCGGCAATTGCACCGCGAGCGCCGCGAACTGGCGCGCCTGAGTGATGCGGCGCTGGATGATATCGGCCTGAGCCGGGCGGATATTCTGCGCGAGGTGGAGCGTCCATTCTGGGATGACCCGCTGAGAAAATGAGTCGCGTCATCGAAGTGCCACGACTAATGTAAGTGGGCTTGTTCACAAGGAGCCGGGCATGCCCACCACACAGTCCTTTTCCCAGGCCCAGACGCGCCGCCTGGCGTTGTCCGCCCAAGGCTTCAACAACCGGCAGGCGAACAGGTCGATCGGTGCCGCGCAGCTGAACCGGATGATCGAACGCCTCGGTGTGGTGCAGATCGACTCGGTCAATGCCCTGGTGCGTTCACACTACCTTCCCCTGTTTTCCCGTCTCGGCAGTTATCCACAGGCGTTGCTCGATCAACTGGCCTGGGGGCGCAACCGGCAGCGCAAACTTTTCGAATACTGGGGGCATGAGGCCTCGCTGCTGCCGCTGGAGCTGTATCCGCTGCTGCGTTGGCGCATGGACCGAGCGCGCCAGGGCCAGGGCATTTATCAACAGTTGGCGCGCTTCGGCCGCGAACAACAACCGACCATCGCCCGGGTGCTGGCGGCGGTGACCGAACAGGGCGCCCTGGGCGCTGGCAGCCTGTCGACCCGCCAGGAGCGCGCCGGCCCCTGGTGGGACTGGAGTGCCGAGAAACACGCGCTGGAATGGCTGTTTGCCGCCGGGCTGGTAAATGTCGCCGGCCGCCGCGGTTTCGAGCGCCTGTACGATTTGCCGCAGCGGGTGCTGCCGGCTGCACTGCTTGAGCAACCGCCCATGGATGAGGCCGCCGCTCAACGCGGGCTTTTACTGCATGCCGCAGGTGCGTTGGGAGTGGCCACCGAGAAGGACCTGCGTGACTATTTTCGCCTGGCCCCCGGCGACAGCCGTGCGCGGTTGGCCGAGTTGCTCGAGGAGGGCGCTTTGCAGGCCTGTACGGTGCAGGCCTGGCCGCAACCGGCGTACTGCCTGGCGTCGCTGCGGGTGCCGCGCACAGTGAGCAGCAGCGCGTTGCTTTCGCCCTTTGACTCATTGGTGTGGGAGCGCGAGCGCACCGAGCGTCTTTTTGATTTCCGTTACCGGCTGGAGATCTACACGCCGGCGCACAAACGCGTCTACGGCTATTACGTGCTGCCGTTCCTGCACAACGAACGCATTGCCGCCCGTGTAGACCTGCGTGCCGAGCGTGCCCATGAGCGCCTGACGGTACACGCGGTGCATGAGGAACAGCCAGGGCTGGATGAAGCGGGCATGCAGGCCCTGGCCGAGAGCCTGCAACGCATGGCCGCCTGGCTGGGCCTGGCCGAAGTGCAGTTGAATTGCCCGCGGGCCAGCGCCGCACGCTTGCGCGTGGCACTGGCCAGCAGCCGCTTTAGCGACGTACCTGCTTGAGGGTCTCGGCGATCAGGAACGCCAGTTCCAGCGATTGATCGGCGTTCATCCGTGGATCGCAATGGGTGTGGTAGCGGTCGGAGAGGGAGTCTTCGGTGATCGGTCGCGCGCCACCGATGCACTCGGTGACGTTTTGTCCGGTCATCTCGATATGGATGCCACCGGCGTGACTGCCTTCGGCCTGATGGACCTGGAAGAATTGCTTGACCTCGCTGAGAATCTGGGCGAAATCGCGAGTCTTGTAACCGCTGCTGGCCTTGATGGTGTTGCCGTGCATCGGGTCGGAACTCCACAGCACCTGGCGACCTTCGCGTTCGACGCTGCGAATCAGCGCTGGCAGATGCTCGCCGACCTTGTTCGCGCCCATGCGCACGATCAGGTTGAGGCGGCCCGGGTCGTTGTCCGGGTTGAGCACATCGATCAGGCGGATGAGCTCGTCGGTATTCATGCTGGGTCCGACCTTGACCCCGATCGGGTTGTTCACCCCGCGCAGGAACTCGACATGGGCGCCGTCGAGCTGGCGGGTGCGGTCGCCAATCCAGAGCATATGCGCCGAGCAGTCGTAATAGTCGTTGGTCAGGCTGTCCCGGCGCACGAAAGCTTCTTCGTAGTTCAGCAGCAGCGCCTCATGGGCGGTGAAGAAACTGGTTTCGCGCAGTTGCGGCGAGCTGTCCAGGCCGCAGGCGCGCATGAAGGCCAGGGTTTCATCGATGCGGTCAGCCAGCTGGCTGTACTTTTCAGCCAGCGCCGAGTTGGCGATGAAGTCCAGGTTCCATTTATGCACCTGGTGCAGATCGGCAAACCCACCCTGGGCAAAGGCGCGCAGCAGGTTAAGGCTGGCGGTGGACTGATGGTAGGCCTGCAGCAGGCGCTCCGGGTCCGGCACCCGGCTCTTCTCGTCGAAGCCGATGCCGTTGACGATATCGCCACGGTAGGCCGGCAAGGTGACCCCACCGATGGTTTCATCGCCGGCTGAGCGCGGCTTGGCGAACTGCCCGGCCATGCGACCGACCTTGACCACCGGGCAACCGGCGGCAAAGGTCATGACGATGGCCATCTGCAGCAGTACCTTGAAGGTGTCGCGGATCTTGGCTGCCGAGAACTCGGCGAAGCTCTCGGCGCAATCGCCGCCTTGCAACAGGAACGCGCGGCCCTGGGTAACCTCGGCGAACTGACGGCGCAGTTCCCGGGCCTCGCCGGCAAATACCAGCGGCGGATAGCTGGCCAGGGTCTGCTCGACATTGAGCAGGCGGGCAGCATCAGGGTAGCTCGGTTGTTGCTGGATCGGCAGGGCGCGCCAGCTGTCAGGACTCCAGGGGTGGTTCATCACGGGCTCGATCTGGTCGGAAAAGGGCTGTCTGCCATGTTAACAGTTGCGGCGCGCCTTGTTGCACTGGCGCCATTGACGGACAATGGCGGTTTTTGCGTGGTACAGCGGCGCCTGCCGGGAGACAGCATGACAGAGGAACGGGTAGAGCGGCTGCTGGCCCAGGTGCATGACCAGTACGGCACTATCAGCGTGCTGGAAGTCGAGGACTATCGCTTCCTCGAGTTCGGCGAGGCGATCGAGCAGAGCTGCGTGTTCACCGCCGACCCGAGCTGGCTTGAGTACGACTATACCCGTGCCATGCTGATTGGTGCGCTGGCCCACCCTGAACCGGAAAGCGCGCTGTTTCTGGGCCTGGGTGCCGGCACCCTGACTCAGGCCTGCCTGAAGTTCCTGCCGCTGGAAGACGTCGAGGCCATTGAACTGCGCCCGGATGTGCCGCGCCTGGCCATCGAGTACATGGGCCTGGATGATGACCCGCGCCTGTATATCCGTATCGGTGATGCGATGGAGTTGCTGGAGACGGCCGAATGCGCCGACCTGATCTTCGTCGACCTGTATACCGACCATGGTCCGGGCGTCGCGCACCTGGCCTGGAGTTTTCTGGAAAACTGTCAGAAGCGTCTGAACCCCGGGGGCTGGCTGGTGATCAATCAATGGGCCGGTGACGACGGCAAGCCATTGGGTGCGGCGTTGCTGCGTGGCCTCTATCACCGTCATTACTGGGAGCTGCCGGTCAAGGAGGGCAACGTGATCCTCATGGTACCGGCTGACCTGGACCAGCAGCTCGATCTGCCAGGCCTGACCGCCCGGGCCGAGGCCCTGGCGCCACAACTGGGCTACTCGTTGCAACCGCTGATCGGCGCGATTCGCCCGGCGTCCTGAGGCGCGTCACTGTGTCACTGGCGGAAAATCGATTCAGCCGCCAGCCTCGTTAACTTCCCGGGCCCGCCGCAACGTGGCCTGGCGCTGGCGTGTTTCATTAAAAAAATCTCCCGTGAACGGCTAATTCAGGTATAGTACGCGCCGGTCTTTCACCGGACCTCGTTTAAGGTAGTGCAATTCCCCGAAGCCAGCTTCGGCTGCGCGTCCGCATCGCGGACTCTCCTTGACGTTCCTTTTTTTCTTCAATCGTTTTCGCAAATCCCCGCCGACAAAGCTGCCAGGGTGACCTTCGGGTCTTACAAGGCATGTGCAGCTTTGGAGCATGGGTCTTTGCGGATGCACTTAGAGGCAGACCCATGACCCAGGAAACCGGCGGCTTCGCCGCTCTCGATCTTCATCCAAGTATTGTTGCCGCCGTTGTGGCTACTGGCTACGAAGAGCCATCGGCCATTCAGCAGCAATCGATCCCGATTATTCTTGCCGGTCACGACATGATTGGTCAGGCGCAGACAGGTACCGGTAAAACCGCCGCCTTCGCTCTGCCAATCCTGCACCGCATCGACCCGAGCAAGCGCGAGCCGCAAGCCCTGATCCTGGCGCCAACCCGTGAGTTGGCGCTGCAAGTAGCCACCGCTTTTGAAACCTACGCCAAGCAGATGCCGGGCGTTACCGTGGTGGCCGTATACGGTGGTGCCCCGATGGGCCCACAACTGAAAGCAATCCGTAACGGCGCGCAAATCGTCGTTGCTACCCCTGGCCGTCTGTGCGACCACCTGCGTCGCGACGAGAAGGTCCTGGCAACCGTCAACCACCTGGTGCTCGACGAAGCCGACGAAATGCTCAAGCTGGGCTTCATGGATGACCTCGAAGTAATCTTCAAGGCCATGCCGGAAAGCCGTCAGACCGTACTGTTCTCGGCCACTCTGCCAGCCTCGATCCGTGCCATCGCCGAGCGCCACCTGCGCGAGCCGAAGCACGTCAAGATCCAGACCAAGACCCAGACCGTTACCGCGATCGAACAAGCCCACCTGATGGTCCACGCCGACCAGAAGGTTTCCGCTGTCCTGCGTCTGCTGGAAGTGGAAGAGTTCGACGCGCTGATCGCCTTCGTGCGTACCAAGCAAGCCACCCTGGACCTGGCCAGCGCCCTGGAAGCCAAAGGCTACAAAGCCGCTGCGCTGAACGGTGACATTGCCCAGAACCAGCGCGAGCGCGTCATCGACTCGCTCAAGGATGGCCGCCTGGACATCGTCGTCGCTACCGACGTCGCTGCTCGTGGCCTGGACGTACCGCGCATCACTCACGTGTTCAACGTTGACATGCCGTACGACCCTGAGTCCTACGTTCACCGTATCGGCCGTACTGGCCGTGCCGGTCGCGAAGGCCGTGCGCTGCTGCTGGTTACCCCGCGCGAGCGTCGCATGCTGCAGGTGATCGAGCGTGTTACCGGTCAGAAAGTGGCTGAAGTTCGCCTGCCTAACGCCCAGGCCGTTCTCGATGCCCGCATCAAGAAGCTGACCAACAGCCTGGCGCCGCTGGTTGCTGACGCCGAGTCGACCCACGGTGATCTGCTTGATCGCCTGACTGCCGACATCGGTTGCAGCCCACGTGCCCTGGCCGCCGCTCTGCTGCGCAAGGCTACCAACGGTCAGGCCCTGACCCTGGAAGCGGTCGAGAAAGAGCAGCCGCTGGTTCCGACCTACACTCCGCGTGAGCGCACTGGCGATCGTCCAGAGCGTGGCGAGCGTGAGCGTCGTGCACCGATGCCGCTGGGTGAAGGTCGTGCCCGTTGCCGTACCGCGCTGGGTGCACGTGACGGTATCGCCGCCAAGAACCTGCTGGGCGCCATCCTCAACGAAGGCGGCCTGGCCCGCGAAGCCATCGGCCGCATTCAGGTGCGCGACAGCTTCAGCCTGGTCGAGCTGCCGGAGGAAGGTCTGGAGCGTCTGCTGACCAAGCTCAAGGACACCCGTGTTGCCGGCAAGCAGCTGAAGCTGCGCCGCTACCGCGAAGACTGATCCGCGAGCGATAAAAAAATCCCCGACTGGTTCGGGGATTTTTTTTGCCTGTGCCGGTCTGTGGAGCTGTCCGTGGGGGTGTATCCACCCTGTGGGAGCTGGTCTTGCCAGCGATCGAGCGCGCAGCGGTCGTAATCCAGGCGCCGTCTGATGTGCTGGCGGGGCTGGCCTCATCGCTGGCAAGCCAGCTCCCACAGGTCCGGCACCGCTCTCAAGAGCGGCGCCAATTCTGTGGGCGGGACTTGCCAGCGCTTCTACAGGTCTTGCGCCAATCCTGTGGGAGCTGGTCTTGCCAGCGATCGAGCGCGCAGGATCAGTCGAACCGGTAGATATCCATCCCCAGCGCCCCCAGCGTAAACCCCTGGTGGGCAATCCCGAAGCGCCCACCCGCACCCCGGGCGAAGTACAGCGGCAACAAGTGCTCATCACTTGGATGGTTGCGCACTGCAAACGGCGCTTGCTGGCGGTAGTCGTGCAGGGCAGGGGTGTCATCGGCTGCCAGCTTGTCGATCATCCAGTCACGAAACGCCAGGGCCCAGGGCTCGACGCTTTCCGGGCCGGCATGCCAGTCCAGTTCGCGCAGGTTGTGGGTAATGCTGCCGGAGCCGATCAACAGGATGTCTTCCTCGCGCAGTTGCGCCAGGGCCTTGCCCACCCGTTCCTGCAACTGCGGGCCCATCTGGCTGGGGAGAGAGACCTGTACCACGGGGATGTCGGCCGCTGGATACATCAGTGACAGCGGTACCCACACGCCATGGTCAAAAGGGCGTTTGGGGTCAAGGCGCGCGGGTAGTCCGGCATCGCACAACAGGCTCGTCAGTCGCTCGGCCAGCGCCGGTTCGCCGGGGGCGGGATACTGCACGGCATACAGGGCGGCAGGAAAACCGCCGAAGTCATGCCAGGTTTCGGGGTGGGGGTGGCCGGACACCCACAGCTCACGGCTCTCCCAGTGCGCCGAGACCACCACGATGGCCTTGGGTCGCGCCAGCTCTGCGGCCAGGCGTGCCAAGGCCGGACCGCTGGCGCCAGGTTCAAGGGCGAGCATGGGCGAGCCGTGAGAAATAAACAGGCTAGGCAGCATGGAAAGGGTTCCTGGCGGTTAAGATGAGTCCATCTTCCGGCAGATCATTGATCTGATTCCAATATAAGTTTTCGCATAAACCCATCGAATAATTCGAGGTATGCCATGCAGGCAGAGTTCTGGCACAAACGCTGGGCGGACAATCAGATCGGCTTTCATCAGGGGCGGGTCAACAGCTACCTGCAGCAGTTCTGGCCGACGCTGGGCCTGGCGCCCGGTAGCAAGGTGCTGGTGCCCTTGTGTGGCAAGAGCCTGGACCTGGCCTGGCTGGCCGGGCAGGGCCATCAGGTGCTCGGTGTCGAGCTTTCCCAGCGTGCGGTGGAGGACTTTTTCAGCGAGCAGCAGTTGCAGCCCGAGGTCGGCCAGCGGGGCGCGTTCAAGACCTATCGAAGCGGCCCTTTGGAGGTGTGGTGTGGTGACTTCTTCGCCTTGCAGGTCGAAGATATCGCCGACTGCAGTGCACTGTATGACCGGGCGGCGGTGATTGCCTTGCCGCCGGCGTCGCGCGAGCGCTATGCAGCGCTGCTGACTGGATACCTGTCGCAAGATTGCCAAGGCCTGCTGATCACCATGGATTACGACCAGGCCCTGCTGGAGGGGCCGCCCTTTGCGGTGGTCGATGCAGAGGTGCGGCAGCTGTTCGCTGGCTGGCAGCCGCAGGCGCTGGAGGCGCGGGACATTCTCGCCGAGAGTCCCAAGTTCGTTCAGGCCGGGGTGCCGCTGCTGTTCGAGCGGGTGTACCGGCTGCAGCGCTGAAATGCAAAAGGGCGACCGAAGTCGCCCTTTTTTGTAGCGGGTGTCCGATCAGCCGCGACGACGCAGGGCTTCGATACGGTCTTCCAGCGGCGGGTGGCTCATCAGCAGGCCGGCCAGGCCCTGCTTGAGGCCGCCGTTGATGCCGAAGGCGTTCAGGGTGTCGGGCATGTGCACCGGTACACCTTGCTCCGAGCGCAGGCGCTGCAGGGCGCCGATCATTGCGTTGGTGCCGGCCAGGCGGGCACCGGCTTCGTCGGCGCGGAACTCGCGTTTGCGCGAGAACCACATGACGATGATGCTGGCCAGGATGCCCAGTACCAGTTCGGCGACGATGGTCGCGATATAGTAGGCGATACCCTGGCCTTCTTCGTTCTTGAAGATCACCTTGTCGACGAAGTTGCCGATGATGCGGGCAAAGAACATCACGAAGGTGTTGACCACCCCTTGCACCAGGGCGAGGGTGACCATGTCGCCGTTGGCTACGTGGCCAATCTCGTGGGCCAGTACAGCGCGTACTTCATCGGGCGAAAAACGCTCCAGCAGTCCCTGGCTGACCGCTACCAGTGCATCGTTGCGGTTCCAGCCGGTGGCGAAGGCATTGGCCTCGTAGGCCGGGAAGATACCCACTTCCGGCATCTTGATGCCGGCTTCGCGGGACAGTTCCTCGACGGTCTGCAGCAGCCATTGTTCGTGGCGGGTGCGCGGCTGGCTGATGATTTGCGTGCCAGTGCTCATCTTCGCCATCCACTTGGAGATGAACAGCGAGATCAGCGAGCCGGCAAAGCCGAACACCGCACAGAAAATCAGCAGCTGGTCGAGTTTGAGGTCAACCCCGTTGGCCGCCATGAACCCGTTGAAGCCAAACAGGCTCAAGGTAATGCTGGCAATCAGCACAACCGCGAGGTTGGTGGCCACAAACAGTAAGATGCGCATCATGGTTGTTACGTTCTCCTGACGGATAAAAGTGTCACGTATGCGGGGTATATAAGGTGCGCGCTGCGGTGATTCAACAGGGCGACTATTTCAAACTGTGTACTTGCCTGTATTACAGACGAATTCCAGCAACCCGCACGCCAGAGCGGCGGGTGATGTCAGGGCTGAACGCTTGCTCTGTAAGGTCTGCGCCGGGAGTGGCGCAGACGATTCGATATCAAATGTAGGTTACTGCTGATATGTCTTCAGGAAGTTTCCGATACGGCCGATGGCCTGCTCCAGGTCGTCGACCCGTGGCAGGGTCACCACGCGGAAGTGGTCCGGCCATGGCCAGTTGAAGGCGGTACCCTGGACGATCAGGAGCTTTTCCGAGAGCAGCAGGTCGAGGACGAACTTCTCGTCGTTGTGGATTGGACAGACTTTCGGGTCGATGCGCGGGAACGCATACAGCGCACCCATCGGCTTGACGCAGCTGACCCCGGGAATGCTGTTGAGCAGTTCCCAGGTGCGGTTGCGCTGTTCCAGCAGGCGGCCCTGCGGCAGCACCAGGTCGTTGATGCTCTGGTAGCCGCCGAGGGCGGTCTGGATGGCGTGCTGGCTCGGTACGTTGGCGCACAGGCGCATGTTGGCCAGCATGTCGATGCCTTCGATGTAGCTCTGGGCGTGGTGCTTGGGCCCCGAGATGGCCAGCCAGCCGGAGCGGAAGCCCGCTACCCGGTAGGATTTGGACAGGCCGTTGAAGGTCAGGCAGAGCAGGTCCGGGGCCAGCGAAGCGGTGCTGATGTGCACGGCTTCGTCATAGAGGATCTTGTCGTAGATCTCGTCGGAAAACACCACCAGGTTATGTTGGCGGGCCAGCTCAAGCATGCCCAGCAGCAGCTCGCGCGAGTACACGGCACCGGTCGGGTTGTTCGGGTTGATGATCACCAGGGCCTTGGTGTTGGAGGTGATCTTGGCCTTGATGTCGTCAAGGTCCGGGAACCAGTCGGCCTGCTCATCGCACAGGTAATGCACCGGGTTACCGCCGGCCAGGCTGACTGCGGCGGTCCACAGCGGGTAGTCCGGGGCCGGGATCAGCACTTCGTCGCCGTTGTTGAGCAGCGCCTGCATCGACATCACGATCAGCTCGGAGACGCCGTTGCCCAGGTAGATGTCTTCGATGCCGACACCTTCGACCTGCTTTTGCTGGTAGTACTGCATCACCGCCTTGCGCGCGCTGAACAGGCCTTTGGAGTCGCTGTAGCCCTGGGCGGTCGGCAGGTTGCGTATCACATCCTGGAGGATCTCGTCCGGCGCCTCGAAACCAAAGGGTGCCGGGTTGCCAATGTTCAGCTTGAGGATGCGATGACCTTCCTCTTCCAGGCGTTTGGCGTGCTTGAGCACCGGGCCGCGAATGTCATAGCAGACATTGGCGAGCTTGTTCGATTTGCTGACCTGCATGATGTGATCCCGATTAGAAAAGATCGCCGCGCATTGCGCTGTGAAAACGTTTGAAATGCGTATGACGCGGGTGCCAGACTGATGTCTGATGAGGCGCAATAATATACGTGCCACCCGCTCTGTGGAAAAGCCATGGCGCGGGGTTTTTGGACAGATGAGGCCTGATGATGGAAAAACTCGAGAAAACCCTGGAAGAATGGCGCGCCATGCTCGACCCCGAGCAGTACAACGTGTGCCGCCTGAAGGGCACCGAGCGGCCGTTCAGTGGCAAATACAATGGCACCAAGACCGATGGCGTCTACCATTGTATCTGCTGCGGCGAAGCGCTGTTCGATTCGCAAGCCAAATTTGATTCCGGTTGCGGCTGGCCCAGCTTCTATGAGCCGATTGCCGACAGCGCGATGATCGAGATTCGCGACACTTCCCACGGCATGATCCGAACCGAGGTCACCTGCGCCAAATGTGATGCCCACCTGGGGCATGTGTTCCCTGACGGTCCGCCGCCGACCGGGCTGCGTTATTGCATCAACTCGGTCTGCCTGGACCTGGTTCCCCGCTGATAAAGGAGAAAGGTCATGGCCGACGCACTGCTGAAGATTCCCTGCATTACCCTTACCGGTGAGCAAAAAGCCCTGGCCGATTACCCTGCCAAGGCGCTGCTGGTGGTCAACACTGCCAGCCAGTGCGGTTTTACCCCGCAGTACAAAGGCCTTGAACAGCTCTGGCAGCGTTATCGCGAGCAGGGGCTGGTGGTGCTGGGCTTCCCCTGCAACCAGTTCGGCAAGCAGGAGCCGGGCGATGCGCACGAAATTGCGCAGTTCTGCGAGCTGAACTTCGGCGTCAGTTTCCCGTTGTTTCGCAAGATCGAGGTCAATGGCGCCGGCGCCCATCCACTGTTTGTCGAGTTGAAAAAGCGCGCCCCCGGCTTTTTCGGCTCGCAAGGGGTCAAGTGGAACTTCACCAAGTTTCTGCTCGACCCGGCCACCGGCAAAGTCACCCGCTATGCGCCGAGCACCAAGCCGGACGCCTTGACCGGCTCAATCGAAAAACTGCTCAGGTAGTCGTCAACGGCACCCAGTGATCGATCAGTGCCAGCAGCTCTTCGCGGCGAAACGGCTTGGCCAGGTAGTCGCTCATTCCCGCCGCCCGGCAGCGTTCGCGCTCTTCGGGCATGGCGTTGGCGGTCAGGGCGACGATCGGCAGGTCTGGCCAGCGTCCGCTCTGGCGGATCCGCCGGCTGGCTTCATAACCGTCCATCACTGGCATGTTGCAGTCCATCAGTACCAGGTCGAAGGGTGACTGCTCCAGCTGTTCAAGCGCGTCGGCACCATGGGCGGCGACGCTGACCTCGCAGCCGAGCTTGGCCAGCATGCCCTTGGCCACCAGTTGATTTACCGGGTTGTCCTCGACCAGCAGAATGCGCGCACGGCGCTCGCTGTACTGGGCGCCGCTGAGTGGTGACTGGTTGATACTGTCGGCCCCGTGCAACGTGCGCCGCAGGGTCTGGTACAGGGCGTTGCGCGCCAGCGGCCGTGCCTGCTGCTGTAGAGGGGCCAGGTGTGCTGCCTGTTCACCGGGCAGGAAGTTGCCATAGGCGGTAACCAGCAGAATCGGTGCGCTGATCAGTGGACGCAGGTTGAACAGGCAGTCCAGGTCATCGGTGATCAGCAGGTCTGGCGTTGCCTTCTTGAGTTGCTCGGGGCTGTCGTAACGTTGGTAGTCCAGGCCCCAGCCGGGCAGCAGCGTCTGTAGCAATTCGGCGAGGCCGCTGCTGGCATTGCTGATTGCCGCAACACTGCCGCGCAAGGCTTGCGCAGGTACCGCCGCCGTATGGCTGGGCAAGGGCAGTTCGGCGCTGAACTGGCTGCCGAAGCCGGCTTCGGAGCTGATGCTCAGGCGCCCCTGCATGGCCTCGCAGAGGTTATTGGTCAGCGCCAGGCCCAGGCCGGTACCGCCGTACTGGCGAGTGATGCCGGCACCTGCCTGGGTGAAGGGCTGGAAGATCCTTACCTGGGCTTCGCTGGGGATGCCGATGCCGGTATCGCAGACCTCCAGACGAACGCCGCCGGGGTAACTGCTCAGGCGCACATCGACACGGCCGAAGCGAGTGAATTTCAAGGCATTGGACAGCAGGTTGCTGACGATCTGCCGCACCCGGGTCGGGTCGCCGAGCACCATCGAAGGGAACTGCGGGTCGATCAGGCAGGTCAGCTCGACGCTGGGTGCGGCGTTCTGCGACAGCAGGTTGGCGGTATCTTCGACCAGGGCGCCAAGGTCGAAGGGGATGCGTTCTAGCTCCAGCTGCCCGGCATCGAACTTGGACAGGTCGAGAACATCGTTGAGCAGTTCCACCAACACCTTGCCCGAGTCGTGGGCAATCGACAGCTGCTGGCGTTGTTCGGCATTGAGCGGGCTGTCCAGGGAAAGCGCGATCATGCCCAAGAGGCCATTGAGCGGTGTGCGGATTTCATGGCTCATGTTGGCCAGAAAGGCGGCGCGGGCCTGAGCCATGTCCAGGGCGCGGCGCCGGGCTTCTTCGAGCTCTTCATTGGACTGGCTCAGGCGGGTGTTGCTGGCCTTGAGCTCGTTGGTGCGCGCCGAGACGATGTTTTCCAGTTCGTTGAGGTAATCGGTCAGGCGGTTCTCGGCATTGCGCCGTTGCTGGATCTCGGTGGCCATGCTGACGAACTGCTGGTTGGCAACCTTGACCAGCACGCCGATCTCGTCGTGTTCGTGACCGGGCGGGAACGACAGCTTGGACTGCGCCGGATTGCGCGAGTCGCTGTTGCTCAGGGCGCTGATCACCCGCACCAGCGGCTGGGTCAGCATGATGTAGAACAGACCCAGGAGAATGCCGGTAAGGATCAGGCTGCGCATGAAACCGTTGAGCAGGGTGACCTCGGCACGCTTGAGAAAGCGGCTGCCGAAGGTGAAGGTGTCGACTTCCAGGAACAGCGTGCCGAGGTAATCATCGGGCATGTGGCTGAGAAACAGCCGGTCCTGGAATTCACGATTGTCGCCGAACAAAAAATCGCTCATCAGGCGATAACCGCTTTCCTGGCGCGGGCGCTGCACGTCGGCGAGTACTGTTTGGTTATTGTCGATCAGCCGGGCGCGGGTGATGGCCGGTGATTGCAGCAGGCCACGGGTCAGTTCCTGGGCGAGCTCGGCATCGATGTTGTAGGCGATGCGCGAGGCCGGGTTATGGCTGATTTGCAGCAACGCCTGCATCTCGCGGTTGATGGAGGCGTCTTCACTGGCATAATCGATACCGATCTGGATGAGACTGAGCAATGTACCCAGGATGAAGCCGACCAGGACCGTCAGCCGGGCTTGCTTGTAGGACAGGCGATTGGTGAACTTGATATCCATGAGTCCCGAGCCAGTTTCACGTTCCGTGCGCTGCGCAAGCATAGCCGATCAGTCCCGGCTGCTGGCACGCCCTGTCACACATTCAGCTGTGCTTTTGTCCTTGCACCTGTCTAGAGGAAGTCTTGTGGACTCTCGTTTGAACGCTTTTCTGGAGCGCGCCGAAACCGTGCTCGCCCGCCTTGAACCCTTGTTGCCGGCACCGCGCCAGAGCATCGACTGGTCGCAGTGCCTGGCCGCGCGCTGGCAGCGCGATGGCCGTAGCGGTTATCTGTTGCCGCTGGAGGTCAGCCTCGACATGCGTCTGTCCGACCTGATCGGTGTCGATCAGCAGCGCGAACAACTGGGGCGCAACACCCGCCAGTTTCTCGATGGCATGCCGGCCAACCATGCGCTGCTGTGGGGCTCGCGTGGTACCGGCAAGTCGTCGCTGGTGCGGGCGTTATTGGCCGAGCATGCCAAGGCCGGCCTGCGTCTGATCGAAATCGAGCGTGATCACCTGGCCGACCTGCCGCGGGTGGTCGAGCAACTGCAGAAGCTGCCGCAACGCTTTGTGCTGTTTTGCGATGATCTCTCGTTCGAAGCCGGGGAGGGTGACTACCGGGTGCTCAAGAGCGTGCTCGACGGCTCGCTGGAGCAGGCGCCGGACAACGTGCTGCTGTACGCCACCTCGAACCGCCGGCACCTGGTGCCGGAAAAGCAGAGCGACAACGAAAACTGGAAGATGGTCGACGGCGAACTGCACCCCAACGAGGCGGTGGAGGACAAGATTGCCCTGTCTGACCGCTTCGGCCTGTGGCTGTCGTTCTACCCCTTCACCCAGGAGCATTTCCTCAACGTGGTCGAGCACTGGATCACCCAGTTGGCCGAAAGCGCGGGCCTGGCCTGGAGCCGCGATGCAGAGCTGGACATACTCGCTGTGCGCTGGGCCACCGGCCGCGGCAACCGTAACGGCCGTTGTGCCTACCAGTTCGCCCGCTATTGGGTCGGGCTGAAACTGTTGGAGCAAAAACCATGATCGATCTCAACGCTACCGGCGCCGGCCTTGAAGGTTATGGCCTGCTGGCGGCACAGCTGGAAGCCCTGCTTGCCGATGAGCGCGACTTCATTGCCAACGCCGCGCAGTTTTCGGCGTTTCTCTACAGCCAGGTCGAAGACCTGAACTGGGCCGGCTTCTACCTCAATCGTAACGAGCAGTTGGTCCTCGGGCCGTTCCAGGGGCAGGTGGCCTGCGTGCGCATCCCTTTCGGCCGTGGAGTATGCGGGGCGGCAGCGGCCAGCCAGGAAACCCAGCGGGTGGAAGATGTGCACGCGTTTCCCGGGCACATTGCCTGCGACAGTGCGTCGAACAGCGAGCTGGTGATTCCGCTGGTCAAGGACGGGCGGTTGCTTGGCGTGCTGGACCTGGACAGCCCGAAGCTTGCGCGTTTCAGTGAGGCGGATCAGGTGGGGCTGGAGCGTTTGGCGGGGATTTTTCTGCGTTTGACTGATTGCTGACGAGTGAACTTTGATCGCGGGGCAAGCCCGCTCCTACAAGTGCGAATCCTGTAGGAGCGGCGGTGCGACGCCTCGACTTGCCCCGCGAAGCTTGTCAGTCGTAAATGACCTTTTTCTTCCAGTCTTCGGTGGTGTCGGTCTTCAAGCCTTCGGTCAGGGCGTTGGTTTCGTCCTCGGCCGGTTCCAGCTGGCTCAGCACCTGGGCATTGGCCCGGGCCAGAAGCTTCTCCATGTATTCCAGCTGCTCGCGGTAAACCGCCGGGTCAGGCTGTTTGCGCAGGTACTGCACGCCACGCTCGAACGCCAGGCGCGCATGCCCCGGCTGGTTCTGTTGCAGCGCCTGCTGGCCGAGGTTGTTGAAGAACTCGATGTGCAACAACACCAGAATGTGACGGACTTCCTTGACCCAGTACTTGGCTTCGTTGGTCGGCAGGAAGCCTTCCTGGGCGGCGCGGGTGATCTGGTTGTGCATGCCCTCGAGCAGGAAGCGCACATCCTTGGCCCGGGCTTCGGTCTGGATCGGCATTGGCGGGTTGTTCACCGGCAGTGCTTCGCCTTTGGCGATCAAGCCTTCGAGTTCGGCAATCCGCGCCTTGATATCCCGGCTGTGCTTGTCCAGGGTCAGCCGACGCTGGTTGAGGTTGAGCTCCAGGCGGGTCAGCAGCAGCTTGAGCGCTGGAGTCATCAACTGGCCGGGGAAGGTTTCGGTGATTTCGCCACAACGGCGCAAGCGCTCGGCCAGCTCGATCTTCAGCCGGGCACGCTCGAGCTTGTTGTTCTCGACCACATTGTTCAGGTAGCCGATCACGATCAATAATGCGATCCCCGCTACTATAAGCAGGGTGATCAGAAGTGGTGTCACCGTTAACGCCTCATACAGGATGATTTACTGTTTGAGTGTAGTGGCTAAGCTTTTAGCCGGATAGAGCTGTTTGGCGGTTGCTCGTGGGCAATTGATGGCCTTTTGCTTGTAGATTGCCGTGGCTGCTGGGCCGCAGGCGGGTAGGGGTGTCAGAAAATAATCGTCAAGACCCCGGCGCGCAAAGTCATGGTTCAACAGCGCTAGGCGCCGCGAAGTCATTGATTTAAATAAATTTATACAGAGGGGTTGACGACTTATCAAAGCATCCCTAGAATGCGCGCCACTTGCAGCGTAAAGCACACAGCGAAACGCGGCAGGGAGTGAATGTTGTAGCGTGTCCCCTTCGTCTAGTGGCCTAGGACACCGCCCTTTCACGGCGGTAACAGGGGTTCGAGTCCCCTAGGGGACGCCAATGCGGGAATAGCTCAGTTGGTAGAGCACGACCTTGCCAAGGTCGGGGTCGCGAGTTCGAGTCTCGTTTCCCGCTCCAGTTTACAAAGGCTTTGCTTAACGGCAGGGCTTGTAAAAACCCAGCGTCAAATCGTTATGGTTTGAGTTGGTAACTGAAGCATGCATTGCATGTTTCGGGCGTCGTCCCCTTCGTCTAGTGGCCTAGGACACCGCCCTTTCACGGCGGTAACAGGGGTTCGAGTCCCCTAGGGGACGCCATTTTTTGCGGGAATAGCTCAGTTGGTAGAGCACGACCTTGCCAAGGTCGGGGTCGCGAGTTCGAGTCTCGTTTCCCGCTCCAAATATGGTGCTCCAGCGTTTGATAACGCTGTAGTGATGGAGCAAGTGCAACAGCGCTTG
This sequence comes from Pseudomonas sp. JV241A, assembly GCF_900275665.1. Classification (NCBI taxonomy): domain Bacteria; kingdom Pseudomonadati; phylum Pseudomonadota; class Gammaproteobacteria; order Pseudomonadales; family Pseudomonadaceae; genus Pseudomonas; species Pseudomonas sp. JV241A. The sequence goes on from NZ_OPYO01000013.1 coordinate 141,852, forward strand.
TTTTTGCCGGGTTTACCGGTCGCTACAAAATTTGCGGGAATAGCTCAGTTGGTAGAGCACGACCTTGCCAAGGTCGGGGTCGCGAGTTCGAGTCTCGTTTCCCGCTCCAAATAAAGAAACGCCGTTCGTTTGAACGGCGTTTTTTTTTCGTCTCGATTATTTAATCGCTGGCTGTGGGCGGCAGGGCTGTTTGTCAGCCCTGCACACCTTCATCGCTTAATGCTTGCTGTCGTCGTCCGACATGCTCAGCAGCTGTTTTTCCTGGTTCCAGTCGAAGGGTTCGTCATTCTGCTCGGCTTCGAAGCGGCGCTCTTCCAGTTCCTGGTACATGTCCAGTTCGTTCTCCGGCATGAAGTGCAGGCAGTCGCCGCCAAAGAACCACAGCAGGTCGCGTGGCACCAGGTGCGCGACCTGTGGATAGCGCTGGATGACCTGGCACATCAGGTCCTGGCCAAGATAGGTGCTTTCCGGGTCGACGGGCAGTTGCAGCATCAGATCGTCGAAGCGCTCCAGAAACAGCGCGTGGCTTTCTTCCGGCACCTGCTCGGCTTCGCCCAGGGCAACCAGGATGGTGCGCAGGTGGGTGAGCAGGGCGAGATGGTATTCCAGGCGATCGGTAGCCATGCAGGCAGTCCTCTTGAGCAAAAACGGGCGCGGGAGTATACGGCTCCCGGCGCCCGATGTCCCGGCCCTTAGCGAATCTTGCCGTCAGCCGGTAGCAGTTGCTCCTTGTCGAAGGCATCGACGTCGATCACCCGCCGGCGTGCCGACTCAGCGGCATGCAGGCTTTGCGCCTCGCTGGCCTGGAGTACGCCGGCATGCAGGGCCGCGTCGATTACCGACTCGCCCGGAGCAGGGACAACCTGGCCGCTCTTGAGTGCCTGATGCAATTTTTTGCGCAGTGGCTCACCTGCACTGAGTTGATCGTAAGCCTGTTGCAGGGCGGCAACCGGGTCACCGTCCGCTTGTGGCCGGTAACAACCGGCAAGCAGCTCTTCCAGGGTCGGGTCGCCCTTGGCCCGGCCGATCAGCTCGGCGATTTCGGCGTCCAGTTCATCGCCTGGCCCGGTGTGACGGCGGCCGAAGGGGAATACCACCAGGCGCAGGGCGCAGCCGAGGAAGCGGTTTGGGAAGTTGTCGAGCAGCCGGTCCAGGGCTTTTTCAGCCTGGCCGAGGCTCTCTTCCAGGGCCCAGCGCAGCAATGGTTGCAGGTGCTCGGGCGAATTCAGGTCGTGGTAACGCTTGAGCGCCGCCGAGCTCAGGTACAGGTGGCTGAGCACATCGCCCAGGCGTGCCGACAAACGCTCGCGACGCTTGAGCTCGCCACCGAGGAGCATCATGCACAGGTCGGCGAGCAGGGCGAAGGCCGCCGCCTGGCGGTTGAGCGCGCGGAAGTAGCCCTGGCTCAAGGCGTCGCCTGGGACTTTCTCGAAGTGACCCAGGCCCAGGCCGAGCACCAGGGTGCTGGCGGCGTTACCCACGGCGAAGCCGATGTGCTGCATCAGCAGGTGATCGAACTCCTTGAGCGCCTGGTCGTGGTCTTCGCGACCGGCCAGGGCCATTTCCTTGAGCACGAACGGATGGCAGCGAATTGCCCCCTGGCCGAAGATCATCAGGTTGCGCGAGAGGATGTTGGCGCCCTCGACGGTGATGAAGATCGGCGCTCCCTGCCAATTGCGCCCCAGGTAGTTGTTCGGGCCCATGATGATGCCCTTGCCGCCGTGCACATCCATGGCGTGCTGGATGCATTCGCGGCCGCGCTCGGTAAGGTGGTACTTGAGAATCGCCGAGAGTACCGAAGGCTTCTCGCCCAGGTCCACGGCCTTGGCGGTGAGCAGGCGCGCGCTATCCATCAGGAAGGCGTTGCCGCCGATCCGGGCCAGGGATTCCTGGATGCCTTCGAAGGCTGCCAGCGGCACATTGAACTGCTCGCGGATGCGGGCGTACTGGCCGGTGACCAGGCTGGTGTACTTGGCTGCGCCGGTACCCACGGCCGGCAGGGAAATCGAGCGGCCAACCGACAGGCAGTTCATCAGCATCATCCAGCCCTTGCCGAGCATGTCCTGGCCGCCGATGAGGAAGTCCAGCGGCACAAATACATCCTTGCCGCTGTTGGGACCGTTCATGAAAGCGGCCCCCAGGGGCAGGTGGCGCTTGCCGATCTCGACACCGGGGGTGTCGGTGGGAATCAGTGCCAGGCTGATGCCCAGCTCTTCCTTGTCGCCCAGCAGGTGCTCAGGGTCGTAGGCCTTGAACGCCAGGCCGAGCAGGGTGGCGACCGGGCCGAGGGTGATGTAGCGCTTTTCCCAGTTCAGGCGCAGGCCGATAACTTCCTCGCCTTGCCATTGGCCTTTGCAGATGATCCCGGTATCGGGCATGGCGCCGGCGTCGGAGCCGGCCAGCGGGCCGGTGAGGGCGAAGCAGGGGATCTCGTCGCCGCGGGCCAGGCGTGGCAGGTAATGATTGCGTTGCTCGTCGGTGCCGTAGTGCAGCAACAGTTCGGCCGGGCCCAGGGAGTTGGGCACCATCACGGTCGAGGCGAGGTCACCGCTACGGGTTGCAAGCTTCATCGCCACCTGCGAGTGGGCGTAGGCCGAGAAGCCCTTGCCGCCGTATTCCCTGGGAATGATCAGGGCGAAGAAACCGTGGCTCTTGATGTGCTCCCAGGCGGCTGGCGGCAGGTCCAGGTCCTGGCCGATCTGCCAGTCGCTGACCATCGCGCAGAGTTCTTCGGTGGGGCCATCGATGAACGCCTGTTCTTCTTCCGTGAGTTCGGCCTTGGAGTAGCCGAGCAAGGTGTTCCAGTCCGGGCGGCCGCTGAACAGCTCGCCGTCCCACCACACGGTGCCGGCGTCGATGGCTTCGCGTTCGGTCTGCGACATCGGCGGCAGGGTGCGCTGGAACCAGCCGAACAGCGGTGCGGTAAGCACTTTGCGGCGCAGGTCGGGGAGCAGCAGGGGGGCAGCCACTGCGGCCAGCAGCAGCCAGAAAATCGTCAGCAGCCAGCCTGGCGCGTGGCTGAAAATGCCCATCGCCAGCAGGTACAGGGCAACGATGCCCAGCGCCGGCAAGGCGGCGATGCGACGGTGGGCCAGGTACGCCACGCCGATCACCAGGACCACTAACCACAACAGCAACATAGGAATTCCTCCGTGAAACATTGGGGCATTTCGCCATCCATCGAAGCTTAGACCGCATCCGCTAAACGGCTTGTCTGAACAGTGACAGGACATGAACTCAGGAGTTCGCCTGGATGCCAAACGATTGCCAGCGCGACCGCCTGGAGTAGACTGGGCGACCAGCCAAATCATCAGGGAAATATCATGCTCAAGATCTGGGGCAGGAAGAATTCGTCGAATGTCAGGAAAGCACTGTGGTGCGCCGAAGAGCTGGGTCTTGAATATGAGTCGATCGATGCCGGTGGCGCCTTCGGCCTGGTGAACGAGCCGCAGTACCGGGCACTGAACCCCAACGGCCTGGTGCCGATGATCGAAGACAGTGGCCTGGTGCTCTGGGAGTCCAATGCCATCGTGCGTTACCTGTCGGCGCAGTATGGCAGCGCGTCTGGCTGGTATGAGGCGGATGCGCGCAAGCGCGCCGAGGCCGACAAGTGGATGGACTGGGTCACTTCTTCCCTGGCCACACCGTTCCGCCCGTTGTTCTGGGGCATCCTGCGTACGCCTGCCGAGCAGCAAGACTGGGTGGCCATCAATGCCGCGCACAAGACCTGCGCGCAGTTGCTGTCGATTGCTGACCAGGCCCTGGCGCATAAGCCGTACCTGTCCGGCAGCGTCCTGGGCATGGGCGATATCCCCCTGGGCTGCTTTGCCTACGCCTGGTTCGAGATGCCCATCGAGCGCCCCGAGATGCGCCACTTGCGTGCCTGGTACGAGCGCTTGCAGGAGCGTCCGGCCTACCAGGCGGCGGTGATGACCGCGCTGACCTGATCAAGGCGGTCAACCTGATAGTTATTATCGATATACATGACTGTACTTGTCTGGCACGGACAAGCACCATGATCATATTCACTGCGGCTGGCCTTGCCCGGCTGCGTCTAGAACCTTCCAAACTGGTACGCGACCCGCTATGAGTTCTGCTCTGTCCATAAGGCAGCTAACCAAAACCTACGGCAACGGTTTCCAGGCCCTCAAGGGTATTGACCTGGATGTCGCCGAAGGTGACTTCTTCGCCTTGCTCGGCCCCAATGGCGCCGGCAAATCCACCACCATCGGCATCCTCTCGACCCTGGTCAACAAAACCAGTGGCAGCGTGAACATCTTCGGTCACGACCTCGATCGCCAACCCGCCGCGCTCAAGCGCTGCATCGGCGTGGTGCCGCAGGAATTCAACTTCAACCAGTTCGAAAAGACCTTCGACATCGTCGTGACCCAGGCCGGTTACTACGGCATCCCGGCCAAAGTGGCCAGGGAGCGTGCCGAGCAGTACCTGACCCAGCTCGGTCTGTGGGACAAGCGCGATGTACCGTCGCGTTCGCTGTCCGGCGGCATGAAGCGCCGGTTGATGATCGCCCGCGCCCTGATCCACGAGCCGCGCCTGTTGATTCTCGACGAGCCGACCGCGGGCGTCGATATCGAGCTGCGCCGTTCGATGTGGAGCTTTCTTACCGAGCTCAACCAGAAAGGCATCACCATCATCCTCACCACCCATTACCTGGAAGAGGCTGAACAGCTGTGCCGTCACATCGGCATCATCGACCACGGCACCATCGTCGAGAACACCAGCATGCGGGCATTGCTCAGCAAGCTGCACGTCGAGACCTTCCTGCTCGACCTCAAGCAGGACCTGCCCCAGGCGCCAAGCCTGGTCGGTTATCCGTGCCGGTTGATCACCCCGCACACCCTGGAAGTGCAAGTCGACAAGGAAGTGGGCATCACTGCGCTGTTCGGCCAGCTGGCACTACAGAACATCGAGGTGCAGAGCCTGCGCAACAAGACCAATCGTCTCGAGGAGCTGTTCGTGTCCCTGGTTGAGAAAAACCTGGCAAAGGTGGCGGTATGAGTTCGGAACTGAGCGCCAACCTGGTCGCCCTCAACACCATCGTCTACCGCGAAGTGCGTCGTTTCACCCGGATCTGGCCGCAGACCCTGCTGCCCCCGGCGATCACCATGGTCCTGTACTTCGTGATCTTCGGTAACCTGATCGGCCGTCAGATCGGCGACATGGGCGGCTTTACCTACATGGAGTACATCGTCCCGGGGCTGATCATGATGTCGGTGATCACCAACTCCTACGGCAACGTGGTGTCGAGCTTTTTCGGGAGCAAGTTCCAGCGCTCGATCGAGGAGTTGATGGTGTCGCCGGTGTCGCCGCACACCATCCTCGTCGGCTACACCCTGGGCGGCGTGTTGCGCGGCCTGGCGGTGGGGGTGATCGTGACCTTGCTGTCGTTGTTCTTCACCGACCTGCAGGTGCATCACCTGGGCGTGACCATAGTCGTGGTGCTGCTGACGGCGACGATTTTCTCGCTGTTGGGCTTCATCAACGCCGTGTTCGCACGCAATTTCGATGATATCTCGATCATTCCGACCTTCGTGCTCACGCCGTTGACCTACCTGGGTGGGGTGTTCTACTCGATTACCCTGCTGCCGCCATTCTGGCAGACCGTGTCGATGGCCAACCCGGTGCTGCACATGGTCAACTCGTTCCGCTATGGCATTCTCGGCGTGTCGGATATCCGTATTGGCGTAGCCATCAGCTTCATGCTGGTCGCCACTGCGGTACTGTACGTCGGATGCGCGCGCCTACTGGTCAGCGGGCGAGGAATGCGCACCTGATTGCTTGACCTTGCGCCGGCGCCACTGCCGGCCTACCCACCAGCGCCAATAGAGCATGGTCAGGCAGTAGGCGAGGGCGCCGAGCAACACGCCACACACCACCGAGCCGAGCAAGAACGGCTGCCACAAGGTCGACAGCTGGTCGGTGATCCACTCGAAGGTCAGTTCTTCAGGCAGGGTGCGCGGTGGGATCTGCATCAGCCAGGCGCCCATCTGGTAGGTGCAGAAGAACACCGGCGGCATGGTGATCGGGTTGGTCAGCCACACCAGGCTGACCGCGATCGGCATGTTGCCGCGCACCATGATCGCCAGGCTGGCGGCCAGCAGCATCTGCATCGGAATCGGAATGAAGGCGGCGAACAGGCCGACGGCCATGGCGCGCGCAACCGAATGCCGGTTGAGGTGCCAGAGGTTGGGGTCGTGCAACAGCCGGCCGAGAAAGCGTAAGGATTTGTGTTCCCTGATGCTGGTCGGATCGGGCATGTAGCGTTTGAAGAGACGACGCGGCATGTGGGGTCTCGGCAATCTGAAGGGTGCCAGTATGCACGGATTCTAAAACTGCCTTATTCAGACTTTGTGACAATTATTTAGCGAGCTGTTGCTGTCACTGATCTAAGCCTCAGGGGGTGGTTTACTTCTGGAGCTTCACGCTTATGCGCACAGGGATGTTGGCGCTTGCACTCGGGCTGATCAGCCTCGGGTTCCTACCGGTCGTGCCGTCCGTCTGGACACTTGTCCTGCTGACATTTATCGGGCTTTCCAGTCTGCTTTCAAGGCTCTGGCCAATCGGGCTGTTTCTGTTGGGACTGAGCTGGGCCTGTGTCTCGGCGCAATTGGCGCTGGATGAGCGCCTGGCGCCGCAGCTCGATGGCCGTACCCTGTGGATAGAAGGCCGGGTCACCGGCTTGCCGGAGCAGGGGGTGCGCTCGGTGCGGTTCGAGTTGAGCGACGCCGAGTCGCGTCGCGGACAATTGCCGCCACGGCTGCAGCTCAGCTGGTTCGGTGGGCCAGCGGTCAACAGCGGTGAATATTGGCGATTGGCCGTCAGCCTCAAACGCCCCTCTGGCTTGCTCAATCCTCACGGCCCGGATCAGGAAGCCAGCCTGTTGGCGCGACGTATCGGCGCGACCGGTAGTGTCAAGGCCGGGGAGCGTCTGCTGCCAGCGACAGCGGCATGGCGTGATGGCCTGCGCCAGCGCTTGCTGGCGGTCGATGCCCAGGGCCGAGAGGCGGCGCTGGTGGCGTTGATTCTGGGCGATGGTGGCGGGTTGGCGCGGCAAGACTGGCAAGTGCTGCAGGCTACTGGCACGGTGCACTTGCTGGTGATATCTGGTCAGCACGTGGGCCTGCTGGCCGGGCTGGTGTACGCCTTGATTGCCGGGCTTGCGCGCCTGGGCTGGTGGCCGCAAAGGCTGCCCTGGCTGCCTTGGGCGTGCGCGCTGGCATTTGCCGCGGCGCTGGCCTACGGCTTGCTGGCCGGTTTTCAGGTGCCGGTGCAGCGGGCGTGCATGATGCTAGCCATGGTGCTGCTCTGGCGCCTGCGTTTTCGCCACCTGGGCGTTGGCTTACCGCTGTTGCTGGCGCTGAATGCGGTGCTGCTGTGGGAGCCACTGGCCAGCTTGCAGCCAGGTTTCTGGCTGTCATTCATGGCCGTGGCCATTCTGATCTTCACCTTCAGCGGCCGCCTTGGCGCCTGGAACCCCTGGCTGGCCTGGAGTCGCGCCCAGTGGTTGATCGCCGTCGGCTTGTTGCCGGTGTTGCTGGCGCAAGGTTTGCCGGTGAGCCTGACGGCACCACTGATCAACCTGCTGGCAGTACCGTGGATCAGTCTTGCTGTCTTGCCCTTGGCGTTGCTCGGCACCCTGTTGCTGCCCGTGCCGTATCTGGGGGAGGGGCTGCTATGGCTGGCTGGTGGTGTGCTCGATGGCTTGGTCCGCTTGCTGGCTGAAGTCGCTTTATGGCGACCGGCATGGCTACCTCAACCGCTGCCTTTCTGGGCCTGGTTATTGGTGTGCCTGGGGGCGTTCCTGCTGCTGTTACCGCGCGGCTTGCCTATGCGGGTGCTCGGCTGGCCATTGCTACTGCTGGCAGTGTTTGCGCCGAGAGAGCGCGTGCCGGTGGGGCAGGTCGAGGTTTGGCAGCTCGATGTCGGCCAGGGGCTGGCTTTTGTTTTGCGCACCCGTCACCACGCCATGCTCTATGACGCGGGCCCCGCCATGGGCGATTTCGATCTGGGTGAGAGGGTGGTGTTGCCCAGCTTGCGCAAGCTGGGTGTGCGCAAGCTTGACCTGATGTTGCTCAGTCATGCTGACGCCGACCATGCCGGTGGTGCCCGCGCCGTGCAACGCGGCTTGCCGGTGTTGCGGGTGCTTGGCGGGGAAGCCGCGGCCTTGCCTGAGGTGCTGAAGGCGCAGCCTTGCAGCAGTGGCGAACACTGGCAGTGGGACGGGGTGGGTTTTTCCCTCTGGCAATGGCATGAGGCTGGCGACAGCAACCAGGATTCCTGTGTGCTGCTGGTCGAGGCGCAAGGCGAGAAGCTGCTGCTGACCGGCGATCTCGATGCCCGTGGCGAGCGGGCGTGGGCGCGGGACTGGCAGGCGGGCCGGATCGACTGGCTGCAATCGCCCCATCACGGCAGTCGCAGCTCATCCAGCGAGGCCTTGTTGAAGGCGACTGCGCCGCGTGGCGTGCTGATCTCCCGCGGGCGTTACAACGCCTTCGGTCACCCTCACCGGGAGGTGATGGCACGCTATCGGACGCACGGTATCCAGGCCTACGACAATGTCGAGCACGGTGCGCTGCGCCTGCAACTGGGCGCGTTCGGCGAGCCGCAGGGCCTGCGCGCACAACGGCGTTTCTGGCGCGAACCGAGATGACGACCTTCGGCAGATGAGCCCCCTGGGGTCCTATGGTAAAGTGGCGGACTTTTTTGAGGGGATGCTTACTGTGTGGGAATTGGTCAAGTCCGGTGGCTGGATGATGCTGCCGATCATTCTGAGCTCCATCGCTGCCATGGCGATCGTCGCCGAGCGTCTCTGGACCTTGCGCGCCAGCCGGGTCACGCCACCGCACCTGCTTGGCCAGGTGTGGATGTGGATCAAGGACAAACAGCTCACCAGTGACAAGCTCAAGGCCCTGCGCGCCGACTCGCCGCTGGGTGAGATCCTTGCCGCGGGCCTGGCCAACTCGCGCCATGGCCGCGAAATCATGAAGGAATGCATCGAAGAGGCCGCCGCCCGGGTCATCCACGAACTGGAACGCTACATCAATGCCCTGGGCACCATCGCCGCCATGGCGCCGCTGCTCGGCCTGCTCGGCACCGTGCTGGGCATGATCGATATCTTCAGTGCCTTCATGGGCACCGGCATGTCCACCAACGCCGCAGTACTGGCCGGTGGTATCTCCAAGGCGCTGATCACCACGGCAGCCGGCCTGATGGTCGGTATCCCGGCGGTGTTCTTCCACCGTTTCCTGCAACGCCGTATCGATGAGCTGGTGGTTGGCATGGAGCAGGAAGCGATCAAGCTGGTCGAAGTGGTGCAGGGCGACCGCGATGTCGACCTGGCCGAGGGCAAGGCGTGAAATTCCGGCGCAAGCCACGGGAGACCGTGGACATCAACCTGGCCTCGTTGATCGACGTGGTGTTCATCCTGCTGTTGTTCTTCGTGGTCACCACCACCTTCACCCGCGAAACCCAGCTGCGCGTCGAACTGCCGGAGTCGGTAAGCGGCGCGCCGGCACCGGATTCGGAGCTCAAGCAACTGGACATCACCATCAGCGCCGATGGCGTCTACTCGGTGAACAACCACCTGTTGCCCAAGAGCGACCTGGCGACCCTGACCGAAGCCCTGCAGCAGGAATCCGCAGGTGATACCAAACTGCCGTTGTCGATCAGCGCCGACGGCAAGACCCCGCATCAGGCGGTGGTGACTGCCATGGATGCGGCCGGCAAGCTCGGTTTCAGCCAGTTGCGCATGACCACGGTCGAGGCGGCCCAGGGGACACCCTGATGGCTTTTGCCGATCGCCTGCTCGATGCCTGGTACGCCGGGCATCCGGCCCTAGGGCTGCTGCGTCCGCTCGAAGCCCTCTATCGGCGGGTGGTGCTGGGCAAGCGCGCGCGTTTTCTCAGCGGTGAAAGCCAGAGTTACCGTGCGCCAGTGCCGGTGATCGTGGTGGGAAACATCACCGTCGGCGGTACCGGCAAGACCCCGATGATCCTCTGGTTGATCGAGCATTGCCGCCAGCAAGGCCTGCGCGTCGGCGTGGTCAGCCGTGGTTATGGCGCCAAGCCGCCGCAGCTGCCGTGGCGCGTGCGTGCCGAGCAGAGCGCGGCCGAGGCGGGCGATGAGCCTTTGCTGATCGTTCAGCGCAGCGGCGTGCCGTTGATGATCGACCCGGACCGTTCGCGTGCGGTGCAAGCCTTGCTGGCCAGCGAGCCGCTGGACCTGATCCTCTGTGATGACGGCATGCAGCACTACCGTCTGGCCCGTGATCTGGAGCTGGTGCTGATCGACGCCGCCCGCGGCCTGGGCAATCGCCGCTGCCTGCCGGCCGGCCCCTTGCGCGAGCCGGTGGAGCGCTTGCAGGACGTCGATGCGGTGCTCTACAACGGCGCCACGGCGGACCGGGCAGATGGTTTTGCCTTTGCCCTGCAGCCCACCGCGCTGGTCAATCTGCGCAGTGGCGAGCGTCACGGCCTCGACTGTTTTCCGCCCGGCCAGGCCCTGCACGCAGTGGCCGGAATTGGTAACCCGCAACGTTTCTTCAATACCCTGCAGGGGCTAAACTGGCGGCCTGTGCCACACCCTTTTGCCGATCATGCCGAGTACAGCGAGCAGGCCCTGAGCTTCACCCCTGCGCTGCCTTTGGTCATGACCGAGAAGGACGCGGTCAAATGCCGCGCCTTCGCTGCCGACGACTGGTGGTACCTTGCGGTCGATGCTGTGCCTTCGCCAGCCTTCCAGGCCTGGTTCGATGCTCAGCTTGCACGCTTGCTGCCCGGGTCGCGGCCCTCCTGATTCGTTTCTTTTTCCGGCCACTGGCCTGAGGAATTTCCATGGACACCAAATTGCTCGATATCCTTGCCTGCCCGATCTGCAAGGGCCCGCTCAAGCTCAGCGCCGACAAGACCGAGCTGATCAGCAAGGGTGCCGGTCTCGCCTACCCGATCCGCGACGGCATCCCGGTGATGCTTGAAAGCGAAGCCCGCACCCTGACCGATGACGAGCGTCTGGACAAATGAGCCTGGCCTTTACCGTTGTGATTCCGGCGCGGCTGCGCTCCACGCGCTTGCCGGGCAAGCCATTGCTGCCGATCGCCGGCAAGCCGATGATCCAGCACGTCTGGGAACAGGCGCGCAGAAGCAGCGCCAGCCGCGTGGTAATTGCCACCGATGACGCGGGCATCTTCAAGGTCTGCGAGGCCTTCGGCGCCGAAGTGCTGATGACCCGCGAAGACCATGACTCCGGTACCGACCGCCTGGCCGAAGTGGCTGCCAAGCTGGGCCTGGCTGCCGATGCCATCGTGGTCAACGTCCAGGGTGACGAGCCGCTGATTCCGCCGGTGATCATCGATCAGGTGGCGGCCAACCTGGCTGCCCATCCGGAGGCGGGTATCGCCACCCTGGCCGAACCGATCAGCGACGTCGAAGCGCTGTTCAACCCCAATGCGGTCAAGGTGGTCAGCGATTGCAACGGTCTGGCCCTGACCTTCAGCCGCGCACCGTTGCCCTGGGCGCGGGATGCCCTGGCGCAGAGCCGCGAGCAACTGCCGCAAGGTGTGCCGTACCGCCGTCATATCGGCATGTACGCCTACCGGGCCGGCTTCCTGCAGGATTTCGTCGCCTGGGGTCCGTGCTGGCTGGAGAAGACCGAATCGCTGGAACAACTGCGGGCCCTCTGGCATGGCGTGCGTATTCACGTTGCCGATGCCATCGATGCGCCGCCGGTGGGGGTCGACACCCCTGAAGACCTGGAGCGCGTACGGCGCTTGCTGGAGGCCTGATGCGGGTTTTGTTCGTGTGCCTGGGCAATATCTGCCGCTCGCCCACCGCCGAAGGCGTGCTGCGGCAACAATTGCAGGCTGAAGGTCTGGGTGAGTTGATCGAAGTGGCGTCGGCCGGTACCGGTGACTGGCATGTCGGCAAGCAGCCGGATACCCGCACCTGCCGCACTGCGCGCATGCGTGGCTATGACTTGTCGCAACAGCGTGCGCAGCAGATCAAGGCCGCGCACTTCAATGAATGCGACCTGATCCTGGCCATGGACAAGAGCAATCTTGGCCATCTGCAGGCCATGCGCCCGGCCGGGGCCAAGGCCGAGCTGGACCTGTTCCTGCGCCGCTATGAAGGCGCGCTGGACGAGGTGCCGGATCCTTACTACGGCGCCGAGCAGGATTTCGAAGAGGTCCTCGACCTGATCGAAGCCGCCTGCAGTCGTTTGGTCATCGAACTCAAGGGTCGTCTATGAGCGTGCAGTGGCAGCAACAGGTATCGCTCAAGCCGTATAACACCTTTGGCATCGATGTGAGGGCTCGGTACTTCACCGAAGCCCACAACGACGATGAGGTGCGGCAGGCGTTGGCCCAGGCGGGTGAGCAGGGTGTGCCGGTGCTGGTGGTGGGTGGCGGTAGCAACCTGCTGTTGACCGCCGATATCCAGGCGCTGGTGCTGCGCATGGCCAGCCGTGGCCTGCGCATCCTGACTGAGCGCGGCGAGCGGGTTGTGGTCGAGGCCGAAGCTGGCGAACCCTGGCATCCGTTCGTGCAGTGGAGCTTGTCCCAGGGGCTGGCCGGGCTGGAGAACCTCAGCTTGATCCCCGGCACGGTGGGCGCCGCGCCGATGCAGAACATTGGCGCCTACGGTGTCGAGATCAAGGATGTGTTCGCCGGGCTTACCGCGCTGGATCGCCAGACCGGTGAACTGCGCGACTTCAGCCTGGAAGAGTGCGCCTTTGCCTACCGTGACAGCCTGTTCAAGCGTAATCCGGGGCGCTGGGTGATCCTGCGTGTGCGCTTTGCCTTGAGTCGGGTCATGCATGCCCATCTGGATTACGGCCCGGTGCGTCAGCGCCTGAGCGAGCAGGGCGTCAGTCAGCCGACCGCGCAAAACGTCAGTGATGCGATTTGCAGCATTCGGCGGGAGAAGCTGCCCGATCCGCTTGAGCTGGGTAATGCCGGGAGTTTCTTCAAGAACCCGGTGGTGGCTGCAGTGCTGGCCGACAGGATCCGTTTGCAGTATCCGGGGCTGGTGGCTTATCCACAGGCTGATGGCCAGTTCAAGCTGGCTGCCGGTTGGTTGATCGAGCAGGCGGGCTGGAAGGGCCATCGTGAAGGCGATGCCGGGGTGCACCGCTTGCAGTCGTTGGTGCTGGTCAATTATGGCCAGGCGACCGGGGTGCAGTTGCATCAGCTGGCGCAGAAAATCCAGGCCGATATCCTTGAGCGCTTCGGGGTTGAGCTGGAAATGGAGCCGAACCTGTACTGAATACGCTGTGTTGTTCTGTGAGAGCGGGCTTGCCCCGCGATTGAGGTACAGGTGTTGCCTGCTGTGCTGGCTACACTGGCAATATCGCGGGGCAAGCCCGCTCCCACAGGCCATAAAAAAAGCCCCGCCAGTTACCTGGCGGGGCTTTTTTTCAGCCTGGATGATCAGACGAGCGGTTTATGCTCTTCTGCGGTTTCCAGTTTCTCTTCGACCACTTGTTCAGCCGGTGCAGCAGGCGCTTCTTCAGCGACTACGGCAGCGCTGGCTTCGGCGGCGACCGCTGCAGCGGCGGCTGCGGCAGCTTCGGCTTCACGCTTGCGACGGCGTACTTCACGTGGATCGTTCGGCGCGCGACCGCTGCTGGTCAGGGCGCTGGCCGGTGCTTCGACAGCAGGTGCCGGCTCTTCAACCGGTGCTGGCTCGACAACTGGCGCAGGCGCTTCGACTGCTTCGACGGCAACCACTGGCTCGGCCACAACCGGTGCCTGGACTTCAGGCTCTGGCTCGACCGCGGCAACAGGCTCGACCACTTCAGCTGGCGCAGCAACAGGGGCTTCGACTACTGGAGCGATACTGGCTTCTACTGCTGCTGGTGCTTCGACCGGGGCAGTAAAGGGTTGCTCGACAACCGGTGCGGCAGCGACTTCAGCAGCCTGAGCGGTTTCAACCACTTCGGCGACTTCAGAGGCTTCAACCACTGGCTGAGCAGCTTCGACGACGACGGTTTCGCTGGTAGCAACTTCAACAACAGCCGGCTCTTCGATTGTGGCAGTGGCGCGTTCGGCCTGCTGGTTGGCTTCGGCTTCGGCAGCGGCGCTGATGTTGCTGGTGGCAACAGCGGCAGTCACGGCCAGGCCAGCGGCCAGTTCAGCACCCAGCTCGGTGGCTTGCGGCTGCTCTTCGCTGCCTTCTTCCGAACCTTCTACCAGGTTGCCGTTGGCATCGCGTTGACGCTCGCGACGGTTGCTGCGGCGACGCTGGCCACGGGAGCGGCGGCGAGGGCGTTCGCCTTCGGTGCCTTCCAGGTTGTCATCCTGCAGCAGCTCTTCGTTCGGCAGTTGCTCTTCAGCAGCTTCAGCAGCCTGTTCGGCTGGGCGAGGCTGACGCTCTTCACGCGGCGGACGCGGTTGGCGCTCTTCACGTGGGGCACGTTCTTCACGCGGAGCACGTTCTTCGCGCGGTGCGCGCTCTTCACGTGGTGCGCGTTCTTCACGAGGCTGACGCTCTTCGCGCGGGGCGCGTTCAGGGCGTTCTTCGCTTACGGCCGGGGTGGCTGCGTCCAGTGGCTCGCGCAGTTCGCGGACCGGACGGTCCTCGCGGGGGCGGCGTTCTTCACGTGGTGCGCGTGGTTGACGCTCTTCACGCGGTTGACGTGGTGCGCGCTCTTCACGGGCAGGTGCTTCTTCGCGGGCTTCGCGTGGCTGACGCTCTTCACGTGGGGCGCGCTCGGCACGTTCTTCACGCGGTTTGCGGTCTTCATCACGGCGGCCGTTGCGGTTGCGGCTCTGCTGGCGACCGTTGCGGCGTTCTTCGTTGCGCTGCGGGCGTTCGGTGGCAGGCTTCTCGGCAACCACAGGCGCTGCGGCGGCAGGTTCGTCCTTGCCGGCGAACAGGCTGACCAGCGACTTCACCAGACCTTTGAACAGGCTTGGCTCAGGTGTGTGCTGGACTGGAGCGGCCACTGGTGCGGCAGCTTCGGCAGGTACCGGGGCGTTGGCGCGGGCCGGAGCGGTCTTGACGGCGGCTTCCTGGCGCACCAGGGTGCGGGTGGCGGCAGTCGGCTGGACTTCTTCGGTCTCGGCGGCGGTGATTTCGTAGCTGGACTGGCCGCTAAGGGCTTCCGGGCTGTCGTCGCGCAGGCGCTGGACTTCGAAATGCGGGGTTTCCAGGTGATCGTTCGGCAGAATGACGATACGGGCCCGGGTGCGCAGCTCGATCTTGGTGATCGAATTGCGTTTTTCGTTGAGCAGGAAGGCTGCAACCGGAATCGGCACTTGGGCGCGGACTTCGGCGGTGCGGTCTTTCAGGGCTTCTTCTTCGATCAGGCGCAGGATGGCCAGCGACAGCGATTCGACGTCACGGATGATGCCGGTGCCGCTGCAGCGTGGGCAGACGATGCCGCTGCTTTCGCCAAGCGATGGGCGCAGGCGCTGACGGGACATTTCCAGCAGGCCGAAGCGCGAGATGCGGCCAACCTGTACACGGGCACGGTCGGCTTCCAGGCATTCGCGGACTTTTTCTTCCACGGCGCGCTGGTTCTTGGCCGGGGTCATGTCGATGAAGTCGATCACGATCAGGCCGCCGATGTCACGCAGACGCAGCTGGCGGGCGATTTCCTCAGCCGCTTCCAGGTTGGTCTGCAGGGCGGTTTCCTCGATGTCGCTGCCTTTGGTGGCGCGCGCCGAGTTGATGTCGATGGAGACCAGGGCTTCGGTCGGGTCGATGACGATCGAGCCGCCGGACGGCAGGTCGACGACGCGCTGGAAGGCGGTTTCGATCTGGCTTTCGATCTGGAAACGGTTGAACAGCGGCACGCTGTCTTCGTACAGCTTGATCTTGCTGGCGTACTGCGGCATCACCTGGCGGATGAAGGTCAGGGCTTCTTCCTGGGCGTCGATGCTGTCGATCAGTACTTCGCCGATATCCTGACGCAGGTAGTCACGGATGGCGCGGATGATGACGTTGCTTTCCTGGTAGATCAGGAATGGCGCGGCGCGGTCCTGGGAGGCTTCCTTGATCGCGGTCCACAGCTGCAGCAGGTAGTCGAGGTCCCACTGCATTTCTTCGCTGCTGCGGCCAAGGCCGGCAGTGCGCACGATCAGGCCCATGTCGGCAGGGGCGACCAGGCCGTTGAGGGCTTCGCGCAGTTCGTTGCGCTCTTCGCCTTCGATGCGACGGGAGATGCCACCGGCACGCGGGTTGTTCGGCATCAGTACCAGGTAACGACCGGCCAGGCTGATGAAGGTGGTCAGGGCGGCGCCCTTGTTGCCGCGCTCTTCTTTCTCGACCTGGACGATGACTTCCTGGCCTTCGCTGAGCACTTCCTTGATGTTCACCCGGCCTTCGGGCGACTTCTTGAAGTATTCGCGGGAGATTTCCTTCAGCGGCAGGAAGCCGTGACGCTCGGAGCCGAAGTCGACGAAAGCGGCTTCAAGGCTAGGTTCGATCCGGGTGATCCGGCCTTTGTAGATGTTGGCCTTCTTCTGCTCACGCGCGCCGGACTCGATGTCCAGGTCGTAGAGACGTTGGCCGTCCACCAGAGCTACACGCAACTCTTCGGGTTGAGTCGCGTTAATCAGCATTCTTTTCATGTAATACCGTCGGTTTCCGGGCTGCCGGAAACGGCGTTCGGCACACACGACTTCTCACGGTCTGTGTCAGGTGCGCAAGGGGTGGCGGGCCACCCCCGTGTCCAGCAACTTTCGAGTCCGACTGGTCACCCAGTACTGCCGAAGTCGCGACGACGCGTCCTGCTTGCTGTGGTGTCAAATGCACTCAGTCAGGAGGAGGAATCAGCCTTCGGCCGTGGACGCCCGTGGGGCATCTTGATCAAGACCGGGTCCGGTCGCCTGGCCAATAGGCCGGTGGACTGGACGCAGTGCTACACGGTCCGACGGTTGTGCATCTCCACCCTACACGTATCCCTGATAATTCGGGTGCTGCCGCGCGCTGAATCCGCAACGGGTTGCATTTTCGCCAGCTCCATACGGGAGCCCGCGCCTTTTATGTCCAAGGCTGGTATTTCCGAAGCCGTCGCCATGACTGCGTGAAATTGACGGCACTGACAGAGTGGCAGCGAAAAAAAACGTGGGGGAGGGTGAAATACCGCTCTTGTAGTTTTTTATCGGTCTTCTCTGCGCGGCGCTGGTGGCGATTCCAGGCATTTCTGTAAACTGGCGAAAGCCCCGTCGGACGGCCTCGCGTCCTCGAGAATTGCGTCGGTCAGGGCCGGCTATAAGCCGTGAGTCCGCTGGCCAGCCGCTTTTGGCGGCGTTCGCGACTATAGCAGCAATCATTAAGTGCTTCAAATCCATAAAAAATTGTTATGATTGGCAAATGACGACTAATGCCCCTCCGACCTCCGGCGTCCAGCTGATCGAGGTCGCGCCGGAACTTGCCGGCCAACGAATCGATAATTTTCTCATCACTGCGCTCAAGGGTGTTCCCAAGACCTTGATTTACCGCATTTTGCGTAAAGGCGAAGTGCGCGTGAACAAGGGCCGGATCAAGCCCGAGTACAAGTTGCAGGCCGGTGACATCGTGCGCGTGCCGCCCGTTCGTCTGCCTGAGCGCGACGAACCGGTGCCGGTGGCCCAGGGTTTGCTTCAACGTCTCGAGGCGGCGATCGTCTACGAAGACAAGGCCCTGATTGTGCTCAACAAGCCCGCCGGCATTGCCGTGCATGGTGGCAGCGGCCTGAATTTTGGTGTGATCGAAGCCTTTCGTCAGATGCGTCCGGATGCCAAGGAGCTGGAGCTGGTCCATCGCCTGGACCGCGACACCTCTGGCCTGTTGATGATCGCCAAGAAGCGCAGCATGTTGCGTCACCTGCACGCCGCCCTGCGTGGTGATGGTGTCGACAAGCGCTACATGGCGCTGGTTCGCGGTCACTGGGCTACCGCCAAGAAGCAGGTCAATGCCCCGTTGCTCAAGAGCAACCTGCGCTCCGGCGAGCGCATGGTTGAGGTCAACGACGAGGGTAAAGAGGCGCTGACGATCTTCCGTGTGCTGCGCCGTTTCGGCGAGTTCGCGACGATTGTCGAGGCGCGGCCGATCACTGGGCGCACCCACCAGATTCGCGTGCATGCCCTGCATGCCGGGCATTGCATCGCCGGCGACAGCAAGTATGGCGATGAAGATTTCACCCGCGAGATCCGCGACCTGGGTGGCAAGCGCCTGTTCCTGCATGCCTACGCCCTGACCGTGCCGCTGCCTGATGGCGGCGAGCTCAAGCTCGAGGCGCCGGTGGACGATATGTGGGCCAAGACCGTGGAGCGCCTGAGTGCAGCGTGATTACGACCTGCTGATCTTTGACTGGGACGGCACCCTCGCCGATTCCATTGGCCGGATTGTCGAGGCCATGCACCTGGCCGCCGGTCGCGCGGGCTATGCGACCTGCGATGACGAGGCGGTCAAGGGTATAATTGGCCTGGCGTTGCCCGAAGCCATCAGTGTGCTGTATCCGCACCTCGATGCTGTCCAGGTGGCTGCGTTCCGCCAGCATTACGCTGACGTCTACATGGCTCTGGACGACCAGCCTTCACCACTGTTCGACGGTGTGGTCGAGTCGCTGGAGGGCTTTCGTGCCGAGGGCTATCGCCTGGCGGTGGCTACCGGCAAGGCCCGCCGCGGGCTTGATCGGGTGTTGCGCGCCAACGGTTGGGAGGGTTACTTCGACATCACCAGGGCAGCCGACGAGAGTCGCGGCAAGCCGCACCCGCAGATGCTCGAGGAGATCCTTGCTCATTGCCAGGTCGAGCCGCAGCGTGCGTTGATGGTCGGGGATTCATCATTCGACCTGTTGATGGCCAGCAATGCCGGCATGCATTCGGTCGCGGTTGGCTACGGCGCCATGTCGCTGGAGGCCTTGAGCGCCTTCGGGCCACAGGTGTGTATCGATCATTTTTCGCAGTTGCAGGCCTGGCTTCGTCGCTCGCCTGTGGCGGCACATTCCAGGGTAGGTGAGCATGGCTGACGAGTGGAAGGCGCCCAGCGCCGAAGGCAACGAAGAGCAGAAGAGCTGGAAGCTGCTGGAGAAAACCCTGCTGGCCGGCGTTCAGGAGCAGCGTCGGGCCCGGCGCTGGGGGATTTTCTTCAAGCTGCTGACCTTCGTCTATCTGTTCGGCATCCTTGCCCTGTTTACTCCATTGATGGACATGGACAAGACGGCCTCGCGCAGTGTCAGCCATACCGCGCTGGTCGAAGTGCGCGGCATGATCGCTGACCAGGAGCCAGCCAGCGCCGACAATATCGTGGGTGGTCTGCGTGAAGCGTTCAAGGACCCGAAAACCAAGGCGGTGATCCTGCGCATCAACAGCCCGGGTGGCAGTCCGGTGCAGTCGGGTTACATCTACGATGAAATTCGCCGTCTGCGCGCCGAATACCCGGCAATCAAGCTGTACGCGGTCATCAGTGACCTGGGGGCTTCCGGTGCCTATTACATTGCCAGTGCTGCTGATCAGATCTACGCCGACAAGGCCAGCCTGGTTGGCTCCATCGGTGTGACTGCGGCCGGTTACGGTTTTGTCGGTACCATGGAGAAGCTGGGTGTCGAGCGCCGTACCTATACCGCGGGTGAGCACAAGGCCTTCCTCGATCCGTTTCAGCCGCAAAAGCCTGCGGAGACGGCGTTCTGGCAGGGTGTGCTGGAAACCACCCACAAGCAGTTCATTGCCAGCGTCAAGCAGGGCCGTGGCGAGCGCCTCAAGGACAAAGAACACCCTGAACTGTTCAGTGGCCTGATCTGGTCGGGCGAGCAAGCATTGGCGCTGGGGTTGGTGGATGGCCTGGGCAGTGCTGGCTATGTGGCGCGCGAGGTGGTGGGGGAGAAGGAGTTGGTTGACTTCACTGTCGAGGAGTCGCCGTTCGACCGCTTCTCCAAGCGCCTGGGTGCCAGTGTTGCCGAGCACCTGGCCATGTGGATGGGCTTCCAGGGGCCATCGCTGCGCTGATTGTCTGGTGCATTGAAAAAGCCGACCCTTCGAGGTCGGCTTTTTATTTGTGTAGGGGCGGGCTTGCCCTGTGATATCGATATGACCGCTCGCTCCCGCAGGTGTCAGGGCAGGTTCACGCCTTCAGTCAGCAGCATATCCACCAGGCGAATCAGCGGCAGGCCGATCAGGCTGGTGGCATCCACCCCGTGGGTGCTCTGGAACAGGCTCACACCCAGGCCTTCGGCCTTGAAGCTGCCGGCACAGTCGTAGGGTTGCTCGGCGCGCAGATAGCGCTCGATGCGCGGCAGGTCCAGCTCGCGCATGTTCACCGTGAAGGGCACGCAGTCGACCTGGCAGTGGCCGGTAGCGCTGTTGAGCAGCGCCAGGCCGGTTAGAAAGGTGACGTGATTGCCGCTGGCGGCCAGCAGTTGCTCGCAGGCGCGTTCAAAGGTGTGGGGTTTGCCGAGGATCTGCTCGCCAAGCACGGCGACCTGGTCGGAGCCAATGATCAGGTGTCTGGGGTGGCTGTCGGCCAGGGCCTGGGCTTTCTCCCGGGCCAGGCGTTTGACCAGGTCAAGGGCGGGTTCTTCAATCAGGCGTTGTTCGTCGATATCCGGGGACGCCCAGCTAAATGGCAGGCGCAGGCGTTCGAGCAGTTCGCGCCGGTAAGGTGAGCTGGAAGCCAGTAATAAAGGCAGCATGATAGACTCCTGGGCAGGTGAAACGATTCTAACATGCTGAACGGGGCCGAATTTCCTTTGACAGGGGCGGGGGTCATCCCTAGAATGCTGCGCCTATGTTGAATGACCCGATTCCACCTCACGTTGACCCGCGCAAATTGGCCGATCGTGGTGTTTCCCTCGAAGGAACACTGCAACTCGCCGATTTGGAGAGACTCTGCGACCCGCTTTCCGACACTGTCGGTACGGTGCAGGCTAAATTCGATTTTGAGCGCGACGAGCAAAAGGCTGTGGTTATCCACACCGACCTGCACGTCGAGGTCAAGATGGTTTGCCAGCGTTGTCTTGAGCTGGTCACCCTGCCGATCCACAGCGAAACTACATACGCCGTGGTGAAGGAGGGTGCGAATACCCAGTCGTTGCCGAAAGGTTATGACGTGCTGGAACTGGGCGAAGATCCTTTGGATCTGCAGGCCTTGGTCGAGGAGGAGCTTCTGCTCGCCTTGCCTATCGTGCCTGCTCATCATCCGGAAGAATGCCAGCAGCCGGCGGGCGCCGATGAGCCCGAACCGAGCAAGGACGAGGTAACACGGTCCAACCCGTTCAGTGTATTGGCGCAGTTAAAGCGTGACCCAAACGTTTAGGAGTTAATCAATTATGGCTGTTCAGCAGAACAAAAAATCCCGCTCTGCCCGTGACATGCGCCGTTCGCACGACGCCCTCTCGGAAAACGCTCTGTCCGTAGAGAAAACCACTGGTGAAGTGCACCTGCGTCACCACGTATCGCCAGAAGGCGTATACCGTGGTCGTAAAGTGATCGACAAGGGCGCTGACGAGTAATCCTTGTCCGCTCAGATCATCGCGATTGACGCAATGGGCGGGGACTTCGGTCCCCGCAGCATTGTTCAGGCGAGTATTGCTTGCCTGTCGGCTACCCCCTCGCTGCACCTGACCCTCGTCGGTCAACCCTCCCTCCTTGAAGATCTTATCGCTGGCCAGTCGGCAGCGGATCGCGCGCGCCTGCAGATCGTGGCCGCCAGCGAAGTGATCGGCATGGACGAGCGGCCGTCCCAGGCGCTGCGCGGCAAGCCCGATTCGTCCATGCGCGTGGCCCTGGAACTATTGCGTGATGGCAAGGTTCACGCCTGCGTGAGTGCCGGCAACACCGGTGCGCTGATGGCGTTGTCGCGCTATGTATTGAAAACCCTGCCCGGCATCGATCGCCCGGCCATGGTTGCCGCCATTCCCACCCAAACCGGTTATTGTCAGCTGCTCGATCTGGGCGCCAATGTCGACTGCAGCGCGGAAAACCTCTACCAGTTCGCCGTGATGGGCTCGGTGGCCGCCCAGGCCCTGGGGATCTCCCGGCCGCGTGTGGCCTTGCTCAACGTCGGCACCGAAGACATCAAGGGTAATCAGCAGGTCAAGCTTGCTGCCAATCTGCTGCAGAACGCCCGCGGTCTGAACTACATCGGCTTCGTCGAAGGTGACGGACTGTACCGTGGCGAGGCGGATGTGGTGGTGTGCGACGGCTTTGTCGGCAATATCCTGCTCAAGTCCAGCGAAGGCCTGGCGACCATGATCGGCTCGCGCATCGAGGCCCTGTTCAAGGGCGGGCTTGGCGCGCGCCTGGCCGGGGCTGTGGCCATGCCGCTGCTGCGCCGGTTGCAGGCTGACCTGGCGCCGGCGCGACATAATGGCGCAAGCTTCCTCGGCCTGCAGGGCATCGTCATCAAGAGTCATGGTTCTGCCGGCGTGCAGGGCTTCCAGAGCGCCATCCAGCGGGCGCTGATCGAGATCCAGGAGAACCTGCCGCAACGCCTGCACGGTCGCCTGGAAGACCTGTTGCTTTAGGCATATGCCTCAGGAAGTGGTTAAATGTGACCGCTTGGTCCTCGTTACCATCCAACTCTTCAGTTTCTTGTGCTCAGCCTGGTGCTGGGCGCTTTATTTCCGACGACAAGATCACTAGGGGCTTGTTCAATGTCTGCATCCCTCGCATTCGTCTTTCCCGGTCAAGGTTCGCAGTCCCTCGGCATGCTCGCCGAGCTGGGCGCCCAGTATCCGCTGGTCATTGATACCTTCCGTGAGGCCTCCGAGGCTCTGGGCTATGACCTCTGGGCGCTGACCCAGAACGGTCCGGAAGAGCAACTCAACCAAACCGACAAAACCCAGCCGGCCATCCTCACCGCTTCGATCGCCTTGTGGCGCCTGTGGCTGGCCGAGGGCGGCGCGCGCCCGGCATTCGTTTCCGGCCACAGCCTGGGCGAATACAGCGCCCTGGTTGCCGCTGGCAGCCTGAGCCTGGGTGACGCTGTGAAGCTGGTCAAGCGTCGCGGCGAACTCATGCAAGAGGCCGTTCCGGCCGGGCAGGGCGCCATGGCGGCAATTCTCGGCCTGGACGACGCTGTCGTCGTGGGGATCTGCGCTGAAGCTGCCCAGGGCGAAGTGGTCAGTGCGGTCAACTTCAACTCGCCTGGCCAGGTCGTGATCGCCGGTGCCAAGGCGGCCGTCGAGCGCGCCATGGAAGCCTGCAAGGCTGCCGGCGCCAAGCGTGCACTGCCGCTGCCGGTCAGCGTGCCGTCGCACTGTGAACTGATGCGCCCGGCTGCCGAGCGCTTTGCCGAGTCGGTCAATGCCATCGACTGGCAGGCCCCGCAGATCCCGCTGGTGCAGAACGTCAGTGCCGCCGTTGCGGCGGACCTCGACACCCTCAAGCGCGACCTGCTGGAGCAACTGTACAAGCCGGTGCGTTGGGTCGAGTGTGTGCAGACCCTGGCCGCCAATGGTGCGGTACAGCTGGTCGAGTGCGGCCCGGGCAAGGTTCTGGCCGGCCTGAACAAGCGCTGCGCCGACGGCGTCAACACCTCTAACCTCAATACCCCGGATGCTTTCGCCGCGACCCTCGCGGCGCAGGCCTGATTTAGGAGAAACTTGCATGAGCCTGCAAGGTAAAGTTGCCCTGGTTACCGGCGCCAGCCGTGGTATCGGCCAGGCTATCGCCCTGGAGCTGGGCCGTCTGGGCGCTACCGTGATCGGTACCGCCACCTCCGCTTCGGGCGCCGAGCGTATCGCCGCGACCCTCAAGGAGCACGGTGTCACCGGTACCGGCCTGGAACTGAACGTGACCAGCGACGAGTCGGTCACCGCCACCCTGGCCAAGATCCAGGAGCAGTTCGGCGCACCGACCATCCTGGTCAACAACGCTGGCATCACCCGCGACAACCTCATGCTGCGCATGAAGGACGACGAGTGGTTCGACGTCATCGACACCAACCTGAACAGCCTCTACCGTCTGTCCAAGGGCGTTCTGCGTGGCATGACCAAGGCGCGTTGGGGTCGTATCATCAGCATCGGCTCGGTGGTCGGTGCCATGGGTAACGTCGGCCAGGTCAACTATGCTGCTGCCAAGGCGGGCCTGGAAGGTTTCAGTCGCGCTCTGGCGCGTGAAGTCGGTTCGCGCGCGATTACCGTCAACTCGGTGACCCCGGGTTTCATCGACACTGACATGACTCGCGAGCTGCCTGAAGCTCAGCGTGAAGCCCTGCAGACCCAGATCCCTCTGGGACGTCTGGGCCAGGCTCAGGAAATCGCCAATGTGGTGGCTTTCCTGGCCTCTGAAGGTGCAGGCTATGTGACCGGCGCGACCATTCCGGTCAACGGCGGCATGTACATGTAAAATCGAATGTGACGGATTGCTTCAAAAAAATGTCATACGAGCTGTCTAAAATCCGTTATAAAGCTGCAATCAGATTCTAGTTGGTTGGCGGGTGTGGTCTCGTAAGGCGTGTTGCGCTTGAAAAGCAGACGTCTTTCTATACACTTACACACCGGCCAGCTGCCTGACATATGTCCATTAGGAGTGAAAACAAGGTATGAGCACCATCGAAGAACGCGTCAAGAAAATCGTCGCCGAGCAACTGGGCGTTAAAGAAGAAGAAGTAGTGAACACTGCTTCCTTCGTCGAAGATCTGGGTGCCGATTCCCTTGACACCGTTGAGCTGGTGATGGCTCTGGAAGAGGAATTCGAGACCGAAATCCCTGACGAAGAAGCCGAGAAGATCACTACTGTTCAAGCTGCTATCGACTACGTCACCAGCCACCAGGCCTAAGACGTTGTAGTCGTCGCTTCTTGTCATGGAAAAACCGCACTGCCTTCGCCGGCGTGCGGTTTTTTCTTTACAAGAGATGTAGTCAATTGAATAAGGAGAGTGCTGTGTCGCGTAGACGCGTCGTGGTCACCGGTATGGGTATGCTGTCGCCACTGGGTACGGATGTGCCGAGCAGTTGGCAGGGCATTCTGGCTGGCCGCAGTGGCATAGGTCTGATCGAGCATACTGACCTGTCTGCCTACTCCACCCGTTTTGGCGGCTCGGTAAAGGGCTTTGAAGTCGAGCAGTACCTGTCGGTCAAGGAAGCCCGCAAGCTCGATCTGTTCATCCAGTACGGCCTGGCAGCCGGTTTTCAGGCAGTGCGTAATGCCGGCCTGGAAGTGACCGATGCCAACCGCGAGCGCATTGGCGTGGCCATGGGCTCGGGTATCGGCGGCCTGACCAACATCGAAGAAACCAGCCGGACCTTGCATGATCAGGGCCCGCGGCGCATTTCGCCATTCTTCGTACCGGGTTCGATCATCAACATGATTTCTGGTTTCCTGTCGATCCATCTGGGTGTACAGGGGCCTAACTACGCTATTTCCACCGCTTGCACCACCGGTACCCACTGTATCGGCATGGCCGCGCGCAACATTGCCTTCGGTGAAGCCGACGTGATGATCGCCGGCGGTGCGGAAATGGCTGCCTGCGGTCTGGGCATGGGCGGTTTCGGTGCGTCGCGGGCGCTGTCGACCCGCAATGACGACCCGACCCGTGCCAGCCGTCCGTGGGACAAGGGCCGTGATGGCTTCGTCCTCGCCGACGGTGCCGGTGCGCTGGTACTCGAAGAGCTCGAGCACGCCAAGGCCCGCGGCGCGACCATCTATGCCGAGCTGGTTGGTTTCGGCATGAGTGGCGATGCCTACCACATGACCTCGCCGCCAGAAGATGGCAGCGGTGCTGCGCGCTGCATGGTTAACGCCCTGCGCGATGCCGGCCTGAACGCCAGTGACGTTGATTACATCAACGCACATGGCACGTCGACGCCAGCAGGCGATCTGGCAGAGTCCTCGGCGATCAAGTCGGTGTTCGGCGACCACGCCTACAAGCTGGCCGTCAGCTCGACCAAGTCGATGACCGGTCACCTGCTGGGTGCTGCCGGTGCTGTTGAGGCAATCTTCAGCGTGCTGTCGATCAACAGTCAGGTGGCGCCGCCGACCATCAACCTGGATGAGCCGAGCGAAGGTTGCGACCTCGACTTCGTGCCACACCAGGCGCGGACCATGCCGATCGAGGTGGTGCTGTCCAACTCCTTCGGTTTTGGTGGCACCAACGGCTCGCTGGTGTTCCGCCGGTTCGCCGGCTGATGCACAGCTGGGTCGATGGCCTGCCGGCAGATGCGCTAACGCTGCAAAGCCGGGGGCTGGCCTATGGCGATGGTCTGTTCGAGACCCTCGTCGTACGTGCCGGTCGGTCATCGTTGCTCGAGTACCACCTCGAGCGCCTGGCGCTGGGTTGCCAGCGCCTGGCGATCAGCGCCGATCACGGCCTGATTCGCGACGAGCTATGCCGTTACGCCAGCTTGCTGGGTGACGGCGTACTCAAGCTTATTGTTACCCGCGGCGACAGCCAGCGCGGCTATGCGCCGGCCGCTGGCGTGGCGCCACGGCGTATTCTCCAGGGCAATCCCTTGCCCGGTTATCCCGCACAACATGCCGAGCAGGGCGTTCGCCTGTTCGATTGCCAGACGCGCCTGGCCGAGCAGCCGTTGCTGGCTGGCCTGAAACACCTCAACCGCCTCGAGCAAGTGCTGGCCCGTGCCGAATGGCAGGATGCCGGGCATGCTGAAGGTTTGATGCGCGATGTTTCCGGGCGCATCATCGAAGGGGTGTATAGCAACCTGTTCCTGGTGCGCGACGGTCAGTTGCTGACTGCCGACCTGAGCCGCTGTGGTGTGGCCGGGGTGATGCGTGCAGCCTTGCTCGATCACGCCAGGGATGCCGCGATCCCCTTGCAGATAACCGACTTGAGCCTGCAGGACCTGCAGCAGGCCGACGAAGTATTCGTCTGCAACAGCGTCTATGGCATCTGGCCGGTGCAGGCTTTTACATCGCTGAACTGGCCGCCGGGGCCGCTCACCCGTAAACTGCAGGCCATTGCCCGTACGCTACTGGATACCTGATTTGTGAGACGTAAATTCTTGGTGCTGCTGGAGATCGGGTTGATCCTGGCCGGCCTGATGGCGGGCTATTCGGCCTGGAAGGTGAAGTCGGCGCTGGAGCAGACCCTGCACGTGTCCCAGGAGCAGCTGCTCGACGTGCCCACCGGTACTACTCCCAACCGCATGTTCTACCGTATGCAGAGCGACGGTGTGCTGGAAGACGCCTTCTGGCTGCGCCTGTACTGGCGCTTCAACATGGCTGGCGTACCCTTGCATACCGGCGAATACCGCATGACTCCGGGCATAACCGTGCGCGACCTGTTCGAGGTCTGGCGCCGTGGTGATGTAGTGCAGTACACCCTGACCCTGGTCGAGGGCTGGAATTTCCGCCAGGTACGTGCGGCGCTGGCCAGGCACGAGAAGATCAAGAAAACCATCGACGGCCTCAGCGACACCGAGGTCATGGACAAGCTCGGCCATCCGGGAGTGTTCCCTGAAGGGCGCTTTTTTCCCGATACCTACCGCTTCGTGCGCGGCATGAGCGACGTCGAGTTCCTCCAGCAGGCCTACGCGCGCCTGGAAGAAGTGCTGGCCAAGGAATGGGCGGAGCGCTCCAGCGACGTGCCGTATCGCGATCCGTACCAGGCGCTGATCATGGCGTCGCTGGTCGAGAAGGAAACCGGCGTGCCTCAGGAGCGCGGGCAGATCGCCGGGGTGTTCGTGCGGCGCATGCGCATCGGCATGCTGCTGCAAACGGACCCGACGGTGATCTACGGCATGGGCGAGCGCTACAACGGCAAGATCACCCGCGCCGACCTGCGCGAACCGACTCCGTATAACACCTACACCAATGCCGGCCTGCCGCCGACGCCGATCGCCATGGTCGGTCGCGAAGCCATTCATGCCGCGCTGAACCCGACGCCGGGCAGCAGTTTGTACTTCGTCGCCCGTGGCGATGGCAGCCATGTGTTCTCCGATGATCTCGATGCGCACAATTCGGCGGTCCGCGAATATCAGATCAAGCGCCGCGCCGACTACCGTTCGAGCCCGGCACCTGTCACCGAACCTGAACCCGAGGTTGCACCGCAGACTCCGCAAACGCCGGAAGTCAGCCCTGTGCCTGCGCCTGAGCAACCGGCGCCGGCCAGCGAAGAAACCTCCCCGCAATGATCAACTGTAAGGACTGCCTGTGAGCGGCTTGTTTATCACCCTGGAAGGTCCCGAAGGCGCGGGCAAGAGCACTAATCGCGAGTACCTCGCCGAGCACCTGCGCGCCGCGGGCCTGGATGTCGTGCTGACCCGCGAGCCCGGCGGTACACCGCTGGCCGAGCGGATTCGCGAACTGCTGCTGGCGCCCAGTGACGAGAAAATGGATGCCGACACCGAGCTTCTGCTGGTGTTCGCCGCCCGTGCCCAGCACCTGGCCGAAGTGATTCGCCCGGCCCTGGCCCGGGGCGCGGTGGTCCTGTGTGACCGCTTTACCGATGCCACTTACGCCTATCAGGGCGGTGGCCGTGGCCTGTCGCTGGAGCGCATCGCCATGCTGGAGAGCTTCGTCCAGGGCGACCTGCGTCCGGACTTGACCCTGGTGTTCGACCTGCCGGTGGAAATCGGCTTGTCCCGCGCCGCCGCGCGCGGTCGCCTGGACCGTTTCGAGCAGGAAGGCCAGGCCTTCTTCGAAGCCGTGCGCCAGGCCTACCTGGCCCGCGCCAAGGCCGCGCCGCAGCAGTACCGGTTGATCGATGCCGCACTGCCGCTGGCGCAGGTCCAGCAATCGCTGGACGCCTTGCTGCCGCAAATCCTGGAGCGTTGCCGTGGCTGAGGCCTTCCCCTGGCAGCAGGCTTTGTGGCAGCAACTGGCCGGACGTACCCAGCATGCCCATGCCTACCTGCTGCATGGCCCGCAAGGCATCGGCAAGCGGGCCATGGCCGAACGCCTGATGGCGTTGCTGCTGTGCCAGCGTCCAGAAGGGTTGCAGGCTTGCGGGCAGTGCAAGTCGTGCCTGTTGCTCGCAGCAGGCAGCCACCCCGACAACTACGTGCTGGAGCCGGAAGAGGCCGACAAGCCGATCAAGGTCGACCAGGTTCGCGACCTGGTGTCCTTCGTGGTGCAGACGGCGCAGCTGGGCGGGCGCAAAGTGGTGTTGATCGAGCCGGCCGAGGCGATGAACGTCAATGCCGCCAACGCCCTGCTCAAAAGCCTTGAAGAGCCCTCGGGCAATACCGTTTTGCTCTTGGTCAGCCATCAGCCCAGCCGCTTGCTGCCGACCATCAAGAGTCGCTGCCAGCAGCAAGCCTGTCCGCTGCCGAGCCGCGAGCAAAGCCTGGCCTGGCTCGAGCAGGCCTTGCCCGACTGCGATGAGCAGGAGCGCCTGGAGTTGCTCAGCCTGGCCGCCGGCTCGCCTTTGGCGGCCGTCAGCCTGCAGGCCCAGGGTGTGCGCGAGCAGCGCGCGCTGGTGGTCGAGGGCGTGAAGAAGTTGCTCAAGCAGCAGCAATCGCCCAGCCAACTGGCCGAAGCCTGGAATGCCATTCCCTTGTTGCAACTGTTCGACTGGTTCTGCGACTGGTCCAGCCTGGTCCTGCGTTACCAGTTGACCCAGGACGAGGAGGGGTTAGGCTTGAGCGATATGCGCAAGGTGGTCCAGTACCTGGCGCAGAAGAGCAGCCAGGGCAAGGTCCTGGAGATCCAGGACTGGATTCTGGCCCAGCGCCAGAAGGTGCTGGGCAAGGCCAACCTCAATCGAGTGCTGTTGCTCGAGGCGCTGCTGGCGTCCTGGGCGATGTTGCCGGGCCAGCGTTGAGCTGCGCCGTTCCTTCATTACTTTTCAGCGTTGTCATCCGCCCATGCTTGTAGATTCCCATTGCCACCTCGACCGTCTCGACCTCACTGCCCACCAGGGCTCCCTGGATGCGGCCCTGGATGCGGCCCGCGCGCGTGGCGTCGGCCACTTTCTGTGCATCGGCGTCAGTGCCGACAATGCCCAGGCGGTCAAGGACCTGAGCGAGCGCTACAGCGATGTCGACTGTTCGGTGGGTATTCACCCGCTGGACCTCACCCCTGATGGCGCGCCGCCGCTGGACTGGCTGCTCAAAGAGCTTCAGCACCCGCACGTGGTGGCCATCGGCGAAACCGGCCTGGACTATCACTACGAGCCAGAGGCTGCCCAGGTGCAGCAGGACTCGTTCCGCCTGCACCTGGAGGCAGCCAAGGTCACTGGCAAGCCGGTGATCATCCACACCCGTGCGGCGCGCGCCGACACCCTGACCTTGCTGCGTGAAGCGGATTTGAGTCAGGCCGGTGTGCTGCATTGCTTCACTGAAGACTGGGACATGGCCAAGGCGGCGCTGGATCTGGGCTATTACATCTCGCTGTCGGGCATTGTCACCTTCCGCAACGCCGATGCGTTGCGCGATGTGGCCCGGCAGGTGCCGTCCGATCGCCTGCTGGTCGAGACCGACTCGCCATACCTGGCGCCGATTCCTTATCGCGGCAAGGCCAACCTGCCGCAATACGTACGGGAAGTGGCGGAGTTCGTCGCGATGGTGCGCGGTGAGCGCTATGAGCAGTTGGCCGAGCAGACCACTGCCAACTTCAAGCGGTTGTTTCCGTTGGCGCGGGTGGCCTGAACGGCTCCTGCAGGTGGTAAAAATCGCAGGCAAAAAAAACCCGGGTTCTGGGGGGTGAATCCGGGTTAAGACCATTAGGAGTAAAACAAAGGCGCGCGGTCCCTGAGCACCTTTATCGGCGCCACATGGGGGATGCGCTGCGCCAACATCTGAAGTATTGGTCAGGATTGGCGCGCCGCCACCGGCCGCTGCTCGTTTTTTAAACAGATTTGGAATACGCCTGCCGCTGCTGAGCACTCATCGCTCTGCAATCTGCCGCACAATGGCCAGAGTTTCGTCGATTATCGACTTGGGTGTGTAGAAGTGCGGAGAAAATCGCACCCCGGGGCCCCGCGGAATGCATATCACCTGTTCCTGCTTGAGTCGCTGATAGATCTGCGCGTTTTCAACGCCATCCATGCTGAAGGAAACAATCCCCGAGCGGCGCGCCGGGTCCTGCGGGCTGTGTACGCGTACCCCGGGGATCGCCGCCAGGCCCTCGGTGAGCCACTGCGCCCGTTCCAGTAGCGCTGTCGCCACCTGTTCCATGCCCACTTCCTCGAGCAACGACAGGCTGGCCTCCAGTGCTGCAGCGCCGAGCATGTTCGGGCTGCCGCATTCAAAGCGCCGCGCGCTATGGGCCGGTTGCCATTCACTGCGTGTGTAGTCGCCCATGTGTTCGAGCATGTGCCAGCCGTACTCGCTGAGCTTGAGCAGCGGGCGCACCTCGGCGCGGCAATAGAACACCCCCAGGCCTTCCGGGCCGAGCATCCATTTATGCCCGTCAGCCATGGCAAAGTCGCACTGGTAGGCCTGGACGTCGAAGGGCAGGGCGCCCAATTGCTGGATGGCGTCGATGCAGAACAGCACTTCCCGGTCACGGCAGCCCTGACCCAAACGTGGCAAGTCCAGGCGCAGGCCGCTGGCGAATTGCACGGCGCTGATTGCCAGCAGGCGAACCTTGGGGCCGCAGGCGGCCAACAGATCGCCTTCCGGGTCGCTGCCCTTGAGGCTCACCTGGATGACGCTGACGCCTTTGTCGGCCAGGGCTTCCCAGACAATCCGGTTGGAGGGGAATTCTTCGTCGCTGATAACGATCTGGTCGCCGGCCTGCCAGTCGATACCGAAGGCAACGAAAGACAGCGCCTCGGAAGTGTTCTTGACCAGTGCGATGTCATCCGTCGACGGTGCATTCGTCAGGCGCATCAGGCGTTCACGTAAACGTTGCTCCATGGCCATCCAGTCCGGATAGTCCCTTGCGCCGAGCAAAACGTTCTCGCTGGCGAAGCGTGAAACCGCCTGGCTGGCGCGTTTCGGCCAGGGTGCCACGGCGGCATGGTTCAGATAGCGCAGGCCCGGCGCCTGTTCAAACTCATCAAGAAACATAGACATGGTTGGATGATCCGTGCATTTTGGCGCAAGTTAGGCATAATAACCGGCTTCGATTTTGATCCAGTCCTTCTTATGCAGAAAGAACCTCGTAAGGTCCGTGAGTTTCGTCGCCGTGAGCAAGAAATTCTCGATACCGCGCTCAAGCTGTTTCTCGAACAGGGTGAAGACAGCGTCACCGTCGAGATGATCGCTGATGCCGTCGGTATCGGCAAAGGCACGATCTACAAGCACTTCAAATCCAAGGCGGAGATCTACCTGCGCCTGATGCTCGACTACGAGCGCGATTTGAACGAACTGCTGCACTCTGCCGACGTCGACCGCGACAAGGAAGCCCTGTCGCGCGCCTACTTCGAATTCCGCATGCGTGATCCGCAGCGCTACCGCCTGTTCGACCGCCTCGAAGAGAAGGTGGTCAAGGGCAACCAGGTGCCGGAGATGGTCGAGGAGCTGCACAAGATCCGCGCCTCCAACTTCGACCGCCTGACCCTGCTGATCAAGGGCCGCATCAGCGAAGGCAAGCTCGAAGACGTGCCGCCGTACTTTCACTACTGCGCGGCCTGGGCGCTGGTGCATGGGGCCGTGGCGCTCTATCACTCGCCGTTCTGGAGCAATGTGCTGGAAGATCAGGAAGGCTTCTTCCAGTTCCTCATGGACATCGGCGTGCGCATGGGCAACAAGCGCAAGCGCGACACGGATACCGCCGGTAGCTGAGACATTCAGCCAAACCATGGCGCTACTGGGATCGGCTGCCGAGGAATATACTCAGGTATGAGGCTTGCAAAAACCTGATTTTTGAGTCAGGTTTTGCAGGCCCGATTCACCCATGCCGGAGTCACCCATGATCGTCGACCGCCAAGGCAGGCGTTTTCGCAATTTGCGTGTCAGCCTGACGGCTGCCTGCAACTACGCCTGTACCTATTGTGTGCCGGACGGCAAGCGTCTGGTGGCGGCCCAGGACGAGCTCTCGGCCGAGGCCATGGCTCGCGGCGTGGCTTACCTGGTGGAGGCTGCCGGTATCGAGCGGGTGCGTGTCACCGGCGGCGAGCCGCTGGTCAGTCCGAAGCTTGAAACTTTCCTCGGCTCAATCGCCACTCTGGGCCTGGATGAAATCAGCCTGACCACCAATGGTCAGTTGCTGGCGCGCAAGCTGCCCTTGCTGCGCGCGGCGGGTATCCGTCGCCTCAACGTTTCCCTCGACACCCTCGACCCGGACTCCTTCCGTCGTATTGCCCGTGGCGGCGACCTGGCCACTGTGCTCGACGGCATGAGCCAGGCCCGCGCTTGCGGCATGCAGATCAAGGTCAACATGGTGCCCTTGCGCGGGCAGAACTTCGATCAGGTCCTGCCGCTGCTCGAGTATTGCCTGGCCCACGGCTATGAGCTGCGCTTCATCGAGCTAATGCGCATGGGTCACCTGGCCCGCGACAGCAATGCCTTCCTGCAGCAGTTCGTCAGCCTCGAACACCTGCTGCAGATGATTGGCGAGCAATACGAGTATTTGCAGGCCAACGCACCGGTAGATGCCACCGCGTTGCGTTATCAGATCCCGGGCCAAGGCTATTTTGGCGTGATCGCCAACGAGAGCGTGCCGTTCTGCCGTACCTGTTCGCGCTTGCGCCTGTCGTCTACCGGCTGGCTGCACGGTTGTCTGTCGTCGAGCAACCGTCACTACATCGGCGACCTGCTCGATAAACCGCGTCATCAAGCCTTGCCGGCACTGCAGGGCTTGCTGGTCAAAGCCCTTGGCGACAAGCAGCCGGTGGCATTTTCCGGTGGTGCGACGGTGATGAAGATCATTGGCGGCTAAGACTGGCGCAAAAGCTGCATCTGCCAGCTGTTCGCCGGTTTTCCGTCACCGGCCACTGGAGGATAGATGCGTAGCCTGGTTTTGCTGCTGGCGCTGACGGCGCTGGGCGGCTGCATGAATGTCAGCGATATGGGCGAGGGCGCCCGTTATCACATGAGCGATGCCGGTCTGCTCGATCACAGCGACACCCGTCGTTCACTGTCGGTGCGCCTGCAGCCTGATTCATTCATTTACATTGGCCAGGGTGCCTTCGTGCCACCGGGCAAGGGCCCGTATCCACGCCCCAATGTGGTGGCCGAACAAGCCTTCAATGGCTTTATCGAGTATTTCCCCATGGTCCGCCGTGCCCCGGCACCGCTGGGGCTGGAGCAGGCATTGATCGAGGCGCGCGAAGTCGGCGCGCATTATTTGCTGTACACCCGCTTTGCCCGAACTGACGATCGCATCGGCAATGGCGATGAGTGGTACGACGAGCAGGCGGTTGATCGGCTGGGCGTCGATACAGGCGTCGTGCAGCTGATGCTGATCGAAACCAGTACCCGTTACCTGATCGACACCGCGCGCATCAAAAGCCGCGGCGGTTTGCTGACGTTCCACGACAACACGCCGGAAGATTTGCTCAGGCCGCCGCTTGAGGATTACGCTCGCAGTCTGTTGGGCATGAGTCGTTAAGGAGAGGGTGATGCAAGATTCCGGCAAGGCCAGTGATCTGCTGGCACAGATTCCCAAGGCAGAAAAGGGCCTGCCGCCCGTGCATCTGTGGAACCCGGAATTCTGCGGCGACATCGACATGCGCATTGCCCGCGACGGCACCTGGTACTACCTGGGTACGCCGATCGGGCGCAAGCCGATGGTGCGGCTGTTCTCGACCATCATCCGCCGCGACGGTGACGACTACTTCCTGGTGACGCCGGTGGAGAAGGTCGGCATCAAGGTCGATGACGCGCCCTTTGTTGCTGTCAGTCTTGAAGTGCAGGGCGAGGGTGAGCAGCAGCTGCTGCGCTTTACCAGCAATGTCGACGATCAGGTCGAGGCCGGCCCCGAGCATCCGCTGCGCTTTGAAATCGATGCGCAAACCCAGGAGCCTTCGCCGTATGTGCACATGCGCAGCAACCTCGAAGCGCTGATCCATCGCAACGTCTTCTACCAGTTGGTCGAGCTGGCGGTGCCGCGGCAGATCGATGGCCAGCAATGGCTGGGCGTCTGGAGTGGCGGCAGCTTCTACCCTATCGGCCGGGCCGATTAGCCTCCGCGCATTGCCTGTGGCGCAACTTTTGTGCGCTCGGAAACGAAAAAACCTCCAGTGCTCAAGGCAACTGGAGGTTTTTCAGGTGTTTGGCTCCGCGACCAGGACTCGAACCTGGGACCCAATGATTAACAGTCATTTGCTCTACCGACTGAGCTATCGCGGAATCTGTGGCGTATCTTACTGATTGCTAAGGGGAAGTCAAGCCTCCCCTATGCAATTGAGTAATTTACAGGACCTCGACGATCGCCTTGGTCACCACATGGATGTTGCTTTGGTTCAGCGAGGCGACGCAGATGCGGCCGGTATCCAGAGCATAGATACCGAACTCGTTCTTCAGGCGGGCCACCTGCTCAACGGTCAGACCGGAGTAGGAGAACATGCCGCACTGGCGACCGACGAAGCTGAAGTCCTGCTTGGCGCCGTACTCGGCCAGCAGCTCGACCATCTGCTGGCGCATGCCGTGGATGCGCTGGCGCATCTCGGCCAACTCGTCTTCCCACATCTTGCGCAGCTCTGGGCTGTTGAGCACGGTGGCGACGATGGTCGCGCCGTGGGTCGGCGGGTTGGAGTAGTTGGTGCGGATCACGCGCTTGACTTGCGACAGCACGCGCGTGGCCTCTTCCTTGGACTCGGTGACGATCGACAGGGCGCCAACGCGCTCGCCGTACAGCGAGAAGGATTTGGAGAACGAGCTGGACACGAAGAAGTTCAGGCCCGACTCGGCGAACAGGCGTACGGCGGCGGCGTCTTCAGTGATACCGGCGCCAAAGCCCTGGTAGGCCATGTCGAGGAACGGCACGTGGCCTTTGGCCTTGACCACTTCGAGGACGTTTTTCCAGTCTTCTGGGGTCAGGTCGACACCGGTCGGGTTGTGGCAGCAGGCGTGCAGCACAATGATCGAGCCGGATGGCAGGGCGTTGAGGTCTTCGAGCATGCCGCTGCGGTTGACGTCATGGGTGGCGGCGTCGTAGTAGCGGTAGTTCTGTACCGGGAAACCAGCGGTTTCGAACAGTGCGCGGTGGTTTTCCCAGCTCGGGTCGCTGATGGCGACGACGGCGTTCGGCGACAGCTGCTTGAGGAAGTCGGCACCGATCTTCAGGGCGCCGGTACCGCCGACGGCCTGGGTGGTGATCACCCGACCGGCGCTCAGCAGCGGCGACTCGGCACCGAACAGCAGCTTCTGCACGGCCTGGTCGTAAGCGACGATACCGTCGATCGGCAGGTAACCGCGGGAAGCGTGCTGGGCAGCGCGCTGGGTTTCGGCTTCGATCACTGCGCGCAGCAGTGGGATACGCCCTTCTTCGTTGCAGTAAACACCTACACCCAGGTTGACCTTGTTGCTACGGGTATCGGCGTTGAAAGCTTCGTTGAGGCCCAGAATGGGGTCGCGTGGTGCCAGCTCGACAGCGGAAAACAGGCTCATTATTACCTTGGCTCTGAATGGAGAGTGGAAGAGGTCGCACGCTCCAGTCGCTTGCACTAGAGCGGTGCACAAACGGGGAGTCAGTATAGTGATACCGGTCGGTCACGGCGACAGTCTGTCGCAGCTTTTCCTGCTGTTTGGCCGAATATTTTTCGACCGTTAGTCGATTTGATCGGTCCATAGTCGGAAATGCCCACAACACTGAGTTGAAACTGGCGCTCCCGGCCCTAAATTCGGTATAACTACTGTCTATAAATACAGTTGCCCGCGCCAGCGATGAAACCATCGCGATCACACAGAGGTTTGTCATGTCCGAGTTCCAGCTCGTCACCCGTTTCCAGCCGGCCGGCGACCAGCCCGAGGCCATTCGCCTGATGGTCGAAGGAATCGAGGCGGGCCTTGCGCACCAGACCCTGCTCGGGGTGACCGGCTCGGGCAAGACCTTCAGCATCGCCAACGTGATCGCCCAGGTGCAGCGCCCAACGCTGGTGCTGGCGCCGAACAAGACCCTGGCGGCGCAGCTGTACGGCGAGTTCAAGTCGTTCTTCCCGAACAACTCCGTGGAATATTTCGTTTCCTATTACGACTACTACCAGCCCGAAGCCTATGTGCCGTCGTCCGATACCTTCATCGAGAAGGACGCCTCGATCAACGACCATATCGAGCAGATGCGCCTGTCGGCGACCAAGGCGCTGCTGGAGCGCCGTGACGCGATCATCGTCACCACCGTTTCCTGCATCTATGGCCTGGGCAGCCCGGAAACCTACCTGAAGATGGTCCTGCACGTGGACCGCGGCGACAAGCTCGACCAGCGCGCGTTGCTGCGTCGCCTGGCCGACCTGCAGTACACCCGCAACGAGATGGACTTTGCCCGCGCCACCTTCCGCGTGCGCGGTGACGTGATCGATATCTTCCCGGCCGAATCGGACCTGGAAGCCATCCGCATCGAGCTGTTCGACGACGAGGTGGAGAACATCGCCGCCTTCGATCCGCTGACCGGCGAAGTGATCCGCAAGCTGCCGCGCTTCACCTTCTACCCCAAGAGCCACTACGTGACCCCGCGCGAGACCCTGCTCGAGGCGGTGGACGGCATCAAGGAAGAACTGGCCCAGCGCCTTGAGTACCTGCACAAGAGCAACAAGCTGGTCGAAGCCCAGCGCCTGGAGCAACGCACCCGTTTCGACCTGGAGATGATCCTCGAGCTGGGCTACTGCAACGGCATCGAAAACTACTCGCGCTACCTCTCCGGGCGCCCGGCCGGTGCGCCGCCACCGACCCTCTACGACTACCTGCCGGACGACGCCCTGCTGGTGATCGACGAATCCCACGTCAGCGTTCCGCAGGTCGGCGCCATGTACAAGGGCGACCGCTCGCGCAAGGAAACCCTGGTCGAGTACGGCTTTCGCCTGCCCTCGGCGCTGGACAACCGGCCGATGCGTTTTGACGAGTGGGAAAACGTCAGCCCGCAGACCATCTTCGTCTCGGCGACCCCGGGCAACTACGAGGCTGAACACGCCGGCCGCGTGGTGGAACAGGTGGTACGCCCGACCGGCCTTGTCGACCCGCAGGTCGAGGTGCGCCCGGCCACCACCCAGGTCGATGATCTGCTGTCGGAGATTCGCAAGCGCGTGGCGGTGGAAGAGCGCGTGCTGGTCACCACCCTGACCAAACGCATGGCCGAAGACCTCACCGACTACCTGGCCGATCACGACGTGCGCGTGCGTTACCTGCACTCGGACATCGACACCGTGGAGCGGGTCGAGATCATCCGCGACCTGCGCCTGGGTACTTTCGATGTGCTGGTGGGCATCAACCTGTTGCGTGAAGGCCTGGACATGCCCGAGGTGTCGCTGGTGGCAATCCTCGATGCCGACAAGGAAGGCTTCCTGCGTTCCGAGCGCTCGCTGATCCAGACCATCGGCCGCGCGGCGCGTAACCTCAATGGCCGGGCAATTCTGTACGCCGACAACATGACTGGCTCGATGCAGCGGGCGATTGGCGAGACCGAACGGCGCCGCGACAAGCAGATAGCCTTCAACGCCGCCAACGGCATCGTGCCCAAGGGCGTGGTCAAAGACATCACCGACATCATGGAAGGCGCCAACGTGCCCGGCTCGCGCAGCAAGAAGCGCAAGGGCATGGCCAAGGCGGCAGAGGAGAGCGCCCGTTACGAAGCCGAACTGCGCTCGCCGGGCGAGATCGCCAAGCGTATCAAGCAGCTGGAAGAGAAGATGTATCAGCTGGCGCGGGACCTGGAGTTCGAGGCAGCGGCGCAGTTGCGCGACGAGATTACCGCGTTGCGCGAGCGGATGATCACCGCCTGAGGGCCTTATCGCTGGCAAGCCAGCTCCCACATGGTCCTGTGAATGACATACCTGTGGGAGCTGGCTTGCCAGCGATGGCCTGCAAAGCAGGCCCAAAACGGGTCAGTGCGCTTCCCCCGCCTTCAACCCCTGGGGCAGTTTCCGCGTCATCACCACGGCCAGCATACTGATCGCCAAGCCGATGCCGATAAAATGGAAGGCGTCGTTATAGGCCATGATCATCGCCTGCTGGTGGGTGATTTCACTCAGCTTGCCCAGCGCCGCGCCATCGCTGCCCAAACGCTCCGCCAATTGCGCCAGGCGTTCTGCCACCTGCGGATTGCTCGGCACCAGTGACTCGCGCAGGTAATCGAAATACACCTTGGTCCGCGCATCCAGCAGGGTTGCCAGCAAGGCGATCCCGATGGCACCACCCAGGTTGCGCAGGATGTTGAACAGGCTCGACGCCGAGCCGGCATCCTGGGGCTGGATATACGCCGTGGCAATCAACGAGATGGTCACCATGATCATCGGCTGGCCGAGGGCGCGGATGATCTGGATATGGTTGAACTGCTCGCCGGCAAAGTCCGGGTTGAGCACCCCGGAGCTGAAGCTGGCCAGGCCGAACAGGCCGAAACCCACGGTGCAGAGAATCTTCGGCGAGATCACCTTCATCAGCTGCGGTACCAGCGGAATCAGGAACAGCTGCGGAATACCCATCCACATGATCACTTCGCCGATCTGCAGGGCGTTGTAGTTCTGGATCTGCGCCAGGTACAGCGGCAGCAGGTAGATCGAACCGTACAGACCCACGCCCATCCCCAGGCTGGCGATACTCGACAGGCCAAAGTTGCGGTTGCCGAGGATGCGCAGGTTGATCAGCGGGTTGGGCTTGGAAAACTGCAGGATGACGAAGGCGATCAGGCTAAGCAGGGCGATGCTGCCCAGGGTGACGATCAGGCTCGACTCCAGCCAGTCCTTGCGGTGGCCCTCTTCGAGGAACACCTGCAGGCAGCCAAGGCCGACGCCGAGGGTAACAATGCCGGCATAGTCGGTGCTTTTCAGCAGCTCCCAGTGCGCTTCTTTCTTCTCCAGACCGTACAGCAAGCCGCCGATCATGATCAGCCCCGGCGGGATGTTGATATAGAAGATGTACTCCCAGCCCCAGTTCTCGGTCAGCCAACCCCCCAGGGTCGGGCCGATTGATGGCGCAAATGTGGCGGTCATGGCAAACATGGCCATGCCTTTGGCGCGGTGGTGTTCCGGCAGTTTGATCAGGGTCAGGGTGAAGGCCAGGGGGATCAGCGCGCCGCCGGTAAAACCCTGCATGGCGCGGAAGATGATCATGCTCTCCAGGTTCCAGGCCATGGAACACAACAGTGATGAGGCCAGAAAACCCAATGACACCCACACCGCCAGGCGTCGCGCCGAGAGCAGTTGCACCAGCCAGGCGGTGAGCGGGATCATGATGATCTCGGCCACCAGGTAGGAGGTGGAAATCCACGAGCCTTCCTCCAGGGTCGCCGACAGGGCGCCCTGGATGTCCTTGAGCGAGGAGTTGGTGATCTGGATGTCGAGCACCGCCATGAAGGCGCCGAGCATCACGCTCATTACCGCGATCCAGTCGCGCCGGCTGGGTTCGCCGGCGGGACGGATCAACGGGTCACCGGCCATGGTCGGCGCTGTCGCGGATGTCGACAGTAGCGGTAACCGACATGCCTGGGCGAATCTTGCCGTGCAGCGGGTTGTCGCTGGCGAAGGTCAGTTTCACCGGGATGCGCTGCACCACCTTGGTGAAGTTGCCGGTGGCGTTGTCCGGTGGCAGCAGGCTGAACTGCGCGCCGGAGGCGGCGAACAGGCTGTCGACTTGCGCTTCGATCGGTGTGTCCGGGTAACTGTCGAACAGCAGCTCGGCTTTTTGCCCGGGCTGCATGTGGCCGATCTGGGTCTCCTTGAAGTTGGCCTGAATCCAGATGTCTTGATCGGGGACGATCGACAGCAGG
The DNA here is from genome assembly GCF_900275665.1 of Pseudomonas sp. JV241A. Classification (NCBI taxonomy): domain Bacteria; kingdom Pseudomonadati; phylum Pseudomonadota; class Gammaproteobacteria; order Pseudomonadales; family Pseudomonadaceae; genus Pseudomonas; species Pseudomonas sp. JV241A. The sequence continues at coordinate 182,503 of NZ_OPYO01000013.1, forward strand.
TAAGCACCGGCCTGCACCACCTGGCCATTGCGCGCGGCGCGCTGGCCGATGATGCCGGTGATCGGTGCGTGGATTGCGCTGCGGGTCAGGTTCAGTTCGGCCTGGGCCAGATCGGCACGGGCGTTGACGATCTGCGCATCCAGGCGCTTGATCTCGGCGGTCAGGGCGTTGACCTGCTGGCGCTGACCTTGCAGGTCGGCCTGGGCCTTGCTCACCTGGGAGCGGGCGACGTGGTTCTCGGCCGACAGGGTAGTGACCCGTTCTTCGGAGACAAACCCTGGTTTGCGCAGCGCTTCGGCGCGGTTCAGGTCCAGTTGCGCGCGGCCGAGGGTGGCCTGGTTGGCGGCGACCTGGGCTTGCCCGGCGGCAATCAGGCTGGCTTGCTGGGTGAGCCGGCTTTCGGCCTGCAGGCGTTCGGCTTCACGGGTGTCGAGGGCAGCGCGGGCGCGCTCCACGGCCAGGCGGAAATCCTCCGGCTCCAGGCGCACCAGCAGGTCGCCCTTGGCCACGTGCTGGTTGTCCTGCACCAGCACTTCATCGATGCGCGCGCTCAGCTGGCTGGAAACCCGGGTAATTTCGCCCTGTACGTAGGCATTGTCGGTGCTTTCATAGAAGCGTCCCTTGAAATACCAATGGGCGAGAAAGGCGAGGGCAATCACTACAACCAGAGTGAGAAAAATCAGCAGGCGACGCTTGAGTTGGGCAGGCATGGGGATGATCGTTGCAAAAATGTAAGCAAATTTAACAGCGTTTGGATCCGTGCTTACAAGTGCCGATCGCGCCCATTGCTGGAGCCCGGTGCCCGCTCCCTGTTAACATCCAGCCTTTGTTTCATCTCTAGTTCGAGACTGTCCATGACCACCGTTCGCACGCGTATCGCGCCTTCGCCTACTGGCGATCCCCACGTCGGCACCGCTTACATCGCCTTGTTCAACTACTGCTTTGCCAAGCAGCACGGCGGCGAGTTCATCCTGCGTATCGAAGATACCGACCAGCTGCGCTCGACCCGCGAGTCGGAACAGCAGATCTTCGACGCCCTGCGCTGGCTCGGTATCGAGTGGAGCGAAGGTCCGGACGTCGGCGGCCCGCACGGCCCTTACCGGCAGAGCGAGCGGGGCGATATCTACAAGCAGTATGCCCAGCAGCTGGTCGACCTCGGTCACGCCTTCCCGTGCTTCTGCACCGCCGAAGAGCTGGACCAGATGCGTGCCGAACAGATGGCCCGTGGCGAAACCCCGCGCTACGACGGTCGCGCCTTGCTGCTGTCGGCTGAAGAAGTACAGCGCCGCCTGGCCGCTGGCGAGCCGCACGTGATCCGCATGAAAGTGCCGAGCGAAGGCGTCTGCGTGGTCCCGGACATGCTCCGTGGCGACGTCGAGATCCCGTGGGACCGCATGGACATGCAGGTCTTGATGAAGACCGACGGCCTGCCGACCTACTTCCTGGCCAACGTCGTCGATGACCATCTGATGGGCATCACCCATGTGCTGCGCGGCGAAGAGTGGCTACCGTCGGCGCCCAAGCTGATCAAGCTGTACGAGTACTTCGGCTGGGAACAACCGACCCTGTGCTACATGCCGCTGCTGCGTAACCCGGACAAGAGCAAGCTGTCCAAGCGCAAGAACCCGACCTCGGTGACCTTCTACGAGCGCATGGGTTTCATGCCGGAAGCCATGCTCAACTACCTGGGTCGCATGGGCTGGTCGATGCCGGACGAGCGCGAGAAGTTCTCCCTGGCCGAGATGGTCGAGCACTTCGACCTGTCGCGCGTTTCCCTCGGCGGGCCGATCTTCGATATCGAGAAGCTGTCGTGGCTCAACGGCCAGTGGCTGCGCGAGCTGCCGGTGGAAGAGTTCGCTGCACGCCTGCAGAAGTGGGCATTCAACAGCGACTACATGATGCAGATCGCGCCGCATGTGCAGGGCAGGGTAGAGACCTTCAGCCAGGTCGTACCGTTGGGGGGCTTCTTCTTTGAGGGTGGCCTCAAGCTCGATGCCAAGCTGTTCGAAAGCAAGAAGCTTTCGGCCGACCAGGTGCGCCAGGTCATCCAGCTGATCCTGTGGAAGCTCGAAAGCCTGCGTCAGTGGGAAAAAGACCGCATCACCGGATGCATCCAGGCGGTGGTCGAAGCCCTGGAACTGAAGTTGCGTGATGCCATGCCGCTGATGTTTGCTGCGATTACCGGCCAGGCCAGCTCGGTCTCGGTGCTCGATGCCATGGAAATCCTTGGCCCGGACCTGACCCGCTACCGCCTGCGCCAGGCCCTGGACCTGCTCGGTGGTGTGTCGAAGAAAGAAAACAAGGAGTGGGAAAAGCTCTTGGGCACCATCGCCTGATTGCTTTCCTTCCCCTGTGGGAGCCGGCCTTGCCGGCGATGGCATCAGCGCGGTGCTCGTGATTGCGCGGTGTCTGCATCGCCGGCAAGGCCGGCTCTCATGGGGTTTCACCCCAGTAAAATCGGGGTGTTTCCCGGTTCTGGGCGGTAAGTGTTTGTTATCTCGGAAATTTTTTTTGAATTTTGTTGAAAATATATTTGACAGGTTCGCCATCCGATCTTAATATGCGCCCCGTCCACAGCGATGAACGAAAACGAAACGCGAAGCACCCAGCCAAGCGGTTCAGTTCAAAGCGACATTGTGGGGCTATAGCTCAGCTGGGAGAGCGCCTGCATGGCATGCAGGAGGTCAGCGGTTCGATCCCGCTTAGCTCCACCAAATTCCGATTCGTAGTCAGTTAGACTGACTGCGAAATCAACCGGGTTCCAGCGACCGGGTTGGTAAGGTAAGAAGGTTCGTCCCCTTCGTCTAGTGGCCTAGGACACCGCCCTTTCACGGCGGTAACAGGGGTTCGAGTCCCCTAGGGGACGCCAGTTTTACACAAGCGACATCGAAAGAAGTCGCTGGGCCGCGAGGCTAGAAATCTGGGGCTATAGCTCAGCTGGGAGAGCGCCTGCATGGCATGCAGGAGGTCAGCGGTTCGATCCCGCTTAGCTCCACCAATTTTGCCAGGATTCGTGAAAACGGATCTGCACGAAGGTTACAAGTCCCCTTCGTCTAGTGGCCTAGGACACCGCCCTTTCACGGCGGTAACAGGGGTTCGAGTCCCCTAGGGGACGCCATTTTACCCACTTTGTGGGATTTCAAGGCTCATTCGATTATTGAATGAGCCTTTTGTTTTTGTCTCGAAAAAAACTTTTCCCATCCCTTCCTTGCCTGACGCGACAAGCGGCAGCATTTTCTGCTTGCCAAAAATATTATGAGAATAATATTCTAACCATAATATTTGGAGGCAAGCATGAACGACAAAAAGGCGAAAACCCGCGAGCGGATTCTCGATGCAGCCTGCAGTGCGCTGATTCAGCACGGTCCGGCCGAGCCTAGCGTCAATCAGGTGATGGGCGCGGCCGGCCTTACCGTCGGTGGCTTCTACGCCCATTTCGACAGCAAGGACGCGCTGATGCTCGAAGCGTTTCGCCAGTTGCTGGGCGAGCGTCGGGCGTTGCTCGCCGAAGTCGACCCGAACATGACGGGTGAAGAGCGTCGTGCCCTGGTTGCCGCCTTCTATCTTTCCCGCAAGCACCGCGACGCCACTGAGCGCGCCTGCCCGCTGCCCACCTCGCTGGGCGAACTGGCGCGCCTGCCGGAGGCCTTCCGTGAGGTGCTGGCCGAACACATCGAACTGATGATGGCCAATCTCGCCGACAGCCCCGAAGACGCCGACAAGGTCCTGGCCGACATGGCCCTGATGATCGGTGGCCTGGCCCTGGCCCGGGCCCTGGGCACTGACGAGCTGTCTGACCGCATTCTGCGCGCCGCCAAATCGGCGGTTGTCTGAACCACGCGATATCCACCGGAGCGAAGCGATGAATACCTTGAGCTGGATTCGTAGCGTTAACGGCACCCTTGGGCATTTGGCGCCAGAGCATGTCGCGCGCAAGATGCGCCGCGCCTTCATGACCCCGCGCAACCGGCCGCCGCGGGACTGGGAACTGCCGCTGCTGGCCCGCGCCGAGCGCATCACCTTGCGTTTCGGCCTCTCGGCACTGCGCTGGGGCCAAGGCCCGACCGTGCTGCTGATGCACGGTTGGGAAGGGCGCCCGACCCAGTTCGCCCACCTGATCGACAGCCTGGTCGACGCCGGTTACACCGCCGTGGCCCTGGAAGGCCCGGCCCATGGCCACTCACCGGGCAACGAAGCCAACGTGGTGCTGTTCGCCCGTGCCTTGCTGGAAGCCGCCGCCGAACTGCCGCCGCTCAAGGCTGTGGTTGGCCATTCCATGGGTGGCGCCAGCATGCTCCTGGCCTTGCAGTGGGGCCTGCGCGCCGAAGTGGCGGTGAGCATCGCCGCACCGGCGCAGTTGCTTGGCGTTATCCGCGGTTTCGCTCGCCACCTGGGCATGCCGGCGCGGGCGCGGGCGGCGTTCATCCGTCAGATTGAACGCGATGTCGGCGTGCAGATTTCCCGCCTGGATGTCAGCGGCTACCAACTGGAGCTGCCCGGCTTGATCGTGCATGCCGAGGACGACCAACTGGTACCGGTAGACGAATCAGACGCTATCCACCGTGCCTGGTTCGACAGCCGCCTGCTGCGCCTGCCCGACGGCGGCCATCTGCGGGTGCTGGCCGACCCGCAACTGCGCGAAGGGGTGCTGGCACTGCTGCAACGCAGCAGTTCACCGGCGCGGCAATCGGCCTGAGCATCCGGTACACTCTGCCCGTTCACCACGGATCTGGAGCGGGCATGAGTTGGGACCTGGCAACACCGTTCATCATCGACCTGCGGGTCGCTGCCGACGACATCGACGGCCTCGGCCACGCCAACAACGCGGTTTACGTCACCTGGCTGGAGCGCTGCGCCTGGCGCCACTCCCAGCGCCTGGGCCTGGACCTGACCGAGTACCGGCGCCTGGACCGGGCCATGGCCGTGGTCCGCCACGAAATCGACTACCTGGCCGCTGCCTACGAAGACGACGAGTTGCAACTGGCAACCTGGATCGTCGACTGGGACCAGCGGCTGAAAATGACCCGGCGCTTCCAGCTGGTTCGTCCCAGCGACGGCACCACCTTGCTGCGTGCGCAAACCACCTTCGTCTGCATCGAGTTATCCACAGGGCGGCCCAAGCGCATGCCGGGTGAGTTCATCGACGGCTATGGGCCGGCGCTGATGGCCGGAGCGCTGTAGGCCGCGGATTTTGCTAGACTGCCGGCCTTTTCCAGCCGAGATGCAACCCATGCAAATTGCCCTGGCCCCGATGGAGGGGCTGGTCGACGACATTCTTCGCGACGTACTGACCCAGGTGGGCGGCATCGACTGGTGTGTCACCGAGTTCATTCGGGTCTGCGACCGCTTGTTGCCGGCGGCCACCTTCGAAAAGCTCGCGCCGGAGCTGAGCCAGGGCGCCCAGACCGCTGCCGGAGTGCCGTTACGTGTGCAATTGCTGGGCTCCGACCCGGTGTGCCTGGCCGAAAACGCGGTGCTGGCCTGTGAACTGGGCGCGCCGGTGATCGACCTCAACTTCGGCTGCCCGGCCAAGACCGTGAACAAGTCGCGTGGCGGTGCGGTGCTGCTCAAAGAGCCTGAGTTGCTGCACGCCATCTTGCGAGAAGTGCGTCGCGCAGTTCCTGCGCATATCCCGGTGACGGCCAAGATGCGCCTGGGCTTCGACAGCCCCGACGGCGCCCTGGACTGCGCCCTGGCCCTGGCCGAAGGTGGCGCCGAGCAATTGGTGGTGCACGCGCGAACCAAGGTCGACGGCTACAAGCCGCCCGCCCATTGGGAGTGGGTGGCGCGGGTGCAGGACGTGGTCAAGGTGCCGGTGTATGCCAACGGCGAGGTCTGGACCCTGGAAGACTGGCGGCGTTGCCGCGAAGTCAGCGGCGTCGAAGACATCATGCTGGGGCGTGGCCTGGTTTCGCGCCCGGACCTTGCCCGGCAGATTGCCGCCGAACGCGATGGCGTCGAGTTCGTGCCCATGGACTGGCAGAGCCTGCTGCCGCTGATCCAGGACTTCTGGGGTCAGGCCCGGGCGCAGATGACCCCGCGCCAGGCGCCGGGGCGCTTGAAGCAATGGGTGGCGATGCTGACCCGCACCTACCCCGAGGCGGTGGCGCTGTTCACCGAATTGCGCCGGGAAACCGACTGCGATCGGGTCGGGCAGTTGATCGGTGTGCCAGTCAGCGAGGCGGCCTGAAAAAATTTTTACAGGGTTGCTTGAAAAGCAGGCGAGGGTCCTTATCTAGGGAGTACGCGATGCCGAAGTCGGGTCGCGCTACTACACAACCTCGCTGATTTTCAGGAGATGCATCATGACTACTGCTTTTTCTCTGGCTCCACTGTTCCGTCATTCCGTGGGTTTCGACCGTTTCAATGACCTGTTCGAATCTGCGGCGCGTAATGAGGCGGGTAGCAGCTACCCTCCCTACAACGTTGAAAAACATGGCGATGACCACTATCGAATCGTCGTTGCTGCGGCAGGTTTCCAGGAGCAGGATCTGGACCTGCAGGTGGAAAAAGGCGTCTTGACCGTGACTGGCGGCAAGCGTGACAGCAACGCTGAAAGCGTTACCTATCTGCATCAGGGCATTGCCCAGCGGGCGTTCAAGTTGTCGTTCCGGTTGGCTGACCATATCGAGGTCAAGGCGGCTGGTCTGGCTAATGGGCTGCTCAGCATCGATCTGCTGAGGATTGTGCCGGAAGAGGCCAAGGCCAAGCGGATTCCGATCAATGGGGATGGCAAGCCTGCTCTGAATTGATTGTTGTTTGTTTAGGAAAGGGTGCCTTCGGGCACCCTTTTTTTGGCTCTGAGATTTTGGAGTTGATCCGGTTGTTTTGGTGGTGCTGAGTCACCTTTCCGCCCTTACGGCGGCTTACTTTTTTCAGTCGAAAAAAAAGTAAGCAAAAATTCTCGCCCCACCAGGGGCCCTACGCTGCGCTTCGGGTTCCCTCGCTCCGGTGTCGCTACGGGGCATTGCGAACTACGAGTTGCAAGCAACTCTACGTTTCGCAACTTCGGCTAACGCCGAAGGTGCTGCGCACTAGCCCCTTCGCAACACCTCCACTCGGCCCTTCTGGTTAACGGGGCCGGTAGATCGAGATCACAAGCAGATCAAGATCAAGAGCACAATTCGCGTTGCCCTTGTGGGGGCGGGCTTGCCCCGCGATGCGATGTGGCAGGCAGGACGCTATTGCGGGGCAAGTCGAGTCGTTGGGCCGCGCGCCCTACGGTTTGATAACCAACCCTGCTCGAATGCCAGCGGCAATTACAGTATCCGCAGCAACTGATATCCATTCTTCACCACTTACGGCAGGTGACTGCGTAAGCCAATGATCAGCCAGTTGGTACCCAAGGCTGTACCCCAGCCAACGCGGGAAAACTCTGTTAGTGCCAAAGAACCATGCAGCGTGATCGTAATCACGCCTTGCCAGCTGGCTGTTGTCTGGAGGGGCTGCAAGGAGGTCCGGCAAGCCAATAGCGCGCTCCCAGGGCTCTGGCTCGCTGCCAAGCAGGTAGCTGACAAAACGCCCCGCTAGGCCCTCGCTCACCAGCGCTTCGCCCAGGGTGTGCCCATATCCCGGCCCGGCCATGCGCAGGCAATGATGCGTTTCGTGGATGATCTGGCGCAGCAATGTGCCGTTGTTCAGGCTGCAAGCAAAATTGGGATTCTTTGGGTCCACCGTCAGTGAAAACAGGTTGTGGCGATAGGCATATCCCATAAGGCCGACTTCGGGAATGACTTGGCCCGGCAGAGATTGAACCAGAATGTCCAGAGCAGGAGCGGGCAATAGGCGCTCGATCGCCTTTTTGGCCTCGGCAGCCTGTTCAATTATCGCTGACTGCCAATTGCTCAGGTCACCACTTGCCTGAAGCCAATGCAGCGTCCAGTTGGCTGAGCCTGCTGGATTCATTTCCCCCCCGCCCTTAGATGCACCAGTCGATCAATGATCCGCCGGCGCCTCAAGCAACATTGCCCGAAACTCCCCCAGCGGCAACGGCCGGCTATGCAGGTACCCCTGGTACAAATAGCACCCCAGTCGCTCAAGAAACTCCAGCTGCTCCGACAACTCCACCCCTTCGGCGATCACCGTCAGGTCCAGGCTGCGGGCCATGGCGACGATGGCGCGGACGATTTCGGCGTCGTTGGGGTCTATCGGAGCATCGCGGACGAATGATTGGTCGATCTTCAGGGCATCCACCGGCAGGCGTTTGAGGTAGGTCAGCGAGGAGTAACCGGTACCAAAATCATCCATGGCAAAGCTCACGCCATAGGCCTTGAGCTCGCGCATTTTGCTGATGGTGTCTTCCAGGTTCTGGATGACGATGCCTTCGGTGATTTCCAGCTTGAGGATCTTGTGCGGCAGGCGGAAGTCGTCGAGGCTGCGCATCACCCGTTCGACGAAGTCGTTCTGGCGGAACTGCCGTGGGCTGATGTTCACGCACAGGCTGAAGTCGTCCGGGTCGATCAGGCCGTCGCGCAGCATGCCGGCACAGGCATCGCAGGCTTCGTCGAGGATCCAGCTGCCAACTTCCAGTATCAGCCCGCTTTCTTCCAGCACCTGAATGAACTGCGCCGGCGGCTGCTGGCCCAGTTGCGGGTGGTGCCAGCGCAACAGCACTTCGGCACCGACGATGCGGTTGTCGCGGGCGTCGACCTGGGGCTGGAAGTGCAGGGCGAGTTCGCCGCGGGCCAGGGCCAGGCGCAGGTCGTTTTCCATGCGCAAACGCTCGCTGGCGGCCTTTTGCATGGTGGTGTGGAACATTTGCGTGGTGTTGCGCCCGGAATCCTTGGCCCGATACAGGGCGATATCCGCACGTTTGAGCAAGTCGGCCGGGGTCGAGCCGTGGTCGGGGATCAGCGCCACGCCGATGCTCGGCGTCACCTGCAGGCGCTGGCCGTCGAGGGACATGGGCTCGGCCAGCAGTTCGCGCAGGGTATCGGCCAGTTCGCGGACTTTCTCCGTGACTTCCTCGCGGCTGCCTTCCAGGCCGCTGAGCAGCACCACGAACTCGTCACCACCCAGGCGCGCGACGGTGTCTTCCAGGCGTACGCTGGCTTCCAGGCGCGCGGTGATGATCTTCAGCACCGTGTCCCCGACTGGATGGCCGAGGGAATCGTTGATGTGCTTGAAGTGATCGAGGTCGAGAAACAGCAGGGCGCCACGCAGGTTATGGCGCTTGAGCAGGGCGATCTGCTGACTCAGGCGGTCCATCAGCAGGGCGCGGTTGGGCAGGTTGGTCAGCGGGTCGTGGTAGGCCAGGTGGCGGATCTGCGCCTGGGCGTTCTTCAACTGGCTGACATCGCGGGCAGTGAGCAGCAGGCACTCGGTTTCATTGAGGTTGATCGGCTCGATCGACACCTCGACGGTCAGGATGTCGCCGCGCTTGTTGCGCCCGAGCATTTCCCGGTGATGCACGCGGCCTTTTTCCTGGAACTCGCTGAGCAGCGCCGCGCGTTGTTTGTCGTCGGCCCAGATGCCAATGTCGTGCACGGTCTGGCCGATCACTTCGGCGGCGCTGTAGCCGGTCAGGCGGCAGAAGCCGTCGTTGACTTCCAGGTAGCGGCCGCTGTCGCGCTCGGTGATGGTGATGGCGTCGGGGCTGGAATGGAACGCCTTGGCGAACTTTTCTTCGCTGGCCTTGAGCGCCGCTTCGGCACGCTGCTGCTGGGTGATGTCGCGCAGGGTGGTGACGCTGCAGGGGTGGTCGTCGACCTTGATCAGGCGACTGGATATCACGCAGGTCAGTGGCTGGCCGTCCTTGTGGTTGACCACCACGGCGACGTTGTTCAGCGCCTGGTCGCGGATCACCCGTTCAATGCGCCGGGCGCGTTCGGCGGACTCGGCCCACAGGCCGATCTCTTCGGCGGTGTTGCCCAGCACCTGCTCGGCGCTCCAGCCAAACACCTGGGTAAAGGCCGGGTTGATCTCGATGAACTGGCCGCTGTCCTGGCGGGTTACGCAGATCGGGTCGGGGCTGGCCTGGAACAGGCTGGCGAACTTTTCTTCGGAGCTGGTCAGGCGTTGTTCACGCTCGACCTGTTCGGTGATGTCCAGCAGGGTGCCGGCCATGCGCAGCGGGTTGCCCTGTTCGTCGCGGTACAGCCGCGCGCGGCTTTCGATGTAGCGCGAGGTACCGTCTTCGAGCTGGATGCGGTAGGTGATCTGGTAATTGCCGGCCGGGCCTTCGCGCAGGCTGCGATAGGCCTGGCGCATAGTGCTGCGTTCCATTTCCGGCACGCCTTCGAAAAACGCCTCGAAGGATTCGTGAAAGGGTGCTGGCTCAAGGCCGTGCAACTCGGCCGCACGCGCCGAGCCGTAAAGCATGCCGCTGGGGATGTGCCAGTCCCAGGTGCCCAGCTGCGCTGAGTCCAGGGCCAGGTCCAGGCGTTCCTGGCTGTCCTTGAGCGCCTGTTCGGCGTGTTTGCGCTCGCTGGTGTCGACGAAGGTGCTGAGCAGGTAGGCGGTGCCTTCCAGTTCGATGTTCTGGGTACAGAGGATGCCGTCGTGAATTTCGCCGCTGCTGCCGCGAAACTGCACTTCGAGGGTCACCGGGCCGCTGGTGCCGCTGGTCGCCGCCAGCACCTGGTTACGTTGCTGCGGATGGACCCACAGGCCCAGCTCCAGGGTGCTCTTGTTGATGATCTGGTGGCCGGGCCAGCCAAGGATGTTCTCGAAGTGCTGGTTGACCTCATAGATCATGCCGTCGGCGCGGCGGGTCAGCAGGATGACGTTGGGGCTCAGGTGGAAGAGGGTGGCAAAGCGCTTTTCCGAGTTGATCAGCGCCGCTTCCCGTTCGCGCTGGCGGGTGATCTCGCGGATCACCCCGACCATCTGTCGCCGGCCGTTGCGGTCCTGGGTCATGCTGCCGTTGATTTCCAGCCAGTGCAGGCTGCCGTCGGGCCAGCGGATGCGATGGCGCAGGGCCTGTTCGACCGGCTCGCCGTTTATCACTGCGTGAAACGCTTGCAGGGCGCGGGGGCGGTCTTCGATGGGTACCAGTTCGAGGTAGTCCAGGTCATTGGGCAACGGCTGGTGCGGATCAAAGCCAAACAGTGCCTGGGTACCGCGCGACCAGCTGATCTGCCCGGTCTCGACATCCCAGAACCAGGCGCCCAGGCGCGCACCGTTGAGCGCCGCCAGCAGTTGCGGGGCGTTTTCCCAGGTTTGCTCCGACTCCTGGGGGTCCGCCGCATGGATTCGGGGCATGCGCGGAAAACGGTTTACTGATTTGGGCATCGATACCAGACCTTTGGCAGATAACGCGTCCTTGAGCGGGCAGGTTTGCCCGGGTGCTACCTCATTGGTTCAAGGGGCTTGCATGGCTGTCGAGCAATGCCATAAAGGCCCTGGCGGCATTCGACAGCGTTCGTTCGGTGTGCAGAATGTAGCCTAGCTGGCGCGACAGCTGTATGCCCGGCAAGGCGATGGGCGCAACCTGCTCATCGAGCATAGTACGTGGCAGCACGCTCCATGCCAGGCCGATAGAGACCATCATCTTGATGGTTTCCAGATAGTTGGTGCTCATGGCGATGTTCGGCGTCAGGCCCTGGGCTTCGAACAGGCGCTGAACAATATGATGTGTGAAGGTGTTACCGCCGGGAAAAACCGCCGGATGGTGGGCGATGTCTGCCAGGCTGACCGCGCCTTTGCGTGCCAGTGGGTGTTCGGGGGCGGCGACGAAATCCAGGGGGTCGTCCCACACCGGTATGGCGCGCACCAGATGATGCGGCTCCGGAGCCAGAGTGATTACGGCGATTTCCGCTCGGCCATGGAGGATTTCTTCGTAGGCTACTTCTGAATCGAGAAACTGGATGTCCAGGGCCACGGCCGGGTACTGGCGGGTAAACGCCCTTAATAGTGGCGGCAGGCGGTGCAGGCCGATGTGATGACTGGTGGCCAGGGTCAGGCGCCCGCTGACTTCACCGGTGAGGTTGGTCAGGGCCCGGCGGGTGTCGTCCAGTACATTGAGGATCTGGTAGGCACGCGGCAGCAGGGCGCGTCCGGCCTCGGTCAGGTTGACCTCGCGGCCCAGGCGGTCGAACAGACGCACATCCAGTTGCTGCTCAAGGCCGGCGATGCGTTTGCTGATTGCAGGTTGGGTCAGGTGCAGGCGTTCGCCAGCCCCGGAAAAGCTGCCGGTCTCGGCGATTGCAATAAAGGCATTGAGATTGGCCAGATCCACTACTCGAATTCCTTTTGGTTATCCAAAGCATAAAAATTATGAATTTGAGTTATTCAATCTACCGGCATAGCATCGCCCGTACAAGCCAAGGGGTTATTGGCATAGAAAGACGCTGATGAGGAACAGTCTGATGGCCGGCAAAACGCTTTACGACAAGCTCTGGGATTCGCATTTGGTCAAGCAGCGCGACGATGGTTCGGCGCTGATCTACATCGACCGTCACATCATCCACGAAGTGACGTCGCCGCAAGCCTTCGAAGGCCTGCGCCTGGCCAATCGCAAACCCTGGCGCATCGATGCCAACATCGCCACGCCTGATCACAACGTGCCGACCACTCCGGAGCGCAAGGGCGGTATCGACGCCATTGTCGACCAGGTCTCGCGTTTGCAGGTTCAGACCCTCGATGAAAACTGCGACGAGTATGGCATCGTCGAATTCAAGATGAATGACGTGCGTCAGGGCATCGTCCACGTCATCGGCCCGGAGCAGGGTGCGACCTTGCCCGGCATGACCGTGGTCTGCGGCGACTCGCATACCTCGACCCACGGTGCCTTCGGCGCCCTGGCCCATGGTATCGGCACCTCCGAGGTAGAGCACGTGCTCGCTACCCAGTGCCTGGTGGCCAAGAAGATGAAGAACATGCTGGTGCGCGTCGAAGGCAGACTGCCGTTCGGCGTCACTGCCAAGGACATCGTCCTCGCCGTGATCGGCAAGATCGGCACCGCTGGCGGCAACGGCCATGCCATGGAATTCGCTGGCAGCGCCATTCGCGAGTTGTCGGTCGAAGGCCGCATGACCATCTGCAACATGTCCATCGAAGCCGGTGCCCGGGTTGGCCTGGTGGCCACCGATGAAAAAACCGTCGAGTACGTCAAGGGCCGCCCTTACGCGCCGAAAGGCGAGCAGTGGGCACAAGCGGTCGAAACCTGGAAAGACCTGGTGTCCGATGCCGACGCGGTGTTCGACACGGTGATCGAGCTGGACGCCGCGCAGATCAAGCCGCAGGTCAGCTGGGGCACTTCGCCGGAAATGGTCCTGGCGGTTGACCAGCGTGTCCCGGACCCGGCTGCCGAAGCCGACCTGGTCAAGCGTGGCTCCATCGAACGCGCCTTGAAGTACATGGGCTTGAGCGCCAACCAGGCGATCACCGACATCCAGCTTGACCGGGTGTTCATCGGCTCCTGCACCAACTCGCGCATCGAAGACCTGCGCGCCGCCGCCGAAATCGCCAAGGGCCGCAAGGTTGCCGCGACCATCAAACAGGCGATCGTGGTGCCGGGCTCGGGTCTGGTCAAAGCCCAGGCCGAAAAAGAAGGCCTGGACAAGATTTTCCTCGAAGCGGGCTTTGAGTGGCGTGAACCGGGTTGCTCGATGTGCCTGGCGATGAACCCCGACCGCCTGGAGAGTGGCGAGCATTGCGCCTCCACCTCCAACCGCAACTTTGAAGGGCGTCAGGGCGCCGGTGGCCGTACCCACCTGGTGAGCCCGGCCATGGCCGCCGCCGCTGCCGTTACTGGTCGTTTTGTCGATGTACGTGAGTTGATCCAAGGGAGCGCAGCATGAAAGCCTTTACCCAGCACACCGGCCTTGTCGCGCCATTGGACCGTGCCAACGTCGACACCGACCAGATCATTCCCAAGCAGTTTTTGAAGTCGATCAAGCGCACGGGCTTTGGCCCCAACCTGTTCGATGAGTGGCGCTACCTGGATGTCGGCCAGCCGTATCAGGACAACAGCAAGCGCCCGCAGAACCCGGACTTCGTCTTGAACCATGCGCGTTACCAGGGTGCCAGCGTATTGCTCGCCCGTGAGAACTTCGGTTGTGGTTCGAGCCGCGAGCATGCGCCCTGGGCCCTGGAAGAATACGGCTTTCGCAGCATCATCGCGCCGAGCTATGCCGACATCTTCTTCAACAACAGCTTCAAGAACGGCTTGTTGCCGATCATCCTCAGCGAGCAAGAGGTCGATGAGCTGTTCAAGCAGGTCGAAGCCGAGCCTGGCTACCAGTTGAATGTGGACTTGCAGGCGCAGACCGTGACCCGTCCTGACGGCAAGGTGCTGAGCTTCGAGATCGACGCGTTTCGCAAGCACTGCCTGCTCAACGGCCTGGATGACATCGGCCTGACTTTGCAGGATGGCGAGGCGATTGCCGCCTTTGAAGCCAAGCATCGGGCTAGCCAGCCCTGGTTGTTTCGTGACGTCTGACTAATACGGTGAACCGGCTGACGCCATCGCCGGCAAGACCGGCTCCCACAGGTGCTGTGAGCACCACAGCCTGTGTGGGAGCTGGCGTTGCCAGCGATGAGGCCAAGGAGATCGCAATGACCAGCACCACCCATAAGGACGTCGTCCAGCGCCAGTTCGGCGAGCAGGCCAGCGCTTACCTGAGCAGCGCCGTGCATGCCCAGGGCAGTGAATTTGCCCTGTTGCAGGCAGAGCTTGCCGGCCAAGGCCGTGCACGCCTGCTGGACCTTGGCTGTGGCGCCGGCCATGTGAGTTTCCATGTTGCCCCGCTGGTGCGTGAAGTGGTGGCCTACGACCTGTCGCAGCAGATGCTCGACGTGGTCGCCGCGGCTGCCGCCGAGCGCGGGTTTGAGAACATTGTCACCGAGCGTGGCGCCGCCGAGCGGTTGCCGTTCGCCGATGCTTCGTTCGATTTCGTCTTCAGCCGCTACTCGGCGCACCACTGGAGCGACCTGGGCCTGGCGCTTCGGGAAGTGAAGCGGGTGCTCAAGCCGGGTGGTGTGGCGGCCTTCATCGACGTGATGTCGCCGGGCAGCCCTTTGCTCGACACCTACCTGCAGAGCGTCGAGGTGCTGCGCGACACCAGCCATGTGCGCGATTATTCGGCCAGCGAATGGCTGCAGCAGGTCAGCGAAGCCGGCCTCTTCACCCGCAGCCACAGCCGCCAGCGCCTGCGCCTGGAGTACAGCTCCTGGGTCGAGCGCATGCGCACCCCCGAAGTGATGCGCGGCGCCATCCGCCAATTGCAGCAGGCGATGGGCGAAGAAGTACGGCAGTATTACCAGATTGAAGCCGACGGCTCGTTCAGCACCGATGTCGTGGTGCTCTGGGCCGAACGCTAGGTTTTTTCCGGCAGGCCAACAGGGCGTGCCGCTTGAATTGAATAGAGGAAAGCATGAGCAAGCAGATTCTGATTCTTCCAGGTGATGGCATTGGTCCGGAAATCATGGCCGAGGCGGTCAAGGTTCTGGAACTGGCCAACGACAAGTTCCAGCTCGGCTTCAGCCTGGAGCACGATGTGATCGGTGGCGCCGCCATCGACAAGCACGGCGTGCCGCTGGCCGACGAAACTCTGGAACGTGCACGCAAGGCCGACGCCGTGCTGCTCGGCGCCGTTGGCGGGCCGAAATGGGACAAGATCGAGCGCGACATTCGCCCCGAGCGCGGCCTGCTGAAGATCCGTTCGCAACTGGGCCTGTTCGCCAACCTGCGCCCGGCGATCCTCTACCCGCAACTGGCCGACGCTTCGTCGCTGAAACCGGAAATTGTCGCCGGCCTGGATATCCTCATCGTTCGCGAACTGACCGGCGGCATCTACTTCGGCGCGCCACGCGGCACCCGTGAGCTGGCAGGCGGCGAGCGTCAGGCCTACGACACCTTGCCATACAGCGAGAGCGAAATCCGCCGTATCGCCCGGGTCGGTTTCGACATGGCCCGCGTGCGCGGCAAGAAGCTCTGCTCGGTCGACAAGGCCAACGTCCTGGCCTCCAGCCAGCTGTGGCGCGAGATCGTCGAGGAAGTGGCCAAGGATTACCCGGACGTCGAGCTCAGCCACATGTACGTCGACAACGCCGCCATGCAACTGGTGCGTGCGCCCAAGCAGTTCGACGTGATGGTCACCGACAACATGTTCGGCGACATCCTGTCGGATGAAGCTTCCATGCTCACCGGCTCCATTGGCATGCTGCCATCAGCGTCGCTGGATGCCGACAACAAGGGCATGTACGAGCCTTGCCACGGCTCGGCACCGGACATCGCCGGCCAGGGCATTGCCAACCCGCTGGCGACCATACTTTCGGTGTCGATGATGCTGCGTTACAGCTTCAACCAGCAGGCGGCAGCCGAAGCCATTGAAAAGGCCGTCAGCCTGGTGTTGGATCAGGGGCTGCGCACCGGCGACATCTGGTCGCACGGTTGCAGCAAGGTAGGTACGCAGGAAATGGGCGACGCAGTAGTCGCAGCGCTGCGGAATCTGTAATCTCTCGGGCCCGCTGCTGTTTTTCCTTGTGAAGCAGCGGCCCACTTTTTAGCAAAGGTGTAGTTGCGATGAAACGTGTAGGTCTGATCGGTTGGCGCGGTATGGTCGGTTCCGTGCTCATGCAGCGGATGCTGGAAGAGCAGGATTTTGATCTTATCGAGCCGGTGTTCTTCACCACCTCCAACGTCGGTGGCCAGGGTCCGGCAGTGGGCAAGGATATTGCTCCGCTCAAGGACGCTTACAGCATTGAAGAGCTCAAGACCCTCGATGTGATCCTGACCTGTCAGGGCGGCGACTACACCAACGAAGTCTTCCCCAAGCTGCGCGAAGCCGGCTGGCAGGGCTACTGGATCGACGCCGCCTCGAGCCTGCGCATGCAGGATGACGCGGTCATCGTCCTCGACCCGGTCAACCGCAAGGTCATCGACCAGCAGCTCGACGCCGGTACCAAGAACTACATCGGCGGCAACTGCACCGTCAGCCTGATGCTGATGGGCCTGGGCGGCCTGTTCGAAGCGGGCCTGGTCGAGTGGATGAGCGCCATGACCTACCAGGCCGCCTCCGGCGCCGGCGCGCAGAACATGCGTGAGCTGATCCGCCAGATGGGCGCCACCCACGCCGCCGTCGCCGATGACCTGGCCAACCCGGCCAGCGCCATCCTCGACATCGACCGCAAGGTCGCCGAGGCCATGCGCAGCGAAGCCTACCCGACCGAGAACTTCGGTGTGCCGCTGGCCGGCAGCCTGATCCCGTGGATCGACAAGGAACTGCCCAACGGCCAGAGCCGTGAAGAGTGGAAGGCCCAGGCCGAGACCAACAAGATCCTCGGCCGCTTCAAGAGCCCGATTCCGGTCGACGGCATCTGCGTGCGCATCGGCGCCATGCGTTGCCACAGCCAGGCGCTGACCATCAAACTGAACAAGGACGTGCCGATCGCCGACATCGAAGGCATGATCAGCCAGCACAACCCTTGGGTGAAACTGGTGCCGAACCAGCGTGAAATCAGCATGCAGGAGCTGAGCCCGACCAACGTCACCGGTACCCTGAACATCCCGGTCGGTCGTCTGCGCAAGCTGAACATGGGTTCCCAGTACCTGGGCGCCTTCACCGTCGGTGACCAGCTGCTGTGGGGCGCGGCCGAGCCGCTGCGGCGCATGCTGCGGATCCTGCTGGAGCGTTGATCGCTACGCAGCGTTGAACTGAAGCCCGTGCTGGAAACAGCACGGGCTTTTTTGTTGGCCCTCAAAGCATCGCTGGCAAGCCAGCTCCCACAGGGTTCGGTTTGTACAGACCCTTGTGGGAGCTGGCTTGCCAGCGATGGGCTGCATAAGCAGCGCCAGTAGCAGCAGGCACAAGACTGCAAGACGAAATCCAAGTAAAGTGCCGCTCCCGCCGTTCCAGCAGAGGATTTTCCCATGAGCCAGCCTATTGATATCGCCGTCATCGGTGCCACCGGTACTGTCGGTGAAACCCTTGTACAAATTCTGGATGAATGCGATTTCCCGGTCGGCACCCTGCACCTGCTGGCCAGCAACGAATCGGCGGGCAGCGGCGTGATGTTTCGCAGCAAGAGCCTGCGCGTGCGCGAAGTCGACAGCTTCGACTTCAGCAAGGTCAAGCTGGCTTTCTTTGCCGCCGGCCCGGCGGTGACCCGCAGCTTCGCGCCGCGGGCCCAGGCAGTCGGTTGTGCGGTGATCGACCTGTCCGGCGGCCTGCCGGCCGAGCAGGCGCCAGCGGTGGTACCGGAAGCCAACCCGGCAGTGCTCGACGGCCTCAAGGCGCCGCTGCAAGTGAGCAGCCCGAGCGCCGCGGCGATTGCCCTGGCGGTCACCCTGGCGCCGCTCAAAGGCTTGCTGGAACTTGAGCGCATCAACGTCACCGCGTGCCTGGCGGTTTCCGCCCAGGGCCGCGAGGCGGTCAACGAGCTGGCCCGGCAGACCGCCGAACTGCTCAACGCCCGCCCGCTGGAGCCGCGCTTCTTCGACCGGCAGATGGCCTTCAACCTGCTGGCTCAGGTCGGTGCCAGCGATGCCGACGGCCATGGCACCCTGGAGCGCCGCCTGGTCAGCGAGTTGCGCGAAGTGCTTGGCTTGCCTTCACTGAAGATTTCCGTGACCTGCGTTCAAGTCCCGGTGTTTTTCGGCGATAGCTACAGTGTGTCCGTGCAAAGCCGCACGCCGGTCGACCTGGCGGCGGTCAACGCTGCGCTGGAAGCCGCTGACAGCATCGAACTGGTGGAGGAGGGTGATTATCCGACGCCGGTGGGTGACGCAGTGGGTCAGGACGTGGTCTATGTTGGACGGGTACGCGGTGGAATCGACGAGGCTGAGCAGCTCAACTTCTGGCTGACCACCGACAATGTGCGCAAAGGCGCGGCCCTGAATGCGGTACAGCTGGCGCAATTGTTGATAAAAGGCCTTGTGTAAAAGATACTTGCCGACAATTTGCCCCACTTGCTCTCGGTTGCCGGGGAAGGTTCATTCAAAGGAAGAGGTCATGCTTCGAATTCGCAAACTGGTCTTAGCAATAGCCGCGGCGTCGGCGCTGTCGTCCGGTATGGCGCATGCCCTCGGGTTGGGCGAGCTGACCTTGAAGTCAGCGCAGAATCAGCCCCTGGATGCCGAGATCGAACTGCTCGATGTCCGCGATCTGACGGCGGCCGAAGTGGCGCCGAGCCTGGCGCCGCCCGAAGAGTTCGCCAAGGCCGGTGTCGAGCGCCAGGCGTTTCTCAATGACCTGACCTTCACCACGGTGATCAACCCCAACGGCAAAAGCGTGTTGCGGGTGACTTCGAGCCAGCCGCTGCCGGCGCCGATGGTCAAGTTCCTGGTTCAGGTCATGTGGCCGAGCGGGCGCCTGCTGCGCGACTACAGCGTGCTGGTCGATCCGGCCAAGTTCAACACCCCGGCCGGGCAACCGGCGCCGGCGGGCGTTGCGCCTGCGGTGACGGCGGCCAACTACACCACCGTGCGTCGCGATACCCTGTGGGAAATCGCCTCGAAAGCCCGTCAGGGTGGCTCGGTGCAGCAGACCATGCTGGCCATCCAGGCGCTGAACCCGGATGCCTTCATCAACGGCAACATCAACCTGCTGAAAACCGGCCAGGTCCTGCGTCTGCCTGATCAACAGCAGATCGCCAGTATTCCCCAGGCCCAGGCCGTCACCGAGGTTGCCGAGCAGTACGCTGCCTGGCGCGAAGGCCGGCGTCTGGGCCCGCGTGCCCGCCAGCTCGACGCCACCCGGCGCAGCGGCACCGAGGCGGCGCCGGCGCGCATCGCCAACCAGGACAACCTCAAGCTGGTCGCACCCGGCAGCAAGGCCGCTGCGGGCAGCAAAGGGCTCAGCGACAAGCTGGCCGTGGCCCAGGAAAGCCTGGACACCAGCCGTCGTGACAACGAAGAGCTCAAAGGCCGCATGGCCGATCTGCAGAGCCAGCTGGACAAGCTGCAGCGCCTGATCGCGCTGAAGAACGACCAGTTGGCCAAGCTTGAAGCCCAGGGCGCCACCGACGCTGTCGCCCCTGAAGCCCCCGCGGCCCAGCCACCGGCCTTCTCCGCCGAACTGCAGCCGGCCCCGGCACCGGCCGAGCCTGTGGTCACGCCAGCCCCGGCCGCGGTCGATACCGCACCGGTTGACCCGGCGCAGCCTGCGGCCGCCGAACAGGCACCGACCGACGCGAACAAGATGCTCGACGATCTGCTCGGCAACCCGTTGTTGCTGGCGCTGATCGCCGGCTCTGCGGTGTTGGTGCTGTTGCTTCTGCTGCTGTTGCTGGCACGCAAGCGCAAGGCCGCCCAGGAAGCGGAAAAACACCTGCGCATGGCCCGGGCCCTGGCCGAAGAGAGTGATCGCGCTCCGGACCTGGACCTGCCGCCAAGCAGCTTTGAAGGCCTGGACGTGGCGCCGCCGAGCGTGACCCTGGCGCCGGCGGTGGTCGCCGCGTCTGCCGCTGCCGCGACAGCTGCCGCATTGCCTGCTGAAGAACCGGCGCCGGTAACTCCGGAGCCTGCACCAAGCGAGCCGGTGCAAGGCCCGATTGCAGCGCCACTGGTCGCTCCGGCGGCTAGCCCAGCAGCACCGACCGGCGACGCCGTGCTCGACGAAGCGGAGCTGAGCATTGCCCGTGGCCGCCTCAATCACGCTGCAGAGCTGCTCGAGCCTGCGGTTGCCGCAGCGCCGGAGCGTAGCGACCTGCGTCTGAAGCTGATGGAAGTCTATGCCCGCCAGGGCGACCGTGATGCCTTTGTCGGCCACGAGCGTCAGCTGATTGCCACCGGCCAGAACCATGCCGACGTCGAAGCCCTGAAGAACCGCTTCCCGGCCATGCTGGCCGTCGCTGCGGCAGGCGTCAGTGCTGCGGCGCTGGCGGCTGAGCTGGATGCCCAGTACGTCCAGGAGCTGCTGCAGGACGAGCCGTCTGCCGAGCCAGTCGCTGAAGTCGAGCCTGTGCTCGAGGCTGAGCCGGTCGTTGAGCCTGAAGCGGTGGTAGAAGAGCCGCTGGCTGACCTTGAGGCTTTGCCTGAAGACGACCTGGACAGTGCCTTCGACCTGAGCCTGGAAGATGACCTGCAAGGCCTGGAGCTGGACGAGCCGCCACTGCTCGACGAGCCTTCGCTGGCCGTTGCAGAGCCGCAAGCCGCAGAAGCCGCGAGCGAAACCGGCACCGATCAGCCGGACTTCGATGCCCTGCTGGAAGAGCATCTGGCACAGCCTGAACAGGCCCTGGACGACCTGGCCGATTTTGACCTCGACGTTGCGGGTGACGAGCCTGTGCCACAGCCCAGCAGCGAAAGCGTCGACGTCGCCGCCGAGCTGGCTGCCTTTGACGAAGCCATGCCGGAGTTCGACCCGCTGAGCGAGCTGGACCTGCCGGAAGACTTCGACCTGTCGCTGTCGCTGGACGACTCGGAGGCCGACAAACACTTTGCCTCGGAGCTCGATGACGTCAACGCCGAACTCGACAAACTGTCGCAAAGCCTTGAGCAGCCGTCGATCGAGCCGCACTTCACCGAAGCGGACGCCGCTGTCAGCGACGATCTGGACGATGACTTCGATTACCTCGGCGGCGCCGACGAAGTGGCCACCAAGCTCGACCTGGCCCGGGCCTATATCGACATGGGCGACCATGACGGCGCCCGCGATATCCTCGACGAAGTGCGCAAGGACGGCAGCGATGTCCAGCGCCAGGAAGCCGACGAGTTGCTCTCGCGCCTGGTCTGAGTTCAGTTCTTGCATGGCCGACGGCAGCCCCAGTGGCTGCCGTTGTCGTTATAATTCCCGCCATCTGCTAAACCGACAGGCTGTATCCCCTTGGAAATCATTGATAACGCGGCTGCTGAAATGGCGGCCGAAGGCTTCTTTCGTATCGCCCTGGGCGTTGAATACAAAGGCTCGCGCTACCGCGGCTGGCAGCGCCAGGCCAGTGGTGTGGCGAGCGTGCAGCAAACCCTGGAGGAAGCCTTGTCGCGGGTGGCCGATTCGCCGGTCAGCCTGCACTGTGCCGGGCGCACCGATGCTGGCGTGCATGCCTGCGGCCAGGTGGTGCATTTCGACACCCAGGCGGTACGCAGCATGAAGGGCTGGACCATGGGCGCCAATATCAACCTGCCGCATGACATCAGCGTGTCCTGGGCCAAGGAAATGCCCGCGCACTTCCATGCACGCTTCAAGGCCATTGCCCGGCGTTACCGCTACGTGATCTACAACGACCAGATCCGCCCGGCGCACCTGGGCGAAGAGGTGACCTGGAACCACCGGCCGCTGGATGCCGAACGCATGGCCCTGGCTGCCGAGTACCTGGTCGGCACCCACGACTTCAGCGCCTTCCGCGCTGGTCAGTGCCAGGCCAAGTCGCCGATCAAGAACCTCCATCACCTGCGCGTCACCCGCCACGGCAAGATGATCGTCCTGGATATCCGCGCCAGCGCCTTCCTTCACCACATGGTGCGCAACATCGCCGGCGTGCTGATGACCATCGGCACCGGCGATCGTCCGATCGAGTGGGCCAAAGAAGTGCTGGAGAGTCGCGAGCGGCGCGCCGGCGGGGTTACCGCGCATCCGTACGGGCTGTACCTGGTGCAGGTCGAGTACCACGACGAGTTCGAACTGCCCGAACGTTACATTGGCCCACACTTCGTTACCGGCTACGAGACATTGACGGGCTGACGGCCCGCAAGCCATTTGCTAACATCCGGGACTTTCCGCTTTCTGCTGAGGTTCACAGGTCATGAGCGCCGTTCGCAGCAAAATCTGCGGCATTACCCGCATCGAGGATGCGCTGGCCGCAGCCGAGGCGGGCGCCGATGCCATCGGCCTGGTGTTCTATGCCAAAAGCCCGCGGGCGGTCGATGTGCGGCAGGCGCGGGCGATCATCGCCGCACTGCCGCCGTTCGTCACCACCGTAGGCCTGTTCGTCAATGCCAGCCGTTGCGAGCTGACGGAAATCCTCGAGGCGGTGCCACTGGACCTGCTGCAGTTCCATGGCGATGAAACCCCTGCCGAATGCGCAGGTCACAACCGCCCATGGATCAAGGCGTTGCGGGTGCGCCCGGGCGACGACCTGGAGGCCAGCTGCAAGCTGTACAGCGGTGCCAGCGGCATTCTTCTCGATACCTACGTGGCAGGCGTGCCAGGCGGTACCGGCGAGGCCTTCGACTGGTCGCTGGTGCCTGCGCACCTGAACAAGCCGATCATCCTCGCCGGCGGCCTGTCGCCTGATAACGTGGCGCAAGCCATCCAGCAGGTGCGACCTTACGCGGTGGACGTCAGCGGGGGAGTGGAGCAGGCCAAGGGCATCAAGGACCCGGCGCGGATCGAGGCTTTTATCCGCGCGGTCAAGCAGGCGTGAAATCGCGGCATGCTGCGGATGTGACGGCTGGCCGCGCGCCATCGTCCATAGCTTTCGCAGCCCGGTGCTGCCGGATCGCGCCCATGGGCCGGTCGAAATTACCGGGTGACGCCACAGGCGTCGCCCTTACAGGTTGACGATGGTGCGGTATCGGGGTGGCTCGCTGCAGGCGGGTGCCGGAGCCGGACCATCATCGCGTCATACACGAATTGAGCTCAAGGGCATACGCGCGAGCTGGCAGCCATAACCTGCCGGTCGCCGTTACTGGAGAAAGAAAGCATGAGCAACTGGTTAGTAGACAAACTGATCCCTTCGATCATGCGTTCCGAGGTGAAGAAGAGTTCGGTCCCTGAAGGCCTGTGGCACAAGTGCCCGTCCTGCGAGGCCGTGCTGTATCGTCCGGAGCTGGAAAAGACCCTGGATGTCTGCCCTAAGTGCAACCATCACATGCGTATTGGCGCTCGCGCACGCATCGACATCTTCCTCGATGCCGAAGGCCGCGCCGAGCTGGGTGCCGACCTGGAGCCGGTCGACCGCCTGAAATTCCGCGATGGCAAGAAGTACAAGGACCGCCTGACTGCCGCCCAGAAGCAGACCGGCGAGAAAGACGCGCTGATCTCCATGAGCGGTACCCTGCTGGGCATGCCGATCGTGGTCAGCGCCTTCGAATTCTCCTTCATGGGTGGTTCCATGGGCGCCATCGTTGGTGAGCGCTTCGTCCGCGCGGCCAACTATGCCCTGGAAAACCGCTGCCCGATGGTCTGCTTCTCGGCCTCCGGTGGTGCGCGCATGCAGGAAGCGCTGATCTCGCTGATGCAGATGGCCAAGACCTCCGCGGTACTGGCGCGCCTGCGCGAGGAAGGCATCCCGTTCATCTCGGTACTGACCGACCCGGTCTACGGCGGCGTTTCCGCCAGCCTGGCGATGCTCGGCGACGTGATCGTCGGTGAGCCCAAGGCGCTGATCGGCTTCGCCGGCCCGCGCGTGATCGAGCAGACCGTACGCGAGAAGCTGCCAGAAGGCTTCCAGCGCAGCGAGTTCCTCCTCGAGCACGGCGCCATCGACATGATCATCCCGCGTCAGGAGCTGCGTCAGCGCCTGGGCAACTTGCTGGCACAGATGATGGGCCTGCCGACGCCGACGTTCGTCGCTCCGGTGAGCGAGCCGATCGTCGTTCCACCGGCGCCTGCCACCGTATGACCCAACGTACCCTTGGCGACTGGCTCGCCCACCTCGAGCAGTTGCATCCGACGGCCATCGACATGGGCCTGGAGCGTTCGCAACAGGTCGCTGCGCGGCTCGGGCTGGGCCAGCCGGCGCCACGGGTAATCACCGTGACCGGCACCAATGGCAAGGGTTCGACCTGTGCCTTCGTGGCCGCGTTGCTGCGCGCCCAGGGCCTCAAAGTCGGTGTCTACAGCTCGCCGCACCTGCTGCGTTACAACGAGCGGGTGCAGATCAACGGCGCTGAAGCTGGCGATGAGCAACTGTGCGAAGCCTTTGCTGCCGTCGAGGCAGCCCGCGGCGAGATTTCCCTGACCTACTTCGAAGCCGGCACCCTGGCGGCGTTCTGGCTGTTCAGGCAGGCGGCGCTGGACGCCGTAGTGCTCGAAGTCGGCCTGGGCGGGCGCCTGGATACCGTCAATATCGTCGATGCCGACCTGGCGCTGGTCACCAGCATCGGCGTCGACCATAGCGACTACCTGGGTGATACCCGCGAGTTGGTAGCTTTCGAGAAGGCCGGGATTTTCCGCGAGGGCAAGCCGGCCCTGTGCGGCGACCTCAATCCGCCACAGCCGTTGCTGGACAAGGCCCGTTCCCTGCACAGCCCGCTGTTCCTGCGCGGCCGCGACTTCGACCTGGCCAGTACCGACCGGTACTGGCAATGGCGCGGGGTCAATGCCCGCGGCGAGGTGGTCGAGTTGCAGGACTTGCCGTTGCTCGACCTGCCAATGGAAAACGCCGCGCTTGCGCTGCAGGCCTATCTGTTGCTCGACCTGCCGTGGGATGCCGGGCAAATCGCCGAGGCCCTGCGCAGCACGCGCATGGTCGGCCGCCTTGATCGTCGGGCCTTCACCTGGCAAGGCAAACCTTTGACTATCCTCATGGATGTCGGGCACAACCCGCATGCTGCCGAGTACCTGGCTCAGCGCCTGGCCGCGCGGCCGCTGCAGGGCAAGCGCCTGGCGGTGTTCGGTTTGCTCGCCGACAAGGACCTCGAGGGTGTGATCAAGCCGCTGCAGCAACAGGTTCAGGCCTGGGCCGTGGCACCGCTGGATACCGCCCGCAGCCGGCCAGTCGCCGAGCTGCAAGCGGCGCTGACGAACCTTGGCGCTGTGGTGCAGTCTTACGCCAGTGTCGCTGCTGCCCTGGAAGGGCAGTGCGCGCAGGCAACGGCAGATGACGAAATCCTGCTGTTCGGATCATTTTTCTGTGTCGGCGAAGCCTTGCAGTGGCTCGACCGGCAGGCCACGGAGGACGGGGCAAATGGCATTGCTGGATAAAGTAGTCAAGCAACGCATGGTCGGGGCGCTGGTGCTGGTGGCACTGGCGGTGATCTTCCTGCCGATGCTGTTCTCCCGCGAAGACGAAATGCGCCAGGTGCGCGTCGAAGCCCCCGAGGCACCGGCCGCGCCAACCCTGCCGCAAGTGCAGGTGGAACCTGTTCAAGTCCCGGAGCCGCAGGTACTGCCTGAAGAGCCGGTGATCGTCGAGCAGTCCACTGCACCGCTGCAGGCGCCGAGCACGCCGATTACCCCGGCGCCAAGTGCCACGCCTGCGCCGACGCCAGCGCCGGCTGCACCGGCCGTCGCCGCAAAACCGGCCGCGCCGGCGCCAGCCAAGGTGGAAGTCAAACCGGCAGCCACGGTCGCCACCGCGGCCAAGCCGGCGGCGGGCAAGATCGACGCCAACGGCCTGCCGGTCAGCTGGTCGATCCAGATGGCCAGCCTGTCCAATCGCGCCAGTGCCGACAACCTGCAGAAAACCCTGCGCAGCCAGGGCTACAACGCCTATATCCGTTCGGCTGAAGGCATGAACCGGGTGTATGTCGGGCCGTTGATCGAGCGCGCCGAGGCCGAGCGCCTGCGTGATGTGATCAACCGCCAGCAGAAGCTCAAGGGCTTTGTCGTGCGCTTCCAGCCCGAGCGCAGCTGAACCCTTGCCGCCCGGCCCGCACCGGGCGGTAAATCACTGCTTACCGACAGCCCGTTGCTCTGGTAAAATGCGCCGCCTTATCCGTTTGCAGGCAACACTGTGGCATTTACCTGGGTCGACTGGGCGATTCTCGCGATCATCGCCATTTCTTCGCTGATCAGTCTCAAGCGCGGCTTTGTCAAAGAGGCCTTGTCGCTGCTTACCTGGATCATCGCCGGTGCCGTGGCCTGGATGTTCGGTGGCTCGCTGTCGCAGTACCTGGAAGCTTATATCCAGACGCCTTCGGCCCGGGTCATCGGCGGATGCGCCATTCTTTTCGTCGCCACCCTGCTGGTGGGGGCCATGATCAATTTTCTCATCGGCGAGCTGATTCGCGTCACCGGGCTGTCCGGGACCGATCGCTTCCTGGGCATGGCCTTTGGCGCCGCCCGCGGGGCCTTGCTGGTGGTAGTGGCCGTCGGGCTGTTGAGCCTGGGGCCGGTACAACAGGATCAGTGGTGGCAGGAGTCTCGCCTCCTGCCACAATTTCTATTGGTGGCTGACTGGTCGAAAAACCTCATTCTGGGGTTCACCAGTCAGTGGCTAGCCAGCGGAATCAGCGCACCGGCTGATCTCCCGTTCCAGGAACAGTTGCTTGGGCCCAAAACGCCTTGAGCGCTGTTCAGTCCAGTTTCATTAAGTAGGGGTTGCGTCGCATGTGTGGCATCGTCGGTATCGTCGGTAAGTCGAACGTCAATCAGGCGCTGTATGACGCGCTAACCGTCCTCCAGCACCGCGGCCAGGACGCTGCCGGTATTGTGACCAGCCATGATGGCCGGTTATTCCTGCGCAAGGACAACGGCCTGGTCCGTGACGTCTTCCAGCAGCGGCATATGCAGCGCCTGGTCGGTCACATGGGTATTGGCCACGTGCGCTACCCGACTGCGGGCAGCTCGACCTCGGCCGAGGCCCAGCCGTTCTACGTCAACTCGCCCTACGGCATCACCCTGGCGCACAACGGCAACCTGACCAACGTCGAACAGTTGGCCAAGGAGATCTACGAGTCCGACCTGCGCCACGTCAATACCAACTCCGACTCGGAAGTGCTGCTCAACGTCTTCGCCCATGAGCTGGCGGTGCGTGGCAAGCTGCAACCGACCGAAGAAGACGTGTTCGCCGCAGTCACCGACGTGCACAACCGTTGCGTCGGCGGTTACGCGGTGGTGGCGATGATCACCGGCTACGGCATTGTTGGTTTCCGTGACCCCAACGGCATCCGTCCGATCGTCTTCGGCCAGCGTCACACCGACGAAGGCGTCGAGTACATGATCGCCTCCGAAAGCGTTTCGCTGGACGTGCTGGGCTTCACCCTGATCCGTGACCTGGCGCCGGGCGAAGCGGTGTACATCACTGAAGAGGGCAAGCTGCACACCCGTCAGTGCGCGACCAACCCGCAGCTGTCGCCGTGCATCTTCGAGCACGTCTACCTGGCCCGTCCTGACTCGATCATCGACGGCGTCTCGGTGTACAAGGCGCGCCTGCGCATGGGCGAGAAGCTGGCCGAGAAGATCCTGCGCGAGCGTCCGGACCACGACATCGACGTGGTTATCCCGATTCCCGACACCAGCCGCACCGCGGCGCTGGAACTGGCCAACCACCTGGGCGTCAAGTTCCGCGAAGGCTTCGTCAAGAACCGCTACATCGGCCGTACCTTCATCATGCCCGGCCAGGCTGCGCGCAAGAAATCGGTACGCCAGAAGCTCAACGCCATCGAACTGGAGTTCCGCGGCAAGAACGTGATGCTGGTGGACGACTCGATCGTGCGCGGCACCACCTGCAAGCAGATCATCCAGATGGCCCGCGAAGCCGGCGCGAAAAACGTCTACTTCTGCTCCGCCGCCCCGGCGGTACGCTTCCCTAACGTCTACGGCATCGACATGCCGAGTGCCCACGAGCTGATCGCGCACAACCGCAGCACCCAGGATGTCGCCGAACTGATCGGCGCCGACTGGCTGGTCTACCAGGACCTGCCGGACCTGATCGAAGCGGTCGGCGGTGGCAAGATCAAGATCGAGCATTTCGATTGCGCGGTGTTCGACGGCAAGTACGTCACCGGCGACATCGACGAAGCCTACCTGGACAAGATCGAGCAGGCGCGCAACGACGCCTCCAAGGTCAAGAACCAGGCGGTCAGCGCGATCATCGACCTCTACAACAACTAAGTTAGGAGCAGCGGCATGACACAGGAATGGGATGCCGGGCGCCTGGACAGCGACCTCGAAGGGGTCGCTTTCGACACGCTGGCGGTACGCGCCGGCCAGCATCGCACGCCGGAAGGTGAGCACAGCGACCCGCTGTTCTTCACCTCCAGCTACGTGTTCCGCACGGCGGCCGATGCCGCCGCGCGGTTCGCCGGCGAGGTTCCAGGCAACGTCTATTCACGCTACACCAACCCGACCGTACGCGCGTTCGAAGAGCGCATCGCCGCCCTCGAAGGCGCCGAGCAGGCGGTGGCCACCTCCACCGGCATGTCGGCGATCCTCTCGACCGTCATGGCCCTGTGCAGCGCTGGTGACCATGTGCTGGTCTCGCAGAGCGTCTTCGGTTCGACCATCAGCCTGTTCGAGAAGTACTTCAAGCGCTTCGGCGTGCAGGTCGACTACGTGCCGCTGACCGATCTGGCCGCCTGGGACCAGGCGATCAAGGCCAACACCAAGCTGCTGTTCGTCGAATCGCCCTCAAACCCCTTGGCCGAGCTGGTGGATATCGCCGCCCTGGCCGAGATCGCCCATGCCAAGGGCGCGCAACTGGTGGTCGACAACTGTTTCAGCACCCCGGCCTTGCAGCAGCCGCTGAAGCTGGGCGCCGACATTGTCGTGCACTCGGCGACCAAGTTCATCGACGGCCAGGGTCGTTGCATGGGCGGCGTGGTTGCCGGGCGCAGCGAGCAGATGAAGGAAGTGGTGGGCTTTCTGCGCACCGCCGGGCCGTCGCTGAGCCCGTTCAACGCCTGGATCTTCCTCAAGGGCCTGGAGACCCTCAACCTGCGCATGCGCGCCCACTGCGCCAACGCCCAGGCCCTGGCCGAATGGCTGGAGCAGCAGGACGGCATCGACAAGGTCCATTACGCGGGCCTGCAGAGCCATCCGCAGCATGAGTTGGCCAAGCAGCAGATGAGCGGCTTCGGCGCGGTGGTGAGCTTCGAGGTCAAGGGCGGCAAAGAGGGCGCCTGGCGCTTCATCGACGCCACCCGGCTGATTTCGATCACCGCCAACCTGGGTGACAGCAAGACCACCATCACCCACCCGGGCACCACCTCCCACGGCCGTCTGTCGCCGCAGGAGCGTGAGGCTGCCGGCATTCGCGACAGCCTGATCCGGGTTGCCGTGGGCCTGGAAGACGTCGCTGACCTCAAGGCCGATCTGGCCCGCGGGCTGGCGGCGCTGTGATCGACTGGTCGGTGGGCGACAGCAGCCATAACGGCCGCGTCGCCCTGGTCACCGGGGCGGCGCGGGGCATTGGCCTGGGCATTGCCGCCTGGCTGATCAGTGAAGGCTGGCAGGTGGTGCTCACTGACCTCGACCGTGCCCGTGGCGCGAAAGTCGCCAAGGTGCTTGGCGACAACGCCTGGTTCGTCGGCATGGATGTCGCCGACGAAGCCCAGGTGATGACCGGCGTGGCCCAAGTGCTGGGCCAGTTTGGCCGGCTCGACGCCCTAGTGTGCAACGCGGCGATTGCCGACCCGCACAACACCACCCTCGAAAGCCTGAGCCTGGCGCACTGGAACCGGGTGCTGGCGGTCAACCTCGGTGGCCCAATGCTGCTGGCCAAGCACTGTGCGCCGTACCTGCGCGCCCATTGCGGGGCGATCGTCAACCTGGCGTCGACCCGCGCCGGGCAATCGGAACCCGACACCGAGGCCTATGCCGCGAGCAAGGGCGGGCTGCTGGCCCTGACCCATGCCCTGGCCATGAGCCTGGGCCCGGAGATTCGCGTCAATGCGGTAAGCCCCGGCTGGATCGATGCCCGTGATCCCGCCCAGCGCCG
Source organism: Pseudomonas sp. JV241A (assembly GCF_900275665.1). NCBI lineage: Bacteria > Pseudomonadati > Pseudomonadota > Gammaproteobacteria > Pseudomonadales > Pseudomonadaceae > Pseudomonas > Pseudomonas sp. JV241A. Next base: position 212,932 of record NZ_OPYO01000013.1, read on the forward strand.
TGCCGAGCCCCTGACCGAAGCCGACCATGCCCAGCATCCGGCGGGCAGGGTAGGGACGGTGGAAGACGTGGCGGCGATGGTGGCCTGGTTGCTGTCGCGCAATGCCGGCTTCGTCACCGGCCAGGAATTTGTGGTCGACGGTGGCATGACCAAGAAGATGATCTATCGGTAGCGGCAAGATGTCCGCAATGTGCTTTTGATTTTGCTTTTTCTTGTGGCTTGCAGCTTGAAGCTTGAAGCTGTTTTTTTCACCTCAGTGAAAAAAACTTCAATCAGGCTATTGACTTAGGTTCGATACCTGCGTAAATTTCGCCACCTCAGCGAAGCACACGGGTGATTAGCTCAGCCGGGAGAGCATCTGCCTTACAAGCAGAGGGTCGGCGGTTCGATCCCGTCATCACCCACCACTTCCTGAGATGTTCCTGACCCGACACTTTCGCAAGAAGGTGTTACCAGAGAGGAACCGGACGCAAGTCCATATGCGCAGCGGTAGTTCAGTCGGTTAGAATACCGGCCTGTCACGCCGGGGGTCGCGGGTTCGAGTCCCGTCCGCTGCGCCACTATTCTCCAGATCGGTCAACGACCGGTTTGAGGTTCCAAGGCTGAATAGCCTTGAAGCCAGATCCCAGTTTCAAGCGGGCGTAAGCCTGTACGATACGCAGCGGTAGTTCAGTCGGTTAGAATACCGGCCTGTCACGCCGGGGGTCGCGGGTTCGAGTCCCGTCCGCTGCGCCATCTTCGCCTCGAGGCCCTTGAACTCCTCGAAGCAACAAAGAGAGCGACCTGAGGTTGCTTTTTTTGTGCCCGGGGTTTGCAGCCTTTGCGCAGCCCGGGTGAACACGACACGCAGCGGTAGTTCAGTCGGTTAGAATACCGGCCTGTCACGCCGGGGGTCGCGGGTTCGAGTCCCGTCCGCTGCGCCATATCGAAGTAACAAAGAAAGCGACCTGCGGGTCGCTTTTTTTGTGCCTGAATTTCGGCACTGTGGTGTGGCCATCGCCGGCAAGGCCGGCTCCCACAGGAGCGCGGTGTACACAAAACTTGTGGGAACTGGCCTTGCCAGCGATGAGGCCTACTTGGTCTACATCCAGTCCTCACAACCGCTATGCTAGAGCCTCCAGTCTCCCACTGAGGTTCAGGATGAACAATCTTCAAGACTCAATCGCGGTGATCACCGGCGCCGGACGCGGCCTGGGTGCAGCCCTGGCCATCTCCCTGGCTGACGCCGGTTGCAAAGTGGTGCTCTGTGGCCGCAATGAGGCGGCGCTGGCACACGTCGCCGCCACCATCGAAACCCGCACAGGCCAACTGCCGATCACTGTTCAGGTCGACCTGGCCGACAGCGCCAGCGTAACCCGCGCGACGCAAACCATCAGCCAGCGCTTTCCCACCGTCGACCTGCTGATCAACAACGGTGCCATGTGGCTGGAACAGAACGAGCAGGGCTACTCGCCTGAGGACGTCCACGGCGTGATCAACGCCGCGGTCACCGGCACCTTCCTCTTCACCCAGGGCCTGCTGCCTTCCCTGCGCCGTTCCCAGCGCCCGGACATCGTCACCATAGGCTCGATCAGCGCTTTGCCCAATGCCGCCTTGCAGAGCGTCTCAGTGCCGTTCTACGCCGCCAAGCACGCCCAGCGAGCCTTGGCCGAGGGCTTGCGTCAACAACTGGCCGGCACGCCGATCCGTTCGCTGTGCGTGCACCCGCCCTACCTGGACGATATCTCCCCGACCGAACCTGCCTGGGAGGCGGCCGCCCAGCGCCGGAAGGGCGAGCGCGGCACCAACCGTGACGTGGTCGAGGCCGTGCTGTTTGCCGTGACCCGGCCGCGGCATGTGAGCCTGTCGTCGATCGTTATCGATAGCGATGACGGCGGTCTGTTCGGCTGATCTGGCCGTCAAACCCTGAAGCGCGCCACCAGCTGTTGCAGTTCGCTGCCCAGGCGCGCCAGCTCCACCGACGAGGCCGCGGTCTGCTGCGAAGCGGTTGACGACTGTTCAGCCACGTCACGCACGCTGAGCACGCTGCGGTTGATCGATTCGGCGACGCTGCTCTGCTGTTCGGCAGCGGTGGCGATCTGCAGGTTCATGCTCTGGATGCTGGTCACGGTCTGGGTGATGGCCTGCAGTTCGATACCGGCCTGATTGGCCAACGCTACCGTGCCGCCGACCTGCTGCTGGTTGGCGTGCATCATTTCGGCAGCCTTCTGCGCGCCCTGTTGCAAGGACACGATCAGCGTCTCGATCTGCGCTGTCGACTGCTGGGTACGCTGGGCCAGCCCGCGTACCTCGTCGGCCACCACGGCAAAACCGCGGCCGGCCTCGCCAGCGCGCGCTGCTTCAATGGCGGCGTTGAGGGCCAGCAGGTTGGTCTGCTCGGCAATGGCGTTGATCACCGTCATTACCGTGCCGATACGCTCGCTTTCTTCCGACAACTGACTGACCGCACTGGCCGAGTTGCCGATGTCATCGGCCAACTGGCCAATCTGGCTCAGGGCCTGTTGCACCACGCGATTGCCCTGTTTGGCCTGGCTGTCGGCCTGGCGCGTGGCTTCGCTGGCTTCTTCGGCATTGCGCGCGACTTCCTGCACGGTAGCGACCATCTCGCTCATCGCTGTGGCCACCTGGTCGGTCTCGACCTTCTGGCTGGTGATGCCGGCGCTGGTCTGTTCGGTGATGGTCGACAGCTCTTCGGCGGCGGTCGACAGCTGGCGGGTGACATGCCCGGCCTGGCCGAGCATTTCCCGCAGGTTGTTGCCGCTTTGCGCCAGGGCTTGCAACAACTGGCCGAATTCGTCGCGGCGGGGTTCGCTGGCGGTGTTGGTCAGGTCGCCTTCGCCAATGCGCCGGGCAATTTCCACGGCCTGGCGCAGCGGTTGGGTGACCTGACGGATGATCAGCGCGCTGATCAGCACGCCCAGCACCAGGGCGGCGAACAGCAGGCTGAGCATCAAGCTGCGGCTGTTGCTCGACTCCTCGGTGCTCTTCTGGTTTTGCAGGGTGATCAGCTGGTTGATCGCTTCAAGGCCCCGATGGACGTTTTCCAGCAGTTGGTCGTGCAGCTTGGTCTGCAGCAGGGTGCCTCCGGTGGCCGCTTTCAGTTGTTCGAACTGCTCCAGGTATTGCTTGAGGTCGTCGCCAGTGGCTGTGAGCAAGCGCTGCGAATCGGCATCGGGCAACGCGGCGAGGTTTTCCTCGACCAACTGTGTGGCCTGTTGATGGGCCTTGGTCAGCTGGCTGGCGAAGGTGGCGTCGCGCCGTTGCTCGAAGCTCAGTTGGGCGGCGCGCATTTCATTGAGGTTGTCGAGGATGTAATTGACCGACACCAGGCGGTCGGCCCGTTGGGTCAGGGTGTTCAGGCTGTTGATGGCGGTAATGGCCAGCAGCGCCATCAACACCAGGATGGGCGCAAAACCGAGCAACAGCTTGATTTTCACGGAGAGGTTTTTCACCGAGGTAACTCCTGTCGACCTGTATGGATGGGGTGGTGGCTAGTTGCCAGCGTAGCCGTAGAATGTGCCAGGCAATAGTCGGATGGATCCGATCAACAGGTAGGGCTTGGTCGAAGTTGCTGTGGGCTTATCGACCAATGGTCAAACCCCGGCGTCAGGGGCGGTAACTGGCGCCTTGCATGAATTTTCTGCGGTGATTGGCAGGCTATGGTTTCAGCATTCCGCCGATGTGTTGCACAATAGGCACCGACCGTTTTCCTCAGGATTTGCAATGTCAAAGTCAACCGTCTGCAGTGCGCTCGGGCTGGCCCTTGTGCTGGCGGGTGTTTCCGGCTGTTCTTCGAAGAAAGCTGCCATCTACGAACACGAGAATTTCGCCGACTCGGGCACCTTCTCGCGCAGCTTTCCGGTGAGTGAAGCCGGTACCTGCGAAGCGGCGCGCCGTGCCTTGCTCAGCCAGGGCTACATCATCACCAGCAGCGACGCTGGCCAGGTCAATGGCAACAAGAGCTTCCAGCAGACCGGCGATTCTCACCTGCAGATCAGCTTCAATGTGGTCTGCGCCCCTGACAGCGGCGACGAGCAGCGCTCGACCATGTTCGCCAACGCCCTGCAGGACCGCTACGCGCTGAAAAAATCCAACACCTCGGCCAGCCTCGGCGTGGGTGTGCTGGGTTCGGTGTCGATGCCGATCGGTTCCAGCGATGATTCGATGGTCAAGGTCGCCAGCGAGACCGTGACGTCGGCCAAGTTCTACGAGCGTTACTTCGCCCTGGTCGAAAGCTTCCTGCCCAAGGAAAACAAGAAAAAGGCCGACCCCAAGCCTGCGGCCAAGCCGGCAGTGGAGCTGGGTGTGCCGGAAACTGCGCCGGTAGCGCCACCGGCCGCCCTGGTCCCCACGCCGGCCGAAGCGCCTGCGCCAGCGGCTCCGGCGTCTGCCGTGCCGGTCAGCGAACCTGCGCCGGCCCCGGCTGCCGAGGCGCCCGCCGCGCCAGTGGTGGACGACAGCAACGGCTCGAAGCCGGTACCGCCACCGGCAGAAGCTGCGCCGATCAGCGTCCAGGACAGCAGCACGCCGGCCGAGCCGACCCCGAGCATCGCCCCGGCAGCACCGGCTAGCAGCAGCGGGCAGGCGCCGCTGTAAATTCAGCAGTCCCTGCTACGTTGTTTTGATAAGCGTCATTGTCATTTTTCTTTCATCACGGCACTTTAGGCTCGTTGACGAATCAATGACATGAATGTGAAACGACGGAGCAGATGATGGACGACTATCAAGAAGAACTACTCGAATACCGCGCCATTGAGCTCGACCCGGTCGAGCCCGCCGAAGACGCCACCGAGCTGTAATCAGCCGGTACGCCGCTGGCTGCGGCGAAACTCCCCCGGAGTGATACCGTTCCAGCGCTTGAACGCGCGCTGAAAGGCCTCTGCCGAGGCAAACCCGAGCAAATAGGCGATCTCGCCAAAGGCCAGCTCCGTGTCGCGGATGTAGGTCATGGCCAGGTCGCGCCGGGTATCGTTGAGGATGGCGCGAAACTGCGTGCCTTCCTCGGCCAGCTTGCGCCGCAGGGTCCAGGTCGGCAGTTGCAGATGCCTGGCCACTTCCTCCAGATCCGGTTCCCGTCCACCGTTCAGCAACGGCCCCAGCAGGTGCGCGATGCGCTCGCCCAGGCTGCGTATCCGTGTGCGCTGTTCAAGCTCCGCCTCACACAGTTGCAGCAGGTGCTGCCAGGTGCTCGGGCAGTGCGCCGGGTTGCGCAGGGCAAGGTTGGCGCGGCTCAGGCGCAGCTGGTTGGTGGGCGCGCCGAACTGTACCGGGTTGCTGCTCAAGGCCTGGTAGTGGGCGGCGTAGGCGGGCGCCTCGAACTCGATCTCGACCCGTTCCGCCAGCAGGACCACCCCTGCCAGGCTCGACAACTGCGCCAGCCAGCCGGCCAATAGTGAATCCACTACAAAGCGGTTGTAGGCGTTGTACGGGCTGATCGAGTAGAAGCGCAGCCAGGCGCCGCCGCTGTCCTCATGAAAGCTTGAGTGCCCGCGGTAGTTGGCCGCATACAGGGGCTCGAAGCGCAGCAAGGTGCGCGCCGCTTCGCCGACTGTTGGCGCTTGCGCTGCGGTGACGCCGGCCAGGCCGGCCTGGCCGAGGCGGCTGATGTGGCCCATGTGCAGCCCGAGGGCCGGATCGCCGGTCAGCTCGATGGCGGCATGGCCCAGGTGCATATAGCGCGGGATCGACAGGCGCGCGCCCGGTTCAGCCAGGCGCACCGGGTCCAGTCCGTAGCGGGTGAGCAGGGGCCCGGGATCGATCCCGCGTTGTTGCAGGGTTTCGCTCAGCGGCTGGATAAAACCGACCGACAGATCGCCCAGGCGCACACGCGGGCTGTTCATGCCTTACAGCCAGACGTTCAACAGGCGCGCACCCGGGCTGGCAGTGCCGCCCAGGTTCACTCCGTTGAGCTGGGCAAAGCCCTGGCCATCGGCGGCATGGTCCCAGAAGCGCCCGCGCAGGAACACGCTCATGCTGCTGACCTTGGCGGCGTTGGCGTCCAGGGTCAGGCGCTGCCAGGCGTCGCGTTCGCTCACTTGACCAGGCTTGAGCGCCAGCGACGAGGCCAGCGGCTGATGGCGGTTGCCGCGCCATGGCGCGTTCCAGCTGTTGTGGCCGCTGAGGAACACCGGGTTGGCGACGATCTGGGCGAACTGGTTGACCAGTTGCTGCTGGTTGCTCGGGTACCAGCTGTCGCTGCCGATCAACACGCCGAGACGCCCGGCCGGGGTTTGCAGTACTTGTGGGGGCTGGTCGGTGCCGCTGCTGATAAAGCGCCGCACTTCACTGTCCGGGTGCTGCTGGCGTTGTGGCTGGCCGAGTACCGAACCATCGCTGGCAAATACCAGGCTGGCGTTGTACAGGGCGCCGGAGCCGATCCGCAGGGTGCCGCGCTCGACATAGGGTTCAGGTAACACGATGGAACCCGCCACCAGGGTCACGCCGAACTCCTTGGCCAGGCCGCCGAACAGCTGCTGGTAGTCCTCGGCCATCTGCCCGGCCTTCATTCGCAGGTGGGCATCGGCGCGGCGGTCGTCACCTTCGGCGCCAAGCATGGCCAGGCCATAACGCAGCGGGTTGCTCAGCTCCAGCCACTGCAGGGCTTCGCGGCGCTCAGTGACCTGGTACAGCTCGTTTTTCTCGCCACGGGCCCACAGCCAGGTGCCGATGTGTTCCGGCAGGATAACGATGGTCTTGGCGTTGATCAGGCCCTGGGCGCGGGCATGTTCAAGGTAGGCGGCCAGCTTGCGATGCAGGCGCTGCAGGCTCTGGTAGTCACCGGGGAACAGTTGCGGCTCGACGCCCAGCAGGTTGCCGTGATCGGCCGGCACGCCTTCGCTCAGGGCCAGCTCGATGCGCAGGTCCGACAGATAGTGCCCGGCCGGGCGCTGCTCGGTCCAGAACCCGTAGCCACTCAGGGCGGCAATGACAACCAGCGCCAGGGCGCTCAACAGAAGTTTTCGCATGAAACGCAATAGAGCCGACAAGGGATTCGGCCCCTAGGGTAGACCTCGGGTGCAGTAGGATCAATAACTTGTCACTTTCGGTCATTGAGCCGCGCCCGCTGGCTCTTTAATGTCGGCCTCAGATAACTGACGGGCCCCGCCAGCCTTGGCGAGGCGCCCGCATTCCGTGATTACGCCTGTTGTGGAGTTGACTATGGCCGCCGCTCAATACCCGCATTTGCTCGCCCCGCTGGACCTGGGTTTCACCACCTTGCGCAACCGCACGCTGATGGGCTCGATGCACACCGGCCTTGAAGAAAAGCCCGGCGGTTTCGAGCGCATGGCGGCCTACTTCGCCGAGCGCGCCCGTGGCGGCGTCGGCCTGATGGTCACCGGCGGCATCGGCCCGAACGTGGAGGGCGGGGTGTACTCCGGCGCCGCCAAGCTGAGCACCCCGGAAGAAGCCGATAAACACCGCATCGTCACCCAGGCGGTGCATGAGGCCGGTGGCAAGATCTGCATGCAGATCCTCCACGCCGGTCGCTATGCCTACAGCCCGAAATCGGTAGCGCCGAGCGCCATCCAGGCGCCGATCAACCCGTTCAAGCCGCGCGAGCTGGATGAAGAGGGCATCGAGAAGCAGATCCAGGACTTCGTCACCTGCTCGCTGCTGGCGCAAAGCGCCGAGTACGACGGCGTCGAGATCATGGGGTCGGAAGGCTACTTCATCAACCAGTTCCTCGCCGCCCACACCAACCAGCGCACCGATCGCTGGGGTGGCAGCTACGAGAACCGCATGCGCCTGGCGGTGGAAATCGTCCGCCGGGTGCGCGAAGCGGTAGGGCCGAACTTCATCATCATCTTCCGCCTGTCGATGCTCGACCTGGTCGAGGGCGGCAGCAGCTGGGAAGAGATCGTGCAACTGGCCAAGGCCGTGGAGCAGGCCGGCGCGACCCTTATCAACACCGGTATCGGTTGGCACGAAGCGCGGATCCCGACCATCGCCACCAAGGTGCCGCGCGCGGCGTTCAGCAAGGTCACCGCCAAGCTGCGCGGTGCGGTGCAGATCCCGCTGATCACCACCAACCGCATCAACACCCCGGAAGTCGCCGAGCAGATCCTTGCCGAAGGCGATGCCGACATGGTCTCGATGGCGCGGCCGTTCCTGGCTGACCCGGAGTTCGTCAACAAGGCCGCCGCCGGGCGTGGCGACGAGATCAATACCTGTATCGGCTGCAACCAGGCCTGCCTGGACCACACCTTCGGCGGCAAGCTGACCAGCTGCCTGGTCAACCCGCGCGCCTGCCATGAAACCGAGCTCAATTACCTGCCGGTCACCCAGGTCAAGCGCATCGCCGTGGTGGGTGCCGGCCCCGCGGGCCTGGCGGCTGCCACCGTTGCGGCGGAGCGCGGCCATGAAGTGACCCTGTTCGATTCGGCCAGCGAGATCGGCGGTCAGTTCAACGTGGCCAAGCGCGTGCCGGGCAAAGAGGAGTTCTATGAAACCCTGCGCTACTTCAAACGCAAGCTGCAGACCACTGGCGTCGAGCTGTGCCTGAACACCCGCGTCGATGCCGAGCAACTGGCGGCGGGCGGCTTTGACGAGATCATCCTCGCCACCGGCATCGCTCCGCGTTTGCCGGCCATCCCCGGCATCGAGCACGCCAAGGTGCTGAACTACCTGGATGTGCTGCTGCAGCGCCAGCCGGTAGGGCAGAAGGTGGCGGTGATCGGTGCCGGCGGTATCGGCTTTGACGTCTCCGAGTACCTGGTGCACCAGGGCGTGGCCACCAGCCAGGACCGCGAGGCGTTCTGGAAGGAGTGGGGCATCGATACCCAGCTTGAAGCCCGCGGTGGTGTGGCCGGCATCAAGGCCGAACCCCATGCGCCGGCGCGTCAGGTGTTCCTCCTGCAGCGCAAAAAGACCAAGGTCGGCGATGGCCTGGGCAAGACCACCGGCTGGATTCACCGCACGGGCCTGAAGAACAAGCAGGTGCAGATGCTCAACAGTGTCGAGTACCTGAACATCGACGATGCCGGCCTGCACATCCGCATCGCCGAGGGCGAGCCGCAGGTGCTGCCTGTGGATAACATCGTCATCTGCGCCGGCCAGGACCCGCTGCGCGAACTGCAGGACGGCCTGGTCGCCGCCGGCCAGTCGGTGCACCTGATCGGCGGTGCCGATGTCGCCGCCGAGCTGGATGCCAAGCGCGCCATCAACCAGGGTTCGCGCCTGGCCGCCGAGCTCTGACTGGCGCAGCGCGGCGGGCCGCCGGGCCCGTCGCGCTGTTACACTGCGCGGCCCTGGCAGCCCTGTTGTGCCCCGCCCATGATCGGCAGATTCGACGACCTTCCCCTCGCACCCTTGCAACCCTTGCCCTTGAACTGGCTGCGCGCCCATGGCGTCGAGCTGGCGGTGTTGCGCCTGGACCTGATCGACCCGCTGATCAGCGGCAACAAGTGGTTCAAGCTGCTCGAACACCTGCGAATCGCCCAGGCCCAGGGTGCGCCCGGGGTGATCAGCCTCGGCGGCGCCCATTCCAATCACCTGCATGCCCTGGCGGCTGCCGGCGAGCGCTTTGGTTTTGCCACCGCAGGACTGCTGCGTGGCCATCCGCAGGACACACCGACCGTGCGCGACCTGCAGGCCATCGGCATGCTGGGGTATGGCGGTTATCGCGAGCGTCATCAGCCGGATTTCTGGCAGCCCTGGCAGGCGCTGTATCCAGGATGGCAATGTGTCGCCGAAGGTGGGGGCGGGCCCTTGGGCGCCAAGGGCTGCGCCTTGATCGTCGAGCAGGCGCAAGCGCAATTGGCGGCGCTGGGCTGGGCGGATTATCACGGCTGGTGGCTGGCGGCCGGTACCGGTACCACCCTGGCCGGGATGGTGTTGGCGGAAGCAGGCAGGCACGAGGTCCATGGCGCATTGGCCGTGCCGCTGGATCATGGCGTGCCCGAGGCTGTACAAGCGCTGGTCGGCAAGGGCGGTTACCGCTTGCATGAGGCCTGCCGTGGCGGCTTTGCCAAGGTCGATGAAGGGCTGTTGGCCTTTATGGCCGACTGCGAATCTGAAACTGGCATGCTGCTGGAACCGCTGTACACCGCCAAGGCCTTGCTGGCGCTGCGCCGGGAAGTCGAAGCCGGGGCCTTTGCCGCCGGCACCCGGCTGATCTTCCTGCACAGCGGCGGCCTGCAGGGCCGCCGCGGTTTTGCCTAGTTGTTGCGCGGCAGCATGCGCAACAAGGTGTTGTCGCGCTGCACGTAGTGATGGAACAGGCCGGCCACGGCATGCAGGCCGATCAGCCAGTAGCCCCAGGTGCCGATGCGCTCGTGCCAGCCCTTGATGAACTTGGCCAGGTCCGGGTCCGGGGCGACCAGCGCCGGCAGCTCGAAACCGTAGAACGGGATCGGCTTGTTGGCGGCGCTGAGCAGCAGCCAGCCGGCCAGCGGCAGGCCGATCATCAGCAGGTACAGGGCCAGGTGCATCAGGTGCGCCAGGCCTGTCTGCCAGGCCGGTGGCGCCGGAATGATCGGCGGGGTCGGGCGACCCAGGCGCAGGGCCAGGCGCAGCCAGACCAGCACGAACACGCTCAGGCCCAGCATGAAGTGCAGGTCTTTCATCAAGGCGCGTTCGGCGCTGTCCTTGGGAAACATCCCGCGCAGTTCGATAAAGGCGTAAACCGCCGCCAGCAGCACCAGCATCAGCCAGTGCAGGGCTATCGACAGACCGCCGTAGCGGGCCTGGTTTTGGCTCAAAGTCATGGGTGTTCCTCATCATCAGGTCGAAATCCGCGCTCTTCTGGCGCAGTCAGCTAACTGTAACCGCTTGCCAGCCGGTTACCCGGGCATTGCAGCAGAAATTCATCACGGCAACCTTGATCTGTCGCTAGAATCCGGCGCTTGTACCCACTCTAATCTGCAAGGCTTGTACTTCATGCTGATGGCATCACTGATTTTCCTGCTGACCATTACCCTGGTGATCTGGCAGCCCCGAGGCCTTGGCGTCGGCTGGAGTGCCACGGGCGGGGCGCTGCTGGCCTTGCTTTGCGGGGTGGTGCAGTGGAGCGATATCCCGGTGGTCTGGCAGATCATCTGGAACGCTACCGGTACTTTCATCGCCCTGATCATCATCAGCCTGTTGCTCGATGCCGCCGGCTTCTTCGCCTGGGCGGCGCTGCACGTGGCACGCTGGGGGCGCGGCAGTGGCCGGCGGTTGTTCTGCTACATCGTGCTGCTGGGGGCGCTGGTCTCGGCGCTGTTCGCCAATGATGGCGCGGCGCTGATCCTCACCCCGATCGTGGTGGCCATGCTTCTGGCCCTGCGCTTCAGCCCGGCGGCGACCCTGGCCTTCGTCATGGCCGCGGGCTTCATTGCCGACACGGCCAGCTTGCCGCTGGTGGTGTCGAACCTGGTCAACATCGTCTCTGCCGACTTCTTCGGCATCGGCTTCAACCGCTATGCGGCGGTGATGGTGCCGGTCAATCTGGTCGCCGTGGCGGCGACCCTGGCGGTGCTGTTTTGGTACTTCCGTCGGGACATCCCGGCTGACTATGATCCGCTGCAACTGGATGCGCCGCGCAGCGTGGTGCAGGACCCGGCGACTTTTGTCGCCGGCTGGCTGGTGTTGTTGATCCTGCTCCTGGGGTGCTTTGCCCTGGAGCCGCTGGGCATTCCGATCAGCGCGATTTCGGCGGTGTGTGCACTGGTGTTGCTGCTGGTGGCGGCACGCGGGCACAAAATCTCCACGCGCAAGGTGCTCAAGGAGGCGCCCTGGCATATCGTGGTGTTCTCCTTGGGGATGTACCTGGTGGTCTACGGCCTGCGCAATGCCGGGCTGACCGACTACCTGGCCGGCTGGCTCGACGGTTTTGCCGCGGGCGGGGTGTGGGGCGCGGCGCTGGGCACCGGGCTGCTGACCGCGGTGCTGTCGTCGATCATGAACAACCTGCCGACGGTGCTGATCGGCGCCTTGTCGATCGACGCCAGTTCTGCCACGGGTGTGGTCAAGGAGGCGATGATCTACGCCAACGTGATCGGCAGCGACCTGGGGCCGAAAATCACCCCGATTGGCAGCCTCGCGACGCTTTTGTGGTTGCATGTGCTGGAGCGCAAGGGGGTGAAGATTGGCTGGGGGTATTACTTCAAGGTCGGGATTGTGCTGACGGTGCCGGTGTTGTTGCTGACCCTGGTGGCGCTGGCGCTGCGGTTGACTGTGGTTTAGGGCTGGCCTGATCGCGGGGCAAGCCCGCTCCCACAGTAGATCTGTGTGCATGTGGGAGCTGGCTTGCCGGCGATCGCCTGCGCAGCAGGCGCAAAACCTGTCACCCCGGCAGGTTCGGCCATAAGTCCGAAACCAGGAACAAGCGCTCGGCTTCCTCCCAGTCGCCACGCTCACCTTCGACCAGCCTCACCAGCAACTGCGCCGGCGCCAGCGGGTCCAGGGCCTGCAGCCAGGTGGCGAAGCGCTGCACCGACCAGCAGTCCTGCACCGGGTAACAGGCCGGCGCCAGCCAGGCATGGCGCGGCAACGGCTGCCAGCGACCGGGCGCACTCTGGGCACGGAACGCTGCCCAGTCACGCTGGTGCAACCAGCGCCCACGCAGATGCTGCGGATTCGCTCCTTGCGGCGGTTGCGCCTGCCCCGGCCAGGGATAAAGCAGGTAACCACCCAGCCACAACTGTGCACTGAACTGCTCGATCTCCAGCGCCGCCAGCGCTTCGCGGCTTTCGTTGCGGGCCGAAATCGGCAGTTGATGCTCGGCCAGGTGCGCAAGCTTGCGGTCCAGGCGGTCGTGACAACCGGGCCCCAGCCACTGCGCCGGGTTATCGCCATTGCCGCTTTGCGGTCCCAGGTACAGCTTGATCGCCAGCTCCAGGTGGTGCACGCCGTCGCTGTCGCGCAGCAGCAGGTCCAGTTCGCCGAGGGTATGCCCGCCGTTGCGGATCGGCAGGTTGGCGGCCAGCAGAGTCACTCCGGGGGCATGCTGGAGGACGAACTGCCATAGACGTTCGTAGTACAGCCCCAGGCGCCGGGTGCTGGCCTGGGCCAGCCAGTGCAGCAGGGCGTGGCTGTCGCGGTCTTGCTCGAGCAGCCACTGGCGCAGTTGTTCAGGCTCGGCCACCCAGCGGCTGGCGGCCAGCGGATGACGCTGCGGCCACGGCGTATCGCGCAGCATCGGCGGCGCAAGAATGACCCAAGCCAGGTCGCGCACCTGGGGCTGGTGCAACTGGCAGGGCAGGTCGGTCAGGCTGGGGAACGGGTTCATTCAGCGAGCATAGTCGCTCAGCCTGTGCGCTTGCTGAATTTCTCCGGGGTTTGCCGCTGCCCGGCGCTTTCGCCCATAATCGAACTCTTTGGCGAGCATCGCCTTTTTACCCGCCGCAGAGCCCTGGAGCCCCATGGAGCAATTTCGCAATATCGGTATCATCGGACGGCTGGGCAGCTCCCAGGTGCTCGATACCATTCGCCGACTGAAAAAATTCCTGCTGGAGCGGCATCTGCACGTCATCCTCGAGGACACCATCGCCGAAGTCCTGCCCGGCCATGGCCTGCAGACCTCGACCCGCAAGCTGCTGGGTGAAGTCTGCGACCTGGTGATCGTCGTCGGTGGCGACGGCAGCCTGCTCGGCGCCGCCCGCGCCCTGGCCCGGCATAATATTCCGGTGCTGGGCATCAACCGCGGCAGCCTGGGCTTTCTGACCGACATTCGCCCCGATGAGCTTGAAGTCAAAGTCGCCGAGGTGCTCGACGGCCACTACCTGGTGGAAAACCGCTTCCTGCTGCAGGCCGAAGTCCGTCGTCACGCCGAAGCCATCGGCCAGGGCGACGCCCTCAACGATGTGGTGCTGCACCCGGGCAAGTCGACGCGGATGATCGAGTTCGAGATCTACATCGATGGCCAGTTCGTCTGCAGCCAGAAAGCCGACGGCCTGATCGTCGCCACCCCGACCGGCTCGACCGCCTACGCACTGTCGGCGGGCGGGCCGATCATGCACCCCAAGCTCGACGCCATCGTCATCGTGCCGATGTACCCGCACACCCTGTCCGGGCGGCCGATCGTGGTCGACGGCAACAGCGAGCTGAAAATCGTCGTGTCCAAGGACCTGCAGATCTACCCGCAGATTTCCTGTGACGGCCAGAACCATTTCACCTGCGCCCCCGGCGATACCATCACGGTGAACAAGAAGCCGCAGAAGCTGCGTCTGATCCACCCGCTGGATCACAATTACTATGAGGTCTGCCGGACCAAGCTCGGCTGGGGCAGCCGCCTGGGTGGTGGAGGCGAGTGATGCTCGATCCCGCTCGCAGTTTCGACCTGATCGGTGACGTGCACGGTTGTGCACACACCCTCGAACGGCTGCTCGACGCCCTTGGCTACAAGCGCCAGGGCGGCGTCTGGCGTCATCCGTCGCGCCAGGCGCTGTTTCTGGGCGACATCATCGACCGTGGCCCGCGGATTCGCGAAGCGCTGCACATCGTCCATGACATGGTCGATGCTGGCCAGGCCTACTGCATCATGGGCAACCACGAGTACAACGCCCTGGGCTGGAACACCCCGGCCCTGCCCGAGAGCGGCAAGCACTACGTGCGCGAGCACACTCCGCGCCACGGGCGGCTGATCTACGAGACCCTGACCCAGTTCGAACAGCATCCGGGCGACTGGCATGATTTTCTCGAGTGGTTCTACGAGCTACCGCTGTTCATCGACGCCGGGCGGTTCCGCCTGGTGCACGCCTGCTGGGACGCGCGCCTGATCGACCCGCTGCGCCAGCAATACCCGGACGGGCGTATCGACGAGCATTTCATCCAGGCCTCGGCCGTGCCGGAAAGCTTTGCCGCCACGGTCTGCAACCGCCTGTTGCGCGGTACCGACATGCGCCTGCCGGACGGCCTGACCCTGACCGGTGGCGACGGCCTGACCCGCGCGTTTTTCCGCACCAAGTTCTGGGAAGAAGACCCGCAGACCTACGGCGATATCGTCTTCCAGCCCGATGCCTTGCCCGAGCAGGTGGCCAACGCGCCGCTCAGCCACAGCCAGAAGAACGCCTTGCTGCGCTACAGCGAGGACGAACCGATGCTGTTCGTCGGCCATTACTGGCGCAGCGGCAAACCGGCGCCGATCCGCGCCAACCTGGCCTGCCTGGACTACAGTGCGGTGCTGTACGGCAAACTGGTCGCTTACCGCCTGGATGCTGAAACCCGCATCGACCCGCGCAAGTTCGTCTGGGTCGATGTCGACCGGCCGGAGGCCAGCCAATGACTGCAGTAGTGGTATTACGCATGCCGTTGAGTACCGATCTCAGCGGCTTTGTCGGCCTGTTGCGGCGCCTGCAGGTGCCGCACCGGGTCAGCGAGGAGGGCGGCGACCAGGTGTTGTGGGTGGCCGAGAACCTCGCCGAAGACGTGCGCCAGCTGTACCAGCGCTTCCCCGAGGGCAATGCCGAGTTCGAACTGCCGGCCGACACCGCCTTGGCCGCACCGGCGCGGCCGAGCATCGGCGAGCAGTTGCGCGCCAGCAAGGCGACGGCGGCGATCCTGCTGCTGTGCCTGATCGTCGCCGGCCTCACCGGCCTTGGCGACAACTTCGCCACCTTGAGCTGGCTGACCTTCCTCGATTTTCGCGTGCAGGGCGACTACCTGTATTTCACCCCGCTGGCCGCCAGCCTTGCCGATGGCCAGTGGTGGCGCCTGTTCACGCCGATGCTGGTGCATTTCGGCATCCTCCACCTGGCCATGAACGGCCTCTGGTACTGGGAACTGGGCCGGCGCATCGAGCTGCGCCAGGGCCCGTGGAACCTGCTCGGCATGACCCTGCTGTTCAGCCTGGTGTCCAACGCCGCCCAGTACCTGTTTGGCGGCCCGAGCCTGTTCGGCGGCCTGTCGGGGGTGCTCTACGGCTTGCTCGGACACATCTGGCTGTACCAGTGGCTGGCGCCCAACCCGGTGTATCGCATGCCGCGTGGCGTGCTGGTGATGATGCTGGTCTGGCTGCTGCTGTGCCTGTCCGGTTTGATCAGCCTGCTCGGCTTCGGCCAGATCGCCAACGCTGCCCATGTCGGCGGGCTGTTGGTCGGTTGCCTGAGCGGGCTCTTGGGCGGGGCGCTGGCCCGGCGTAAACTGACTGCTTGATTTTGGGAGACGCTATGTCCACTTTTGCGCAAATGATCGAAAACATCACCCCGGAAATCTACGAAAGCCTGAAACTGGCCGTGGAACTGGGTAAATGGGCAGACGGGCGCAAGCTCACCACCGAGCAGAAAGAGCTGTCGCTGCAGGCGGTGATCGCCTGGGAACTGCAGAATCTGCCCGAAGAAGAGCGTACCGGCTACATGGGCCCGCAGGAATGCAGCTCGAAGTCGGCACCGGTGCCGAACCTTCTGTTCAAGTCGGATGCGATCCATTGATCGAACTCGGCCGCGGCTCCATCAGTAAAATGTCGGCGCGTCTCGATGCGCCGGTGGTGCAGTACGCTTTTCGTCTGGGCGAGCAGGAAGTGCCGGTCAACCCCTTGATCGGCAAGACCGTGCGCCTGGAATACCTCGGTGCCATCCATTGCAGCCACTGCGGGCGCAAGACCAAGACCAGTTTCAGCCAGGGTTACTGCTACCCGTGCATGACCAAGCTTGCGCAGTGCGACGTGTGCATCATGGCCCCGGAAAAATGCCACTACGATCAGGGCACCTGCCGCGAACCCTCGTGGGGCGAGCAGTTCTGCATGACCGATCATGTGGTGTACCTGGCCAACTCCTCGGGCATCAAGGTCGGCATTACCCGCGCGACCCAGTTGCCAACGCGCTGGCTTGACCAGGGGGCCAGCCAGGCGCTGCCGATCGTGCGGGTTGCCACCCGCCAGCAATCGGGGCTGGTCGAAGACCTGTTCCGCAGTCAGGTGGCCGACCGTACCAACTGGCGCGCCTTGCTCAAGGGCGATGCCGAGGCGGTCGACCTGCTGGCCGTGCGCCAGCAACTGTTCGACAGCTGCGCCGAGGGCTTCAGTGCCTTGCAGGCGCGATTCGGCCTGCAGGCGATCCAGCCGCTGACTGACGCCGAGGTCCTGGAAATCCGCTACCCGGTCGAGGCCTACCCGAGCAAGATCGTCAGCTTCAACCTGGACAAGAATCCCGTGGCTGAAGGCACGCTGCTGGGCATCAAGGGCCAGTACCTGATCTTCGACACCGGCGTGATCAATATTCGCAAATACACGGCGTACCAGCTCGCCGTGCATCAGTAAAAAAAGGACTGCCACATGCGTACCGAACAGCCGCAAGTGATCTACCTCAAGGACTATCAGGCCCCCGAGTACCTGATTGACGAGACGCACCTGACCTTCGAACTGTTCGAGGACCACAGCCTGGTCCACGCGCAGCTGGTCATGCGCCGCAACCCGGCCCGCGGCGCCGGCCTGCCGCCGCTGGTGCTCGACGGCCAGCAGCTGGAGCTGCTCAGCGTCGCCCTGGACGACCAGGTGCTGAACGCAGGCGCCTACCAGCTCGACGACAGCCACCTGACCGTGCAGCCGACGGCGGCGACCTTCACCCTCGACACCAGCGTGAAGATCCACCCCGAGCGCAACACCGCCCTCGAAGGCCTGTACAAGTCCGGCAGCATGTTCTGCACCCAGTGCGAGGCCGAGGGTTTTCGCAAGATCACCTACTACCTCGACCGCCCGGACGTGATGAGCAAGTTCACCACCACGGTGATCGCCGAGCAGCATCGCTACCCGGTGCTGCTGTCCAACGGCAACCCGGTCGGTACGGGCCCGCAGGAAGACGGCCGGCACTGGGCGACCTGGGAAGACCCGTTCATGAAACCGGCCTACCTGTTCGCCCTGGTCGCCGGCGACCTGTGGTGCGTCGAAGACAAGTTCACCCGCCAGTCGGGCCGCGACGTGACCCTGCGCATCTATGTCGAGCCGGAAAACATCGACAAGTGCCAGCACGCCATGACCAGCCTGAAGAAGTCCATGCGCTGGGACGAAGAAGTCTATGGCCGCGAGTACGACCTGGACATCTTCATGATCGTCGCGGTCAACGACTTCAACATGGGCGCCATGGAAAACAAGGGCCTGAACATCTTCAACTCCAGCTGCGTGCTGGCCCGCGCCGAAACCGCGACCGACGCCGCCCACCAGCGGGTCGAGGCGGTGGTCGCCCACGAGTACTTCCACAACTGGTCGGGCAACCGCGTGACCTGCCGCGACTGGTTCCAGCTGTCGCTCAAGGAAGGTTTCACGGTGTTCCGTGACTCCGAGTTCAGTGCCGACATGAACTCGCGCACGGTCAAGCGCATCGAGGACGTCGCCTACCTGCGCACCCACCAGTTCGCCGAAGATGCCGGCCCCATGGCCCACGCCGTGCGCCCCGACAGCTTCATCGAGATTTCCAACTTCTACACCCTGACCGTGTACGAGAAGGGCTCGGAAGTGGTGCGCATGGTTCGCACCCTGCTTGGTGCCGAGGGTTTTCGCAAAGGCAGCGACCTGTACTTCGAGCGCCATGATGGCCAGGCCGTAACCTGCGACGACTTCATCAAGGCCATGGAAGACGCCAACGGCGTCGACCTGACCCAGTTCAAGCGCTGGTACAGCCAAGCCGGCACGCCGCGCCTGGCGGTCAGCGAGGCTTACGACAGCGCTGCACAGACCTACAGCCTGACCTTCCGTCAGAGCTACCCGGCAACCCCGGACAAGGTCGAGAAGAAGCCGTTCGTGATCCCGGTGGAACTGGGCCTGCTCGATGCCCAGGGCAATGACATCGCCCTGCGCCTGCAAGGTGAAGCGGCAGCAGACGGCACCTCGCGGGTGTTGTCGGTAACCGAAGCCGAGCAGACCTTCACCTTCGAGGGCATCGCCGCCAAGCCGCTGCCATCGCTACTGCGTGGTTTCAGCGCACCGGTCAAGCTGAGCTTCCCCTATGACCGTGACCAGCTGATGTTCCTCATGCAGCACGACAGTGATGGTTTCAACCGCTGGGAAGCGGGGCAGCAACTGTCGGTGCAGGTCTTGCAGGAGTTGATTGCCCAGCACCAACAGGGCGCCAGGCTGGTTCTTGATCAGCGCCTGGTGACCGCGTTGGGCACGGTGCTGGCCAACGAGCAACTGGACCAGGCCATGGTCGCCGAAATGCTCTCGTTGCCAAGTGAGGCCTACCTCACCGAAATCAGCGAAGTGGCCGACGTCGATGCCATCCACGCCGCTCGCGAGTTTGCCCGCAAGCAGATCGCCGAGCAGCTGTTCGACGCCCTGAGTGCACGTTATCAGGCCAACCGCGCGGTTTCGCGTGGCACCGAGTATGTTGCCGAGGCCGAGCACTTTGCCCGTCGCAGCCTGCAGAACATCGTGCTGTCGTACCTGATGCTCAGCGCCAAGCCTGACGTGCTGGCGGCGACCCTGGAGCAGTTCGACGCCTGTGACAACATGACCGAGCGCCTTACCGCCCTGGCCGTGCTGGTCAACTCGCCGTTCGAGGCCGATCGGGCCAAGGCCCTGGAAGGCTTTGCCGAGCACTTCAAGGACAATCCGCTGGTCATGGATCAATGGTTCAGCGTGCAGGCGGCCAGCACCCTGCCGGGCGGCCTGGCACGGGTCAAGGCGCTGATGCAGCACCCGGCCTTCACCATGAAGAACCCGAACAAGGTCCGCGCCCTGATCGGTGCCTTTGCCGGGCAGAACCTGGTCAACTTCCATGCGGCCGATGGTTCGGGTTATCGCTTCCTGGCGGACCTGGTGATCGAGCTCAACGCGCTCAACCCGCAGATCGCTTCGCGCCAATTGGCGCCGCTGACCCGCTGGCGCAAATACGACAGCGCGCGTCAGGCGCTGATGAAAGGTGAGCTGGAGCGCATTCTGGCATCGGGTTCGTTGTCCAGCGATGTGTATGAAGTCGTGAGCAAAAGTCTGGCCTGATGGCCTCATCGCGGGTCAAGCCCGCTCCCACAGGGAACTGCATGTACCGACCCTGTGGGAGCTGGCTTGCCAGCGATTGCTTCCCCGCAAATCCTGCGCTTAACAAAAGATAACGTCCCGTTCGTTGTCAGTCCTTTGCAAACCCCGATAGGATGGCTCTCAGCTATTGCGGGGCTCTGGAACAAGGTTTTTGCAGTACCTGCATATAGATTGACCCAAATAACAATAAACGGGGGATAGATCTATGACTGAGCCTGTCATGGCGGGTCTCGGCGGTGCTGCGCGTAAAGCCGGCAATCGCCCTTGGGCATTGGCCGCCAGCGGCTTGCTGGTATTGGCGATCGGGCTATGGGCCAACACGGCCGAAGCCGCAGCCGCGCAAACCGATGTCTACTCCACCGAATCGTCCAAGGCGGTAAAAAGCCTGCTGCTGGACGTCACCAAGGCTGGCGCGCGCCTGGTCGCCGTCGGTGATCGTGGCCATATCCTGTTTTCCGATGACCAGGGCAAGACCTGGACCCAAGCCAAGGTGCCAACCCGGCAACTGCTTACTGCCGTCTATTTCGTCGACGACAAGCACGGCTGGGCCGTCGGCCACGATGCGCAGATCCTCGCCAGCACTGACGGTGGCGCCACCTGGAGCAAACAGTTCGAAGACCTGGCACGTGAAGCGCCGTTGCTCGATGTCTGGTTCAAGGACACTCAGCACGGCATCGCCGTGGGCGCGTACGGCGCATTGCTGGAAACCACCGACGGCGGCAAGCACTGGAACGATGTCGGCGACCGGCTGAACAACGAAGACCAGCTCCACCTCAACGGCATCGCTGCGGTCAAAGACGCTGGCCTGTTTATCGTCGGCGAGCAGGGCAGCATGTTCCGCTCCAGCGACGACGGCCAGACCTGGGAAAAGCTCGAAGGCCCCTATGAAGGCTCGCTGTTCGGCGTCACTGGCACCGCCCAGTCGCGTACCTTGCTGGCCTACGGATTGCGCGGCAACCTCTACCGCTCCACGGATTTTGGCGATAGCTGGCAACAGATCGAATTGAAAGCCGCGCGCGGCAACCTCGAATTTGGCCTGGCAAGCGCTACGCTTCTCGATGATGGCAGCCTGGTATTGGTGGGCAATGGCGGTAGCGTGCTGCGCAGCAGCGACGACGGCCAGAGCTTCAGCGTGTTCAACCGGGCCGATCGCATCGCCCTGGCCGGCGTCAGCGGGCTAAGTGAAGGGCGCCTGGTGCTGGTAGGCCAGGGTGGCGTGCACCTGGCTTCGGCCAAGGGCGCCGAAGGAGTGCAGCCATGACCCGTCAGGAGCAGTTCAACATGAATCAGCAGCAACACCATCAGGACAAGGCGACCTTGCTCGAACGCCTGATCTTCAACAACCGCCCGGTGGTGATCCTCATCTGCCTGCTGGTCAGCGTGTTCCTGTTCTGGCAGGCCACGCAGATTCGTCCGTCCACCAGCTTCGAGAAAATGATCCCGCTTGAGCATCCCTTCATCGAGAAGATGCTCGAACACCGCAATGACCTGGCCAACCTCGGCAACACCGTGCGCATCTCGGTGGAGGCCACCGACGGCGATATCTTCAGCAAGGAGTACATGGAAACCCTGCGTCAGGTGCATGACGAGGTGTTCTACATTCCCGGCGTCGACCGTTCAGGCCTGAAATCGCTGTGGAGCCCCAGCGTGCGCTGGACCGAAGTGACCGAAGAGGGCTTCGCCGGTGGCGAAGTCATCCCGCAGACCTACAACGGCTCGGCCGACAGCCTCGACCAGTTGCGCAACAACGTGCTCAAGTCCGGACAGGTCGGGCGCCTGGTGGCCAACAACTTCAAGTCGAGCATCATCGACATTCCGCTGCTGGAGTCCTACCCGGACCCGCAGGACCAGGGCAAGCTGATCAAGCTCGACTACCAGCAGTTCTCCCATCAGCTCGAGGAGAAGATCCGCGACAAGTTCCAGGCCCAGAACCCCAATGTGAAGGTGCACATCGTCGGCTTCGCCAAGAAGGTCGGCGACCTGATCGACGGCCTGATGATGGTGGCGATGTTCTTCGGTATCGCCCTGGTGATCACCTGGGTGCTGCTGTACTGGTTCACCTGGTGCATCCGCAGCACCATCGCCGTGCTGATCACCACCCTGGTGGCGGTGGTCTGGCAGCTGGGGCTGATGCATGCGGTGGGCTTCGGCCTTGACCCGTACTCGATGCTGGTGCCGTTTTTGATCTTCGCCATCGGCATCTCCCACGGGGTGCAGAAGATCAACGGCATCGCCTTGCAGTCCAGTGATGCCGACAACGCCCTGACCGCTGCGCGGCGCACCTTCCGGCAATTGTTCCTGCCGGGGATGATCGCCATTCTGGCTGACGCCGTGGGCTTCATCACCCTGCTGATCATCGACATCGGGGTGATCCGCGAGCTGGCCATCGGTGCGTCGATCGGTGTGGCGGTGATCGTCTTCACCAACCTGATCCTGCTGCCGGTGGCGATCTCCTATGTCGGCATCAGTAAGAAGGCCATCGAGCGCAGCAAGAAGGATGCGACCCGCGAACATCCGTTCTGGCGCCTGCTGTCCAACTTTGCCAGCGCCAAGGTCGCGCCGGTGTCCATCGTCCTGGCCTTGCTGGCCTTCGGTGGCGGCCTCTGGTACAGCCAGAACCTGAAGATCGGCGACCTCGACCAGGGTGCGCCGGAGCTGCGTCCGGACTCGCGCTACAACCAGGACAACGCCTTCATCATCAATAACTACTCGACCAGTTCCGACGTGCTGGTGGTGATGGTCAAGACCCCGACCGAAGGCTGCTCGGTGCACTCGACCATGGCACCGGTCGACGAGCTGATGTGGAAGATGGAGAACACCCCGGGGGTGCAGTCGGCGATCTCGCTGGTGACCGTGTCCAAGCAGATGATCAAGGGCATGAACGAGGGCAACCTGAAATGGGAAAGCCTGTCGCGCAACCCGGACGTGCTCAACAGTTCGATCTCCCGTGCTGACGGTCTGTACAACGCCGACTGCTCGTTGGCGCCGGTGCTGATCTTCCTCAACGATCACAAGGCCGAGACCCTCGACCGTGCGGTCAAGGCCGTGCAGGAATTTGCCGACACCCACAACAAGGAAGGCCTGGAGTTCCTCCTGGCGGCCGGTAACGCGGGTATCGAGGCGGCCACCAACGAAGTGATCAAGTCGGCCGAGCTGACCATTCTGATCCTGGTGTACATCTGCGTGGCGGTGATGTGCATGATCACCTTCCGTTCCTTCGCTGCGACCCTGTGCATCGTCCTGCCGCTGGTGCTGACCTCGGTGCTGGGCAACGCGCTGATGGCCTACATGGGCATCGGCGTCAAGGTCGCGACCCTGCCGGTGGTGGCACTGGGCGTGGGTATCGGCGTGGACTACGGCATCTACATCTACAGCCGCCTGGAGAGCTTCCTGCGCGCCGGGTTGCCGCTGCAGGAAGCCTACTACCAGACCCTCAAGTCCACCGGCAAGGCGGTCCTGTTCACCGGCCTGTGCCTGGCCATCGGCGTGTGCACCTGGATCTTCTCGGCGATCAAGTTCCAGGCCGACATGGGCCTGATGCTGACCTTCATGTTGCTATGGAACATGTTCGGCGCGCTGTGGCTGTTGCCGGCACTGGCGCGGTTCCTGATCAAGCCGGAGAAAATGGCGGGCAAGCAGGGCGGTTCGATTTTCGCCCATTGACCGGTGCAGTAATCGGGGCTACTTCGTAGCCCATCGCCGGCAAGGCCGGCTCCCACAGGTGCGCATTACCTGTGGGAGCCGGCCTTGCCGGCGATGCTTTTGATGATCGGGTATCATGGGGTTTTCCCGCCAGTGATCTTCCTGCAATGACAACCCTCTCCCAAGCCCTCGAATCCTGCGACATGCTCCTGATCGACGGCCTGCACGCTTTTGACTTCACCTTCGACGAAACCGGCCTGCATATCGCGCTGATGGACGGCCGCGTTCGTAAACAATGGTCGTTGACCCCGGAGCAGATCGGCGCCGCCCGCGCTGAAGGTGCCGACTGGCTGATCAACGCCGACACTGGCGAGCATCGGCTAGTCTGTATGAGTGCCTTTAGTGCCCGCGATGAGGAAGACGATGACGCGCCTGCTGAAGAACCTGCTGATCGCCAGTAGCATGAGCCTGACTCTCACTGCCCAGGCCCACGACCTGCTGGTCGGCAGCTATACCGCAGGCAGCAGCGAAGGCATCTACCGCTACCGCTTCAACAGCGACAGCGGCCAGATCGACCCTACGCCGCTGCAGATCCTCATGAGCGAAAACCCTTCCTGGCTGACTCTCTCGGTCGACAAGCGCCTGCTATTCGCGGTCAACGAGAATGGCGCCGGCAACGGCCAGGTCAGCAGTTTTGCCATTGGCAAGGACGGCAGCCTCAAGGCCCTGAACCAGGTGCCAAGCCTGGGCGATGAGCCGACCCATTCCAGCCTCAGCCATGACCAGCGCTACCTGTTCGTTGCCAATTACGGCGTATTGCCTGCCCCCGGCGGCAGCCTCAGTGTGTTGCCAGTCGACCGTAATGGCCACCTGCAGGCTTCGGTGCAACAAGACCGGCACAAGCCCAGCGGCGTCAACCCGGAGCGCCAGACCGGACCGCACGTGCACTCGGTGGTGTCATCCGACGACGGCGAATACGTGTTCGCCAGCGACCTGGGGGCCGACAAGGTATTTGTCTACCGATACGACGGCGCCAGTCCCAAGCAGCCACTGAGCGCGGTCGAGCCGGTAAGCCTGCCGCCGGGTAGCGGGCCGCGCCATTTGCTGTTTGACCGTGACGGCAAGCATGCCTACCTGACCCTGGAAATGAGCGCGCAAGTGGTGGCGTTCGACTATCAGGACGGCAAGCTGGCAGAGCTTCAGCGCCTGCCCTTGACCGAGCTGACCGATGCCTCGGCCAGGGCGGCGGGGGCCTTGCACCTGTCGGCTGACGGGCGCTTTCTGTATGTCAGCAATCGCGGCACGGCCAACGAACTGCTGGTGTTTGCCGTCGATGACAAGACCGGCAAGCTGATGCAGGTGCAGCGGCGCAGTGTCGAAGGCGATCACCCACGGGAGTTCGCCCTCGACCCCACCGGCAAGTTCCTCCTGGTGGCCAACCAGAAGAGCAACGAGATCGTGGTGATCCGCCGTGATCCGCGCAGTGGCCTGCTGGGCGAAACCGTGCAGAAGCTGGCCCAGGATGCACCGTCGGACCTGAAGTTCGTCAACTGACTATCAATTGCCTTGATGTTTGCTACTGCTGCAATGAATTTCTGTGCGCCGCGCCAGCGGCGTAAGTTTGAACCACGGCCCCAGGCGGCCACTTCAAACCACAGACTTCGAGGTCAGCGCCATGAACTTCAACCTTTTCCCGGTCATCGCCGCTTCCGCCATTTCTGCTTCGGTGGTCCTGCCGGCCAACGCCCATGTCGAGCTCAGCGAGCGCAAATCGTCGACCCAGAGCTACACCCAGAAGTACCTGCAACAAAGCGCCAACTTCTATGCCGCGCTGGACCACAAGTCGCAGCACTGAGCCGGTAGATTTTTCTGGTAATAGCACATCGCCATGTGATTGAATTTGACGCTAATTTATTGACGTCAGGGGATAACACATGAAATGGCGAATTCTGGCGGTGTTGCTGTTCCTCTATTCTTCGCCGATTCTGGCGCTGTAGCTTCTGGCCTCATCGCTGGCAAGCCAGCTCCCACCATGGCCCTGCATGCCCAGGCCCCTGTGGGAGCTGGCTTGCCAGCGATGGGTTCAACGCGCCATGATCGCCTTGAACAATGCCGACTCCAGCCAGCCCTGCAACCACGCCCGCAAATGCGGGTAGGGCGCCTGGGCGAACCACTCAGGCTCCACCCCGGCGAACTGGCGCATCAATGGCAGCAATGCCGCGTCCGCCAGGCTTGGATGATCAGCGAACAGGTACGCCTGCTGCGCCAGTCGTTCATCCAGCTCGGCCAACCAGCTTTCAGCCTGTGCCCGGTAATGCTCCCGTGAGTGCTGTGGGTAGCGTTCAGCATATTTGTACAGATTGACCTGCGCCTTGAACTCGCGATCATTGCGTTCGATCAGCGTATCGGCGGCCTGGGCCGCCTGCGGGTCGGCCGCGAGTTGCCAGTCCTGCGGATCATGCCGGGCCAGGGCCCAGCGCATGATATCCAGGCTTTCCTCCAGTACCCGCTCACCTGTACTCAACACCGGCACTGTGCCCTTGGGCGAAAGTGCCAGCAGCTCGGCCGGCTTGGCCTTGAGGCTGACTTCGCGGACCTCCACCGGGCACTGGGCATAACGCAGGGCCAGGCGCGCACGCATGGCCCAGGGGCAGCGACGGAACGAGTAGAGGATCATCCGCTGACCTCCACCGTACTCAGGCCATTGCCCTGGCGGCGAACCTGGATCTGCACCGGAATGCGCTCGTGCATCTCCTGCACGTGGGAAATCACCGCGACCTTGCGGCCCTGGGCCTGCAAGCCATCGAGGGCGTCCATGGCCAGTTGCAGCGATTCGGGGTCGAGGCTGCCGAAACCTTCGTCGATAAACAGCGATTCGATGCGCAGGGTGCTCGAAGCCATCGACGCCAGGCCCAAGGCCAGGGCCAGCGAAACCAGGAAAGTTTCACCGCCCGACAGTGAATGCACCGAGCGCAGCTCATCACCCATTTCCGTATCCAGCACCAACAGGCCGAGCAGGCTGCCACCACGCTTGAGCCGGTAGCGCCGGGCCAGCTGGCGCAACTGGGCGTTGGCGTGGTGCACCAGCAGGTCGAGGTTGTAGCCCTGGGCAATCTTGCGGAAGGTGTCGCCGGTGGCCGAGCCGATCAGGGCGTTGAGCCGTGCCCAGCGCTGCCACTCGCTGTAGGCACCGGCGATCTGATCGGCCAGGGCCTGGTGCGCCAGTTGCCGGCGCTGGTCTTCGGCCTGGGCGGCACGCAGTTCGGCGCAGCTCTGTTCGCTGGCCGCCAGTTGCAGCTGCAGGCTGGCGAAGTCCTGTTCCAACGCTTCGCTGGTGAGTTCGGCATTGCCCTGGGCCTGGTGTTGATCCAGGCGCTGCTGGCGCTCCTGCAGCAGGGTACGGGCCTGTTCGATGGCTTTTTCTGCGTCCTGCAGCCCTTGGCGCAGTTGCGCCATGGCGTTGTCGTCGAAGGCCAGTAACTGCTCCAGGCCGCTGTCGTCCAGCTCCGGATGGCCCTGGCGCCACTGTTCGATCTGGCCGCGAACCTCATGGTGTTCCTGCTCCAGCGCGCTCAGGCGTTCGCCCTTGGCCTTGAGCTCGGCAGTCAGTTCGATCAACCGCGCCTGGGTATCCTGCAACTGCTGGCCTGCCTGGGCTTCGGCCTGGCGCGCGTGCTCCACGGCCTGGTCCAGATGCTGCTGCCAGTGTTCGGCGCCGGCCTGCTCGCCGAGCAAGCTGGCGAGGCTGTCGCGGCTGAGTTGATGTTGGCGTTCCAGGTCGCTGAACTGCTGTTGCAATTCTTCCTGCTTCTGAACCCGTGCCTGCTGCTGCAGCTGGGCCTTGTCCAGCTTTTGCTGGCGCTCGCCGTGCTCCTGCTGTTCGTCCTTTTGCCGTTGCAGCAGGTCCAGGCGCAGGGCCAGTTGCTGGTCCAGGCGCATGAAGGCGGCAGCTGGCTCCTGGCGCAGGTCATCGAGAACTTCGGTTGGCAACAGGGTGGCGAAACTGGCCAGTTCCTGCTCCAGGCGTTCTTCGTCACTGGCCAGCGCCGTTTGCTGCTGGCTCAGGTGCTGGTTGGCCTGCTGGCTGGCGTCTTGGGCTGCCTGCAATTGCTGTTGCAGGCGGCTGGCGTCTTTTTGCAGGGTCAGCAGGGCGTTCTGGCGCTGTTCGTCACGACTGATGTCGTGGTTCAGGTTGCGTGCCTGCAAGTCCAGCCAGGCGCTGCGCTGGCTGGCGTCCTGGTCGGCCAGCGACGGGTACAGCGGGTGCGCTTCGAGGCTGGGCAGCAACGCGTGTTGCTGGTTGCCCAGTTGTTCCTGCTGGTGCAGGTATTCCTTGATCTGGCCGTTGACGCCACCCAGTTGAGTGCGCAGTTCATCGAGCTGTTTCTTCAGCTCGTCGACCATTTGCTGCGCGTTGGCTTCTTCGTTCTGGTCGTGGCGGCCGAGGCTTTGCAGCAGGGCTTCGGGCTGATGATAAGGGTGCTCCTGGCTACCGCACACGGGGCAGGGCTGGTCATCCTGCAGCTGCGCGCGCAGCTCTTCGACGCTCTGGCTGCGGGCCAGGCGCTGGCGTTCGAGCAACTGGCGGGTCACATTCAGCGCCTGCTCGGCGGCGGTCAGCTGGTTCTTGCCATTGAGGCCTTCGCCGATCAACTGCTCGCGCTGCTTCAGGGCCGCTTGCTGGCGTTCGCGCAAGGCTTGCAGGCGCAGTTCGAGGTCCTGCTGGTTGCCCCACAGCCGGCTCAGTTCTTCGACCTGGCGCTGTTGCTGGCGGTTTTTCTGCAGCAGCTCGCCGAGCAGGCCGATCTGTTCGGCCAGGGCTTGGGGTTCTGCCTCGGCTTCGCGGTAGAGCAGGGCCAGGGCGGCGCGCTGCTCCTCAAGCTGGGCACTGGCCTGACTGGCGCGTTGCTGCAGGCCGGGCAGCTCGGCACGGCCCTGGTTGAGGCGGTTGCCCAGCTGCATCAGTTGTTGCAGGCGGTCGCGATAGGCACTCCAGGCTTCACTCAGCCCGGCCAGCGGCGCGCTTTGTGCGAGCTGTTCGCTGATCTGCTGCAGGCGCTCTTCGTTCAGGCGTTGCTGTTCATTGAGGCTCAGCAGCTGGTGCTGGCCTTCGGCACTGGCCTGATCGGCCTGTTGCTTGAGCGTCGAGCTATGGGCCAGTTCCTGTTGCAGGCGGGCCAGGGTGTTCTGCTCGGCAAAGGCCTGGCGCACCAACGGCGCGCTTTCGGTTTGTTGTGCCAGGGCCTGGGCGAGGGCTGCGTGGGCCTTGCCCAGGTCGTCCTGCAGTTGCTGCTGGTGGCCATGCAACAGGTCATGCTGCTGGCGCTGCGCGGCTATGCTCTCGGCCAGCGGGCTGAGCTGGGCATTGAGCGCCTGCTGGCGGGCAAACTGGTGACGCTGCGGCGCCAGCTGTTCCAGCCGCGCGAGTTTCAGCCGCTCGCTGTGCAGGCTGTCGTTGTGCTGCTGGGCACTGTGCAGTTGCGCCGTGCTGGTCTGCACCTGTTCCTGCAGTTGCAACAGCTCGGTGAGCCAGCTGCGCTGCTGTTCAAGCTGGCGCAGTTGCGCCTGTTCGGCCTTGAACCGATCGAGGGCCCCGCTGTAGCGCTGGTCGAGTTCGGCGCGGGCCTCGGCGGCCATGGGCATCACGCCGCTGGCCTGGTCCAGCAGGGCCTTGTGCGCCTCTTCGGCTTCCTTGCTCTTGCTGTAGGCGCGGCGGCCCAGCTGGCTGTAGATCGCCGTATTGGTAAGCTTTTCCAGCAGCTCGCTGCGCTCTTTGTCATCGGCCTTGAGGAAGGCGCTGAACTCGCTCTGGGCCAGCATCACCGCACGGGTGAACTGTTCGAAGTTCAGGCCCAGGCGCGACTCGATCAGTTGCTTGTATTCGGCCTTGCTCTGGTTGCTCAGCAGCTGGTCGCTGTCCAGGTCATGCAGGCTCTGACGGCTGCCTTGCAGCTTGCCGTTGGCCATGTCGCGGGCGCGGTTGGTTTCCCAGCGGGCGCGGTAGCGCCGGCCGTCGATGCCGACGAAATCCACCTCGGCAAAGCCGCTGCCCGAACCCCGACGCAGCAAGGTGCGCGGGTCGCTGGTGAGGATGTCGCTGTCGACCTCCGGCAGCTTGGTCTCGCGGCCGATGTTGTTCAGCCGCGGCACGGCGCCGAACAGCGCCAGGCACAGGGCGTCGAGCAGGGTGCTCTTGCCGGCGCCGGTGGGCCCGGTGATGGCGAACAGGCCGGCGCTGGCCAGCGGCTCGGCGGTGAAGTCGATTTCGATCGGGCCTTCCAGGGAGGCCAGGTTCTTCAGGCGGATGGCGAGAATCTTCATGGCTGTTCTTCCTCCTGCTGGACGTCCTGCAGCAACAGGGCAAAGTCGGCCAGGGTCTGTTCATCGACAACATTGCCATAGGCCTGCTCCCAGGCGCGGCTGAACAGCTCGTGCGGGGTCAGTTGGCCCAGTTCCAGCAAGTCGGCGCTGCTGTCATCTTCGCTGCGGCCGTTGCCGGCATATTCGGCAGCGATGCGCACCAGGCGCACGGCCTTGCCGTGCAGGGCGCCTTCGAGCTGGGCGCGCAGGTCGGGCAGGGGCTCGTCCAGGCGTACGCGGATCTCCAGCCAGGGTTGGCGCTGCGGATCGTCCAGCAGGTCGACTACCGGCAGCTCGGCCAGTTGCTCAAGTACTTCGGCCAGCGGTGCCGGGCCCAGCCGTTGCAGGTGCACGGCGCGCGGCACCAGGCGCGATTCGACGCTGGCCAGGTTGGCGCCGTCGAGTTCGATTTCGAGGATCTGGTGTTGATAGCCGATTTCCGAGAACGACAGCGGGATTGGCGAACCGCTGTAGCGGATGCGCTCCTCCCGGTTGACCTTCTGCGGCTTGTGCAGGTGGCCGAGGGCGACGTAGCTGATCTGCGGAGCGAACAGGCGTGCCGGCAGGGCTTCGGCGTTGCCGATGATCAGGCTGCGTTCGGAGTCTTCCGAGACCGAGCCACCGGCCATGTGCGCGTGGCTCACGGCAATCAGCGCCTGACCGGCCTTGCGCCGTTGCAGGGCGGCGGCGATGAGTTTTTCGTGGACCTGGGCGATGCCCCGCAGGTAGTCATCGCCCAGGTGTGCGCCGGTGACTTCCGCCGGGCGCAGGAACGGCAGCGCCAGGCACCAGGCGGCGACCTTGCCCTTGGCGTTGGTCAGCGGAATCAACAGGCGTTCGCTGTCCAGTTCACCTTCATCCAGCCATTGCACGCGGCCCAGGGCGTAGGTGCGCAGGCGGCGCATCAGCGGCGCCGGCAGTTCGATGCGCGAGCCGGAGTCGTGGTTGCCGGCGATCATCACGATGTTCAGCTTGGGCTGCTGTTCGTGGGCCTGGACGATGAAGTCGTAGAGCCGCTCCTGGGCTTTGACCGGCGGATTGACGGTGTCGAAGATGTCGCCGGCAATCAGCAGGGCATCGGGCTGGCGCAGCTTGAGCTGGCCGAGCAGCCAATCGAGAAAACAGGCGTGTTCGAAATCGCGTTCCTGGCCGTGCAGGGTTTGACCCAGGTGCCAGTCGGAGGTGTGAAACAGACGCATGAAGGGTTCCGCAATGTGCCGGCGTGGCGCTCGGGGTGCCACGCCTGGAGGTTATTTGGGGTACAGCGGCGGCAAGCTGCCGTTCTCGCTTTGCGCAGGCTGAACCTGCTCGGCGGCCGGGATGGTGCCAATGGCCCGCCATAATTCTTCACCTTGCCAATATTGCCCGCTTTCGCTGTACAGCGCGCCGTTGAGGCCATCGAGGGCATCGGACAACGGCACGAAACGCGCGGCCATTTCGGCCAGGGTTTCCGGTTGCTGGCGGGCCCAGGCATCCAGGGCCTGGCGCGTGGCTTGGGGGTCGTTGGCCTGGCACGCGCGCTTGAGGTCATCAAGCAAAGTGCGCGGGCTCGGCCCGGTTTGCGCCGCTCGCAGCACCGCCGGTTGCGAGCGCGCCCGCCACCACAGGGCAAAACCCAGCAGGGTGGTCAGGGCCAGTACCAGGGTACTCAGCTGCCAGGGCCAGAGCAGGTAGGTTTGCACCGTAACCGGGTCGACGCTGGCCGGCTTGTCGGCGCTCAGCGCCGGGTTGTCCTCGATCTGCAGGCTACGGGCCGGCAGGTTGCTGCGTTCCAGGTGATCTTCGCGGGTGTTCCACCAGACCACTTCCTGGCTCGGCAGTTCCAGCCTGCCGCTGTGGGTCGGCACCAGCGCTTCGCGCTCTTCACGCACGCCGAGCAGGCCGCGGTCGTTGACCTGGTTGCGCAGTTGCGGCTGGTCCGGGTAGCGGCGCAGGCCGGTCACTTCGGTGCCGGGCAGCGGCGGCAGTTGGGCGCTGGACAAGCCCTCGGCCTGAAGGATCACGGTGCGGGTCAGCGAGTCGCCGATTTGTGTCTGCTGCTGCGCCGGGTCCGGGCTCCAGTGTTCTTCCAGGGTCAGGCTGTTGGCCGGCAGCCAGGGCGCGTTGGCCGGGTAGTCGGCCGGGATCGGGTCGACCGTCAGCACCAGCGGCGTCGAGCCGACCTGCACCTGCTTGCCGGCGCGCGGGCTGTTGGGCTCCTGCTCGGCGTCGCTCTGCGCGGCGGTGGCGCTGAAGGTCAGGGCGGGGATTTTCAGGTCGCCGCTTTGCTGGGGGTAGATCGCGTAGCGCATCTCGATCACGCCGTGGCGCACGCCGTCGATGACTTTCTCGAAGGTGCGCGATTCGCCCAGCGGCTCGACCTTGGCGTTGTCCAGCTGCAGCGGGCTGAGGCTGCTGTCGTCGTACAGTGGCACCGAGTGATAGATGCTCAGGGTCAGCACCACCTGGGCCTGCACGTAGACCTCCGGCTGGTCGAGGCTGGCGTCGATGAACACCGGGCCATGGTTTTCGCTGCTGACCTCGTTGGCCTGGATCTGCAGGCTGATCGGCTGGCTGCGCACTTCGCCCAGCTGCAGGGCGGGAATCTCCACGCTGCCGCTCTGGCGCGGCAGCAGGGTGATGATCCAGCGGGTGTTGGCGCTGTTCTCGTCAAGGCTGTTGAGGCTGTTGACCTGGCGTGTGCCACGGACCTCGAAATTGGCCTCCAGTGGCGTCAGGTCGGGTTTGCCGAACTGAGTCACGTCTTGGGTCTCAAGAGTCAGCTCAAGGGTTTCGCCGGCATTCAGGCGTGTGCGGTCGACACTGGCGAGCAGCGCCGCAGCCTGTACCTGCAAGGCGAGAAAGAGGCTGAAGACCAGGACGCAGACGCGACTCATCGATGGGTTTCCTGATGTTGTTGCTGTTCATACCAGAATTTACGCCGCAACAGCTCGGCCGGGTTGTCCGGGATCTGTCGCAGCCATTGTTCCAGGGCCTGGCGCTGTTCGGCGTCGAGGCTGCTGTCGGCCGGGCGCTGGGGCGGCCGGGTGGTGTCATCGTCGTCAGTGCCGCTGGCCTGGTTCTGTGCCTGCTCGTTGGCGTTGTCCTCAGGTTTGCCAGCTTCGTCGGCCGCGTCCGCTGGTTTTGCCGCGGCCTGGTCCTGGGCGTTCTGCGAGCTGCTGGCAGTGTCGCTGCTGCTGTCGGGATTGCTCTGCTGGTCATCTTCAGGCGGCTGCTCGGGCGCTTGTTCGCCCTGGCGTTGTTGCAGCAACTGTTCGACCAGTACCTTGTTGGCCAGCGCCGGTTGCAGTTCCGGTTGGCGCTCCAGGGCCTGCTCGTAGGCATCCAGCGCCGCTTCCAGTTCACCGCTACGGGCCAGGGCATTGCCGCGATTGTAATGGTCGGCGGCGCGGTTGCCCTGGGCGAACTGGCGGGCGGCGCCGTTGAAATCGCCGGCCTCATACAGCGCCAGGCCTTTCCACTGCGGGTCTTCGAAGTGCCGCGCAGCCTCGGCCGGACGCTGCTGTTCAAGCAGGCGCTGGCCTTGCTGGTCGGGGCGCAGCCACAGGTCGTTGAACTCGAACGCGTAGCTGGGCTGCGGCACGGCCAGCAGCAACGGCAAGCAGAACAACCAGCCGCGGCGGCCGGCGCAAGCGGCCAGTAGCAACAGTGGCAGCAACAGCCAGTAGCCCTGGTCGGCCCAGCTGTCGAGCTGCACGGTCTGGCCATCGTCACGCAGGCCGTGCGGGTTGTCGAACAGGCGCAGGCCACGCAGGTCGAGGTCGTCGATGCGGGCACTGCGGTAGCGGCCACCGGTGCTGTTGATAAAGGCCTTGAGGCTGGCGCTGTCGAGCCGCGGCAGGAGGATCCCGCCCTGATCGTCCTTGAGGTACTCGCCATTGGCCTGTCTGACCGGCGCACCCTCGGCGCTACCGACGCCGAGCATCAGCAGGCTCGGGCCCTGGCGGCCGAGCGCCTGGACGATGCCCTGACGCTCCTGGGCCTCGAGCGCGGAGCCGATCAACAGCAGCCGACCCTGGCCCAATCCGGCCTGGGCGAGCAGGGCCAGGCCCTTGCGCACGGCCAGATCGGCGCGCTGGCCGGCTTGCGGCATGATCGAGGGTTCCAGGGCTTCGAGCAGGTTGCGGCTGGTGGCCAGGTCGTCGGACAGCGGCACCAGAGTGTGGGCGCTGCCGGCATAGACGATGATTGCGGTCTGGCTGTCGCGGCGGTGTTCGAGCAGGTCGAGGATCTTGCGCCGGGCTTGCTCCAGGCGGGTTGGCGCGGCATCGTCGGCGAGCATCTGCGGGGTCAGCTCAAGCAGGATCACCAGCGGGTCGGCCGGGCGCTGGCGGGTGTCTTCCAGGCGCTGCCAGCTTGGCCCGATCAGGGCCAGTACGGTGATCAACCAGGCCAGGCCAAGGGCGATCCACGGCAGTTTGCTGTCGCGGCCGCTGCCGCCACCCAGCAGCACGGCATGAAAGGCCGGCGGCAGGATCATCTGCCAGCGCCCGGCGCGTTTCTGTCGGTGCCAGAGCTTCCAGAGCAGCCAGGCCAGCAGCGGCAGGATGATCAGCCACAGCGGGCGCAGCCATTGCGGCCACAGTTCGCTCATCGCCGCCTCCTCAGGCGCAGCCGCTGCAAGCGCTGGCGCCATTCCGGGTGCGGCTGCAAAAAGCGCGGGCGGCGCAGCAGGCGCTGTAGCAGGTTGTCAGGCCATTGCTGCTCGATCACCAGCAGCACGCTCAGCAACAGGGCCAGGGCCAGCGGCCAGCCGTACAGCGGCTGGGCGGTGCGCGCCTGGGTCGGCTGCTGGGCCACCGGCTCCAGGCGGTCGAGGGCTTCGCCGATGGCATGGAGTTCTTCGCCGTCGTGGGCGCGGAAGTAGCTGCCGCCGGTCAGCTCGGCGATTTCCTTGAGCGAGGCTTCGTCCAGGTCCAGGCTCGGGTTGATGCCCAATAGCCCGGCGGTACCGGTTTGCTCTGGATCAGCACCGATGCCGATGGTGTAGATACGCACGTTTTCCTGGGCGGCCAGACGCGCCGCAGTCAGTGGATGGATCTGCCCGCCATTGTTGGCGCCGTCGGTGACCAGCACCAGTACCCGGCTCTGCGCCGGGCGCTGGCGCAGGCGCTTGAGGCCCAGGCCGATGGCGTCGCCGATGGCGGTGTTCTTGCCGGCAATGCCGATTTGCGCTTCGTCGAGGAAGGTGCGCACGGTACGCCGGTCGAAGGTCAGTGGCGCTTGCAGGTAGGCCTGGCTGCCGAACAGGATCAGGCCGACACGGTCGCCCTGGCGCTGTTCGAGAAAGTCGCCGAGCAGGGCCTTGACCAGGGTCAGGCGGCTGACGTCGTCGCCTTGCCACTGCATGTCGGGAAAGTCCATGGAGCCGGATACATCCACCGCCACCAGCAGGTCGCGGCCACTGGCGGCCACCGGCAACGGCTCGCCCAGCCATTGCGGGCGGGCGGCGGCGAACAGCAATAACAGCCAGACCAGCACGAACGGTGCCTGTTGGCGCCAGGTCGGCAGGTTCAGGCGCGCACGGCGGCCGGCCAGGCCTTCGAGCTCATCGAGAAAGCTGACCTTGAGCACCGGCTCACCGCTGTCGGCGGCAGGCAGCAGCAGGCGCGCCAGCCAGGGCAGCGGCAACAGTACGAAGATCCACGGCCAGGCCAGTTCAAACATGTTTGCGGATCCAGGTTTCGACCGACTGGTTTAGCCCGTTGATGGCTTTGTCGTCGAGTTTGCATTCGGGCTTGTAGGCGCCTTCGACCAGCACCATCCAGCGCGTCAGGCCGGCGGCCGGGCAGCGGTTATCCAGAAACGCCAGCCATTGGCGGCCGTTGAGGGTATGGCTGTGGCTGCCCGGGTAATGGTTGCGACACAGGCGTTTGAGCAGGGCGTTGATCTGCTGCAGCCAGGCGCCGGCCGGGGCGCCGTCGTAGGGTTTGGGCAGGCGCGCGAGCTCGGCCAGGGCCTCGATGCGCACCGGGTCCAGGGGCAGTTCGGCGCGCACGATGGGCTTTTTGCCCGGGCGCCAATGGCGCAGGCGCCACAGGCCCCAGCCCAGCAACGGCAGCAGTAACAGCAGCGCCCACCAGCCCGGGGCCAGCGGCCACCAGCCGATCGGTGCCGGGGTGATCAACGGCTGCAACTGATCGAGCGGGTTCACGAGGTTTTCCCCGGACGTTGCGCGTTGAGGTACTCGCGCAGTTGCTCGATCATCTCGCTCTGGGTGCTCAGTGGCATCAGCACCACCCGCAGCTTTTGCGCCAGCAGTTCCCAGCGCTCGATACGCGCTTCGCTTTGCTGGCGGTAGCTCTTGCGCAGGGTCGGGTCGAGGGTGTCGAGCTCCAGTTGCGCACCGCGCTGGGCAAAGCGCAGCAGGCCGGCGGCGGGCAGGGCGTGGTCGAGCGGGTCGGACAGCGGCAACAGCAGCAGGTCGCAATGGCGCGAAAGCAGGCTCAGCTGTTGTTCGACCGCAGGCGTCAGCGCCCGCTCGTCGCAGATGATGATCGCCAGGCTGCCCGGGCGCAGCACTTCGCGGGCGCGGCGCAGGGCGATGCCAAGGCTGTCGGCCTGGGGTACGGCTTCGGTATGCAGCGACTGGTTGACCCGTGCCAGGCGGTTGAGCAGTTGCAGCAGGCTCTGCTTGCTGCGCCGTGGCTTGATCTCGTAGTGCTCGTTGTCGCCGAACACCAGGCCGCCTATGCGGTCGTTATGGCCCAGGGCGGCCCAGCCGATCAAGGCGGCGGCCTGGGCGGCGAGCACCGACTTGAACATCAGCCCGGAGCCGAAGAACAGGCGCTGGCTCTGTTCGACGAGGATGAAGATCGGCCGTTCGCGTTCCTCATGGAACAGCTTGGTGTGCGGCTCCTGGGTGCGCGCGGTCACCCGCCAGTCGATGTTGCGCACATCGTCGCCGGCCTGGTAGACCCGCACCTGATCGAAATCGACCCCGCGCCCGCGCAGTTTCGAGTGGTGCAGTCCTACCAGAGGGCTGCGCTGGCCGGGCCGGGAGAACAGCTGCACTTCGCGCACGCGATGACGCATCTCGATCAACTCGGCGAGGCTGATGCGGATTCCCGGCGCGGCCAGCAGGCGATTGGGCATGGGTTCAGGCGACGGCGACGACGTCGAGGATGCGCTGGATCACCCGGTCCTGGTCAATCCCGGCGGCCTCGGCCTCGAAGGAAAGAATGATGCGGTGGCGCAGCACGTCGAACAGCACCGCCTGGATGTCTTCGGGGCTGACGAAGTCGCGCCCGGCCAGCCAGGCATGGGCCCGCGCGCAGCGGTCGAGGGCAATCGAGCCACGGGGGCTGGCGCCGTATGCGATCCAGTCGGCCAGCTCCAGGTCGTACTTGGCCGGGGTGCGGGTGGCCATGACCAGTTGCACCAGGTACTCCTCCACCGCATCGGCCATGTACAGGCCGAGGATTTCCTTGCGCGCGGCAAAAATCGCTTGCTGGCTGACCCGGCGCTCCGGCTTGGTCTCGCCGTTCAGGGCCTCGCCGCGGGCCTGCAGGAGGATGCGGCGCTCCACGGCGGCGTCCGGGAAGCCGATCTTGACGTGCATGAGGAAGCGATCGAGCTGGGCTTCGGGCAGTGGGTAGGTGCCTTCCTGCTCGATCGGGTTTTGCGTGGCCATTACCAGGAACAACGGCGACAGCTCGTAGGTACTGCGCCCGACGCTGACCTGGCGCTCGGCCATGGCTTCGAGCAGCGCCGACTGGACCTTGGCCGGGGCGCGGTTGATTTCATCGGCCAGCACCAGGTTGTGGAAGATCGGTCCCTGCTGGAACACGAAGCTGCCGGTTTCCGGGCGATAGATTTCGGTGCCGGTGATGTCGGCCGGGAGCAGGTCGGGGGTGAACTGGATACGATGGAACTCGGCTTCGACACCTTCGGCCAGTTCCTTGATGGCCTTGGTCTTGGCCAGGCCCGGGGCGCCTTCGACCAGCATGTGGCCGTCGGCGAGAAGCACGATGAGCAAGCGCTCGACGAGTTTTTCCTGGCCCAGGATCTGGGTTGAAAGAAAGGTGCGCAGCGCGATCAGCGCCTCACGGTGTTCCATCGTTGAAGGTTCCTGGGAAAAAGCCAGGGCGTGCGGCGTAAAAGCACCCGGGCGGGGGCTGATACTTTAATGCATCCGGAGGGCTGGCGACTAACGGCAGCAGGGAAATTTGTTCAAATCGCAAAGTCAGGGGCTGCTGCGCAGCCCATCGTCGGCAACGCCAACTCCCACAGGGATCGCGCTGACCCTGTGGGAGCTGGCGTTGCCAGCGATGCAAGGCAGAGCCTTGCCGGTCACTCAGTTCTTGAAGCTGGAATGCTTGCGCCCCTGGTCACACAGGGCAAACACCACCACCAATACCGCTGCCACCACCAGGATCAGCGCCACGCCATCAGTGGAGTGGGTCGCCGAGTTGGCCACCAGCGCCAGGCCACCCAGCGGTGCCAGGCCGCCAGCCACGGCCGTGCCGATCTCGCGCCCGGTGCCAAAGCCCGAAGAGCGGGTCTGGGTCGGGAACTGGCGGCTGAGGAACGAGCCCTGAGGGGCGAACATCATCGGAGCGAGGATGCCGGTACCGATGGCAATCGCCAGGTAGATCATCATCGGCTCGCCAGTGTTGAGCAGGGCCAGGAACGGGTAGGCGAACAGCACCGAGAACAGCCCGCCGAACATCAACACGGTCTTGCTGCTCCATTTGTCGCACAGCCAGCCGAAGAACGGCACGGCAATGATGGCCACCAGGCTGGCGATGGTCACCGACAGCGAGGTGACATGGGCTTCGACGCCCTTGTACTGGGTCAGGTAGGCCAGCGAGAAGGTCTTGAAGATGTAGCTCAGGGCGTTGTAGCCGATGGCCACGAAGAACACCACGGCCAGGCCCTTGAGGTCGTTGCGAAACAGCAGCTTGAGCGGCGATACCTGCTCCTTGGCCGGGGTTTTGTCGAGCTCTTTGAAGTCCGGGGTTTCCGGGATGCTTTTGCGCACCCAGAGGCCGACGCCGACCAGCACGATGCTGCAGATGAACGGGATGCGCCAGCCGCCGGAAAGCAGGAACTCGTTGCCGTTCATGGTCAGCAGGTAGACGGTCAGCGACGACAGCAGCAGGCCCAGGTTCAGCCCCAGCGCCGGCCAGGCGCCCTGGCTGCCGCGCTTGCCTTCGCTGGCGTGCTCATAGGAGGTCACCGCTGCGCCAGACAGCTCGGCACCGGCGCCCAGGCCCTGGATGATGCGCACCAGCACGAGGATGATCGGCGCCCAGATGCCGATCGAGGCGTAGCTGGGGATCAGGCCGATCAGGGTGGTGCACACGCCCATCATGCAGAAGGTGATGACCAGCACCTGCTTGCGCCCGAAACGGTCGCCCAGGTAGCCGAACAACACGCCGCCGAAGGGCCGGGCGATAAAGCCAATG
The DNA here is from genome assembly GCF_900275665.1 of Pseudomonas sp. JV241A. NCBI lineage: Bacteria > Pseudomonadati > Pseudomonadota > Gammaproteobacteria > Pseudomonadales > Pseudomonadaceae > Pseudomonas > Pseudomonas sp. JV241A. Next base: position 252,232 of record NZ_OPYO01000013.1, read on the forward strand.
GCGAAGGTGGAAAACGCCAGCAGCGAGGCCACCGCCGGGTTGCTCGGGTCGAAGAAGATCTTCGAGAAGACGATTGCTGCCATGGTCGCGTACAGGTAGAAATCGTACCACTCCAGCATCGAGCCGAAGATGGTCGCGGCGGCGACCTTGCGCAGGCGTTTGCGTTTCTGTTCCGGGGTTTCGGTCGCGGCCGTGGCCGCCTCATGTACCGACATGTGAGGTTTCCTTTTTTGTCTTTGTAGTTAGGTGTGCAGCAGGATTCAGCGGGCCTTGAAAATTCTTTCGGCGATCATCTGGCCGATCGGGATGGCCGAGGTGGCCGCCGGCGACGGTGCATTGCAGACGTGCACCATGCGCGGGGTCTCGGCGAACAGGAAGTCATGCACCAGGGTGCCGTCGCGCATCACCGCCTGGGCGCGGATGCCGGCTTCATAGGGCTGCAGGTCTTCAACATTCAGCGATGGGCAGTATTTGCGGCATTGCTCCAGGTAGCCGCTTTTGAACAGCGAGTTCTTCATCTCGGCAGTGCCGGAGCCGAGGTTGTTCCAGATGGTTTTCCAGAACCCCGGGAAGCGCGCGTATTCGGCCACGTCGCGCCAGTTCACCGAGAACTTGCGGTAGTTTTCCCGGCCCAGGCCCAGTACGGCGTTGGGCCCGACGGTAACGCTGCCGTCGATCATCCGCGTCAGGTGCACGCCAAGAAACGGCAGCTCCGGGTCGGGGATCGGGTAGATCAGGTGGTTGACGATGTCGTTCTTGGTCGCTGGCAGGCGGAAGTATTCGCCGCGAAAGGGGATGATCTGGTGGTCGATCTTGACCCCGGCCAGGGCTGCCAGGCGGTCCGATTGCAGGCCGGCGCAGGCCACCAGCTGGCGGGCGCTCCAGACCTTGTCGTCGCTGCTGATGGTGACCTTGTCGGTGGTCTCGACGATGGCCCGCACGGTGGTCTGCAGCTGTACTTCGCCGCCGAACCTCTGGATGACCCGGGCCATGGCTTCGCAGACCTGCTTGTAGTCGACGATACCGGTGGCATCGAGGAACAGGCCGCCGAGGCCGACGATGTTCGGCTCGCGCCGTTGCAGTTCCTTGGCATCCAGTTGCTCGACCTTCAGACCGTTCTGCTGCGAACGCTCATAGAGGGCGTGCATGCGCTCGACTTCCAGCGGCGTGGATGCCACCAGCAGCTTGCCGCAGACGTCGAACTTGATCTGGTGCTCGGTGCAGAACTCCTTGGTGGCCTGGGCACCGCGCTTGCACAGGTCGGCCTTGAGGCTGCCCGGGGCGTAGTAGATCCCCGCGTGGATCACGCCACTGTTATGCCCAGTCTGGTGTTTGGCCAGGCTGCTTTCTTTTTCGAGAATCAGCAAGGATGCGCCCGGTTGGCGCTCCAGCAGGGCCATGGCGGTGGCGAGGCCGACGATGCCGCCGCCGATGATGCAGTAGTCGTAGATCATGCAGGTGTCACCTTGGCGTGTTCTTATCAGAGAATCTGCTTATCAGGTTGTCAGACTAAGTAGGTCAAACAAAAGGGCGCCATGCAGCAGCGCCCGCTTATAGGGGGGTCAGTCGATACTCGGCAGGTCCAGCTTCAGGCGTTTGGCCGAGGCCCGCAGGTGTGCTTCGGCGCAGGCTGCGGCGGCAAGCCGGTCGCCATCGGCGATGGCCTGGTACAGCGCCTGGTGCTCGCGGTGGGCATCGGCCGAACCGCCCACCGAATGCGCCGCGGAGTTTTCCCAGGCGGTGCGACGAGCGGCGGCCAGTTGTCCACGCAGAAAATCATGGAAGGCGACGAAATAATCGTTCTTGCTGGCTTCGGTGATGGCGCGGTGAAACTCGACATCGGCGGCGGCTGCCACGGCAAAGTCGCTGCGCTTGTCGAGCATCTCCTGCAGGGCCTTGCTCATGCGTGCAAGGTCGGCGGCGTCACGGCGCTGGGCGGCCACCGAGGCGGCCTGGGTCTCGATCCACAGGCGCACTTCGAACATCTGCACCAGGTCCGGGCTGCGGCCTTGCGCAGAAGGGAAGCGGAATACCGTGCCGGTCGGGGTTTGTGAAATGTACGAACCCAGGCCGCGGCGGGCGATCAGCACTCCGTCAGCCTTGAGCTGGGCCACGGCCTCGCGCACCACCGAGCGGCTGACGTTCAATTGCTCGGCCAGTTGCTGTTCGGTGGGCAGGCGCGATTCGGCTGCCAGGCGACCGGAATCGATTTCGGCGCGGATGGCGCCGACAACCCGTTCAACCAGGGTGTCGGGGCGCTGAAGCTCAAGCATGAGGGGTGGCTCATTAATCAGGTTGTCAGACAATGCCTTTTGCAGCGGTTCCTTGTCAAGAAACCGCGTGGGCGATTACAGCTCGCTGACGTAGGTGCCGGTGCCCTTGAGAATGTTCTGCAGGGTTTCTTCGACTTCGGCAACGTCGGTGCCGTCGGAAGTCAGGGTAATCTCCAGGTGATCGTCGCCTTTGAACACATCGGCATCGCCTGGCGCCACTTCGATCAGCAAACGCTTGGCGCTGAGGCTGACCTTGAGGCCGTCGAGGGTGCTTGGCTCGTCATCCAGGGTGATGTCCACCGTGTCTTCGTCCGGATAGCGGGTCATGAGGAACATCTGGCCCTTGTCGCTGTGGCAGCACAGGGTAGCCATGTTGTCTTCTTCATCATCGCAGGGGGTGGCGAAGAGCAGGGCGGTCTTGAATTGCATGAGCAGCTCGATCAATAAGTTGAAACACGATTCTGCCAGTCTTCGGCCGCTGGATAAACGTGCGGTTTCACCTCAATGACCGAATATGTCGCAGCACCGCAAGCAGGGGCGGGCGGGCACTCGTTAAGCTGCGCTGTCGATGGACACCCGTAAAGACACAGCCCGTTCGGCAGTCGTTTTTGCAGATGCCCATCCGTGGAGCGGGAAGATGTGACTTACAGGTCACCTCGAGCGCCTGTTTCTATGGTTTTACCGTCCTCCTGCTACGGGTTGGCTATCGTTGATCCGTACACGGCGGACGCGCGCGACGCTTCACTCAATAATAAAGCCCAAGCGGAGTACCACAGATGGCGTTTTTCACCGCAGCCAGCAAAGCCGACTTCCAGCATCAACTGCAAGCGGCCCTGGCGCAGCACATCAGCGAACAGGCACTGCCACAAGTGGCGCTGTTCGCCGAACAGTTCTTCGGCATCATCTCTCTGGACGAACTCACCCAGCGCCGTATGTCGGACCTGGCCGGTTGCACCCTCTCTGCCTGGCGCATCATCGAACGTTTCGATCACACCCAGCCCCAGGTTCGCGTCTACAACCCCGATTACGAGCGTCATGGCTGGCAGTCGACCCACACCGCGGTCGAAGTCCTGCACCATGACCTGCCATTTCTGGTCGACTCGGTGCGCACCGAGCTCAACCGCCGCGGCTACAGCATCCATACCCTGCAGACCACCGTACTGAGCGTGCGTCGCGGGGCGAAAGGCGAGCTGCTGGAAATCCTGCCCAAGGGCACCCAGGGCGAGGGCGTGCTGCAAGAATCGCTGATGTACCTGGAGATCGACCGCTGCGCCAACACCGCCGAGCTCAACGTGCTGACCCGTGAGCTTGAGCAGGTGCTGGCTGAAGTGCGCGTTGCCGTCGCCGACTTCGAACCGATGAAGGTCAAGCTGCGCGAGGTCGTGGCGCTGGTCGAGCAGACCGCCTACGCCCCGGCGCAAAACGAAAAAGCCGAGGTCAAGGCATTCCTCGAGTGGCTGCTGGGCAACCACTTCACCTTCCTCGGCTACGAAGAATTCGTTGTCCATGGCGACGCCCAGGGCGGCCAGTTGCAATACGACGAGCAGTCGTTCCTCGGCCTGACCCGTATGCTGCGAGCCGGTCTCACCGCCGAAGACCTGCGCATCGAAGACTACGCCGTCAATTACCTCAACGAGCCGCTGCTGCTGTCCTTCGCCAAGGCCGCGCACCCAAGCCGCGTGCACCGTCCGGCCTACCCGGACTACGTGTCGATCCGCCAGCTGGATGCCGACGGCAAGGTCATCAAGGAATGCCGCTTCATGGGCCTGTACACCTCCTCGGTGTATGGCGAGAGCGTGCGCGCGATTCCGTACATCCGTGGCAAGGTCGCCGAAGTCGAGCGCCGCTCGCACTTCGACCCCAAAGCCCACCTGGGCAAGGAACTGGCCCAGGTCCTGGAAGTGCTGCCGCGTGACGACCTGTTCCAGACGCCGGTCGACGAGCTGTTCAGCACCGTCATGTCGATCGTGCAGATCCAGGAGCGCAACAAGATTCGCGTGTTCCTGCGCAAGGACCCGTACGGCCGTTTCTGCTACTGCCTGGCCTACGTGCCGCGCGATATCTACTCCACCGAGGTACGGCAGAAGATCCAGCAGGTGCTGATGGAGCGCCTGAAGGCCAGCGACTGCGAGTTCTGGACTTTCTTCTCCGAGTCGGTGCTGGCCCGCGTGCAACTGATCCTGCGCGTCGATCCGAAAAACCGCATCGACATCGACCCGCAGCAGCTGGAAAACGAAGTGATCCAGGCCTGCCGTTCGTGGCAGGACGACTACGCCAGCCTGACCGTCGAAAGCTTCGGCGAAGCCCAGGGCACCAACGTCCTGGCCGACTTCCCGAAAGGCTTCCCGGCCGGTTACCGCGAGCGTTTCGCCGCCCATTCGGCGGTGGTCGACATGCAGCACCTGATGACCCTGTCCGAGCGCAAGCCGCTGGTGATGAGCTTCTACCAGCCGCTGACCCAGGCCGGTAAACAGCAGTTGCACTGCAAGCTGTACCACGCCGATACGCCGCTGGCGCTGTCGGACGTGCTGCCGATCCTGGAAAACCTCGGCCTGCGCGTGCTCGGCGAGTTCCCGTACCGCCTGCGCCATGCCAACGGCCGCGAGTACTGGATTCATGACTTTGCCTTCACCGCCGCCGAAGGCCTGAACCTCGACATCCAGCAGCTCAATGACACCCTGCAGGATGCCTTCGTGCACATCGTCAATGGCGATGCCGAGAACGACGCCTTCAACCGCCTGGTGCTGACCGCCGGCCTGCCGTGGCGCGACGTGGCGCTGCTGCGTGCCTACGCCCGCTACCTCAAGCAGATCCGCCTGGGCTTCGACCTGGGTTACATCGCCAGCACCCTGAACAACCACACCGACATCGCCCGCGAGCTGACCCGGTTGTTCAAGACCCGCTTCTACCTGGCGCGCAAGCTCACCAGCGACGACCTCGACGACAAGCAACAGCGTCTGGAACAGGCCATCCTGACCGCTCTGGACGACGTCCAGGTGCTCAACGAAGACCGCATCCTGCGTCGCTACCTGGACCTGATCAAGGCCACCCTGCGCACCAACTTCTACCAGACCGACGCCCTGGGCCATAACAAGTCGTACTTCAGCTTCAAGTTCAACCCCAAGCTGATCCCCGAGCTGCCCAAGCCGGTGCCGAAGTTCGAAATCTTCGTCTACTCGCCACGGGTCGAGGGCGTGCACCTGCGCTTTGGCAACGTCGCCCGCGGCGGCCTGCGCTGGTCGGACCGCGAGGAAGACTTCCGTACTGAAGTGCTGGGCCTGGTAAAAGCCCAGCAGGTGAAGAACTCGGTGATCGTGCCGGTTGGCGCCAAGGGCGGTTTCCTGCCTCGCCGCCTGCCGCTGGGTGGTAGCCGTGACGATATCCAGGCCGAAGGCATCGCCTGCTACCGGATCTTCATTTCCGGCCTGCTGGACATCACCGACAACCTCAAGGATGGCGCCCTGGTGCCGCCGGCCAACGTCGTGCGTCATGACGACGATGACCCGTACCTGGTGGTGGCTGCCGACAAAGGCACCGCGACCTTCTCCGACATCGCCAACGGCATTGCCATCGACTACGGCTTCTGGCTCGGCGATGCGTTCGCTTCCGGTGGTTCGGCCGGTTACGACCACAAGAAAATGGGCATTACCGCCCGTGGCGCCTGGGTCGGCGTGCAGCGTCACTTCCGTGAGCGCGGCATCAACGTCCAGGAAGACCCGATCACCGTGGTCGGCGTCGGCGACATGGCCGGTGACGTGTTCGGCAACGGCCTGCTGATGTCCGACAAGCTGCAACTGGTGGCGGCGTTCAACCACCTGCACATCTTCATCGACCCGAACCCGGAGCCTGCCAGCAGCTTCGCCGAGCGCCAGCGCCTGTTCGATCTGCCGCGTTCGGCCTGGAGCGACTACGACACCAGCATCATGTCCGAAGGCGGCGGGATCTTCCCGCGCAGCGCGAAAAGCATTGCGATCACCCCGCAGATGAAAGAGCGCTTCGCCATCGAAGCCGACAAGCTGACCCCGACCGAGCTGCTCAACGCACTGCTCAAGGCGCCGGTCGACCTGCTGTGGAACGGCGGTATCGGCACCTACGTCAAGTCCAGTGAAGAAAGCCACGCCGACGTCGGCGACAAGGCCAACGACGCCCTGCGCGTCGACGGCAACGAGCTGCGTTGCAAGGTGGTGGGCGAGGGCGGCAACCTCGGCATGACCCAGCTGGGCCGGGTCGAGTTCGGCTTGAACGGCGGCGCCACCAACACCGACTTCATCGACAACGCCGGTGGCGTGGACTGCTCCGACCACGAGGTCAACATCAAGATCCTGCTCAACGAAGTGGTGCAGGCTGGCGACATGACCGAGAAGCAGCGCAACCAGCTGCTGGGCAGCATGACCGACGAAGTGGCCGGCCTGGTGCTGGGCAACAACTACAAGCAGACCCAGGCATTGTCCCTGGCTGCGCGTCGGGCCAAGGAACGCATCGCCGAGTACAAGCGGTTGATGGCCGACCTCGAAGGCCGTGGCAAGCTGGACCGCGCCATCGAGTTCCTGCCGACCGAAGAGCAACTGGCCGAGCGCCTGGCCGCTGGCCAGGGCCTGACCCGTGCCGAGCTGTCGGTGCTGATTTCCTACAGCAAGATCGACCTCAAGGAGCAGCTGCTCAAGTCGCTGGTGCCGGACGACGACTACCTGACCCGCGACATGGAAACCGCGTTCCCGCCGTCGCTGGTGAGCAAGTTCGCCGAGGCCATGCGTCGTCATCGCCTGAAACGCGAGATCGTCAGCACCCAGATCGCCAACGATCTGGTCAACAACATGGGCATCACCTTCGTTCAGCGCCTGAAAGAGTCCACCGGCATGAGCCCGGCGAACGTCGCCGGCGCCTACGTGATCGTGCGCGATATCTTCCACCTGCCGCACTGGTTCCGTCAGATCGAGGCGCTGGACTATCAGGTCCCGGCTGAAATCCAGCTGACCCTGATGGACGAGCTGATGCGCCTGGGCCGCCGTGCGACCCGCTGGTTCCTGCGCAGCCGTCGCAACGAGCAGGATGCTGGCCGCGACGTGGCGCACTTCGGTCCGAAGATCGCCGCGCTGGGGCTGAAGCTCGATGAACTGCTCGAAGGGCCGACCCGCGAGCGCTGGATGAGCCGTTACCAGGGCTTCGTCGAAGCTGGTGTGCCGGAGCTGCTGGCGCGCATGGTGGCCGGTACCACGCACCTGTACACCCTGTTGCCGATCATCGAAGCCTCCGACGTCACCGGCCAGGACCCGGCCGAAGTGGCCAAGGCCTTCTTCGCCGTTGGCAGCGCCCTGGACCTGACCTGGTACCTGCAGGAAATCAGCAACCTGCCGGTGGAAAACAACTGGCAGGCCCTGGCCCGCGAAGCCTTCCGCGATGACATCGACCTGCAGCAGCGGGCGATCACCATCTCGGTGCTGCAGATGGACGATGCACCGGAGGACATGGACGCCCGGGTGGCCCTGTGGCTGGATCAGCACCGGGTCATGGTCGTGCGCTGGCGCGCCATGCTCGACGAGCTGCGTGCCGCCATCGGTACCGACTACGCCATGTACGCGGTGGCCAACCGCGAGCTGGTGGACCTGGCCCTGAGTGGCCAGGCGATGGTGGTGCCGTCTTAAGCGGCTAGCTTTAAGCTACAAGCTGCAAGTGGAATGCGTTGTTTCCGCTTGCAGCTTTCAGCTTGCTACTCGTGCAAGCTAGCAACTTTCTCACCAACAGCGCCGCCTGCTTTTTCTTGTCGCTTGCAGCTTGAGGCGCCCAGCCTACTTGAATCGGCGCTCTACGCCTTTCTCGACCAGAATCTTCGCCGCAATCTCTTCCACGGAGAAATGCGTGGAGTTGATGTGCGCAATGTTCTCGCGGCGGAACAGGTTCTCCACTTCACGCACCTCGAACTCGCACTGGGCAAAGCTTGCGTAGCGGCTGTTGGGCTTGCGCTCGTGGCGGATGGCGGTCAGGCGGTCGGGGTCGATGGTCAGGCCGAACAGCTTGTGCTGGTGGTTTTTCAGGGCCTGGGGCAGTTGCAGGCGCTCCATGTCGTCTTCGGTCAACGGGTAGTTGGCCGCGCGGATACCGAATTGCATGGCCATGTACAGGCAGGTCGGAGTCTTGCCGCAGCGCGACACGCCGACCAGGATAAGATCGGCCTTGTCGTAGTAGTGGGTGCGCGCGCCGTCGTCGTTGTCGAGGGCAAAGTTGACCGCCTCGATGCGCTCCATATAGTTGGAGTTGCCGCCGATCGAGTGGGATTTGCCCACCGAATACGAGGAATGGGCGGTCAGTTCCTGCTCCAGCGGGGCCAGGAAGGTCGAGAAGATGTCGATCATGAAACCGTTGGAGGTGGCCAGCACCTCGCGGATATCCTGGTTGACGATGGTGTCGAAGATGATCGGACGGACACCGTCCTTTTCAGCGGCGCTATTGATTTGTTGTACCATCGTCCGCGCTTTTTCTACGCTGTCGATGTACGGACGCGTGAATTTATTGAACGGAATGGTATCGAACTGCGCTAGAAGACTTTGTCCCAGCGTCTCGGCGGTAATGCCGGTGCCATCGGAGATAAAGAAAGCAGATCGTTTCATTTGCGCCTTGGGCCTTAAGCTGGTGACGAATCTTGGATATGATAGGTTCGGTTTACCGAACACTGCGTTCGGCATTCTCACTTATTTTCCAGGTCCAGGCCACAAGCGCCCGGCCAAGCCAGAGCTGGCAGGCGGGCGACCTGAGCTTTTCCAACACAGTTAGTGGAGAGATCACCTTGGTAGAGTACGTAGTTTCCCTCGATAAGCTCGGCGTCCATGATGTAGAGCATGTGGGGGGCAAGAACGCATCCCTCGGCGAGATGATCAGTAACCTCGCGGGCGCCGGTGTCTCGGTCCCCGGCGGCTTTGCCACTACGGCTCAGGCGTATCGTGACTTTCTCGAGCAGAGCGGCCTGAACACCCAGATCCACGCCGCCCTCGACGCGCTGGACGTTGACGACGTCAACGCCCTGGCCAAGACCGGTGCGCAGATCCGCCAGTGGATCATGGAAGCCGAGTTCCCCGAGCGCCTGAACGCCGAAATCCGCACCGCCTTCGCCGCAATGTCCCAGGGCAACCCGAACATGGCCGTGGCCGTGCGCTCCTCGGCCACCGCCGAAGACCTGCCGGATGCCTCGTTTGCCGGCCAGCAGGAAACCTTCCTGAACATCCGCGGCGTCGACAATGTCATCCGCGCCGCCAAGGAAGTGTTCGCCTCGCTGTTCAACGACCGCGCCATTTCCTACCGCGTGCACCAGGGCTTCGACCACAAGCTGGTGGCCCTGTCGGCCGGCGTGCAGCGCATGGTCCGCTCTGAAACCGGCACCGCCGGCGTGATGTTCACCCTCGACACCGAGTCGGGCTTCCGTGACGTGGTGTTTATCACCGGCGCCTACGGCCTGGGTGAAACCGTCGTTCAGGGTGCGGTCAACCCCGACGAATTCTACGTGCACAAAGGCACCCTGGAAGCCGGCCGCCCGGCGATCCTGCGTCGCAACCTGGGCAGCAAGGCGATCAAGATGGTCTACGGCGAAGAAGCCAAGGCCGGTCGCTCGGTCAAGACCGTCGATGTCGACAAGGCCGACCGCACCCGTTTCTGCCTGACCGACGCCGAAGTCAGCGAGCTGGCCAAGCAGGCGATGATCATCGAGAAGCACTACAAGTGCCCGATGGACATCGAATGGGCCAAGGACGGTGACGACGGCAAGCTGTACATCGTTCAGGCCCGCCCTGAAACCGTGAAGAGCCGCGCCCAGGCCAACGTCATGGAGCGTTACCTGCTCAAGGAAACCGGCACCGTGCTGGTCGAAGGCCGTGCCATTGGCCAGCGCATCGGCGCCGGCAAGGTGCGGATCATCAAGGACGTCTCGGAGATGGACAAGGTCCAGCCCGGCGACGTACTGGTTTCGGACATGACCGACCCGGACTGGGAACCGGTGATGAAGCGTGCCAGTGCCATCGTTACCAACCGTGGCGGGCGTACCTGCCACGCGGCGATCATCGCCCGTGAGCTGGGGATCCCGGCGGTGGTCGGTTGCGGCAACGCCACCCAGCTGCTCAAGGATGGCCAGGGCGTGACCGTGTCCTGCGCCGAAGGCGATACCGGCTTCATCTTCGAAGGTGAGCTGGGCTTCGACGTGCGCAAGAACTCCGTCGACGCCATGCCGGAGCTGCCGTTCAAGATCATGATGAACGTTGGCAACCCGGATCGCGCCTTTGATTTTGCCCAGCTGCCCAACGCCGGTGTCGGCCTGGCGCGCCTGGAATTCATCATCAACCGCATGATCGGCGTGCACCCCAAGGCGCTGCTCAATTACGCCGGCCTGCCTGCCGAGCTCAAAGAGAGCGTCGACAAGCGCATTGCCGGCTACAACGACCCGGTCGGCTTCTACGTCGAGAAACTGGTCGAAGGCATCAGCACCCTGGCCGCGGCGTTCTGGCCGAAAAAGGTCATCGTGCGCCTGTCGGACTTCAAGTCCAACGAGTACGCCAACCTGATCGGCGGCAAGCTCTACGAGCCGGAAGAAGAAAACCCGATGCTGGGCTTCCGCGGTGCTTCGCGCTACATCAGCGAAACCTTCCGTGACTGCTTCGAGCTCGAGTGCCGCGCCCTCAAGCGCGTGCGCAACGAGATGGGCCTGACCAACGTCGAGATCATGGTGCCGTTCGTGCGCACCCTGGGCGAAGCCAGCCAGGTCGTCGACCTGCTCGCTGAAAACGGCCTGGCCCGTGGCGACAACGGCCTGCGCGTGATCATGATGTGCGAGCTGCCGTCCAACGCCATCCTCGCCGAAGAGTTCCTCGAGTTCTTCGACGGCTTCTCCATCGGTTCCAACGACCTGACCCAGCTGACCCTGGGCCTGGACCGCGACTCGGGGATCATTGCGCACCTGTTCGACGAGCGTAACCCTGCTGTCAAGAAGCTGCTGGCCAACGCCATCCAGGCCTGCAACAAGGCGGGCAAGTACATCGGCATCTGCGGCCAGGGCCCATCCGACCACCCGGACCTGGCCAAGTGGCTGATGGAACAGGGCATCGAAAGCGTCTCGCTGAACCCGGATTCGGTACTCGAGACCTGGTTCTTCCTGGCTGAAGGCCAGGCCGCGAACTGATGCGCTGAACCGGAACCTTCACCCGGCCCTGGCGCCAGTGAAGGTTCCGACCGTATTCCAGGGCGTGTTCCAGTGATGGACCTCGCCCTTTTTTGTGCAAGAACCCTATGCAAAGCAGCAGTACCCTTTTTCCCGTGGCCTTGCTCAGTGCCGAGCGCCGTGGCGACCTGAGCGAGGACGTGTACCGGATCAAAGCCGGTAACAGCCCGGATCGCAGCGTGGAGCTGGCGCTCACCCGCCTGGGCATGGCCGATCAAACCGAGGTGCGTGGCACCCCGGTCATCCTGCTGCACGGCAGCTTTTCCAACCGGCGCTTCTGGTATTCGCCCCGGGGCATTGGCCTGGGCGCCTATCTGGCACGCGCCGGTTTCGATGTGTGGATCCCGGAGATGCGCGGCCACGGCCTGTCGCCGCGCAATCATGGCTACCGGCACAACCGCGTGGCCGACTACGCCCGTTACGACCTGCCGGTGATTGCCGCATTCGTCTGCGAGCAGGCCGGCCAGCCGGCGCACTGGGTCGGCCACTCGCTGGGCGGTACTACCCTGGCGGCAGCCCTGGGCGGCCAGTACCTGGGGGCCGAACAGGTGGCCAGCGTGGCGTTTTTCGGCACCCAGGTCAGCCGTACTTACTGGCCGCTGAAGTTGCCGCCGGTGGAGTGGGGCGGGCGCCTGCTGCTCAAGCGCTTTGCGCAAATCTCCGGTTCGCGGCTCAAGCGCGGGCCGGAAGACGAGCCGATTGGCCTGGCGCTGGAAAGCATGCGCTGGTTCGGCCTGTTTGGCCGCTTTGGCGACAAGGACCGCGACTGGTGGGCGGGCCTGGCCGAGGTCAATGTGCCGGTGCTGGCCGTGGCCGGCGCGGGTGATCATCAGGACCCGGTATGGGCCTGTCGCAAGCTGTTCGAGCAACTGGGCAGCGAGCACAAGCAGTTTGTCCGCCTGGGCCGCGAGGCAGGGTTCGACAACTTCGGGCACGTCGACATGCTGGTCAGCAAGCCGGCGCAGGCACAGGTCTGGCCACTGGTTGAGCGCTGGTTGCAGAATCCGCTGACGCCTTTGCTGCCCGAGGCGGCGCAGGCCGTTTCGCCGGCGAGCTGATGCCGCTAAGATATGACGACTGTGAAGGGTTTGGTCATTTTTTGGTTTTTTCAGTGTGCATCTGTTCGCTGAATGCGCTGCCAAGGTGACCGCACCGGCAGCGACGTGTAGCCTTGGGGCTAAAGCCGCATCGCTGGGCCTCGTTCACTGAGTGAAACTGCGACATTCATCGTCTCGATAATCGACAGGAGTTTCCCATGCATTACATCACCCCCGATCTGTGCGACGCCTACCCGGAACTGGTGCAGGTGCTGGAGCCGATGTTCAGCAACTTCGGTGGCCGCGACTCCTTCGGGGGTGAGATCGTTACCATCAAGTGCTTCGAAGACAACTCGCGGGTCAAAGAGCAAGTCGAGCTCGATGGCAAGGGCAAGGTCCTGGTGGTCGACGGCGGCGGTTCGCTGCGTCATGCCTTGCTCGGCGACATGCTGGCCGAGAAGGCGGCGAAGAATCACTGGGAAGGCCTGGTGATCTATGGTTGCGTGCGTGATGTCGATGTTCTGGCGCAGACCGACGTTGGCGTGCAGGCCCTGGCCAGCCACCCGCTGAAGTCCGTCCGCCGTGGCATCGGCGAGGTCAACGTGGCGGTGACCTTTGCCGGTGTGACCTTTCGTCCAGGCGAATACATCTACGCCGACAACAACGGCGTGATCGTCTCGCCAAGCCCGTTGAAAATGCCTGAGTAAAGCTCTGAAACCGGTCGGTGGGGTAGGGATGTTCGAGGAAGAAAACGCGCAATGGGGGCTGGTGCATGCCCTGGTGCTGGATGGAAAAGGCGGTGCCCGTGCAATCGCCCGAACTGAACTGGACGCCCTTGCCCTGCAGCCCCAGGAAAGCCTGTGGCTGCACTGGGACCGCAGTCACCCGCAGACCCGCACCTGGCTGCGTCACGACAGCGGCCTGAACGAGTTCGCCTGCGACCTGCTGCTGGAGGAAAACACCCGTCCGCGCCTGCTGCCACTGCCGGAGGCGCAGATGCTGCTGTTTTTGCGCGGGGTCAACCTCAACCCCGGTGCCGAGCCTGAAGACATGGTTTCGGTGCGGATCTTCGCCGAGGCCCAGCGGGTGATCTCGCTGCGCCTGCGGCCGTTGCGCGCCAGTGATGAACTGCTGCAGCAACTGGCCGAAGGCCGCGGGCCGAAAACCGCTTCCGAGCTGCTGCTGAGCATGGCGCAACTGTTGACCGAAAAGGTCCAGGCGCTGATCAGCGACCTGTCGGAAGTGGTCGATGCCGAGGAAGAGAAGCTTGAAGCCGACAAACGCTATGCCCCGGACCAGGGCAGTCTGCAGCAGATCCGCCGACGGGCGGCCGGATTGCGGCGATTTCTCAATCCGCAGCGGGAAATCTACGCGCAACTGGCGCGCAACAAGTGGAGCTGGTTCGCCGCAGACGACGCCGACTACTGGAACGAACTCAACAACAGCCTGACCCGCTACCTGGAAGAACTCGAGCTTACCCGCGAACGCGCCGCTCTGGTGCTCGAAAGCGAAGACCGGCGCCGCAGCGAGCGGATGAACCGGACCATGTACCGTTTCGGCATCATCACTTGCATATTCCTGCCCATGAGCTTCGTGACCGGGCTGTTGGGCATCAACGTCGGCGGCATTCCAGGCTCCGACAGCCCTTACGGCTTTCTCTTCGCCAGCCTGCTGGTGCTGACCCTGGCGTTGGGGCAATGGTGGCTGTTTCGCCGCCTGCGCTGGGTGTAAAGATGAAATTTGTGAACATGCAGTCACAAACTGCCTGGCCGGTTCATGTGACCCGTTGTGTGGCGACCTCGTCTTTGACAGATATTGCGCGAGGTGCCCATGCACGATCCGTTTGAAGAATCCCTGCGAGACCTGCTCAAGGCATCGCCGTCCGGCCAGGACCGCGACGACGATGCCTGCCTGGGCCGGGTCCTGAAAACCGCCAACCGCCAGGTTGGCGCGGGCGATCTGTTCAGCCTGCTGGGCCGCTGGAGCCAGGCGCTGATGATTGCCGTGAACAATGGCTCGGCGCATGTTGCGCCGGTGCGCCGTAACGCTACCGTTCGTAAAGCTGATAAGGCCGATTGAATATGGAACTTGATCTCTGGACCCAGAGCCTGGTCACCGCGATGACAGCGTTGTGGACCAAAGTGGCGAACTTTATCCCCAACCTGTTCGGCGCTCTGGTTGTGGTGCTGCTTGGTTTCGTCGTGGCCAAGCTGCTCGACACCCTGCTGTCGAAACTGCTGGCCAAGCTCGGCCTGGATCGCCTGATGGGCGGCACCGGCCTGACCAAGATGCTCAGCCGGGTCGGCATCCAGGTGCCGATCTCGACCCTGATCGGCAAGATCGTCTACTGGTTCGTGCTGCTGATTTTCCTTGTTTCCGCCGCTGAGTCCCTGGGGCTTGAGCGCGTCTCGGCCACACTCGACATGCTTGCCCTGTACCTGCCGAAAGTGTTCGGCGCGGCGCTGGTGCTGCTGGCGGGCGTATTGCTGGCGCAACTGGTCAACGGCCTGGTGCGCGGCGCCGCCGAAGGCATCGGCCTGGAATACGCCGCTGGCGTAGGGCGGATCGCCCAGGGCCTGGTCATTATTATCAGTATCTCGGTGGCAATCAGCCAGCTCGAGGTCAAGACCGACCTGCTCAATCACGTGATCGTCATCGGTTTGATTACCGTTGGTCTGGCCGTGGCGCTGGCCATGGGCCTGGGCAGCCGGGAAATTGCCGGGCAGATTCTCGCCGGAATTTACGTGCGTGAGCTTTATCAAGTGGGCCAACAAGTGCGGATTGGAGAGGTCGAAGGGCAGATCGAGGAGATCGGCACGGTCAAGACGACCCTGCTGACCGACGACGGCGAGCTGGTGTCGTTGTCCAACCGGATTTTGCTCGAGCAGCGAGTCAATAGCCGCTAACCGGGCAAATCCTGCTAATGTATGCCGCCGCAAAAATACCCCAGGCAGGGGTATGCGGCGACATTGACCTGACTGTCGGCCAGATCCGTTTTGAATAAAGTTCACTCGCTGCCCATGCGTTACGACCCCCGCGAGCTCACCGATGAGGAGTTGGTGGCGCGTTCGCATGAGGAGCTGTTTCATGTTACTCGCGCGTATGAGGAGCTCATGCGCCGCTACCAACGAACTCTTTTTAACGTCTGTGCGCGTTATTTAGGGAACGATCGGGACGCTGACGATGTCTGTCAGGAGGTGATGCTCAAGGTGCTCTATGGGCTGAAGAACTTCGAGGGCAAATCGAAGTTCAAGACATGGCTCTACAGCATCACCTACAACGAATGCATCACCCAGTACCGCAAGGAGCGGCGCAAACGTCGACTGATGGATGCCTTGAGTCTTGATCCACTCGAGGAGGCCTCGGAAGAGAAGGCGCCAAAACCGGAAGAGAAAGGCGGGCTGGACAAATGGCTAGTGCATGTCAATCCGATTGACCGCGAGATTCTGGTGCTTCGATTTGTCGCAGAACTGGAATTTCAGGAAATCGCCGATATCATGCATATGGGCCTGAGCGCAACGAAAATGCGGTACAAGCGTGCGCTTGACAAGCTACGTGAGAAATTTGCGGGCCTCACTGAAACTTAGTGGCGCGCAAATATCTCTAACGTACCGGCAAGTTCTGCTAGACTTGCCGTCGAGTTGTCCCCCGGATGTTGGTGGGACTGCTTAACTATCACCAGATGGGGATTTAACGGATGAAATTGAAAAACACCTTGGGCTTGGCCATTGGTTCTCTTGTAGCCGCAACTTCCTTCGGCGCTCTGGCACAAGGCCAAGGCGCAGTCGAAATTGAAGGCAACGTTACCAAGCAGTACTACGACAGCGAGCGCAATTTCAAGAACACTGGCACCAATCCTGGTGTTCGCCTCGGTTACTTCCTGACCGACGACCTGTCCCTGGACCTGGGCTACAACGAGACTCACAACGCTCGTGGCGAAGTCTTCAACAAAGACATCAAAGGTTCCAAGGCCAAGCTGGACGCTACCTACCACTTCGGTACCGTCGGCGACGCTCTGCGTCCTTACGTTTCGGCTGGTTTCGCTCACGAGAGCCTGGGCCAAGCTACCCGTAGCGGCCGTGACCACTCCACCTTCGCCAACGTTGGCGCTGGCGCCAAGTGGTACATCACCGACATGTTCTTCGCCCGTGCCGGCGTTGAAGCCATGTACAACATCGACAACGGCAACACCGAGTGGGGTCCGACCGTTGGTCTGGGTCTGAACTTCGGTGGTAGCGGTGGCAAGGTTGAAGCCGCTCCTGCTCCAGTTGCTGAAGTCTGCTCCGACAGCGACAACGATGGCGTCTGCGACAACGTCGACAAGTGCCCTGACACCCCTGCCAACGTTACCGTTGACGCTGACGGCTGCCCAGCTGTTGCTGAAGTCGTACGTGTTGAGCTGGACGTCAAGTTCGACTTCGACAAGTCGGTCGTCAAGCAAAACAGCTACGGCGACATCAAGAACCTGGCTGACTTCATGAAGCAGTACCCACAGACCACCACCACTGTTGAAGGTCACACTGACTCCGTCGGTCCTGACGCTTACAACCAGAAGCTGTCCGAGCGTCGTGCAAACGCCGTTAAACAGGTTCTGACCAACGAGTACGGTGTTGAGTCGACTCGCGTTGAGTCGGTTGGCTACGGTGAAACCCGTCCGGTTGCTGACAACGCCACCGACGCTGGTCGCGCTGTTAACCGTCGCGTAGAAGCACAAGTAGAAGCCCAAGCCAAGTAATTGGTCTAAGCCCTACTGAAAAGCCCGGCCTAGGCCGGGCTTTTCTTTGCCTGCGATTCAGGCTGTCAGTTGCATCAGCGCCGCACTGTCCGCTGCCGCCACCTCACCGATCACCAGGATCGCCGGGCTGCTCAGCTTGAAGCGGGCGGCATCCAGGCACAGCTGCGCCAGGCTGCTGCGTTGCTCGCGCTGTTGGGGGAGCGAGGCGTTCTCGATCATGGCCACCGGCGTCTGCGCCGCCAGGCCACCTGCCAGCAATCCCTGCTGCACCTCTTCCAGTTTGCTCACGCCCATGTACACCACCAGGGTGGTACCGCCCTGGGCCAGCGCCTGCCAGTTCAACGGACTGTCATCCTGGGTGTGGGCGGTGACCAGGGTCACGCCACGGCTGACGCCGCGCAAGGTCAGCGAGATGCCGCATTGGGTCGCGCCGGCCAGGCCGGCGGTAATGCCGTTGACCAGCTCGGTTTCGATGCCATGGGCCTGCAGCCAGGCTGCCTCTTCGCCGCCGCGGCCAAAGATGCACGGATCACCGCCTTTGAGGCGGGCCACGCAGCGGCCCTGGCGGGCGTAACGCAGCATCAGGCGCTGAATGAAGGCTTGCGGCGTGGAGCGGCAACCACCGCGTTTACCCACGGCAATTACTCGCGCCTGCGGGCAGTGTTCAAGGATCTGCGGGTTGACCAGGTCATCGATCAGCACGACTTCGGCTTCGGCCAGGGCGCGGACCGCCTTGAGGGTCAAAAGCTCCGGATCACCGGGGCCGGCACCAATCAGCCAGACTTTCGCATGCATAGAATTTTCCTCATCGGCAAAGGGTGCCGTCAGCCTTTTAGCAGGCTGATCAGCAGGATCAGGTTGAGTAACAAGGACAGCAGCGCCAGGCCGCGCCAGACCTTCAGCGGTTCGCGTTCAAGCAGTGGCCGCGGGCGTACACTCAATGGCTGGCGTTCGCCTTGTTCAAGCAGCAACAGCCATTGCTCGGCGGTTTCAAAGCGTTGCTGTGGATCGGCCACCAGCGCCTGGGCGAGGTTGTGTTCGAGCCATTCCGGCAGGTCTGGGCGATAACGTGCGGCGCTGCCCGCCTGGGTGAAGCGCGGGCGCTGGAAAGCCTCGATTTCGCCATAGGGGTAGTGGCCGGTGAGCAGGTAGAACAGCGTCACGCCAACGCTGTACAGGTCTTGCTGGGCGCTGGGCGGCGTGCCTTCGAAGGCTTCGGGGGCAATGAACGATGGCGTGCCTGGCAGCTCATGGGCGCGGTCTTCGGAGAGCCCCGGGCAGAAGGCCAGGCCGAAATCCAGCAGGCGCAGTTGACCGTCATCGCCCAGGTGCAGGTTCTCCGGCTTGATGTCCCGATGGAGGATATTGCGCCGGTGCAGCAGGCCCACCGCCTGCAGCAGTTGCTGGGCCAGTGACTGCCATTGGGCCAGCGGCAAAGGGCCGCTGCGGGCGAAAAGCTGCGCCAGGGTCTGGCCCGGGTATTCGCGCATCAGGTAGTACAGGTGCTGACGCTGGCTGGCCGGGTGCACTTCGGGGAAATAGCGCCCGGCCACCCTGCGCATGAACCATTCTTCGAGCAGCAGGGCTTGCTGCGCACCGGGTTCGTCCTTGCGCTCGGCAGGCAGGGTTTTCAGCAGCCATGCCTGTTGCTGATGGTCCAGTACGCGGTACAGCAAGGATTGGCGGCTGTGGCCCAACTGTTGTTCGACCCGCCAGCCGTCAATCAACTGCCCGCTGCGCAGGGCGACCGGCAACGGCCACTGCTGCAGTTGCGCCAGGGAATCGCCAAGGTTGCTGGCACCCAGTTGCTCGACCCGTACCAGCAGCGCGCTGGCGTTGTCCTGGCTGCCGCTGTGGTGGGCTGAGCTCACCAGGGTCTGGGCGGCATCCTGCAGGTCGATCTGTTCACGCAGCACAGCCCTGATCTGCGCTTCGCTGAGGCTGGCCCAGACGCCATCGCTGAGCAGTACGAAGCATTCGCCGCTCTGCAGGTCGCCTTCCAGATAGTCGACCTGCAGGTGCTGGTCCAGGCCCAGGGCGCGCTTGAGCACGTGCTGCATGCCCGGTTGGTCCCAGACGTGATCTTCGCTGATGCGTTGCAGTTGCCCTGCCGCCCAGCGGTAGATCCGGCAGTCGCCGACATGCGCCAGGGTGAAGCGTCGCCCGCGCAACACCAGGGCGCTGAGGGTGGTCAGCAACGGCTGGCCGCCGCCGTTAGCGCGCAACCAGCGGTTTTGCGCCAGCAGCAGGCGGTCCAGGGCCTGGGCCACGCCCCAGGTGGGCGGCGTGGCGTAGTAGTCCAGGGCCAGCGCCTGCAGGCTCGCCCGCGCCGCCAGGCCACCGTCGGCGCACTGGCTGACACCATCGGCGAGAGCGAACAGGTAGCCTTTGCTGGCGGCCAGCTCCGGGTTGGGGGTCACCAGGCGCAAGGCGTCCTGGTTTTCCTCCCGGGGGCCGCTGGCGCTGGCCTGGGCAAAGCTCAGTTGCAGGTTCATGGGTAATCCTCAGACCCGCGCCGCGGTCACCGCCGCCGAACCCCAGGTGGTGCGCCAGCGCTGCTTGACGCCGTGCAGACCGAACCAGGCAAGGATGCCGAGGCTGGCGAATAGCCATAGGCCCAACTGATAGTCGCCGGTGTGTTGCTTGATCGTCCCCAGGCCCGCGGCGAGCAGGAAGCCGCCGATGCCGCCGGCCATGCCGATCAGTCCGGTCATCACGCCGATTTCCTGGCGAAAGCGCTGCGGCACCAGCTGGAACACGGCGCCGTTGCCGGCACCCAGGCCGAGCATGGCGCTGACGAACAGGGCCAGGGCAGCCACCGCGCTGGGCAGGTTGAAGCCGACGGCGGCAATGCAGATGGCGGCGACGCTGTACATCGCCAGCAAGGTGCGGATACCGCCGAAGCGATCAGCCAGGGCGCCACCCAACGGGCGCATCAGGCTACCGGCGAATACGCAGGCGGCGGTGTAGTAGCCGGCGGTCACCGGGCTCAGGCCGTACTGGTCGTTGAAGTAGCCGGGCAGGGCACTGGCCAGGCCAATGAAGCCGCCGAAGGTGACGCTGTAGAAGAACATGAACCACCAGCTGTCACGGTCGCCCAGAGCCTTGAGGTAATCGGCCAGGGCTTTGGGCTTGGGCCGTTCGGGGGCATTGCGCGCCAGCAGGCTGAACAGCACCAGGGTCAGCAGCAGCGGGATCACGGCGAAGCCGAAGACGTTGTTCCAGCCAAAGCCTGCGGCCAGGGCCGGGGCCAGCAGGGCGGCGAACACGGTGCCGGAGTTGCCGGCGCCGGCGATGCCCATGGCCTTGCCCTGGTGCTGCGCCGGGTACCACTGCGAGGCCAGCGGCAGCGAAACGGCAAACGAGGCCCCGGCAACGCCGAGGAATACCCCGAGCAACAAGGCCTGTTCGTAGCTGTGGATACCCAGGCGCCAGGCACAGAACAGCGCGACGATGACAATCACCTGGCCGATCAGCCCGGCAGTCTTGGGTGACAGCCGGTCCACCAGCAGGCCCATGACAAAGCGCAGGATCGCCCCGGCAAGGATCGGCGTAGCCACCATCAGCCCCCGCTGCTGGGTGGTCAGTTGCAGGTCGGCGGCGATCTGCACCGCCAGCGGGCCAAGCAGGTACCAGACCATGAAGCTCAGGTCGAAATACAGAAAGGCGGCGAACAGGGTGGGGACATGCCCGGACTTCCAGAAACTCGTATTCATCGAACACCTCGTTGAACAGGGACGGAAACGAAAAAGACGTCGCCACCCGACCCGCTTGCGCGAGTGGGGGTGCGACGTCTTTGTCGTGAAGGGGGCAACCGCCGTTGGCTACCTGTCCTCTGGTGATAGCAAGAGCCGGGCCACAATCTCTCAGCCGAGCAAATCGCTCATGGCAATGATCTGCTCGGCCACCTGGATCAGCTTTTGTTGCTTGCTCATGGCCTGGCGGCGCATCAGGGTGTAGGCCTGTTCTTCGTTGCAGTCCTTCATTTTCATCAACAGGCCCTTGGCCAGTTCGATCCGCTTGCGCTCCACCAGTTGCTGGTCGCGGGCCTGCAGCTGGGCCTTGAGCGCCTGGTCGCTTTCAAAGCGGGCCATGGCCACGTCAAGGATTGGCTGCAGCCGCGTGGCCTGGATGCCTTCGACGATGTAGGCGTTGACCCCGGCCTGGATGGCCTGGCGCATCACGCCGGGGTCGTGCTCGTCAGTGAACATGACGATCGGCCGCGGCCGGTCGCGGCTGACCAGTACCACCTGCTCCATGACATCACGGCCCGGTGACTCGGTATCGATCAGCACCACGTCCGGATGCACCGTTTCGACGCGCGCCGGCAGGTCGATGGTCAGGCCCGACTCTTCGATCACCTCGAAGCCGGCCTGGACCAGGGCGGCCTTGAGGCGACCGACTTTTTTCGCGGTGTCGTCGATCAACAGGATTCGCAGCATGCTTGCGTCTCCTTCAGGGGCGGGTGAGTGCAGCAGGCATTTCGGCCAGCGCATGCAAAGAGAAACTGCGGGCATATGCGCCAGGATCGCTGCCGTCCCAGTGGCGGCCATCGATCAGTTGGCTGCTGCGCATTTGCGTATCGGCACAGGGCACGCCAATCGCTGTGGCCGCATCGCGGTACAACGCGCGTTGCTGAACCGCACGGGCGACGCCGAGGTAGTCGGGGTCGTCGCGCAGCAGGCCCCAGCGCCGGAACTGGGTCATGAACCACATGCCGTCGGACAGGTAGGGCAGGTTGGCCCGCCCGTCATCGTGCACGTGCAAGGCGTGCGGATCCTGCCATTGGTTACCCAGCCCGTCCTGATAATGGCCCAGCAGGCGTGGCTCGATGTGGGTCAACGGGGCGTCGAGATAGGCCTTGCCGCTGAGCAGTTGCGCGGTGTTGCGGCGATTCTCGCAGCTCTGTTCGATAAAGCGACTGGCGGCCAATACCGCCATGACCAAGGCCCTGGCAGTGTTCGGGTGCTGCTCGACGAAGGCCCGGGTGCAGCCCAGCACCTTTTCCGGATGGTCGGGCCAGATCGATTGGCTGGTGGCCAGGGTAAAGCCCTGCGCCTGTTCGACGGCGCCCGCCGACCAGGGCTCACCGACGCAGAAACCATCGATGCGTCCGGCCTGCAGGTGAGCCAGCATCTGCGCGGGTGGCACCACGACGCTGTGGACGTCATGTAGCGGATGGATACCGTGGCTGGCCAGCCAGTAATACAGCCACATGGCATGAGTGCCAGTGGGAAAGGTCTGGGCAAAGGTGAGTTTTGTCCCGCTTTGGTGCACGAAGCGCCGCAGTGCTTCACCACTGGTCACGCCATGGCGCAGCAGGGCCGGCGACAGGTTGATGGCCTGACCGTTCTGGTTCAGGCCCATCAGCACGGCCATGTCGGTGGCGCCGCTGGCGTCGATGCCCAGTTGTAGGGCGTAGATCAGGCCGTACAGGCTGTGGGCGGCGTCCAGTTGGCCGTTGAGCAGTTTGTCGCGCAGGCTGGCCCAGGAGCTCTGGCGCCTGAGGTTCAGGCTCAGGCCGTAGGTTTGGGCGAAGCCCTGGGTAGCGGCGACCACCAGCGGGGCGCAATCGGTAAGCGCCATGAAGCCCAGCTCCAGTAGCGGTTTCTCCGGTGCGTCACTGCCATGGACCCAGGCCAGCGGATTGGCGCTCGGCATCTGTGAAGTTCTCCTGTGTGTTGTGCTTCTGGAGCAAGGCCTGTGCCAGGGCCCATCAGCTTTCCATCAGGATTGCCGGGCTGCGCTGGCGCACTGTGGTGAGCTTTCCACCTGTCGATGCCCAAGGAGGCCATGGTGTCTCAGCCGCTCCTGTCACTTGAACTGAACGAGTACCTGGCCGAAGGGGTCTGGCACGTAACGGTTGGCCGTCATCCGCTGCGCTGGCAGCAGGGGGTAACGCAATCGAGCGTGGCGCCAGGTTGGCAGGGGTTGCTGGCGATTACCGCTCACAGTCGGTTCAATGGCCTGCCGGCAGATCTTCGAGTCGTCCGCTGCCAGTCCCTGACCAGGCTGCAGGTGTTCATTGACCAGGGCGAGGTCGCGCAGCACCAGCCCGTGACCAGCTCCGCGGCTGCCTGCTTGCCGTTGGCATTTGATGTGATCCGGGATACCCAGCTGCTTGAGTCCTGGTACATCCAGCAAGCGCTGGCTGCGAGCCTCGGCTTCGAACGCTTTGCCACAGCCTTGCGCAACAGCGAGGAATACTGGTTGGTCCGCTATCTGCTCGAGCAAGGTACTGGCCAGGACAGCCTGCAGATGCTGGCCCGGCGTTATGGCGTGTCGGTGTCGCACTTTCGCCGCTTGTGCCATCAGGCATTGGGCGGGGCGACCAAGCCGGCTCTGCGCGGTTGGAGGGTAGCGCGGGCATTGCTGGAAAGCATCCGTGAAGGGCGCTCGTTGACTGAAGTCGCGCAGAATCAGGGGTACTGTTCGTCCTCGCACTTTTCGCGGGAGGTGCGTGAGCTGCTGGGGGTGGCGCCCAGCCAGTTGGGCGATATCATCGGGACCCTGCGTCCATGACCGGGGTGGCGCGTTTCGACAGCCGTGGGCTGATCTGGTGCTGCACCCTGCTGCTGTGCCTGTTTCACAGCGCCATGGCGCATGCGGACAGCTACCGGGCGCGGGAAGAAAGCCTGCGCAGTTTCTTCGTCGCCCTCTCTGAGCCGCTGGGCAAGCCGATCATCGTCAGCAAGGCGGCTGCCGGCAAGCGTATCTCCGGTGATTTCGCCATGACCTCGGCGCAACAGGTGTTTGATCGCGTGGTGCGGCAGATGGGCCTGATCTGGTACAGCGACGGCCAGGCGATCTACCTGTATGACAGCGCCGAACTCAAGAGCGCGGTGGTCTCGTTGCAGAACACCAGCGTTGACAGCTTGCGCGCCTTCTTGCGTCGCTCCGGCCTGCTTGATGGCCGCTACCCACTGCGTGGCGAAGGCCGGCGCACGTTTTATGTCTCGGGGCCGCCGATCTATGTCGAGCTGGTCCAGCGCTCGGCGGCCATGGTTGATCAGGAGCCGTCGCAGATCCTGCTGGGGCGCCAGCAGGTCGGGGTGATTCACCTGCTTAATACCTTTGTGGGGGATCGCCGCTATGAGCTGCGCGATCAGTCTGTCAGCATCCCAGGCATTGCCAGCGTCATCGAAAACCTGCTGCGCGACGAAAAAGCCCGGGTCGATCTGCGAGGCGAGCCCGGCTCAGTCGAGCAGGCGCCGGGCATGCTGACCTCGACGCTGAACGAGCAGTTGATCGAGGACGCCTGGGAGGGCGTGCGCCTGCCCGCGGAGCAAATGGCCGCGGCGAACATTCGTGTGGTCGCCTACCCGGATACCAACAGTTTGCTGGTCAAGGGCTTGCCCGAGCAGGTGCGTTTCATCGAAAACCTGGTCGAGGCGTTGGATACGCCCAAGCGCCATGTCGAGCTGTCGCTGTGGATCATCGACCTGCAGAAAGAGGCGCTGGAGCAGCTGGGTATCGATTGGCAGGGGCAGGTCAACATCGGAACGCAGTTCTCCATCTCGCTCAACGGTGGCTCGGCCACCACCCTCGATGGTCTGTCGTTCATCGCCCGGGTTTCGGCCCTGGCCCGTGGCGACCTGGCCAATGTGGTGGCACGGCCGGTAATCCTGACCCAGGAAAACGTCCCGGCGATCTTCGATAACAACCGCACCTTCTATGCGCCGTTGGTTGGCGAGCGCAGTGTCGATCTGCAGCATGTCACCTATGGCACCCTGGTCAGCGTGCTACCACGCTTTGCCTTGGGCGATGAAATCGAGATGTCGCTGAACATCGAAGATGGTAACGAGGTGGAGTCACGCCGTACTGATACAGTATTGCCGACGGTCGGCCGCACGCGGATCAGCACCGTAGCCCGCGTACCCCAAGGCAAAAGCCTGTTGGTCGGTGGCTTCAGCCGCGATGAAAGCGCCGAGCAGGTCGGTAGGGTTCCAGTGCTCGGCGCCTTGCCCTGGATCGGCCGGTTGTTCAGCTACCGTCTGGAGCGCTCGTCCAACACCGTGCGGGTGTTTCTCATTCAGCCGCGGGAAATTGGCGAGGCCCTGGCCTTCGACCCGCAGAGCCTGAAGCAGGAGCTGTTCGAAGCCGAACAGCACGAGCGCTTGCGCAAGGCCTTCCTGCGCGCGGTGTCGCTGTGATAACCGGTTTACCCCATCTGAGCGGGCGTGCCGCGCAGGCACGGCTGAGCCGGGAGCTGGCGGCCGAGAGCCAGGCGCCGACGGCCGAAACACAGGATGACAGCCAGGATCCGCGTAATAACCTGTTGCAGCATGCAGTGCAAAGCAGTGATGACCTGGCCCAGGTCATGGCGCAGTTTCGCCGCCGCCAGTTCGAGCTCAAAAACGAGTCGGCCAGTGAGTTGTTCGAGCGCGTGCTCGAAGACGACGCCCCGCCCAAGGCGCGTCAACTCCAGGCCCTGGCGGCGGACCGGCAATTGCCTCTGAGGCTGCTGCTGCAGGAAGCGACGCGGCTGTTTGCCGATGACAGTGACCTGGCGCTGATCCTCGGTCTGTTGGCCGACAGCAGTTTCGCTGCTGAAGTGCTGTTGCAGCGTCACCGTCACGGCCTGCCGTCGGCGTTGCGAGGGTGACCCCATGGCATTGCTGAACCTCTGGCTGGCCAGGCTCGCCGCGCGTCCGGAACTGCTGATTCTGGCGTTGATGGTCATGATCATCGCCATGCTGATCATTCCCCTGCCGACGGTGCTGGTGGACTTTTTGATCGGCCTGAACATCGTCCTGTCCTTGTTGATTTTCATGGGCTCGTTCTATATCGAGCGCATTCTCAGTTACTCGACCTTTCCGGCCCTGTTGCTGCTGACCACCCTGTTTCGCCTGGCCCTGTCGATCAGCACCAGCCGACTGATCCTGACCCAGGCCGATGCTGGCGAGATCATCGCCTCGTTTGGCGAGTTCGTGATTGGCGAGAACCTGGTGGTGGGCTTCGTTATTTTCTCGATCGTCACCATTGTCCAGTTCATCGTGATAACCAAAGGCTCGGAGCGGGTGGCGGAAGTTGCCGCGCGCTTTTCCCTGGATGGCATGCCGGGCAAGCAGATGAGCATTGATGGCGACCTCAAGGCCGGCGCCATCGATGCCGCCCAGGCGCGGGCCAAGCGTAGCGAGCTGGAGCGTGAAAGCCAGCTGTATGGCTCGTTCGATGGTGCCATGAAGTTCATCAAGGGCGACGCCATCGCCGGCATCGTGATCATCTTCGTCAACTTCATTGGTGGCATTGCCATTGGTGTCGGGCAGTTGGGCATGGACCTGTCCACGGCGCTGTCGACCTTCACCCTGCTGACCATCGGTGATGGCCTGGTGGCGCAGATTCCCGCGTTGCTGATTGCCATCGGTGCCGGGTTCATTGTCACCCGCGTCAACGGTGACGAGCAGAACCTGGGGCGCAACATGCTCAGCCAGGTGCTCGGCAACCCCTTCGTGCTTGGCGTCAGTGCCTTGCTGGCGCTGGGCGTCGGTTTGCTGCCGGGTTTTCCGCTGGCGGTGTTCGTGTTCATTGCCATTACCCTGGTCGCTGTGCTCTGGCGCCGGCGCCGCCGGGCGCAGCAGGTTGTGACGGGAGAGGGCGCAAGCCCCCAGCCCGCTGACGACACAGGATCGGCACAGGGGTTGGTTGATATCGACAACCTGAACACCGAAACCCTGCCACTGCTGTTGCTGGTCCCGTCAACCCGGCTGGCCGAATTGCAGCAGGCACGCTTCACCGAGCGCTTGCGCAGCCAGTTCTTCATCGACTACGGCTTGCGTGTTCCGCTGCCGCACCTGCGGGCGGCGCAGACCTTGCCCGAGCACCAGGTCACTATCCTGATCAACGAAGTGCGCGCCGACCAGTTTGACCTGTTCTTCGAGTATCACCGCTTGCTCGATTTCGCTGAGCAGTTGCAGGACTCGGGGATCGAGATCAAGCGCGGGCACGACAGTAATAAACCTGGCGGTATCCACCGCTTTCAACCTGCCATCGGTCTGCGCCCTGACCATGGCCCGCAGTGCGCTCAGTGCTGCAGTCGCCGAAGGCGTGTCAGGCTCGGCAGCGGTCATCACCGGTGCCGCCTGCTCGGCGTTGCCCTTGTTGTTGACTCTCGCCGCTGCCGGGCACCACCTCTACAACGGCACGGCAACCCCCGCATACCTTGCCTCCCAAGGCGCGTTTCTCGCTGTTTCGGCACTGATTCTTGGCGCCGCCCTGGCTACTGGGCCGGCGACGATCTTCGCCGGGTTGGCCGGATCGGCGCCGGCGGTAGCCCTGTATTGCCTCAGTCGCGACCTGTTGCAGCCGTTTCACGGGCTTGGCAGCAATACCGGGCTGAGCCTGCCGGTCAACCTGGTCGATGGCATCGCCTATGGCGCCCTGCAGTTCGCCGCCGGGGCCGCGGCGCTGTGGACGGATTCGGGCCTGGTGGGGGCCTTGATCAATGGCTTGATCGAAAGCGTTGAGCCTGCCCTCAATGAAGAGCTTTCGGCGTGGATGCACGGGCGCGATGAGGCAGTCGACGAGCAGTCGTTCAGGCTCAACTACGAAGTGCAGGTTCCCGGCTGGCGGCAAATCGTTACCCGTCTGGAAAACACTGGCATCCCACGCATGACCGCCTTTGCCATCATCTCCACCGGCGTGGCCACCGCCCAGCACATCGGCGCGATGGGCCTGAATGACAGCCAGAACTACTGGCTGGCCAACGGCGCCGGAGCGCTGCTGGCCACGTATATCCTGACTCCGTTCTATCAAAGCCACGCCCTGCAACCCGGCGAACTCGCCGAAGTGGTGGTCACCCGGCTATAATCGCCAACCCTTCGCCGCCACCCGAGTTCACGCCGCCCATGTATACCCTGGCCCGCCAGTTGCTGTTCAAGCTCTCCCCGGAGACTTCCCATGACCTGTCCCTGGACCTGATCGGCGCCGGTGGCCGCCTGGGCCTCAACGGGCTGCTGACCAAGGCGCCGGCCTCCTTGCCGGTCACTGTCATGGGCCTGAACTTCGCCAACCCGGTCGGACTGGCGGCGGGTCTGGACAAAAACGGCGCGGCCATCGACGGCTTCGCCCAGCTGGGTTTCGGTTTTGTCGAGATCGGTACCGTCACCCCGCGTCCGCAGCCAGGCAACCCCAAGCCGCGCCTGTTCCGCCTGCCGGAAGCCGAGGCGATCATCAACCGCATGGGCTTCAACAACCTGGGTGTCGACAACCTGCTCAACCGTGTGCGTGCAGCCAAATACCGCGGCATCCTCGGCATCAACATCGGCAAGAACTTCGACACCCCGGTCGAGCGCGCGGTAGACGACTACCTGATCTGCCTCGACAAGGTCTACGACCAGGCCAGCTACATCACCGTCAACGTCAGCTCGCCGAACACCCCGGGCCTGCGCAGCCTGCAGTTCGGCGACTCGCTCAAGCAACTGCTCGATGCCCTGGCCGAGCGCCGCTCGCAATTGGTGACCGAACGCGGCAAGCATGTGCCGCTGGCAATCAAGATCGCCCCGGACATGAGCGATGAAGAAACCGTGCTGGTCGCCTCAGCCCTGGTCGAATCGGGCATGGACGCGGTGATCGCCACCAACACCACCCTCGGCCGTGAAGGCGTCGAGGGCCTGCTGCATGGCGACGAGGCCGGTGGCCTGTCGGGTGCGCCGGTGCTGGAAAAGAGCACGCATATCGTCAAGGTGCTGGCCGGCGAGCTGGGCGGCAAGTTGCCGATCATTGCCGCAGGCGGGATTACCGAAGGCAAGCATGCGGCGCAGAAAATTGCCGCCGGTGCCAGCCTGGTACAGATCTACTCGGGGTTCATCTACAAGGGCCCGGCCCTGATCCGCGAGGCGGTGGACGCCATCGCTGCCATGCCGCGCTGAAACCGCAGGCATAAAAAAGGGCCCCCTCAAGGGGCCCCTGGGCCTTAGCCCGCCGCCCGGATGGGGCGCGCATGGTAATCGGATTCAGTTCCTCGTTCAGCCAACGGCGTGAAGTTCGTTGAGTCTATGGATACCCGCAGTGCCGGTCATACCGTCCCAGTTGTCGCCGCGTCCTTCGCGCCAGCCATTGATCCATGCCTGGCGTACAGACGGTAGAGTAAAAGGGCAAAGCTCGCGGGATTTGCCGGTGACCCCATATTGGTAGCCACGTGAAAATGCTCGTTCCAACGGATCACGCTTAAGTCTTCTCATAGGGTGTTGCCCTCACTTGTTGACTGTAATGTCCCGTCGACCTCTAGAAGGTCGGGCAGAATCGTTCTGCCGGTTTGCGCTCGCTGCCGGCGTCGCGAGCGGAAGTGTTGCCCCGTTGCGGTGACAACCTGAGACCAGTTCTAACCAATGCACGACACAGTGTGAATGATCGTTTTGTCATAAGGACGTAACCTTTCATAGGGTCAGAGGATAAGTAAATAAATGCGTCTGATTAGGATCTGACGCAAAGCCCGCTATGATCAGGGTTTGCTCTATAGCGAAGTCATCTGGCCATCGCTATGTGATAATTTGTAACAACGAAGGTAAAACGACGAAGGGTCATTTTCCCCGGTTTTTTGCCTGAATTTTTCATTCTGCCCGGCAATCAAAGACTTTTCAGCCCATGGCAAAAGTCAGATTGGCGGGCGGCCCGGCGCTAAAAGAGCGCCACTCGAACGCTGTGGAAAGGCGTTCGATTAAACATCGGAAGGGCGATGCGCTTGCCTTTCCACTTTATTGCTCAAGGCTCTGGATACCCCATGTCGGACCGTTTCGAACTTTACCTCACCTGTCCCAAAGGCCTTGAAGGCCTGCTTGCCGAAGAAGCCCGCGGCCTCGGCCTGGAAGAAGTGCGCGAGCACACTTCGGCGATTCGCGGCAGCGCCGACATGGAAACCGCCTACCGGCTGTGCCTGTGGTCGCGCCTGGGCAACCGCGTGCTGCTGGTGCTCAAGCGCTTCAACATGAAAAACGCCGACGATCTCTACGACGGCGTCAATGAAGTCGAGTGGCAGGATCACCTGGAAGCCAGCGGTTCGCTGGCAGTTGAGTTCAGCGGCCACGGCTCGGGTATCGACAACACCCATTTCGGCGCCTTGAAGGTCAAGGACGCGATCGTCGACAAACTGCGCACCAGCAGCGGCGAACGCCCGTCGGTGGACAAGCTCAACCCTGACCTGCGCGTGCACCTGCGCCTGGAACGCGGTGAGGCGATCCTGTCTCTGGACCTGTCCGGCCACAGCCTGCACCAGCGCGGTTACCGCCTGCAGCAAGGCGCCGCGCCACTGAAGGAAAACCTCGCGGCGGCGATATTGATCCGTGCCGGCTGGCCACGTATTGCTGCCGAAGGCGGTGCCCTGGCCGACCCGATGTGCGGTGTCGGGACCTTCCTGGTCGAAGCGGCAATGATCGCCGCCGATATCGCACCGAACCTGCGCCGCGAACGTTGGGGTTTCAGCGCCTGGCTCGGCCACGTGCCAGCACTGTGGCGCAAACTCCATGATGAAGCGCTGGCCCGCGCCGAAGCTGGCCTGGCCCGTCCACCGTTGTGGATCCGTGGTTATGAAGCCGACCCGCGCTTGATCCAGCCGGGGCGCAACAACGTTGAGCGCGCAGGCCTGAGCGACTGGGTGAAGATCTACCAGGGCGAAGTCGGCAGCTTCGAGCCGCGCCCGGACCAGAACCAGAAAGGCCTGGTGATCTGCAACCCGCCATACGGCGAGCGCCTGGGCGATGAAGCCAGCCTGTTGTACCTCTACCAGAATCTTGGCGAGCGTCTGCGCCAGGCCTGCCTGAACTGGGAAGCGGCGGTGTTCACTGGCGCGCCGGACCTGGGTAAGCGCATGGGTATCCGTAGCCACAAGCAATACGCCTTCTGGAACGGCGCCTTGCCGTGCAAGCTGCTGCTGATCAAGGTCCAGCCGGACCAGTTTGTTACCGGCGAGCGCCGTCAGCCGGAGCGCAACGGCGAAGCTGCCGAGCAGCGTTCACCCGCAGCCGTGGCCAGCGAGCCGGCTCGCTTGAGCGAAGGCGGGCAGATGTTCGCCAACCGCCTGCAAAAGAACCTCAAGCAATTGGGCAAGTGGGCCAAGCGCGACAACGTCAGCTGTTATCGCCTGTACGATGCCGACATGCCCGAGTACGCCTTGGCCATCGACCTGTATCAGGATTGGGTGCACGTGCAGGAATACGCCGCGCCACGTTCGATCGACCCGGAGAAAGCCCAGGCGCGTCTGTTCGACGCCCTGGCAGCGATTCCGCAAGCCCTGGGCATCGACCAGAGCCGGGTGGTGGTCAAGCGCCGCGAGCGCCAGACCGGTACCCGCCAGTACGAGCGCCAAAGCACCCAGGGCCAGTTCCTGGAGGTGCAGGAGGGCGGCGTCAAACTGTTGGTCAACCTCACTGATTACCTGGACACCGGCCTGTTCCTCGATCACCGTCCGATGCGCTTGCGCATTCAGCGTGAAGCGGCCGGTAAGCGCTTCCTCAACCTGTTCTGCTACACCGCCACCGCCAGTGTGCATGCGGCCAAGGGTGGCGCGCGCAGCACCACCAGCGTCGACCTGTCGAAAACCTACCTGGACTGGGCGCGGCGCAACCTGTCGCTCAACGGTTTCTCGGACAAGAACCGCCTGGAGCAGGGCGATGTCATGGCCTGGTTGCAAGCCTGTCGCGACGAGTACGAGCTGATCTTCATCGACCCGCCGACCTTCTCCAACTCCAAGCGCATGGAAGGGGTGTTCGACGTGCAGCGCGATCATGTCGAGTTGCTCGACCTGGCCGTAGCGCGTCTGGCGCCGGGCGGTGTGCTGTACTTCTCGAACAACTTCCGCAAGTTCCAGCTCGACGAAAACCTGGCTGAACGCTATGCCGTGGAAGAGATCACCGCCCAGACCCTGGACCCGGATTTTGCCCGTAACAGCAAGATTCACCGGGCATGGAAAATTCAGGCGCGCTGATCGGCTGATTGTCGCGGGCGATGATTGCTTCGTTAATGGCTAATGGCTATAACTCAATCAGAGCCTGCGATCCGCTGGACGCTGGCGTTTTGAGTGCTTTCTATGTCGATGCACGCCGCTCGTCCGAAGATGCTCGGCTTTGTCAGCGAAGAGGTTTCCGCCTGGCTGGTGGCCGGCGTGGCGTTTGTGGCCGGCAGCCTGTTGACAGCGCTGCTGGCGCTGGCGACCCATGACCTGTACCGCCAGCAGTTGCGGCAACGTTTCGAACTGCTGGCCAGTGAGCGTTACAGCCGTATCGAGGAACGCTTCGAGGATCAGGTGCAGCGTCTTGATGGCCTGCGCCGTTTTTTCGTGTTCTCCTCCAGCGTTACCCTCGCCGAGTTCAACGGCTATGCCCAGCCCTTGCTGTACCGCACCCAGGCCTATGCCTGGGCGCCGCGGGTGGCTGGCGAGACGCGTGCTGCATTCGAACAAAGTGCGGCGCAGCTCCTGGGCAAACCCTTTGCAATCTACGAACTCGATGACGCCGGCACTTTGCAGGTCGCTACGCAACGGGCGCTCTATTATCCGGTTTTCTACACCCAGGCCCTGAGCCGCCAGGCCCAGCCGTTGGGGCTGGATATGCTGTCCCAGCCGCTGCGTCAGGCTGCCCTCGATCGCGCCCGGCAACCGGGCAGCATGGCCGTCTCGGCGCCCCTTAACCTGACCAATGTCGACCCGGCCTACGCGCGCGGGGTGCTGATGGTTGCACCGGTATTTGCCCCGGGCAACGCTGCAACGTCCCCTGACGGCTATGTAGTGGCGGTGATCAGCTTGCAGCAGTTGATGGCCGAAGGTCTGCCCAGCCCGAGCCAGGACAACCTGGTGGTGCGCATTCTCGACCTGTCCGGGCAAGGCCAGCATGAAGTGCTGTTCCAGTCCGGCAATGAAGGCGCCGACACTGATCTGGCCGCCAGCCACCTGTTGCGCCTGGCCGATCATGACTATCAACTGGATATCCAGCCCAGCCTGGCGTTCATGGACGCCAACCGCTCCTCGGCGGTCAACGCCGTGGTGCTGCTCGGCGGCTTGCTCAGCCTGTTGCTCAGTGCCTTGCTGTTCAGCCTGTTCGGCCAGCGCCAGCGGGCCTTGACCCTGGTCGAGCAGCGTACCGCCGAGTTGCGCGTCAGCGAACAGTCCCTGCGTGATACCCACAGCCAACTGCGCAGCGTGCTGGATGCCGCCACCCAGGTGGCGATCATTGCCACCAGTCTGCGCGGGGTGATCAGTACCTTCAACGCCGGTGCCGAACGCATGCTCGGCTATCACAGTGCTGAGGTCATCGGCCAGCTGACCCTTGAAGATCTGATATCGCCGCAGGAGCTGCAGACGCGTGCGCGGGCGTTGAGCCAGCGCTACGGCCGTGAGGTCAGTCCGGCTCAGGCGATGTTTGCCGAGACGGTCCAGGAGGGCGAGAGCGAACCGGGCGAGTGGACCCTGTTGCGCAAGGATGGCAGCCACCTGCTGGCCAATATGCTGGTCACCGCGGTGCTCGACGAGCACGGCCTGTGGGTCGGGCACCTGGCCATTTGTATCGACGTGACTGAACGCAAGCGCGTGCACGAGGCGCTCGCGGCCCGTGACCGGCTACTGGAAAAACTCAGCGCCGAGGTGCCTGGCGGCATTTATCAGTTTCGCCTCGATCCCGACGGCAGCTCCTGCTTCAGCTACGCCAGCGAGGGCTTGCGCGACATCTACGAGATAGATCCGCAGCGCCTGCGCGAGGACGCTACGGCGGTGTTCGAGCGCATTCACCCCGACGACCTGGCGCAGTTGCGTGCTTCGATCCGCTATTCCGCCGATCACCTGACGCCCTGGCGTGAAGAGTACCGAGTGCTGCTGCCGGTGGCCGGGATGCGCTGGATACGCGGTGAAGCTACACCGGAGCCGGCCGATCAGGGCGGTACCTTGTGGCATGGCTACCTGACGGATATCTCCGATCTGAAGCGCGTCGAGGAGGAGCTGCGGGCGCTGTCGGTGACCGACGCGCTGACCGGCATCCACAACCGTCGTTACTTTCAGGAGCGGCTCAAAGCCGAGCTCGAGCGGGCCCAGCGCGACAATCAGGACCTGGCCGTGATCATGCTGGACATCGACCACTTCAAACGGATCAACGACCTCTACGGCCATGCTGTGGGCGATCATGTGTTGCGCAGCCTGTGCCAGCGCATCAATCATCGCCTGCGCCGTACCGACGTGTTCTGCCGTCTGGGCGGCGAGGAGTTCATGGTCTTGTGCCCGGGCAGCAATGCCGGGCAGGCCTACACCCTGGCCATGGAGCTCTGGCAGGGCCTGCGCAGCGTGCCGGTGGACGGTGTCGGTGTGGTCACGGCGAGTTTCGGCGTGGCCGGCTGGCGCCCGGGGGAGGGCGCCGATGCCTTGCTGCTGCGTGCCGACTCGGGGGTTTACGCGGCCAAGCAGGCTGGCCGCGACCGGGTCGAGAGCGAACTGCCCTGAGCCAGGCTCAGGGCTGAACGGCGGCGGTGCGGTTGACCAGTTTCGGCTGGCGGTACAGGTCGAGCAGGACCTGGTCGAGCACTGCCGAGGCACCCCAGGGTTTCGGATCGTTGAGGATCGCGGCTACTGCCCAGGTATTGCCGTTGCTGTCGCGGCTGAAACCGGCGATGGCGCGGACGGTGTTCAGGGTGCCGGTCTTGATGTGCGCTTCACCGGTCATGGCAGTGCGCTTGAGGCGCTTGCGCATGGTGCCGTCCATCCCCACCAGCGGCATCGAGCTGATGAACTCGGCGGCGTACGGGCTGTTCCAGGCGGCCTGCAGCAGGGCGGCCATTTCCCGGGTGCTGACCCGTTCGGCGCGGGACAGGCCCGAGCCGTTTTCCATGATCAGGTGCGGCGCGGTAATGCCTTTTTTCGCCAGCCACTGGCGCACCACACGCTGGGCGGCGCGGGCGTCGTCGCCATCGGCATCGGTACGGAACTGCGCGCCCAGGCTCAGGAACAGCTGCTGGGCCATGGTGTTGTTACTGTATTTGTTGATGTCGCGGATGATCTCCACCAGGTCCGGGGAGAAGGCGCGGGCCAGCAGGCGGGCGTTCTTCGGGACGTTGTCGACCCGGTCGCGGCCCTGGATGCTGCCGCCCAGCTCGTTCCAGATGGCGCGCACGGCACCGGCGGCGTAGGACGGGTGATCGAGCAGCGACAAGTAGGTCTGCGAGTTGCAGCCATCGCCCAGCTGGCCGCTGACCACGACGCTGACGCCGTCGGCCTGTACCACCGGGTTGTAGCGCACGTCACCGCTGCACTGCTTGGAATTGACTGCCTTGACCTGGTTGTCGATGCGGATGTTGGCGATCGGCGGCTCGACCGACACCAGGACTTTGCCACCGTCGTTGCGGGCAACGAAGCGCAAGGCCTTGAGGTTGATCAGCAGCGAGTCGGGTTTGACCAGAAAGGGCTTGTTTTCATCACCGCCGTCGTCGTTGAACTGCGGCAATTGCGGCTGGACGAAATGGCTGCGATCGAGCACCAGGTCACCGCTGATGGTCTGCACGCCGTTGGCGCGCAGGTCGCGCATCAGCAGCCAGAGCTTTTCCATGTTCAGTTTCGGGTCGCCACCGCCCTTGAGGTACAGGTTGCCCTGCAACACGCCATTGCGCAGCGGGCCGTCGCTGTAGAACTCGGTTTTCCACTGGTGGGTTGGGCCGAGCATTTCCAGGGCGGCGTAGGTGGTGACCAGCTTCATGGTCGAGGCCGGGTTGACCGAGACATCGGCATTGAACACGGTCGGGGTACCCGGGCCGTTGAGCGGCAGCATAACCAGCGACAGGGCCGAGTCCTGCAGTTTGTTGGTTTTCAATGCCTGCTGCACTTTTGGCGAAAGCGTGGTGTTGACCGCAGCCGCGTGGCTGGAAAGCGCCAGCGGCATCAGCAGGCCGGCAAGCAGAAGAGGGCGAAGAGATCTGATCATGTGCGATAAAACCCTGCGAGCGAGGGGTGAAAAAAACGGAGCGAAAAAAGGTGAAGGCCCCGATACGGAAAAATATAGCGCGCATTATGCCCCAAGCCGAACGCCCATGGGCCTGTGAATACAGGATCACACTGCAGCTTATCGGCTTTTATTCCGGCAAGGGCCCGGCGAAACTGCTAAAGTGCCGCGCGTTAATACTCAAGAGGATTGTTTCATGGCCACTAACCGTTCCCGCCGTCTGCGCAAAAAACTCTGCGTGGATGAATTCCAGGAGCTGGGTTTTGAGCTGAACCTGGGTTTCAAGGAAGATCTGTCCGACGAAACCATTGATGCCTTCCTCGATGCTTTCCTCGAAGAAGCCATGGATGCCAATGGTCTGGACTATGTTGGCGGCGACGACTTCGGTCTGGTCTGCAAGGCCGAGCGTGGCTCGGTCACTCCAGAGCAGCGCGCAGCTGTTGAAAGCTGGCTCAAAGGCCGTAACGAGCTGACCAAGATCGAAGTCAGCCCGCTGCTGGATGCCTGGTATCCGGAAAAGCCGATCAACCCGGCTTCCTGATTCCGATGAAACGGCGGCCCCAGTGGCCGCCGTTTTCGTTTCAGCCCCGCCGCCTGTTCAGGCATTCCCGCGGGATCCAAGCGGTTGCGCTGGTTGTTCGTGTAGATACTTCTGCAACGCTTCTTCCAGGGCGCCCATGACGCTGACCACCTGGCGTTGGCGCCGCTCCAGTACAGGCGCCGCCTGGCTGGCCTGGCAATCGGCTTCCAGTTGCTCGCAGGCCTTGATCAAGCCGTTGGCCTGAATGATCCGTGCCGGGCCGAGGATCTTGTGCGCCTGGTTCCTCAGTTGCAGCGCGTCCTTGAGTGGATCGATAGCCTTGAGCAAGGCGCGGTCGCGTTTGAAACTGCGCAACAGCTCTTTGAGCAACTGGTGCAGATCGTGCACGCTGTCACCCACCACCGGCTCCAGAACCTGCAGGTCGAACGGCATCGGCGCGGCTGTCTGGCGGCGCGCCTGCACCTGGGGTGCTTGCGCCAGGCGCTGACCCAAGGCGTTGAGGCTGATGGGTTTGAGCAGGCAGTCATCCATACCGACCTGTTGGCAGCGCTCGCGCACTTCCGGTTGGGCGTTGGCGGTGTAGCCGAGGATGGTGCACGCTGGCCATTGATACTGACGCTCGTGGTCCCGCACCGCTTCGGCAAACTGGTAGCCATTCATCTGTGGCATGTTGCAGTCGACGATCACCACGTCGAAGTGGCCCTGGTGCCAGGCGCTGAGGCCGCTGAGACCGTTTTCGGCACTGGCATGTTCCAGCCCCAGGAAGTTCAGTTGCTGGGCGATCAGCAGCAGGTTGGCCGGATGGTCATCGATGACCAGCACTCGCAACGGCGGCAGCACGGCATTGGGGAGCGGCGCCGCAGGGGCCGGCTTGGAGGTTTCGGCCAGCAGGGTCAACGGCATGCTGATGCACACGCGGGTGCCCTGGCCGAACACGCTGTGCAAGGTCAGGTTGCCACCCATTGACTGGCACAGGTCATGGCTGATGGCCAGCCCAAGGCCAGTGCCGCTACGGGCCAGATTGCTGTCCGGATTGGCCTGGGCAAAGGGCAGGAACAGGCGCTGCTGGTCATCTGCGCGAATACCGATGCCACTGTCCTGAACCGTTACCTGCAGGATGGGCTGGTCGGGCGCGGGGCCCGGTTCCAGGGTCAGGTGCACGGTGACCTGGCCCTGCTCGGTGAACTTGATCGCGTTGCTGACCAGGTTCGACAGGATCTGCTTGAAGCGCAAAGGGTCGAGCAGCACCTCACAGCGGGCCTGGGGGGCAATCTCGAGGCTCAGGCGCAAATCCTTCTGTCGGGCCACGCCATCGAACACGCGGCCGACCGATTCCACCAGTTCCGCCAGGTTGACCGGTTCAGGCGCCAGGCTCAGGTGCCCGGTCTCGATGCGCGCCATGTCGAGGATATCGCCGATCAAGGCCAGCAGTTCTCTTGCCGAGTTGTAGGCAACCTCAATGGCCGGACGATCGATATGCCCCTGGTCGCCGCGCGTGAGGGTAAGTTCGAGCATGCCGATGATGGCGTTCATCGGTGTGCGGATCTCGTGGCTGATGGTCGCCAGGAAGACACTCTTGGCGCGATTGGCGTCATCGGCCCGCTGCTTGGCCAGGCGCAGGTCCTGGATCAGTTGGCGGCGCTCGCTGATGTCGATCCAGCCGCCAATAATGCCCTGCACCTCGCCGAGTGAGTCACGGTAAGGCAGGATCCAGTGGTAGATGGTCAGTTCACGTTCCTTGAGCAGCAAAGGCCGATCAACGATCAACGGGATCCCTTCGCGCATGACCTTCTGGTAATCGGCCTGTATCTGGCTGGCATAGCAGCTGTCGCCCAGGGTGCTGTCCTGGATGCTTTTACCCAGTACATCGTGAAGCTGCGCTTCTACCGCTTCCAGATAACTGTCGTTACAACTCTGCAACAAGCCGCCGCGATCACGCACGTACATCGGATGCGGCGTACCGTTGAGCAGGGCGCGCATGAATTCGAGCTGATCGTTCAGGGCCCGTTCGGCGGCCTCGCGTTGCTTGATCTGGCGGCGCATCCAGGCATTCCAGGCCAGTGACAGCAGCAACAACAGGCTGGTGCCCAGGACCACCTGGAGGATCAGTCGCTGGTACTTTTGCCAGTAGGCGTCTGTTTCTGTGCTGTAACCACGCCAGCGACTGTTGATGATGCCCAGCTCTTCCGGCGCGATGCTGAGCAATGCCTTGTCGAGGATCGACGCCAGTTCCTGGGCGCCCCGGGCAGTGGCCATGGCGAAGGTGGCGGGTTCGGCGCCGACCGAGGAGCGGATCATCAGGTCGCGCTGGGAAGCCAGGCTGAAATTGGCGTTGATCAAGGCGGTGATGGCCGCATCGACGTGCCCGCTGGCCAGCAGCGAGGTGGAGTAGAAGGTGCTCTCCGTCTCGACCAGCTGGATGCCCGGGAAGCGCTGGCGCAAATCATCGTACAAGGGGCTGTCGCGAGTCAGGGCCAGGCGTCGGCCTGTCATCTGCTCCAGGGAATCGGGCTGGTCAGCGCCCTTGCGCGTCAACAGTACGTAGGAGTTTTCCAGATAAGGCCGACTGATCGCCAGGGTTCCGGCACGACGCGGGCTGGGTGAGATCGCCGCGATGACATCCGCCTGATCATGGTTGAGGCGGTCGATCATGTCACTGATTCCACTGGCTCGCTGCACTTCGAAACGCAGGCCGGTACGCAGGCGGATCAGTTCCAGCAGGTCGGCGGCAATGCCGCGAAAGTTGCCGGCGCTGTCGAAGAAGGTCAGTGGCGCGGCGGTTTCGTTGACCACCACCCGCACCACCGGATGGCCGCTCAGCCAGCGCTCTTCGCGTTGTGACAGCTGCAGTTTGCGGTCGGTCAGCAGTACATCGCTACCGGCGCTCCAGCGTTTGAAGAGGCTTTCCCGCGTACTGCTGGACACCGCGTCGAGGGTGGCGTTGATCAGCTCCAGGAGCATCTGGTTGCTGCGCTGCACGGCGAAGCTGAAACCGACCGGCTCATGTTTACCGAAGTTGGCCATCTTGACGTTCTGCAGGTGGCCTTGATTGATCAGGTAGTGGGTCGAGATGGTGTCGCCCAGAAAGACGTCGGCCTGATCGAACGCCACGGCGTTCAGTGCGTTCTGGTAGGAGGGGTAGGACTGGATGGTGGCGTCAGGGTAATTGGCCAGTACCTCATCCATTGGCAGGTAGTGATAGACCATGCTCAGGCGCAGGCCTGCCAGGCCGGTGTCCAGGGGGCGGATTTCGTTCTCGCGGGTCACCAGTACCGGTTGATCCACGGCATAGGGGATGGACAGGGCGATGCCGGGCGTGGCTGCCTCGTAGCCGTTGGTGCTGCCCAGCAGGTCGATCTGGCCTTGAGCCAGGGCTTTCACCGCCTCCTGGCGGGTGGCGTAGCGTTGCACCCTGATCGGCAAGCCCAGGGCCGAGCCGATCAGGCCGGCGAAGTCGGCGGTCAAGCCTTCGTAGTCGCGCCCGCTGGCGGTCATGTCGAAGGGCGGGTAATCCGGCGCCGAAGTTCCCAGCAGTAACTCGCCCTTGCCTTTGATCCACAGTCGCTGAGCCGGGGTCAGGGGCAGTTTCATGGCGATTGGCTCGGCACGGCTGAACAGGGTGAGCGGGGTGGCCGCGACGTCGTCCGCCCGTGTGGCAATGCTCAGGCAAGCCAGCACAGCACACAGCAGGAGGGTAAGGCTATGCCTGAGCATGGGCGCTCTCAAACCAGGGCATTGCGTTTCGCCATTTCAATCAGTTCAACCAGAGAACTGGCTTTGAGCTTTTGCATCAGTCGTTTCTTGTAGGTGCTGACCGTCTTGTTGCTGAGGAACATGCCCTGGGCAATTTCCTTGTTACTTCTGCCTTGGGCAAAAAGTTGCAGTACCATCAGCTCACGATCATTGACCTGTTTGAACAGATCCAGGTCCGAGGCTGAATCATCGTGTTTGCGTACCGGATTGATGGCCTGGCTGGGGAAATAGTTATAACCCGATAACACCGCTTTTATCGCACTAAGCAACTCGCTGAGGTCTTCCTGTTTGCACACATAGCCTGCTGCGCCGGAATGCATGCAACGAATGGCAAAAAGCGCTGGCGATTGTGCGGTCAGTATCAGGATTTTCAGCGGGATGCCCATGGCATGGAAACGCGAGAGCACTTCCAGGCCGTCCAGCCGCGGAATGCTGATGTCGAGGATGATCAAGTCCGGCAGGCATTCGCGGACCATCTGCATGGCGTCTACGCCGTTGTCCGATTCACCGACCACTCGATAGCCTTCATTCTCCAGAAGCATGCGCACCGCCAGGCGGATGACCGGGTGATCGTCGACGATGAAGACAGAATACATGTTGAACTTTCCATAAAAGTGCCAGAGGGGTAGGGGCACCTTAGCGCAGAAAGAACAGGTCGCACATGAACTTGAGGTGAGTTAATTGATATATAGGAAAAGTCCTACTAACTTTGAAATATAGGATTACAGAGGCTTCTGCTAGATAGGGGTGTCAATGCTATAGATGGTAAGGTTATGTTGCGAAAGTTTCGGGTTGTTTATATTTGTTTCAAGTGTGTCAGTAATTTCCTGTACTGCCCGGTTGCCGGGCAGTACAGGCGGTTGATCAGCTCGGGCTCGAGCGGCCGGTCATTTCACGGGCCATTTCACTGGCATAACTGTCGGTCATCCCGGCAATGAAATCGATCATGCGCAGGAACGAGGTGTGTAGAGAGGCATCCGGGCTCGGCGCGTTCTTGCCCAACAGGTCGAGAATCCGCCGGCTCTTGAACGAGGGTGTACGCCCGCCATGTTGCTCCAGGGCGGCGCCACAGAACGAATTGAGCAGGATCTCCAGGGTCGTGTAGGCGCCGATTTCATGCAGGGTCTTGCGCTTGTCCTGGAAAATCTTCTTGCGTGCGATGTCTTTGGCCTGCAGCACACAGCGTTTGGCCGGGCCGTGCATATGCTCGACCAGGTCACCGTTGAGTGTGCCTGCCAGCAACGCGTCCTGTTGTTCGACGAAAGCGCGCGCCGCGGCATTGGTCAGGTGCTCAATGGCCTTGCCGCGCAGGATCGCCAGTTTGCGCCGGCGCGAATCGTCCGGGCCCAACTGGCGGTAGGTTTCCGGCAGGTCGTCACCCACCAG
Organism: Pseudomonas sp. JV241A; assembly: GCF_900275665.1. Taxonomy (NCBI): domain Bacteria; kingdom Pseudomonadati; phylum Pseudomonadota; class Gammaproteobacteria; order Pseudomonadales; family Pseudomonadaceae; genus Pseudomonas; species Pseudomonas sp. JV241A. The sequence continues at coordinate 294,058 of NZ_OPYO01000013.1, forward strand.
GCTCAGCAGCAGCGACTCGACCTCGGCGTAGTCGAGCAGGTCCATTTCCAGGCCGTCTTCAAGGTCGATCAGGGCGTAGCAGATGTCATCGGCCGCCTCCATCAGGTACACCAACGGGTGACGGGCCCAGCGTTGCTCTTCCAGTTGCGGCAGGCCGAGCTTGCGGGCGATCTGTTCGAGCAACGGCAGTTCGCTCTGGTAGCAGCCAAATTTGTGTTTCTTGTACCCCAGGGCGTCGGCGTGACGTGCAGTCCAGGGGTATTTGAGGTAAGTACCCAGCGTGGCGTAAGTCAGCCGCGTGCCGCCGTCGAACTGGTGGTATTCCAGTTGGGTGAGGACGCGAAAGCCCTGGGCGTTACCTTCGAAGTTGAGAAAATCGCCGCGTTCGGCGGCGCTCATCGCATCCAGCCAGCCGCGCCCGGCGGCCTGTTGGAACCAGTGGCGTATGGCATCCTCGCCGGAGTGGCCGAAGGGTGGGTTGCCGATGTCATGAGCCAGGCACGCTGACTGCACGACCATGCCCAGGTCGCTGGGTTCGCACCACTGCGGCAGGCTGGCGCGCAGGGTTTCGCCGACGCGCATGCCCAGTGAGCGGCCGACGCAGCTGACTTCCAGGGAGTGGGTCAGGCGGGTGTGGATGTGGTCGTTGCTCGACACCGGGTGCACCTGGGTCTTGCGCCCCAGGCGGCGGAAGGCGCCGGAGAAGATGATCCGGTCGTGGTCTTTGTGGAACGGGCTGCGGCCGAGTTCTTCCGGGCTGTGCAGGGGTTTGCCGAGGCGTTCGCGGGTGAGCAGGGTGTGCCAATCCAAGGCCATTTCTCCGGTGCGGGGGGCAGGGGGGTAGCTTCGTGGTTTGGGTCGGGGGGTGCAAGTGGCTTTGTGAGCTTATCCGTTTGCTGTATGGGCGTTGCGGGCCCCTTCCGCCTTTACGGCGGCTTACTTTTTTCAGTCGAAAAAAAGTAAGCAAAAATTCTTGCCCCACCAGGGGCCCTACGCTGCGCTTCGGGTCCCCTCGTTCCGGTGTCGCTACGGGGCATTGCGAACTACGAGTTGCAAGCAACTCTACGTTTCGCAACTTCGGCTAACGCCGAAGGTGCTGCGCACTAGCCCCTTCGCAACACCTCCACTCGGCCCTTCTGGTTAACGGGGCCGGTGGATCAAGATCAAAAGCAGATCAAGAGCACAATTCGCTTCGCTCTTGCTAAGCGCGCAGATCTGTGGGAGCGGGCTTGACCCGCGATCGAGCGCGCAGCGGTCGTAGTTCAGGCGCTGCACTTAACGCTTGCTACCAGCCCCTTGCATGGCCAGCTTCAACAACGGAATCAAGCTGGTCCCCAGGCGCACCAGGCGGCTGACGCTGCCGCTGCGGGCGCCTTTGCCGGTCAGGAAACCCAGCAGCACCACGGCACCAATGCCCCACAGCGGCGCGTGCTTGATGCCCAGGCCGCCTTGCAGTGAGTCGCCCATGGAGCGCAAACGGGTGAGGGGGTTGAGCAGTTGCCCGGACTCATGGCGAATTTCCTGGCGGTGCATCTCCAGGCGCAGGCGCACCAAGGCCTTGCGCAGTTCCCGGCGATTGGTGGTTTGCGGTAGTTCAGGCAGGCTCATGGCAACAGGCGCTCCCGGTCCTTGGCAAGTTCTTCGAGGGTCGAGCTGAAGGGTGACGATTCATCGAACACCGCCGCCTTCAGACGCAGGCCGCAAAACAGCGCCGCCAGCCCGTAGAACACGCACAGGCCAATGATGCCGGCCAGGCGATAACTGTCCCAGAGCATCACCAGCACCAGGCCGGAGAGGGCGGTCAGCAACAGCAGGGCAAATACCAGGGCCAGCCCGGCGAACAGCAGCAAGCTGAGGGTCCGCGCTTTCTGCTCCTGCAGTTCGATGCCGAACAGTTCGACATGGCCATGCAGCAGGCCCAGCACTGCAGCGCCGAGACGCTTGCTGGAGGGACCGGCACCGGCGAGTGGTTCGCTTTCCATGCTCGGTCCTCAGCGGCGGGTGGCCAAGAGGCCGATCAGAAAGCCAACGCCGGCGGCAATGCCGATCGACTGCCAGGGGTTGCTTTGTACGTAGTCTTCGGTTGCGCTCAGGGCCGCCTGGCCGCGTTCGCGGACCGAATCCTGGGTCAGTTGCAGGGTTTCCCGGGCGCGCAGCAGGCTGTCATGGATCTGTTCGCGCAGGTCGTCGGCCTGATCGCCAGCCAGGGTTGCAGTGTGCTCCAGCAGCTTCTCGGTATCGCGTACCAGGGTCTGGAAGTCAGCCATCAATATGTCTTGAGCAGTCTTTGCCGATTTGCTGGCCATGGGGCTCTCCCTAACAGTGTGTGTGGCTATTTCGAGTCGTGGGCGCGGGCGAAGGTTCAAGTGCAATTTGCTGGTACAGCTTTTGCTTTGCCGTGGTGCGCCGGGGCCGGTGCCTGCGCCGATTGTGGGCGCGGGCGAATACCGGACCTGTAAACCTTAACCCAATCCACGACAAACCCAAGGAAAAACTCCCGTACTACCCGGATCGGCCAGGGAGGTGGCCGCAACGACGATCCAGACTGGTGCACGAAGGAGTGTTTTTGAGCTGTCTTGGTGCTTTTTTGCAGGCCTGCCTACTCCATGGAAAATTTGCAAAGCGCAGTGGACACCCTGGTCCACGGCTCCAACACGCTGTTCATTCTGCTCGGTGCGGTGATGGTTCTGGCCATGCACGCAGGTTTTGCCTTCCTTGAGGTGGGCACCGTGCGGCACAAGAACCAGGTCAACGCCTTGTCGAAGATTCTCAGCGATTTTGCCGTGTCGACCCTGGCCTATTTCTTTATCGGCTACTGGATTTCCTACGGTGTCAGTTTTCTGCAGCCGGCACAGGTGTTGAGCCAGGAGCATGGCTACAGCCTGGTGAAGTTCTTCTTCCTGCTGACCTTTGCCGCGGCGATCCCGGCGATCATCTCCGGCGGCATCGCCGAGCGTGCACGCTTCGCCCCGCAATTGTGCGCCACGGTGCTGATCGTCGCCTTCGTCTATCCGTTTTTCGAAGGTATCGTCTGGAATGGCAACTTTGGCATGCAGGTCTGGCTGGCGGAGCGTTTTGGCGCGGGTTTTCATGACTTTGCCGGCTCCGTCGTGGTGCATGCCATGGGGGGCTGGCTGGCGCTGGCGGCAGTATTGCTGCTGGGACCGCGCAACGGCCGTTACCGCGACGGCAAGCTGGTGGCTTTTGCGCCGTCGAACATTCCGTTCCTGGCCCTGGGGTCGTGGATTCTGATCGTCGGCTGGTTCGGCTTCAACGTCATGAGCGCGCAAACCCTGCAAGGGGTCAGTGGCCTGGTGGCAGTCAACTCCTTGATGGCCATGGTCGGCGGCACCGTGGCGGCCTTGCTGGTCGGGCGCAACGACCCGGGCTTCCTGCACAACGGCCCGCTGGCCGGGCTGGTGGCGGTGTGCGCAGGTTCTGACCTGATGCACCCGGTGGGCGCGCTGGCCACCGGGGCGATTGCCGGAGCCTTGTTTGTCTGGTGCTTTATTGCCGCGCAGAACACCTGGAAGATCGATGACGTGTTGGGCGTGTGGCCGCTGCATGGCCTGTGCGGAGTGTGGGGCGGGATTGCCTGCGGGATCTTCGGCCAGAGCGCCTTGGGCGGCCTGGGTGGGGTCAGCCTGATCAGCCAGTTGATCGGCAGCCTGGCCGGGGTGCTGGTGGCCTTGCTCGGCGGCTTTGCCGTGTATGGCAGCATCAAGCTGTTGCATGGCCTGCGCCTGAGCCAGGAGCAAGAGTACTACGGCGCCGACCTGTCGATTCACAAGATCGGCGCCACCAGCCAGGACTGACGGTTCAGCGCCCTGCGAGCAAGCGCGCCTCGCAGGCTTCCACGGCGCTCAGCGGGCCGCTGACCAGCACAGCATCGCCCGCGTGCAGACAGGTGCCGGTGTCTACATTCAGCTCCTCGCCCTGGCGATGCACGGCCTGCAGTTCAACACCCAATTGTTCCAGGCCCAGATCGCTCAGGGTTCGGCCGCAGGCATAGGCTTCGGCGCCGAGGTTGACCGCGTGCATCATCGCCTTGGGCAGGCCCTCGCTGTCGACCGGGCTGGTCTGGGCGCCATGGTAGAAGGCATGCAGCAGCCGGTAGCGGGTCTTGCGCACTTCATCTACCCGTTGCTGCACCTGATCCTGTGGCAGGCCGAGCATCACCAGGGCATGGGAGGCCAGCATCAGGCTCGACTCCAGCAGTTCCGGGACCACGGCAGTGGCGCCAGCGGCACGCAATTCGTCGCGCTGGCTGTCGTCGCGGGTGCGTACCAGGATCTGCACCTGGGCATGACGCTCGCGGGCGGCTTTCAACACGCTCAGGGCGATGTCGGTCTTGTCTACCGCAATCACCAGCAAGCGCGCGCGCTCAAGGCCGATGGCGGTGAGCAGTTCGCCGCGGCGTGAGTCGCCGTAGTGCACGCAGTTTTCTCCGGCGGCGGCTTCCTGGACCCGCACCGGGTCGTCATCCAGGGCAATGAAGGGGATGTCCTCGCGGCGCAGGAAGCGCCCGATCGACTGGCCGACGCGGCCGTAGCCGCAGATCAGCACGTGGCCGTTCATCGCGGCGCTTTGTGCTTCGATCTCTTCCAGATGAACCTCCTGGTTGGGCTTGCGGTGCAGGCGGGCGGCGATTGTCGGAGCGGCCCGCAGCAGCAGCGGGGTGACCAGCATCGAGCAGAAGGTCGCGGCCAGCAGCAGGTGACCGAGTTCCTCGGGCAGCAGGCGGGTCTGTTGCATCTGCGCCATCAGGGCGAAACAGAACTCGCCGCCCTGGGCCAGGGCCAGGCCGCTGCGCCAGGCGGTCTCGGCATCACTGCCGCGCAAGCGCACCAGTGCGGCCACCACAGAGCCTTTGATCAGCAGCAGGGCGAGGGTCAGGGCAAGGAGCTGCCAGCCATGGGTGGCGAACAGCTGCAGGTCGATGAGCATGCCGATACTGACGAAGAACAGCCCGAGCAAAATGTCCCGGAATGGGCGGATATCGGCTTCGATCTGATGGCGGTAATTGCTTTCTCCCAGCAACATGCCGGCGAGGAACGCGCCCAGGGCCGGCGACAGGCCCAGCAGGTGGGTCAACCAGGCGGTCAACAGCACGATCACCAGGGCCAGCAGGACGAACAGCTCGGCCGAATGCGAGCTGGCCACCTCATGGAACAGCCGCGGCAGCAGCCAGCGGCTGGCCAGCAGCAGGCCGAAGAAGAGGATCACGGTCTTGCCCAGGGTCAGCGGCAAAGCCCAGTACCAGGCCTGGCCGCCCTGGCCGGCAAACACCGGTACCAGGGTCAGCAGCAACACTGCCACCACGTCCTGGAACAGCAGCACGCCGATGGCATTCTGACCATGACTGCTGAAAATCTCGCCGAGGCTGGTCAGCTCCTTGCTGACGATCGCCGTCGACGACAGCGCCAGGCCCGCGCCCAGCATCAAGGCCACGTTGGGTTGCATGCCGAGCAGAACCAGCAGTCCGGCGAGGAGCAGGCTGGTGCAGATCACCTGCAGGCTGCCGAGGCCAAACACCACCTTGCGCAAGGCGAGCATTTTCGACAGGGAAAATTCCAGTCCCAGGGAAAACAGCAAAAAGACCACGCCCATTTCAGCCAGGTCCGGCAGCTCTTCACTTTCGTTGACCCAGTCCAGGGCGGTAGGGCCGACGAACAGGCCGACACACAAATAGCCAAGTACCGGCGGCAACTTCAGGCGCCGGAAGAACGCGATGACGACCAGCGATGAGGCCAGGATGATCAACAGGTTGGCAAACACAAAACACTCCCTTGCGAAAACAGCGAAAAAACCATTAAGTCTGAACGACTTACGCCATTTGGCCGTTGATGTGCATCAGCACTTCAATGTCATTGGCCGGTTTCAGGGGCGGCGCTCGACTGGCCCCGATTGCAGACCTAGAATAATGATCCGTTCCTACAGTTGCTGGTACCCATAAATGCCACCTGAATGCCAATTGTTCGGCACCCTGGGCTGTCACCTGTGCGAAGTGGCCGAGGCGCTGCTGATGCCGTTTGTCGACCATGGCCTGTTGGTCGAACTGGTCGATATCGCCGAGCACGAGGGGATGATCGACACCTATGGCCTGCTCATTCCGGTGTTGCGCCGTTGCGATACCGGGGCCGAGCTGCGCTGGCCCTTCGATGCCGAGCAGGTCGTGACCTTCCTGGGGTGATGGTTCGGTCTTGGCGGGTATCTTTCCCGTCGTGCGCAACGCTGTGCTGATGTGGACAATCCTTGGCTTCTCTTACCTCGCCAAGGAGCGGCACCATGTACCTGACCGAACACTTCACCCTCGAGGAAATGACCCTCTCGGAGACCGCAGCACGCCAGGACATCGATAACCAGCCCGACAGCCGCGCCCTGGACAACCTGCGCCGCCTCTGCGCGACGCTCGAACAGGTCCGCGAGCTGGTGGGCGCGCCGGTGCTGGTCAGCAGCGGCTTTCGCTCGGTCGAACTCAACGCGGTGATTGGCGGCTCCGCCGCCAGTGCGCATACCGAAGGGCTGGCAGCTGACTTCAATGTGCCCGGGCTGACGCCGGCAGCGCTGGCGCGACGGGTGGCCGACAGCAACCTGCAGTTCGACCAGTTGATTCTCGAGTACGACCAATGGGTGCACCTGAGCCTTGCTGCGGGCCGGCCGCGCCGTCAATTGCTCACGGTGCGCAAAGGGTCCGGCTATCTCCCAGGTCTGGTCTGACAGCTGCAGTCTGATTGACGCAGACGACATCTCTGAATATGCTGTATATAAATACAGTACAGGGATGACGCTTGCGTCGAGGGTCCGGATCAATGGTCAATGTCGAACAACTGAAATACTCCGTCAATCGCATGGCTGTCGAGGTCGTGAGTGAAGCGGTGCTCGAGTTGCGCCTTGACGGCCTGGTGCTGGAAGGCAAGACGCCGTTCAATAAAGTGCACTTCAACACCTGTTTCGCCGAGATCGAAGCCCTGTTCCAGCGCGCCGGCTACCACCGGCCACTGGATGTGGTCGGATACCAGGGATTGTTGTACGCCCTCTACGACCCCAGCCGCTGGGAGGCGGTCGAGGTGCTGCGCTGGCTCAAGGAGTTTACCGAGGCTGCGGCTGCCGAAGCTGGCTGAGCGGGCGAGCATGGGGGATAATGGCCGGTCCATCTGTCCAGAGTGTTCCCATGGCCACGCCTCCCTTCGATCCGGCTCAGCATCAAGCCAGCACCGTGTGCCTGCCGCCCGGCAACTGGGTGACGGTAGTCGATTGCTTGAGCGAGCACTTCAAGGCCATCGGCCGCGAGCAGTGGCTCGATCGCATCGCCCGTGGCCGGGTGCTGGACGCTCAGGGCGCGCCGATCAGCGCCACGCTTGCCTACCGTCCGGGTCTGCGCATCCATTATTTTCGCGAAGTGCCAAACGAAAAGCCGATCCCGGTCGAAGAGTCCATCCTGCACATCGATGAGCACCTGGTGGTGGCGGACAAGCCGCATTTCCTGCCGGTCACCCCGACCGGCGAGTACGTCGAACAGACCTTGCTGCGCCGGCTGATCCGCCGCCTCGACAATCCCAATCTGGTGCCCTTGCACCGCATTGACCGGCACACTGCCGGGCTGGTGCTGTTCTCGGCCAACCCCCAGAGTCGTTCGGCCTATCAGTCGCTATTCCCCAACCGGCAGATCGACAAGCGCTACCAGGCCATTGCACGCGCCTTGCCCGAGCGTGAGTTTCCGCTGGTGCACAAGAGCCGCCTGGTCAACGGCGAGCCATTTTTTCGCATGCAGGAAGTCGAAGGGGTAAGCAACAGCGAAACCCTGGCCCAGGTGCTGGAGAAGAACGGCGAGCTGTGGCGCTACGGTCTCTCGCCGGTCACTGGCAAAACCCACCAGCTGCGGGTGCACATGACCGCCCTGGGCGCGAGTATCTGCAATGATCCGTTCTATCCGGACATCGCCCAGGAGCAGGATGACTACAACAAACCGTTGAAGCTGTTGGCGCAGAGCCTGCGTTTCAACGACCCATTGAGCGGTGAAGAACGTTACTTCGAAAGCCGGCTGACGCTCGACTGGTAGGGCGGGGAGCCGCGCACCGCCAGTGGCGATGCGCGGTGAGGCTTAGCGGTTGAAGCGCTCCACCAGCGAGTACTGGGTGGTAGCGGTGCGGGTCAGCTCTTCGCTGAGCAGCGCCGAATGCTGGGCCTGTTCCGAGGTCTGGTCGGCCAGCTGGGCGATGGTGCTGATGTTGCGGCTGATTTCGTCGGCAACCGCAGTCTGCTCCTCGGTGGCAGCGGCAATTTGCGTGGCCATGTCGGTGATATTGGCCACAGCTTCGCTGATACCTACCAGGGCCTGGTCGGCTTCCATTACCCGCGCAACGCCTTCTTCGGCCTGGCGGTGACCGGTTTCCATGGTCTGCACGGCGCTGTTGGCGGTCTGTTGCAGCTTGGCGATCAGGCCGTGGATCTGCCCGGTGGACTCGGCGGTGCGTTGCGCCAGCTGGCGCACCTCGTCGGCCACCACGGCAAAGCCGCGGCCCATCTCGCCGGCTCGGGCCGCTTCGATGGCGGCGTTCAAGGCCAGCAGGTTGGTCTGGTCGGCAATGCCCTTGATCACATCGACCACGCCACCGATCTCGTCGCTGTCGCGGGCCAGCTGGGTCACGGTCAGGCCGGTCTCGCCGACGGCAGCCGACAGGCGCTGGATGGCCTCGCGGGTTTCTCCGGCGATGTCGCGGCCGCGCCCGGTCAGGCGATTGGCTTCCTGGGTGGCGTCGGCAGTGCGCTGCACGTGGTTGGCCACTTCCTGGGTGGTGGCGGCCATCTGGTTGACGGCGGCGGCGACCTGCTCGGTCTCCACCCGCTGGCGCTCCAGGCCCGAGGAGCTGTTGTGGGCCAGGGTGTCGGACTGGCGTGCCTGTTCGTTGAGGTGCTCGGCGGTGTCCTGCAGGCGGGTCAGGCAGGTCTTCATCCGCGCGTCCTGGCTGAGCATGGCCATTTCCAGGCGCGCCTGCACGCCGCGGCTGTCGGTATACATCTGCGCGATCAGCGGGTCGGAAGTGGTCTGTTCGGCCAGGCGCAGCAGGCGCTTGAGGCCGCGTTGCTGCCAGCTCAGGCCCAGCAGGCCGAGCGGTACCGAGAGGCCGGCGGCCAGGGCGAAGCCCCAGGAATGCCCCAGCCAGTTGCCGATCAAAAAGCCGATCTGGCTGACCAGAATGAACGGCAGCCAGTCCTGCACTACCGGCAGCCACTTGTCGCGGTGCGGAATCGCCGGTTTGCCCTGGTTGATGCGCTGGTACAAGGCCTCGGCGCGACGCACTTGCTCGGCGCTCGGCTTGACTCGCACCGATTCGAAGCCCACGACCTGGTTCTTCTCGAACACCGGCGTGACATAGGCGTTGACCCAGTAATGATCACCCGACTTGCAGCGGTTCTTGACGATGCCCATCCACGGCAGGCCTTGCTTGAGCGTGGTCCACATGTGCGCGAACACGGCCGGCGGCACATCCGGGTGACGCACCAGGTTGTGCGGCGCGCGCATCAGCTCCTCGCGGGAGAAGCCGCTGATCTCGACGAAGGCGTCGTTGCAGTAGGTGATCACGCCCTTGGCATCAGTGGTCGAAATCAACCGTTGCTGAGCTGGGAAAGTCCGTTCGCGTTGGGTAATCGGCTGGTTGTTACGCATTAGCTGTTCAATCCGCAAGGCTTTCGAAAGGTATCGGCACGCCGGGGGTTTTGTTGAATGAATATTTGCAGGGCTTGATTTCGATCAAGGAGTCTTGATCTGACCTGCGCTAAGTCATTCGTGCAAAGTTCAACAAATTAGCTGCATTCTTTCATGTTTTTGACACAAAAGTCAGCTAATGACCGCATGTTCACAGCGGTGCCAGCATCGGGTAACTGAAGCCGGCAAAGTGCGCCAGGTTCAGGCCGAAATGGCACAGTAGCGCAGCGAAAAGGCCGCCATATCGGTAAGCCAGGCCATAGCCGACACCGGCAAGGCCGGCCAGCAGCACCCATTGCCAGCCGCCACCCAGGTGGGCCAGGCCGAACAGCGTCGCGGCCAGCAGCAGGGCCAGGTTCTGGTTTTTCAGCAAGCGTTGCAGGCCGCCCTGGATGTAACCGCGAAACAGCAGTTCTTCGGTCAGGCACACCAGCAACAGATTGTTCAGGGCCCAGATCCAGCCCTGCTCTGGCCACTTCGGCGCCCAGGCAACCATTCCCAGCAGCCAGGCGCCGCCCAGGCACACCACGATAACCAACGGCAACGTCAGGGCGAGGCTGGCGAATGGGCGCTTGTTCTTCAGCGCCAGTACCCAAGGACAGGCCAACAGCAGCCAGAAGCCGATCAGCGGCTTGTCGAGGTTCAGGTACATGGAGAAGGGTAGGGCGTCGCTGCTAAAGCGCACCTTGTCGATGACCTTGGCGCCGCTGAAGCCCGGCAGCATATGCAGGGCCAGGGCGATGGCCAGCAGCACGAACAGGGCATGGCCGACCAGCTTTTGCCACAGGCTGGCACGGCGTACCAGCAAGCCGGCGCAAAGCAGGGCAATCAGGGTGGGCAGGGCCAGCAGGCCGAGGTTGCCTTTGAACAGGGCGAAGATGTAACCGAGGCCGAGCAGCGCCAGGCCGATCCATTGCGGGGCAAGCATGAGAAATCCTTTGAAAAGCACAACGTGAACCCTTCGACTGCGCTGCCGCGGTCGGAGACACGCCTTTCGGCCATCCTTTGGCCATTACTGCTTATCCTACGTTGTCTGCTGCATAAGGCAAAGGCCCGGTCACCAGGGACCGGGCCATCACTTCAGGCTGCGATCAATTGCCGCAGCACATAGTGGAGGATACCCCCCGCCTTGAAGTACTCCACTTCATTGAGCGTGTCGATCCGGCACAGGACCTCGATCTGTTCCTGGCGACCATCCTCGCGGGTGATTTTCAGGTTCAGGGTCATGTGCGGCTGCACCTGGGCATGGCTCAGGCCGAGGATATCGATACGCTCGCGGCCGTCCAGGGCCAGGCTCTTGCGGTTCTGCCCGGGCTTGAACTGCAGCGGCAGCACGCCCATGCCAACCAGGTTGGAGCGGTGGATACGTTCGAAGCTCTCGGCCAGTACCGCCTTGACCCCCAGCAGGTTGGTGCCCTTGGCGGCCCAGTCGCGGCTGGAACCGGTGCCGTACTCCTGGCCGGCAATCACCACCAGTGGCGTGCCGTCGGCCTGGTAGCGCATGGCCGCGTCGTAGATCGCCAGCTTCTCGCCCGTGGGCACATACAGGGTGTTCCCGCCTTCTTCACCGCCGAGCATTTCGTTGCGGATGCGGATATTGGCGAAGGTGCCGCGCATCATTACTTCATGGTTGCCGCGGCGTGAGCCATAGGAGTTGAAGTCGCGGGGTTCCACGCCTTTTTCACGCAGGTAACGTCCGGCCGGGCTGTCGGCCTTAATGTTGCCGGCCGGGGAGATGTGGTCGGTGGTCACCGAGTCGCCCAGCAGCGCCAGCACCCGGGCGCCGTGGACATCCTCGATCACCGGCAGCGGTCCGGTAATGTCGTCGAAAAATGGCGGATGCTGGATGTAGGTGGAATCGTCCTGCCATACATAAGTGGCCGCCTGCGGTACCTCGATGGCTTGCCACTGGGCGTCGCCGGCGAACACCTCGGCATACTCCTTGTGGAACATCGCGGTATCGACGCTGGCCACGGCGTCGGCGATTTCCCGCTGGCTTGGCCAGATGTCGCGCAGGTACACCGGCTGGCCATCTTTGCCGATACCCAGCGGTTCGCGGCTGATATCGATGCGCACGCTGCCGGCCAGGGCATAGGCGACCACCAGTGGCGGTGAGGCCAGCCAGTTGGTTTTCACCAGCGGGTGCACGCGGCCCTCGAAGTTGCGGTTGCCCGACAGTACCGAGGCGACGGTGAGGTCGGCGCTGGTGATGGCTTTTTCGATGGCTTCGTCCAGCGGGCCGGAGTTGCCGATACAAGTGGTGCAGCCGTAGCCGACCAGGTCGAAGCCCAGGGCATCCAGATACTGGGTCAGGCCGGCAGCCTTGTAGTAGTCGGTCACCACCTTGGAGCCGGGGGCCAGGGAGCTCTTGACCCAGGGTTTGCGCTGCAGGCCTTTTTCCACCGCTTTTTTTGCCACCAGCCCGGCAGCCATCATCACGCTGGGGTTGGAGGTATTGGTGCAGGAGGTGATGGCGGCGATCACGACAGCGCCGTTTCTGAGCAGGTGTTGCTGGCCCTGATATTCGTAGCTGACTTCGCCGGCCTGGTCGGCATTGCCCACTGCCACGCCGCCACCGCCTTCGCTTTCCAGGCGGCCTTCTTCCTTGCTCGACGGCTTGAGTTGCAGGCCGATGAAGTCATCGAAGGCCTGGCTGACATTAGACAGGGCTACCCGGTCTTGCGGGCGCTTTGGTCCGGCGAGGCTCGCTTCGACTTCGTTCATGTCCAGCGCCAGGGTGTCGGTAAACACCGGCTCCTGGCCGGGCAGGCGCCACAGGCCCTGGGCCTTGCAGTAGGCCTCGACCAGTTTAACTGTCGCTTCCGGGCGGCCGGACAGGCGCAGGTAATCGAGGGTAATCTGGTCGACCGGGAAGAAGCCGCAGGTGGCGCCGTATTCCGGTGCCATGTTGGCGATGGTGGCGCGGTCCGCCAGTGGCAGGTCGGCCAGACCGTCGCCGTAGAATTCGACGAATTTGCCGACCACGCCTTTTTTGCGCAGCATCTGCGTCACGGTCAGCACCAGGTCGGTGGCGGTGATGCCTTCACGCAGCTTGCCGGTCAGCTTGAAGCCGATCACTTCAGGGATCAGCATCGACACCGGTTGGCCGAGCATGGCCGCCTCGGCCTCGATGCCGCCCACGCCCCAGCCCAGCACGCCCAGGCCGTTGATCATGGTGGTGTGCGAGTCGGTGCCGACCAGGGTGTCGGGGAAGGCGTAGGTGCGCCCGTCTTCTTCACGGGTCCAGACGGTGCGGCCCAGGTACTCAAGGTTGACCTGGTGGCAGATGCCAGTGCCCGGCGGCACCACGCTGAAGTTGTCGAAGGCGTTCTGGCCCCAGCGCAGGAAGGCATAGCGTTCGCCGTTGCGCTGCATTTCGATGTCGACGTTCTGGGCAAAGGCCTGTTGGCTGGCGTAGCGGTCGACCATCACCGAGTGGTCGATGACCAGGTCAACCGGCGATAACGGGTTGATCCGCTGCGGGTCGCCGCCGGCCTTGGCCATGGCCGCGCGCATGGCGGCCAGGTCGACGACGGCCGGAACGCCGGTGAAGTCCTGCATCAGTACCCGTGCCGGGCGGTACTGGATCTCGCGGTCGGAACGCCGCTCTTTGAGCCAGTTGGCCAGCGCCGAGAGGTCGCCGCTGGTGACGGTCTTGCCATCTTCCCAGCGCAGCAGGTTTTCCAGCAGCACTTTCAGCGACATCGGCAGGCGCTGCAGGTCGCCGAGGCTGAGGGCGGCGTCGGGTAGGCTGTAATAGTGGTAGAGACGATCATCGACCGTCAGGGTCTTGAGGGTTTTCAGGCTATCGAGCGAGGGCATTACCAACTCCTTCTGCGCCGGTGAACGGCAATCTTCCCTGCTGTCGCCGGTTCACCGCCTCTGTGACAGTCCGCACGGCACGGACCTGGCTGAACGGTCAGGTTAGCCCTGTTTGGCGGACCTGACCATGTACTGGACCGGCGGGACGTGTCGCAGGTTCCGAACTTCCTTTATCATTCGCCGATTTACCGGCGCTGCGTATTGCGCCCGGTCAGGGTTGGCGTGATTGGGCGCCAGCCGTCCTGGAGTGAAGATGAATACCCTGTTTATGCATTGCCGGCCCGGTTTCGAAAGTGAAGTCTGTGCCGAAATCGCCGAGCACGCCGCACGCCTGAACGTCGCCGGCTACGCCAAGGCCAAGCCGCAGAGCGCCTGCGCCGAATTCATTTGCAACGACGCCGAAGGCGCCGAGCAACTGATGCGCGAGCTGCGTTTTGCCCAGCTGATTTTCCCCCGGCAATGGGCCCGCGGTACTTTCATCGAACTGCCGGAAACCGACCGCATCAGTGTCCTGCTCGAGGCCCTGGCCGATTATCCGCAGTGCGGCAGCCTGTGGCTGGAGGTGATGGACACCAACGACGGCAAGGAGCTTTCGACCTTCTGCCGCAAGTTCGAAGTGCCGCTGCGCAAAGCCTTGAGCAAGGCCGGGCGACTGGTCGAGGATGCGCACAAACCACGTTTGCTGCTGACTTTCGTCAGCGGTCGACGGGTGTTTGTCGGCCTGGCGGCGGCGGACAACTCGGCGATGTGGCCGATGGGCATCCCGCGCCTGAAGTTCCCCCGCGAGGCACCGAGCCGTTCGACCCTGAAGCTGGAAGAGGCCTGGCACCATTTCATCCCCCGTGACCAGTGGGATGCGCGGCTGTCCGATGACATGACCGGGGTTGACCTCGGCGCGGCGCCAGGTGGCTGGACCTATCAACTGGTCAAGCGCGGCATGCTGGTAACGGCCATCGACAACGGGCCGATGGCCGAAAGCCTGATGGACACCGGCCTGGTCCAGCACCTGATGGCCGACGGGTTTACCTACAAGCCCAAGCAGATCGTGGACTGGATGGTTTGCGACATCGTCGAGAAGCCGGCGCGCAGTGCCGCCTTGCTGGAAACCTGGTTGGGCGAGGGCCTGTGCCGGGAGGCGGTGGTCAACCTCAAGCTGCCGATGAAGCAGCGTTATGCTGAAGTGCGGCGCTTGCTCGAACGCATCGAGGAAGGCTTCAAGGCGCGCAAGGTCAAGGTGTCGATTGGCTGCAAGCAGCTGTATCACGACCGCGAAGAGGTGACCTGCCACCTGCGTCGCCTGGATCTGAAACCGCGCTGAGGCCATCGCTGGCAAAGCCAGCTCCCACAGGGGCAAGGGTGGCTGCAAAACCTGTGGGAGCCGGCGTTGCCGGCGATCAGGCCAGCGAAGATGACCCTGCCGCGTGCATGAGCGACAATAGCTGATTGTTTCCGGAGTTCTACATGACTGACCTCACCCCCGACGCCACCCTCGACGCCACCGGCCTGAACTGCCCGGAGCCGGTGATGATGCTGCACCAGCACATTCGCGACCTGGCCCCCGGCGGCTTGCTCAAGGTGATCGCCACCGATCCCTCGACCCGTCGCGATATCCCCAAGTTCTGCGTGTTCCTCGACCACCAGCTGGTCCAGCAGCAGGAAGAGGCGGGCACTTACCTGTACTGGATCCGCAAGAAGCTCGACTAGCGCTTTTCGGCCCGGCGAATGTGTTTGGCGCTGCTACGCGCCAGGCGGATCGCCAGCATCAGCGCCGCGCAGGTCAGGCCGGCAATCAGGCCTTCCCACAAGCCGTTAGGGCCGCTGGCCGGGCCGAACAGGTCGGTCAGGCCCAGCACATAACCCACCGGCAAGCCGATCCCCCAGTAGGCGAACAGGGTCAGGATCATGGTTACCCGGGTGTCCTGGTAGCCGCGCAGGGCGCCGGCAGCGATCACCTGGATGGCGTCGGAGAACTGATACAGCGCGGCATACACGATCAGCATCGCGGCAATCTGGATCACTGCCGTATCCGGGGTGTAGATCGAGGCGATCGGCTCGCGCATCAGCAGGATCAAGCTGGCCGAGAAGCAGGCAAACACTAGCGCCGCGCCCAGGCCAACGAGGGCGGCGAAGCGCGCCTGGCGGGGCAGCCCGGCGCCCACGGCCTGGCCAACCCGTACGGTCACCGCCATCCCCAGCGAATACGGAATCATGAACAGCAGCGAGCTGATGTTCAGGGCAATCTGGTGCCCGGCAACCACGGTAGGGCCGAGGCTGCCGATCAGCAGGGCTATCACCGCGAAGATGCTCGACTCGGCGAACACCGCGATGCCGATCGGCAGGCCGACCCCGACCAGGCGCTTGATCACCGGCCATTGCGGCTTGTCGACACGCACCAGCACCCGGCTCATGGCATAGGCCGGGGCCCAGCGGGTCCAGGCGGCCATGCTCAGGGCCATGAACCACATGACGATGCCGCTGGCCCAGCCGCAACCGACGCCGCCCAGGGCCGGCAGGCCGAAGTGGCCGTAAATCAGCACATAGTTCAGCGGAATGTTCAGCAGCAGGCCGGACAGGCCGATGACCATGCTTGGCCGAGTGCGCCCCAGGGCATCGCTGTAGCAGCGCAACACGTAATAAAGGGCGACGCCCGGGAAGCCGAAGGCAATGCCCTGCAAATAGCCCATGCTCGGCGCCACCAGCTGCGGGTCGACTTTCATCACCTGCAGGATCGGCTCGGCGCTGAGCAGCAGGCCGCTGGCGATCAGGCCGACGCTCAAGGCCAGCCACAGGGCCTGGCGCACCAGCGGGCCGATCTCGGCGTGCTGGCCGGCGCCATAGCGCTGGGCGACCTTGGGCGTGGTTGCCAGCAGGGTGCCGGTCATCAGCAGGTACACCGGGATCCAGATCGAGTTGCCCAGGGCCACTGCTGCCAGGTCACGCGCGCTGACCCGGCCGGCCATTACCGCATCGACAAAGCCCATGGCGGTAGTCGCGAGCTGGGCGATGATGATCGGCGTCGCCAGCATCAGCAGGTCGCGCAGCTCGGTGCGGATCCGCGCCGGGCGCGACAGGGAGGGGGTTTGGGTATCGGCGGTCATCGGTGTCACAAGGCAGGTGTCCACATAAAAGATGGGCAAAGCCGGCTAGTCTACGCCTTGACGCAGTAGTCAGGAACCTCGCCTGCCTGTGGATCAGCCCACCCGTATCGGCCTACACTGCGCACCCCGATAGGAGAGCGCCATGCTGATTGTTGCTGACGAGAATATCCCGCTGCTCGATGCCTTCTTTGCCGGCTTCGGCGAGATCCGCCGCTACCCCGGGCGTGCGATCGATGCCGCCTGCGTCAAGGATGCCGACGTGCTGCTGGTGCGTTCGGTAACCAAGGTCGACCGCGCTCTGCTCGACGGCAGCCAGGTGAAGTTTGTCGGCACCTGCACCATCGGCACCGATCACCTGGCCCTGGATTATTTCGCCGAGGCGGGTATTCACTGGTCCAGCGCGCCAGGCTGCAATGCCCGCGGCGTGGTGGATTATGTGCTGGGCAGCCTGCTGACCCTGGCCGAGCTCGACGGCGCCAGCTTGCCTGCACGCACCTATGGGGTGGTGGGCGCCGGTGAGGTGGGAGGGCGCCTGGTCGAGGTGCTGCGTGGTCTGGGCTGGCAGGTGCTGGTCTGTGATCCGCCGCGTCAGGCGCGCGAAGGCGGCGATTATGTGAGCCTGGAGCAGATCCTTGAGCAGTGCGATGTGATCAGCCTGCACACCCCGCTGACCCGCAGCGGCGAGCTGCCGACCTGGCACCTGCTTGGCCAGGAGCAACTGGCCCGCCTGCGCCCCGGCGCCTGGTTGATCAATGCCAGCCGTGGCCCGGTGGTCGACAACCCAGCCCTGCGCCAGCTACTGCGCGAGCGCGATGATATCCAGGCGGTGCTTGATGTCTGGGAAGGTGAGCCCCAGGTCGACCTGGCCCTGGCCGACCTCTGCGTGATCGCCACCCCACATATTGCCGGCTACAGCCTGGACGGCAAGCAGCGCGGTACGGCGCAGATCTACCAGGCCTTCTGTGCCTGGCGTGGCGAGCCTGAGCAGGTACGCCTGGCCGATCTGTTGCCTCAGCCGTGGCTGGCCGAAATCACCCTGCAGGCCGAGACCGATCCGGCCTGGGCCCTGGCCACCCTGTGCCGCGCGGTGTATGACCCGCGCCGTGACGATGCCGATTTTCGCCGTAGCTTGAGCCGCGACCCGGCGCTGCAGAAAGCCGCCTTCGACAGCCTGCGCAAACACTATCCGCCGCGCCGCGAGATCGAAGGCCTGGCCGTTCGCTTGCACGGTGAAACAGTGCAGCTGGTGCAGATGGTTCGGGCCCTGGGCGGCGTGCTGGTCTGAATCGCGGGCAATAAAAACCCGGCGCGTGCGCCGGGTTGAAGAATTCGGGTGGGTCAGTCTTTCTTGGCGAGTTCTACCCGGCTTTTTTCCAGCTCCTCGCAGGCATGCTGGATCATCTCTTCGGTGATGGTAATTTCGTTACCATCCTTGTCGATGATCGTGCCGCCTACCGATGCCTGCGGGTTAGGCACGGGTTTTTCCTGGGTATTGCCTTGTTGCAAGCTCATTTCCTGTCTCCTCATCAGGTTGCAAGCTCAGACTAGAATCGCCTCGTGACCGGCCTGTGACAGCTCCTTCGGTTATCACTGTGCGACGCGTCCGGTCCACCAGAAAGCCGAGTAAACCTCCAGTGGTACTTTAGACCGAAACGGTCTAGTCAGCTGTGCCCTGGATCTTATATGCCCAGGTTCTGGTTCCGACGCCTGCCATTACCGGGAGTTCCTTGGCGCTGGACGAGCGGTCCGGTGTAGGCTGCTGCAAACAGCGGACAAACGGCGTACCCCCATGCTCAACCGGTTTTCTCCCCGTCAGCGCCAGGCCATGCGCCTGGGTTGGTATTTCATCCGCCCTTACCGCAAGCAGGCGCTGCTGGCCTTGCTGGCCCTGGTGGTCACTGCGGCGATCACCTTGTCCATGGGCCAGGGCATCCGCCTTCTGGTCGACCAGGGTTTCATGACCCAGTCGCCGCACCTGCTCAATCAATCCATCGGCCTGTTCCTGCTGTTGGTACTGGCCCTGGCGATCGGCACTTTCAGCCGCTTCTACCTGGTGTCATGGATTGGCGAGCGCTGTGTGGCCGACATCCGTCAGCAGGTGTTCGATCACCTGATCTACCTGCACCCGGGCTTTTTCGAGAGTAACCGCAGTTCGGAGATCCAGTCGCGGCTGACCGCCGATACCACCTTGCTGCAATCGGTGATCGGCTCGTCGCTGTCGCTGTTCCTGCGCAATGCCTTGATGGTGCTGGGCGGGATCGTCCTGCTGTTTGTCACCAACCCCAAGCTCACCAGTATCGTGGTGCTGGCCTTACCGCTGGTGCTGGCGCCGATCCTGATTTTCGGCCGACGCGTGCGCAGCTTGTCGCGGCAAAGCCAGGACCGGGTCGCCGACGTCGGCAGCTACTTGGCCGAAACCCTGGGCCAGATCAAGACCGTGCAGGCTTACAACCACCAGGCCAGTGACCAGCAGCGTTTCGGCACAACCGTCGAGGCGGCCTTTGCTGTGGCGCGCAAGCGCATCCTCCAGCGCGCCTGGCTGATCACCCTGGTGATCGTGCTGGTGCTTGGCGCTGTCGGGGTGATGCTCTGGGTCGGTGGCATGGATGTGATCGCCGGGCGTATTTCCGGCGGTGAGCTGGCGGCCTTCGTGTTCTACAGCCTGATCGTCGGCGGTGCTTTCGGCACCCTCAGCGAAGTGATCGGTGAGTTGCAGCGGGCGGCCGGTGCGGCCGAGCGGATTGCCGAACTGCTGGCGGCGCGCAGCGAGATTGTTGCGCCCGTGCACGATCTGCAGCGTACAGCGCCGCGGGTCAGTGGTCGGGTCGAGTTGCAGGACGTGCGTTTCGCCTATCCGTCACGGCCAACGCCGCCCGCCATCGATGGCCTGAGCCTGACGGTCGAACCAGGCGAAACCCTGGCTCTGGTCGGGCCGTCGGGGGCGGGCAAGTCGACGCTGTTTGATCTGTTGCTGCGTTTTTATGACCCGCAGCAAGGGCGCATCCTGCTCGACGGCCAGGACCTCAGCCACCTCGACCCCCAGGACCTGCGCCGCCACTTTGCCCTGGTCGCGCAGAACCCGGCGCTGTTCTTCGGCACGGTGGAAGACAACATCCGCTACGGACGCGCCGATGCCACGGTCGAGCAAGTCGAGGCCGCCGCGCGCAGTGCCCATGCCCATGAGTTCATCCTGCAACTGCCCAATGGTTACCAGACCCACCTTGGCGATGCCGGCCTGGGCCTGTCGGGTGGTCAGCGCCAGCGCCTGGCGATCGCCCGGGCCTTGCTGGTGGATGCGCCGATCCTGTTGCTCGACGAAGCCACCAGCGCCCTCGACGCCCAGAGCGAGCACCTTATCCAGCAGGCGCTGCCGACCTTGATGAGCGGGCGTACCACCCTGGTGATCGCCCATCGCCTGGCTACCGTGCAGCACGCTGATCGCATTGCGGTGATCGACCAAGGCCGTTTGGTGGCCATCGGCACGCATCGCCAATTGATTGCCGAGAGCCCGTTGTACGCACGGCTGGCGGCATTGCAGTTCAACACCGTGACGGATTTGTGACAGCTTGCTGCGGGTTGTCACATTTCTGTAGCAATCCCTTGAGACTATTTGCTCCAGCTGTTGCGTAATGCTCGAACCTGGCTGCTATCGATCGATGGCAGCTTTTTTTTGGCCTGCCGTCTATGGCCAGTGAACGAGGACAGGGACGTCTTTGCCTGGTCGACGCCGATGGCGTCGCTCCCTTATTCCTTGTTCCGGGGCTCTTCCGATGTTGCGTAAATCCCTCAGAGTGCAAATTCTCGCCCTGCTCGGCGGTAGCCTGTTGGCGATCCTGCTGATTGCCCTGGTGTGCTTTCAGTTGTTGTCGTCCAGCGTGCGTGGCTATGGCCAGTTGATCGACGGGCCGTTGCAGGCGTCGCAGTTGATCGATGAGGCCAACCTGCAGTTCAAGGTCCAGGTCCAGGAGTGGAAGAACGTGCTGCTGCGCGGCAAGCAGCCCGCCGAGCTGGACAAGTACTGGCAGCAGTTCCTGGCCCGCGAACAGCAGGTGCAAGGCATCCTTGACCAGTTGATCGCACACAGCGAGCAGCCGCTCAAGGCCCGCGCCGAGCAGCTCAAGGGCAGCCATCGGCAGTTGGGTGAGGCGTATGCACGCGGTCGCCAGGCGTTTCTGGCGGCGGGCGGCGATCCGGTAGCTGGCGATCAGGCAGTAAAGGGCGTCGACCGTGCGGCCAGTGAGCAGATGAGCGAGCTGGTCATGCAGCTGCGCAGTGATGCCCAGGCGCGCGCCCAGGCCATCAGCCAGTCGGCTGGGCGCACGGTCTGGCTGGGGCTGCTGGTGATGTTCGGCTCGGCCGTGCTGGTCGGGCTGTTCAGCCTGTGGCTGGTCAACCGCAGCCTGATCGAGCCGATCCGTGGCTTGATCGACTACGTGGCCCAGTTGAGCCAGGGGCGCTTCGCGGCACGGGTCGCCAGCGACCGCCAGGATGAGCTGGGGCGGCTGGCGGTGGCGGCCAACACCCTGCGTGACTTTCTTGCCGACACTTTCAGCCGCCTGCAGCGCAACGCCGGGGAGCTGGAGAGCGCCAGTGGCGACCTGCGCGGCATTGCCGGCAACATGGCTCGCGGCACCGACGACCAGTTCCAGCGTACCGACCAGGTCGCGACGGCGATGCACGAGATGTCCGCCACCGCCCAGGAAGTCGCCCGCCATGCCGCCGCCGCCGCGCGCGCCGCTGATGAAGCCGACCACAGCGCCCAGGCCGGTGAGCAGGTGATGCAGGCGACTATCGATACCATTGCCGGGGTCAACCAGGAAATCGCCAGTACCGCGGCGGTGATTCGCCACCTGGAAGCCGACAGTGGCCGCATTGGCAAGGTGTTGGAAGTGATTCGCGGCATTGCCGAACAGACCAACCTGCTGGCCCTCAATGCCGCCATCGAGGCGGCGCGGGCCGGGGAGGCCGGGCGCGGCTTTGCCGTGGTCGCCGATGAAGTGCGCAGCCTGGCCCAGCGCACCGCAGCCTCCATTGCCGAAATCAACCAGATCATCAGCGCCGTGCAGTCCGGCGCCGTGGAAGCGGTCAAGGCCATCGAAAGTGGTCAGCAGCGCAGCGAAGAGGGTGCCGAGCAGGTGCAGCAGGCCGGGCAGATGCTGCAGCGCATCACTGTGGCGGTGGAAGCCATCCGCGACATGAACCGGCAGATCGCCACGGCGGCGGAAGAGCAGACCAGCGTTGCCGAGGACATATCCCGCAACCTGGTGGAGATCACCCGCATTGCCACCACCAACCAGCAGGCAGTGCAGCAGACCGAGCAGGCCGGGCAGCACTTGCACGGGTTGTCCGGACAGCTCGGTGAAGTGACCGCGCGCCTGAGTGCCTGAGCAAAAAAGGGGGAAATCCGCCACATCCAGCGTCCTGAGGCTGGCAATGTGGCGGATTGTCGCCAGCTAAACCGTTAAAGTTGGGGTGCGACGACTCGTCCTAGCTATTAGTCGTTGGTCTTGTAAAAGTTGGCCCGCTTCCTGCTTTAAGGCGACCCACCCTGACACCGGCGTCAATGCCCCGTGTCTGGCGTGACGACCGTTCCCGATCCATCGAACAACCCCAGCCGCCATCCACTGCGCGTGTGTTCAGGCCGATTGCCTGAGCACCAGCTACGCTAAGCCTTGGACTGCGCGAGCAACAACAAGAATCCGGGCGTGCACTACGGGACCTGCGGTCATTGCCAATTACTTCACTTCAATTGGATTGAACTATGAAAAAAATCCTGCTGACGCTCCTGTGCCTGAGTGTCATCGGTTGCTCCAAGCCCAGTGAGCCCGAGAAAACCGTAGACGTGCTGCTGATCGGCGGCGGCATCATGAGTGCAAGCCTGGGTACCTACCTCAATGAGCTGGAACCCGGTTGGTCGATCGATATCTACGAGCGCCTGGACAAGGTCGCCGAAGAAAGCTCCAACGCCTGGAACAACGCCGGTACCGGTCACTCTGCCTTCTGCGAGCTGAACTACACCAGCGAAGGTGCCGACGGCAAGATCGACATCAGCAAGGCCGTTGGTGTCAACGAGCAGTTCGAGATCTCCAAGCAGTTCTGGGCCTATCAGGTCGAGCAGAACGTGCTGAGCAACCCGAAGTCGTTCATCAACAACGTGCCGCACATGAGCTTTGTCTGGGGCGACAAGAACGTCGAGTTCCTCAAGAAGCGTCATGAAGCCCTGCAGCACAGCTCGCTGTTCCGTGGCATGGAGTACTCCGAAGACCACGAGCAGATCAAGAAGTGGGTACCGATCGTGATGGAAGGCCGCGCTGCCGACCAGAAGATCGCCGCTACCCGCATGCCGATCGGCACCGACGTCAACTTCGGCGAGATCACCCGCCAGCTGATCGCCTCGCTGACCAAGCATGACAACGTCAAGCTGCACGTCCAGCACGAAGTGCGCGACATCGTCCGCAATGCCGACAACACCTGGACCGTGGTCGTCGCTGACCTGGCCAACAAGGGTGTCGAGAGCAGCATCAAGGCCAAGTTCGTCTTCATCGGTGCCGGTGGTGGCGCCCTGAAGCTGCTGCAGAAATCGGGCATCCCTGAAGCTGACGGCTACGCCGGCTTCCCGGTCGGTGGCCAGTTCCTGATGACCGACAACCAGGACATCGTTGCCCGCCACAAGGCCAAGCTGTACGGCAAGGCTTCGGTCGGTGCGCCGCCGATGTCGGTTCCGCACCTGGACACCCGCGTGATCGACGGCAAGGAAGTGCTGCTGTTCGGCCCGTTCGCCACCTTCTCGACCAAGTTCCTGAAGAACGGCTCGCTGCTGGACATGTTCGCTGCGCTGACCACCCACAACATCATGCCGATGACCCACGCCGGTATCGACAACATCGACCTGAGCACCTACCTGATGGGTCAGTTGATGCTGAGCTTCGATGACCGCATGGCGGCCCTGCGCGAATACTTCCCGAATGCCAAGAACGAAGACTGGAAACTGCTGCAGGCCGGTCAACGCGTCCAGGTGATCAAGAAGGACCCTGAGCACGGCGGCATCCTGCAGTTCGGTACCGAAGTCGTTGCTGCCCAGGACGGCACCATCGCCGCACTGCTGGGCGCCTCGCCAGGTGCTTCGACCGCTGCGCCGATCATGCTGACCGTGCTGGAAAAGACCTTCAAGGATCGCATCAAGACCCCTGAATGGCAGGCCAAGCTGAAGGAAATCGTTCCGACCTATGGCCAGAAGCTCAACAACAACCTTGAGCTGACCAACAAGACCCGCGAGTGGAGCAGCTCGCGTCTGAACCTGCTGTACGTTCCGGTACTGCCGGAAGAAACCGCTGCGGTACAGGCTGAGCCTGCGCTGTAAGCTTTCGCTTTGCTGGAAACAAACAAGCCCCTGTTCAGGGGCTTGTTTGTTTCTGGCCCGCCAAAAGAATCGCCGGCAAGGCCGGCTCCCACGGTGGATTTGGCTTGCACCTGTGGGAGCCGGCCTTGCCGGCGATTGGGGGCTGCTCGGTTGTGGATCAGTGCCGCTTCTTGCGATGACTGTCCGCCAGGTTATTACCCAGCGCACCACCGGCCGCGCCGCCCAGGCCGGCACCAATCGCCGACCCGGTGCTGCCACCCAGCTTGCCACCCACCAGCGAACCACCGGCCGAACCCAGGCCACCACCAATGGCCGCCTTGGTCTTGTTGCCTTTCTTCGCGCCCATGGCGCTGCCCGCTGCACCGCCGACGCCGGCGCCAATGGCCGCACCGGTGCTGCCGCCAAGCTTCTGCCCGACCACGTTACCCAGTACACCACCCAGGCCACCGCCTACAGCGGTCTGGCCATCACCGGCCATGGCGCCTTGTGCGCACAGCAGGCCCAGGGTCAGGGCGGCAAGAGTCTTACGCATGTGAATCAACCTCGATATTCGAAAGGCGCGCATTCTGCTGGTAGCGCCGCCGCCGCGCAATGCTGGCCACTGCAGCTCGTCTGCCGGGCACGAAAAAGCCCGCACGTGGGCGGGCTTTTCGCTGAGTAAACTGGTCGGAGAGACAGGATTCGAACCTGCGGCCTTCTCGTCCCGAACGAGACGCGCTACCTGGCTGCGCTACACTCCGATGGAGAAAATATTACTCAAAACTCTCTCCTCGACAAGCCCCCGACAGCGGCTTGTCGATCAGGTCACAGGTCCTTGACGGTGCGGACCTGATCCTTGTTGATGCGGGTGCGCTTGCCGTCCAGCTGTTCGAATTCGTAGAAGCCCGAGTCTTCATCGTATTGCGGAGTATCGACCGCCTGGATCTCGCGGCCGTCGTTCAGGGTGATGACGGTCGGCGAAGCGCAACCAGCCAGCGTGCCAAGACCCAGGGCGAGCAGGAAAGCGGGAAGAGTCCGTTGAATCATTGTGTTTCTCCAGTAAAGGATGGTGCGTAATGTTTCTTGAGACGCGTGGCGCCTGCGCAAGTTCCGTGCAGATTGCAGCATAGCGGCAATCCAGCATTATTGACCGGCAACAATGCCTGGGCCGGTGGCGGGCGCGGGCGGGCAGGGCTGTGATATAACACCGCTCATTCGTTTCTATCAATGGATTCTAGGTCCCATGAAAGCCAAGGCTGATGTACCTTTCGTGCCGCTGAACATTGCCGTATTGACCGTCAGCGATACCCGCACCCTGGAAACCGACACCTCCGGCCAGGTGTTCGTCGACCGCTTGACCGAGGCCGGCCACGCCCTGGCGGCGCGGGTGCTGCTCAAGGACGATCTGTACAAGATCCGCGCCCAGGTCGCTACCTGGATCGCCGATGAGCAAGTGCAGGTGGTGCTGATCACCGGCGGTACCGGCTTCACCGGGCGTGACAGCACACCCGAGGCAGTGGCCTGCCTGCTGGACAAGCAGGTCGATGGTTTCGGTGAGCTGTTCCGGCACATTTCCCTGGCCGATATCGGTACCTCCACCGTGCAATCCCGGGCCCTGGCGGGCTTGGCCAATGGCACCCTGGTGTGCTGCCTGCCGGGCTCGACCAATGCGGTGCGCACCGGTTGGGACGGCATCCTCGCCGAGCAGCTGGATGCCCGTCATCGCCCGTGCAACTTCGTCACCCATCTCAAGCAGGCCGCGCCCTGCGAAAGCCGTGGTTGAGGCGGCCATGCACACACCCTTGATGCCTGTCGAAGAAGCCCTGAGCAAATTGCTGGCGCTGGCCGAAGCCGCGCCGATCAAAGACACCGAGCAAGTCGCCCTGGCCGCCGCTGAAGGCCGCGTGCTGGCCCATGAGCTGGTGTCGAGCCTTGACCTGCCGCCTTGGCCCAACAGTGCCATGGACGGCTACGCCCTGCGCCTGGCTGACTGGACCGGCGAGCCGCTGCCGGTCAGTCAGCGGGTATTTGCCGGGCATTCGCCCGAGCCGTTGCTGCCGGGCACCTGTGCGCGGATCTTTACCGGGGCGCCGCTGCCGGTGGGGGCCGATTGTGTAGAAATGCAGGAAAACGCCGAAGTGCTGGACGATCAGCGTGTGCGCTTCACCGAGCCCCTGCGCATCGGCCAGAACATTCGCCCGCAAGGGCAGGAGACCCGGGTTGGCGAGGCGGTATTGGCCGCCGGCACGCGCCTCGGGCCGATCGAGCTGGGCCTGGCAGCTTCTCTGGGTTGCGCCGAACTGACCGTGGTGCGGCGCGTGAAGGTGGCGGTGCTGTCCACCGGTGACGAGCTTGTCGAACCCGGCTTGCCCCTCGGTCCCGGGCAGATCTACAACAGCAACCGCCGCCTGCTCGGCAGCTGGCTGCAACGTTTGGGTTGCGAAGTGATCGATGCCGGCATTCTGGCCGACGATCTGGAGAAAACCCGCGACTGCCTGGCCGGGTTGCAGGAAGTCGATCTGATTCTTTCCACTGGCGGCGTTTCGGTGGGCGAGGCGGACTACCTGGGCATCGCCCTGCGTGAAGAGGGCGAGCTGTCGCTGTGGAAGCTGGCGATCAAGCCCGGCAAGCCACTGACCTTCGGTCACTACAAGGGGGTGCCGGTCATCGGCTTGCCCGGCAACCCGGCCTCGACCCTGGTGACCTTCGGCCTGCTGACCCGGCCTTACCTGCTGCGCCGCCAGGGCGTTGCCGAGGTCACGCCGCTGCAGTTCCCGGTGCCGGCCGGTTTCGATTGGCCCAAGGCTGGCAGTCGTCGCGAGTACCTGCGCGGCCGGCTGGAGCAGGGCAGTGCGCTGATCTACAAGAACCAGAGTTCGGGAGTGCTGCGCAGTGCCGCCTGGGCCGAGGGTCTGGTCGAGGTGCGTGAAGGCCACACCCCGGGCAAAGGCGATATCGTCCAGTTCATTCCCTTGAGCGAACTACTTGGCTGAGCGGCTGAGCAAGGTGCCGCCCACCAGGGCGGCGCCACTCGGCGCACGCAAGCTGGGGCGCGCATGCACGCTTTCCAGCTGGGCAGCGGCGACGCTCCAGTCGTGCCGGCTGCAGACAAACTCCCGCGCCGCTTGCGACATCTGACGCAGGCGCCACGGCTGGTTCAACAGCTGGGTAATCATCAGGGCCAGCTGGTCGCCATCGTCGCTGGCCAGGTAGTGCTCGCCCTGGGTCACCTGCAGGCCTGATACGCCTTTGGCCGTGGTCACCACCGGCAGCCCGGCGGCCATGGCTTCCAGCACCTTGATCTTCGAGCCGCCGCCGTAACGCAGCGGGGCGAAGAAGATCGCCGAGTGACGCTGAATTTCGCGCAGGTCAGGCAGATACCCTACCCATTCGATCCGCGGATCGCTCCAGCGCAGCTTCCAGCTAGGTGGCAGGGCGTGGCCCACCACCGCCAGGCGCACCGCTGGATTGCTCAGCCAGACTTGCGGAAGAATGTCTTCCAGCGCCCATTCGATGGCCTCAAGGTTGGCGCCATACTCGAAGTTACCGACAAACAGCAGGCGCTGGCTGTGCAGCGAGGGCTGGATGTCCTGGTAATGCGCGCAGTCAACGCCGTTGATCACCACCGAAACCGGTGAGCCAGTCACCTGGCCGATATGCTCGGCGTCAGTGGGGCTGACCGCCACTACTTCGTGGGCCTGGCCGAGTACGCGGTTCTCCCAGCGCCGGTAGCGCCAGCGATCGAAGGCATTGAATGGCCGCAGCCACAGCGGCAAACGGTCGTGACAGGCGGCGCCGTTGACGGATTCGATGTTGTGTTCACTGAGCACGAACGGCAGCCCGCGCGCCTGCAGGGCTTTTTCGAAGGGTTGGAAGCTGTAGCTGTGTTCGATCTGGATGACGTCCCATGGCTCTTCCAGCAATTGCTCGAAGCAGTGGCGCAAGTGCGGCGCCAGGCCGTTGATGCTGGCGCGCATCGGGTAGCTGGCGTAGATCGCCGCCAGCAGGTTCAGCGGGCTGTGCAAGGGGCGCCGGGGAAGCACGATCAGGCGTTCGAGCAAGGGCTCCAACGCCTGTCGCGCGGCCTCGCTGGGGGGGATTTTCGATTGCACCAGCAAGGTGATGCGATGACCGCGCTGCGCCAGGTTGCGCAGCAGGTGATATTGTCGGGTTTTACCGCCGCTGGTGGTCGGCCAGGGCAGGTAGGGTAGTGTCCAGAGTACGCGCATGACCCCTTTTCCTCTGTGAGCAAGCGGGTAACGGCATGCAAATAAAAATGGACGCGTCGTGGCAGTCAGCTTGCGGCTGGCTCCGGGGCGCGTCCATAGATATCAGTAAAGCGCACGATGTCGTCCTCGCCCAGGTATTCGCCACTTTGTACTTCAATCATGACCAGATCGATCACCCCCGGGTTGGTCAGGCGGTGCACCCGACCGGGTTTGATGAAGGTCGATTCGTTGGTATCGAGCAGAAATTCCTCTTCACCATTGGTCACGCAGGCCATGCCGCTGACCACGATCCAGTGCTCGCTGCGGTGGTGATGCATCTGCAGTGACAGCGAGGCGTCGGGGCGGACCATGATCCGCTTGATCTTGAACCGCGGGCCTTCCTCGAGCACCGTGTAGGTGCCCCAGGGGCGGTTGACGGTGCGGTGCAGGCGAAAAGCATCGTGACCCTGGCGCTTGAGCTGCTGGGCGATCACCTTGACCTCCTGGCTACGCGCAGCGTCGGCGATCAGCAGGGCGTCGGGGGTGTCGATGATGATCAGGTTGTCCAGGCCCACCGCGCCGACCAGGCGCCGCGGCGAGTCGATGTAGCAATTGCGCACATCGTGCAGCACGGTTTCGCCGGTGCAGCGGTTGCCCTGAGGGTCGCCGGCCTTGAGCTCGCGCACTGCTTCCCAGCTGCCGATATCGCTCCAGCCCAGTTGGCTGGGCAATACCGCGACCTGTTGCGAAACCTCCATCACCGCGTAGTCGATGGAAATGTCCGGTACCTGGGCAAAGCTGTCCGGGTCCAGTTCCACCTGGCACTCGCGCGCGCCTTCCTTGTAGGGGCTAAGCGCCAGGCAGTGATTGACCGCTGCCAGCAGTTGCGGGGTGTGCTGCTCCAGTTCATGGAGGATGGCATCGACGCGCATGCAGAACATGCCGGCATTCCACAGGTGCTGACCACCGTCGAGGTACTGCTGTGCGGTTTCGGCGTCGGGCTTTTCGACAAAGCGCGCCGCCTTGAAGCCATTGGCGTCCAGGGCCTGGCCTTTTTCGATGTAACCAAAACCGGTTTCGGCGCGGGTTGGTACCAGGCCGAAGGTGGTCAGCCAGCCGTGGGCAGCCAGCGCCCGGGCCTGGCTGACCGCCTGGTCGAAAGCGCTGAGGTCGGTTATCAGGTGGTCGGCCGGCAGCACCAGCAGCTGTGCGTCTTCGCCGTACAGCCGGGCGCAGTGCAGGGCGGCAGCGGCGATGGCCGCAGCGGTGTTGCGGCCAACGGGTTCGAGGATGTAGTCCAGGGCCAGGTTGGCTTTGTTCAGTTGGCGGAACTCGTCCTGGGTGCGGAAGAACACTTCACGATTGGTCACGGTCAGGACTCGTTCGACATCGGCCAGCCGGCTGGCGCGGGCGAAGGTCTTCTGCAGTAGGCTCTGGCCATCGGGCAGGCGCATGAACGGCTTGGGCATGGTCTCCCGGGAGACCGGCCACAGGCGGGTGCCGGCGCCGCCAGCGATGATGCAAGGGATCAGAACACTCATCTCACAGCCTCGAGTCAAAAGTAAACAGAGCAACCTGGCAGGCTTTTGCGCAATGAGTCAATAAACTGACTTTTACCACTGGCGTCGTCCATGAAGGCCAAATATTTGTCGAATGATGCCCCTCGGCGGCCAAGCTTTCAATGATATTTGTATGAATGGTGTGCGAAAGATCGCTGAATCGTTAAGTGCAATGCAGTAAAGGCAAGCCAGAAAGGGTCGAGATATTCGACGCTCAATTCATCGGGGAACGCACAAATGGCGCAGCAAAAGGCATTGATGATCCTGCATGGCAAACAAGCCATGAATGAAGCGGTTCGGGCTGCGGTGACTACCCTGCGTGAGCGTGGCTGGCAACTGGACGTGCGCCTGACCTGGGAAGCTGGTGATGCCCAGCGCCTGGTCAAGGAGGCACTGGCAGCCGGCTACCCGTACCTGGTGGCCGGAGGCGGTGATGGCACGCTGCGCGACGTCGCCGAGGCCATGGCGGGTGCCGATTGCGCTGCCAGCCTGGTGTTGTTGCCGCTGGGCACGGCCAACGACTTTGCCAGGGCAGCCGGGGTGCCGCTGGAGCCGGGGCAGGCCCTGGCCCTGCTTGAAGTGCCGGCGCAGGCCATCGATCTGGGCGAGGTCGGTGGGCAGGTGTTTCTGAACATGGCTACCGGTGGTTTCGGCAGCCAGGTGACCGCCAATACCTCCGAAGACCTGAAAAAGATTCTGGGCGCCGCGGCGTACCTGTTCACCGGGCTGTCGCGCTTCAGCGAGCTGCGTGCCGCTTCGGTCGAGTTGCATGGTCCGGATTTTCAATGGCAGGGCGAGTTGCTGGCCCTGGGCATCGGCAATGGCCGTCAGGCCGGTGGCGGACATGTGTTGTGCCCCGATGCGCAGGTCGATGACGGCATGCTCGATGTCAGCATCCTGCCGGCGCCCCAGGAAGTGGTCGGCACCCTGCGTGGCTTGCTCAGCGATGGCCTGGGCCTGGACAGCATGTTCGTCCGCGCGCGCCTGCCGTGGGTCGAGATCAAAAGCTCGCAAGGCCTGGACATCAACCTCGATGGCGAACCGTTGCAGGGCGACAGCCTGCGCTTTCAGGCGCTGCCGGCGGCCCTGCGGGTGCACTTGCCGCCAGGGTCGCCGCTACTCAGTCGTCGAGGCTGATGATCTGCTCGCGCACGGCAAACAGCACCAGGCCAGCGACATCGTAGATCTGCAGGCGTTTCATGATCTGCGATCGGTGGGTTTCCACAGTCTTGATGCTCAGGCCCAGGCCCTGGGCGATTTCCCGCGTCGATTTGCCGCGCACGATCAGGCGCAGGATCTCCAGTTGGCGGGCGGTGAGGTTGTGATTCTCGACCGCTTCCGGCTTGCTCGACTGGGCGCGCAGCAGCGCCTGGTTGATCACCGTGTGGGCAATCGCCGGGCTCAGGTAGCGCTCGTTGCCGCGCAGCGCCGCCAGTGCCTGCTCAAGCTCGGTGGCGGTAGTGTCCTTGAGCAGGTAGCCATGGGCGCCGCTTTCCAGTGCCTGCATGATCAGCTCAGGGTCGGTGTGCATCGAGAGGATCAGCACCTTGCAGCGACAGCCGAGGGCGCGTAACCGGCTCAGGGCGTCCAGGCCGCTGGTGGAGCGCATGGAAATATCCAGCAGGACGATATCCGGGTCCAGTTGCATGACCAGTTCAGGCACCTGGCTGCCGTCGTTGGCTTCGCCGATCACGGCATAGCCAGGTATATCGGACACCAGCGCACGAACACCTGCGCGGATCAGTGAGTGGTCATCCACCAACAGCAATGTACAGGTCATGGGGCGTTATTTGTCTTGGCGCGTTCGAGGGTGCGGGGAGGCCAGGGAATCAGGGCGTCGATCTGGGTACCCAGGCCGGGCTGGCTGTTGACCGACAGTGTGCCATTGAGCAGGCCGACGCGCTCGAGCATTCCGGCCATGCCGCGCTGGCCTTCGTCGGCGGGACTGCTGGCGGGCGAGAAGCCCAGGCCGTCATCGCTGATCGACAGGGCCAGGCCTTCGGACTGGCGCTGGATGCGCACCACCAGGTTGTTGGCCTTGGCATGGCGCAGTATGTTGGTCACCGCCTCCTGGGTGATTCGAAAGGCGGCAATCGCCATGTCTTCGGGGATGCCGCCCAGGCGCTGGCGGCACTCCAGGCTCCAGTGCACG
Organism: Pseudomonas sp. JV241A; assembly: GCF_900275665.1. NCBI lineage: Bacteria > Pseudomonadati > Pseudomonadota > Gammaproteobacteria > Pseudomonadales > Pseudomonadaceae > Pseudomonas > Pseudomonas sp. JV241A. The sequence goes on from NZ_OPYO01000013.1 coordinate 325,945, forward strand.
TTGGTGTTTTCAAGGGTGCGCAACAAATGTGCGCGCAGGCTGGCTTCCAGGCCCAGGCTGGACAGTTGCCTTGGGTTGAGGATGGCCGAGACATCGCGAACATTGGCCAGGGTGTCGTCCAGGGTGCTGCGCAAGGTGCTGCAGTGCTCCTGCAACTCGGCTGGGGCACGGCGTTGCAGCCAGTCGGCCTGGAGCTTGGCGGCGGTCAGCATCTGGCCGATATCGTCGTGCAGCTCGCGGCTAAGGCGCTGGCGCTCGCTTTCCTGCACCTTGAGCAGCCGATCGGCGAGTTCCGCCGGGCGCAGGGCAATCGAGCGGGCCCACTGGCGCAGTTGCCAGGCAATGCTCAGCAGGGCAATCAGCTGCAGGGCCAGGGCGGCGGCCGGCAGCGGTTGCTCAAGCAGGTACAGGGCCAGGTTGACTGCAACCGAAGCCAGGCACAGCAGTGCGGTCGCCCAACGCAGCAGAGAGGCTCCGGGGCGCCAGCGCTTGAGTGTCTTGAGGCTTGAGAACATAGGAAATGAAGCCACTGAAATATCGCTGTTGAAAGCCTTGCAAAGGTCGAACTAGAGGCTTTTGTCGAATTGCCTTCAATAACGTTTAAATGTCGGCGCTGGGGTTGCGGCGATGAAAGTCTGCGCGCGGTGTCTTGGGGTTGCCGGGAGGTGTGCATGACTTCATCAGCGCGCATGGTATCACTTCAAATACAATTGGTCGCGAACTCTGATAACTGACTGAATAGCCAGATTTTACGGGCTGGTACGGCGGTTCCGATTGTCTGCAAATCTAGCACTTTGCCATCAGTTTGCGAAAATACAATCTTGTCCGATATCAATTAAGCGCAATGTTTTCTTTGGGCTAACTAGAAGCACCGGAAAATACACTAAGTTGGCCGTTAGTGTGCCGCGTCGGGGGGCGGATAATCTTCGCCAGGGCATTGTTGTTATGTCCCTTAGTTACCCTTGGCTGGCGAGGAAAGTGCACTGGATTGCGCGGTGAGTGGCGCAGTCAATGAGGGGGCAGGGTGTTCGCAGGGATACCGGGTTTCGATGCAGGAGGCGCAGGTCAGAGCGGTTGCTGGGCTCAGGGCGGTGGCCAGGGTGTCGAGCAGCTGTACCTGTTCCTCGGTGTCCAGGCTCAGGCGGCCGGTGTGCGGATCGATCAGCTCCAGTTGCCAGGCCAGCAGGGTCAGGCAGCTTTCCAGGGCCTGCAGGGCTTCGCCTTGCAGTGCTGGATGCACCTGTGCCGGCTCCAGCAGGGTTTGCAACTGCAGGCTGTAGGCGGCGACCTCGACCAGGCCAAGGGTGTGTGCCCGCGTCACCAGGGTACCCAAGGTGTCGTTCAGGCAGTGGCAGGCATCCGGATCGTTGTCGATCAGTTGCAGGTGCAGCAGGCATTCCTCTGCCTTGGTCAGCAGCACCTGTGCGTCGACCAGGAAATCCTGCAGGGCGCTGTTGTGCGGTGCGTCGTTAGCCATCATTTGGCTCCAGCGCGAAGGGCTGGAGCAGGGGCTGGCCACCATGAGGCGATAGCTGACAAAAGCCTGACTCCGTTCATGCAATGAGAATGGCGTCACATTAATGGCTTATGGATATTGCGAACATCAGGTCTCACCCGATTGTCACTAGGGGATTCCCTGATGGGGTGTCTTCGATACGACCCTTTGCGGGCGTTTGCGACAGCGGAGAGGTGAGTGCAGTAAAGCATGATGGTAAAATGACATCAATGGGCTGCAGAGCATTTTCTACAAGGGGTCAAGCTCTGTGGCAAGCGGCCGATACAGGGCCATTGGATTCATTTTTGACACACCTGGGGACTCTTCGATGGCTGGCATTCTCGACACGGTAGACCAAAGAACGCAGCTGGTGGGCGAGAACCGCCTGGAAATCCTGATGTTCCGCCTGGCTGGCCGGCAATTGTTCGCGATCAACGTGTTCAAGGTCCAGGAAGTGCTGCAGATGCCCAAGCTGACCCTGATGCCGCAGCGTCATGCGTATGTCTGCGGCGTGGTCAACCTGCGCGGGCAGACCCTGCCGGTAATCGACCTGTCCCAGGCCATCGGCATGCGCCCGCTGGAGCCGGGCCCGGGCAGCACCATCATCGTTACCGAATACAACCGTTCGGTGCAGGCCTTCCTGGTGGGCGGCGTCGACCGCATCGTCAACATGAACTGGGAAGCCATCATGCCGCCACCGACCAGTGCCGGTCGCCAGCATTACCTGACGGCGATCAGCAAGGTCGACGAGCAACTGGTGGAAATCATCGACGTCGAGAAGGTGCTGGCGGAAATCGTCCCCTACAGCGCCAAGGTGTCGCGCGACAAGCTCGAAGACCCGGTGCTGGCACGTGCCCGAGGTCGCGAAGTGCTGTTGGTGGACGACTCCACCGTGGCCCTGGCGCAGTTGCGTGACACTTTGTCGCAACTGGGGGTGAAGATGCACGTGGCCAGCGATGGCCTCAAGGCGTTGCGCATGCTCAAGGGCTGGGCCGATGCCGGCGAGGATGTCTGCGAGAAGCTGCTGATGGTCTTCACCGACGCTGAAATGCCGGAAATGGACGGCTACCGACTGACCACCGAGATCCGCAATGACCCGCGTCTGCGTGCGCTCTACGTGGTGCTGCACACCTCGCTGTCCGGCAGCTTCAACGAGTCGATGGTGAAGAAGGTTGGCTGCGACAACTTCCTCTCCAAGTTCCAGCCCGACAAGTTGGTCGATGTCGTGCGCCAACGGCTGATGCTGGATGAAGCCACGGCCTGAGTCGGTATAAGCTAGGGTTTTAACCGACACAAGGCAGGTCATGATGCGCCTGAGTGCGTTGTACCGATACCCGCTCAAATCAGCGCGCGGTGAGGCGCTGCAGACTTCCTCGCTGGACCTTCTGGGGTTGAGCGGGGACCGCCGCTGGCTGCTGGTGGAGCGTGACAATGGGCGCTTCCTGACCCAGCGCATGTACCCGCAGATGAGCCAGTTGGCGGCCTTGCACAACACCGATGGCAGCCTCACCCTGGCGGCGCCGGGTTACCCCGCATTGCACGTCGCCGTGCCGGAGCCGGATAACGACCTGCGCGGCATCACCATCTGGCGCGACAGCTTTCGCGTCCCGGATGCCGGGGACGCCGCTGCCCAGTGGCTCAGCGATTTCATCGGCAAGGACGTGCGCCTGGTGCATGTGCCCGAGCAACGCGCGCGCTATTTGCCCAGCGGTTATGGTTTGAACAGCGACCGCGTGGCGTTCGCCGATGGTTTCCCGTTGTTGCTGATCGGCCAGGCGTCGCTGGATGAACTGGTCGACAAGGTCGGGCGGCCGCTGGAGATGCTGCGCTTTCGCCCCAACCTGGTGGTGGAGGGCAGCGCGGCGTTCGCCGAGGATGGCTGGAAGCGCATCCGCATCGGCGCGGTCGAGTTCCGTGTGCTCAAGCCGTGCGAGCGCTGCATCATGACCACCATCGACCCGCAGACCGGCGAACGCAGCCCGGACCGTGAACCGCTGGCGACCTTGCGCACCTACCGGCAGAAGGAAGGGGATGTGCTGTTTGGCCAGAACCTGGTGGCGGATGGGGCAGGGGTGGTTGAGGTGGGGATGGCGGTGACGGTGCTGGAGTAGTTCGGCTGTGGACTTCTATCGCGGGGCAAGCCCGCTCCCACAGGAGTTGCACCATCCCTGAGGGCACTGCCAATCCTGTGGGAGCCGGACTTGCCGGCGATCGAGCGCGAAGCGGTCGTCATTCGGACAACGCCGAATAGGCTGGCTGGACTGACCTCATTGCTGGCAACGCCAGCTCCCACAGGTGCATGCAAATCTATTGTGGGAGCCGGCCTTGCCGGCGATGGGCTGGACGATCACTGATCGTCAAAATACCGCTCATGCCAGTCCACCAACGGCTGCGGCGAATTGAGCTTCTGCCCGTAGATCACCGAGTACGACAGTACGTTCTGCACATACTGGCGTGTCTCGTCGAAGGGGATCGACTCGACCCAGACATCGAAACTCAGGTGATCGGCACCGCGCAACCACTGGCGCACCCGGCCGGGGCCGGCGTTGTAGGCGGCGGAGGCGAGCACGCGGTTGCCGTTGAACTGGCTGTGCACCTGACTCAGGTAGGCGGCGCCCAGCTGGATGTTCTTGTCCGGGTTGAACACCTGGGCAGGCGTGGCCAGCGGGATGCTGAACTTGCGTGCGGTCTCCTTGGCCGTGGCCGGCATCAGTTGCATCAGGCCGCTGGCACCGACACTTGAGCGCGCATCTTCCATGAATGCGCTTTCCTGGCGGGTAATGGCAAACACCCAGCTCGAATGCAGGCCGCGTACTTTGGCTTCACGCACCAGGGTGTCGCGGTGGGCCATCGGGAAGCGGATGTCCAGGTCGTCCCAGTACTTGGCCTGGCTGATGGTCCGAATGGCCGGGAAATACCAACGCATGTCGTAGGCCAGCTTGGCCTGGGCGACCATCTCGTCACGGTTGAAATGACGGCTGACGTGGTACCACTCGCGACGCCCGTCGACGATCTGGCCGCGGGCGTGGAATTCCAGCGCGCGCTTGATCCCCGGGGTGTTGCGCACCTTGTTGACGAGCTGCTGGCTCAGCACCAGCGGCTTGTTGTTCAGCTGGTAAGGGGTTTGCGAGCGGTCGGCGGCGAGGAAGCCGTAGAAGTCGCGCTCGCGAGCCACGGTTTTGTACAGCAGCGGGATTTGCGGGTTCTTCGGCTGCGCAAGCTCCAGGCTGCGCGCCTGCCAGTAGCGCCAGCGGTTGCTGGTAGCGAGGTCTTGCGGCAGGCGCTTGGTCAGCTCATAGGCATCTTCCCAGCGGCCCAGGCGCAGCAGCAGGCGCAGGCGCCATTCGGTGACGGTGTTGTCACGCAGCTCCGGGTCGTAGCGGGTCATCAGGTCCAGCGCCCGCGGGTCGTAGCGACGCGCCAGGGTCAGGCCGATTTCGCGGGCGATGGCGACTTTCTCGTCGCGGGAGAAATGCATGCGGTTGGCGTAATCGTCAAGCAGGCTCATGGCCCGCTCCGGGTCCTGGCGGGCCAGGCGGCGCAGGCCGAGGCTGACCACGTCGGACATCGCCTCGTTGACCGGGGTGAAGCGTCCGGGCTGGTTGAGCAGTTCGGGCTTCTGCGCCACGTCGATCAGCAGGCGGCCCTGGGGTGCCAGGGTGTTGAGGCTTTTGACCAGGGTGTTGGCCAGCGCATAGTTGCGGGTTTGCGCAGCCAGCTTGGCGCGCTCCCAGCGTTTTTGCTCGGTCAGCTGGCCTTCGCCAGCCCAGCGATCGAACAGCGCATCGCAGGCTGCCGGTTGCGACTTGCCGACCAGCCAGAGTTTTTCTGCGCTGGCATAGCCTTCGGCGCGCTGGCCATGGCTGAGCTGGTACTGACCATTAAGGCAGTCCAGTTCGGTGAAGTTCAGTTTTGGATCGTAGTACTTGGTGAAGGGCGCCCAGTCACCGCGCTCGGCCAGCCAGCGCAACCAGCGCAGCTTCATCCAGTTGGCCTGGGGCAGGTCACCGTGGGCGGCGAGGAATTTCTCGATTTCGTCGTTACTGGCGGTTTTCAGCCGGGCGGTCAGTTCGTCGTAGGCCAGGTAGGGCGTTAACGGATAGTCGCGCAGGGCATCGGCATAACGCAGGTACGGACCCTTGTCGCCTTTGGCCAGGGCACGTTTGGCTTCATCGTAATATTGACGTTGCTGGGTGATGTCGGTGGCCTGGGCTACACCCACCGCCGAGGCAGTGAGAAGCAGGCTGGATACTAGGCGGAACAGGCGGCTGCGCATGAGACTTCCGGGCAGTTTGACCATGAAAAGTGACGGCGAAGCCAGCACTGTTGGAGTTGCATTGCCTTAGCTTAGCCGGTTGCAACAGGCGGATGAAAGCATTGTGCTTGTATCTGGTTGTAAAGAAGCGGCCTGTCGTCGGAAGGTGCCGTAGGGCGCGCTGCTTAATGTGAAGCCGGCTCAAGTCGGGTAGAATGCGCGCCCGGTTTTTGGAGAAGATCATGACCCTGCTCAAATTAAGCGATGTGTCCCTTGCGTTCGGCGCCACGCCGTTGTTGGACAAGGTGTCCTGGCAGATCGCCCGTGGTGAGCGGGTGTGCATCATCGGCCGCAACGGCACTGGCAAGTCGAGCATGCTGCGCCTGGTCAAGGGCGATCAGAAGCCTGATGAAGGCGACGTCTGGCGTGCCCCGGGCCTGAAGATTGGCGAGCTGCCGCAAGAATTGCCGGTGGCCGACGGCCGTACCGTGTTCGACGTGGTGGCCGAAGGCCTCGACGGCGTCGGCGCCTTGCTGGCCGAATACCACCACCTGAGCCAGAACATCCATACCGATGCCGACCTGGAAAAGCTCATGCACGTCCAGCACGACCTCGAGTCGCGCGATGGCTGGCGCCTGCAGCAACTGGTCGACAGCACCCTGAGCCGCTTGCAGTTGCCGGCCGACAAGACCCTGGCCGAGCTCTCCGGTGGCTGGCGCCGCCGCGTGCTGCTGGCCCAGGCGCTGGTGTCCGAGCCCGACCTGCTGCTGCTCGATGAACCGACCAACCACCTGGACATCGGCGCCATTGCCTGGCTTGAAGATGCCCTCAGCGGGTTTGGCGGCGCCGTGCTGTTCATCACCCACGACCGTTCCTTCCTGCAGAACCTGGCCACACGCATCCTCGAACTGGACCGCGGCGGCCTGATCGACTGGAACGGCGACTACGCCAGCTTCCTGGTGCACAAGGAAGCAGCGCTGGCGGCCGAAGAAACCGCCAACGCCCTGTTCGACAAGAAGCTGGCCCAGGAAGAAGTGTGGATCCGCCAGGGCATCAAGGCCCGGCGTACCCGTAACGAAGGCCGCGTGCGTGCCCTCAAGGCCCTGCGCGTCGAGCGCAGCGAACGCCGCGAGCGCCAGGGCAAGGCCAACATCATGCTCGATGTCGCGGAGAAATCCGGCAAGCAGGTGATGGTCCTGGAAAACGTCAGCTTCAACCATCCGGGCGGCCCGCAGCTGGTCAAGGACTTCTCCATGGTCCTGCAGCGCGAAGACCGCATCGGCCTGCTCGGCGCCAACGGTACCGGCAAGACCACCTTGCTCAAGCTGATGCTCGGTGATCTTGAGCCCACCAGCGGCAAGGTCGAGTCCGGCACGCGCCTGGAAGTGGCCTATTTCGACCAGCTGCGCCATCAGCTGGACCTGGAAAAAACCGTGATCGACAACTTGGCCGAAGGTCGCGACTTCATCGACATCGATGGCCAGAGCCGTCACGTGCTGAGCTACCTGGGTGACTTCCTGTTCAGCCCGCAGCGCGCCCGGACCCCGGTCAAGGCCCTGTCCGGTGGCGAGCGTGCGCGCCTGTTGCTGGCCAAGCTGTTCAGCAAGCCGGCCAACCTGCTGGTGCTCGACGAACCGACCAACGACCTCGACGTCGAGACCCTCGAGCTGCTCGAAGAAGTGCTGTCGGCGTTCAAGGGTACCGTGCTGATGGTCAGCCACGACCGGGCCTTCCTCGACAACGTGGTGACCAGCACCCTGGTGTTCGAAGGCGAGGGCAAGGTGCGCGAGTACGTCGGTGGTTACCAGGACTGGATCCGCCAGGGCGGTTCGCCGAAGTTGCTCGGTGTAACCGAGAGCAAGTCGGGCAAGTCCGAGCTCAACACCGCTGTGGTCGAGGCCGTGGCGCCTGCGCCGGTAGCGGCAGCAGCGGCTGAAGCACCGAAGAAAAAACTCAGCTACAAGCTGCAGCGCGAACTGGAAACCTTGCCGGGCCAGATCGACGCACTGGAGCAGAAGATGGCGGCGGTGCAGGAAGAGATTTCTGCCCCGGCCTTCTATCAGCGCCCGATCGAGCAAACCAGTGCCGTCCTGGCAAGCCTGGAGAAAATGCAGGCTGAACTGGATGTGCTGGTCGAGCGCTGGGCTGAGCTCGACAGCTGAAGGGCTGGGCCCGGCGCATGAATCTGCGCCGGGCCCGCCAGGGTTTTACTCGGCTTTTTTCTGCAGGCGTACCGCGAGCACATCGCAGGGTGCGCCATGCAGCACGTCGTTGGCGGTAGAGCCCAGCAACAGGGCCAGGCCGTGGCGGCCATGGCTGCCGACCACGATCAGGTCGCACTTCTGGTCCTTGGCCAACTGGTGGATTTCCTGGCGCGGCTGGCCGTAGGTCAGGTGCGAATCGCCGCGGTTGATTTCCGGGTACTTGTTGAACAGGCGTTCCATGCGCTCCTTGGCCTGGTCGAACTGTTGCTGTTGCAGCTGGGACAGGTCCATCGGCACGTCGCCGCCAAAGGCCATGGCCATGGGCTCGACAATGTGTACCAGGGATACCTTGGTACCGGCAGGCGTGGCCAATTCACGGGCGCGCTTGATGACCGGGTCGCATTCTTCGGTCAGGTCGACGGCAACCAGTATGTGTTCGTAGGGCATGAGAAGCTCTCCTGACAGTCGCGATAGTTAAAGTATGGTCGGTTTCAGGCTGATCGCTTCGAACCCCGGCTAACCAGCTCATTTGCAAAGCTTTATGGGAACAACAGATATGACGGTCTGGGTAGTGGTGTCAATCCTTGCGCTGATTCTCAGCCCCCTGGCCTGGCTGCGTCCTTCGCGCAAGCAGAGCGGCCAGATGGCCCTGCGCATGGAAGCCCGGCGCATGGGCCTGGCCATGCAGCTGGCGCCCCAGGAGTGGCCGCACTGGCTGCCCAAGGAGCCGCCAAGCCCCTGTGCACAGTACCTGCGGCCGCGGCGCCAGGGCCGTAGCGACAGCTGGTGCTACTGGCAGACCACCCCCGGTGTGTGGCTCAATCAGTGGCGCGAGCCCTGCACCGATGCGGTGCATGCCGAGCAGTTGGCGCGCTTGCCGGAGAGCGTCTACAAGGTCGAGGCGGGCCCGCAGATGGTTGCCCTGTACTGGGGTGAGCGGGGCGAAGCGGCTGTATTGCAGGATATTGCCGCGGTGCTCAAGGCCCTGGCCTGATCGCTATCAATAAAAAGCCCGATTCGCAGATCGGGCGGACAGGCCAGGCAGGCCGGCGTAATACTTCATCCCTCCCAGTGTAGCCATCGCGCAGCTATCTGCTGCAAATCTCCTCGCCGATTTCGCGTTGAACGAAGATCGACGCGTGTAAGCCATTGACCACTATCGCGTCACTGAATGGCGCGCCATCACCTGCGCGGCGGTTTGCCACCCTGTCAGCAGAAAATGACCGGAAAGTCGCGTTTTCACGCAGCTTTTGGGTATTTGACAACGGCGATCTTTTCGTTGAATGTGTGCATACCCAAATCAAACGGGCGTATGAATTGAGCGTTTGTATTGTCAGACGGCTCTTACAGAATCCCGACTATCGCGCTGGCGGGTGTGCCTGGAGCAAGGGTTCGGCAGCAACGGCCAAAGGCCGGCCGGCTCTTGCATCAGCGATCGGCGTGTACAGTTCAGCTTCCATATCGTGGAGATCAGTTGATGATTTACGAAGGTAAAGCCATCACGGTTAAGGCTCTTGAAAGCGGCATCGTCGAACTGAAGTTCGACCTCAAGGGTGAGTCCGTCAACAAGTTCAACCGTCTTACCCTGAACGAATTGCGTCAGGCTGTAGACACCATCAAAGCCGACGCATCGATCAAGGGCGTGATTGTCAGCAGTGGCAAGGACGTGTTCATCGTCGGCGCGGACATCACCGAGTTTGTCGATAACTTCAAGCTGCCCGAGGCCGAACTGGTCGCCGGCAACCTGGAAGCCAACCGGATTTTCAGCGATTTCGAAGACCTGGCCGTGCCGACCGTTGCCGCGATCAATGGCATCGCCCTGGGTGGCGGTCTGGAAATGTGCCTGGCTGCGGACTACCGCGTCATGGCCAGCAGCGCCAAGATCGGCCTGCCGGAAGTCAAACTGGGCATCTACCCGGGCTTTGGCGGTACCGTGCGCCTGCCGCGCATCATCGGTGCCGACAACGCTATCGAGTGGATTGCCGCCGGCAAGGAAAACCGTGCTGAAGACGCGCTGAAAGTCGGCGCCGTCGATGCCGTGGTTGTTCCTGAGCTGCTGCAGGCTGCGGCCCTGGACCTGATCAAGCGCGCCATCAGCGGCGAGCTCGACCACAAGGCCAAGCGCCAGCCAAAACTGGAAAAGATCAAGCTCAACGCCATCGAGCAGATGATGTCGTTCGAAACCGCCAAGGGTTTCGTCGCCGGTCAGGCTGGCCCGAACTACCCGGCGCCGGTCGAAGCGATCAAGAGCATCCAGAAGGCCGCCAACTTCGGTCGTGACAAGGCCCTGGAAGTCGAAGCCGCCGGCTTCGCCAAACTGGCCAAGACCTCGGTTGCCGAGAGCCTGATCGGCCTGTTCCTCAACGACCAGGAGCTCAAGCGCAAGGCCAAGGCCCACGACGAAATCGCTCACGACGTGAAGCAGGCCGCCGTGCTCGGCGCCGGCATCATGGGGGGTGGTATTGCCTACCAGTCGGCGGTCAAGGGCACCCCGATCCTGATGAAGGACATCAACGAAGCCGCCATCCAGCTGGGCCTGAACGAGGCTTCCAAGCTGCTCGGCAAGCGCGTTGAGAAGGGCCGCCTGACCCCGGCGAAAATGGCCGAAGCGCTGAATGCGATTCGCCCGACCCTGTCCTACGGCGACTTCGGCAATGTCGACATCGTTGTCGAAGCCGTGGTCGAGAACCCGAAGGTCAAGCAGGCGGTGCTGGCTGAAGTGGAAGGCCAGGTGAAGGAAGGCGCGATCCTGGCTTCCAACACCTCGACCATCTCCATCAACCTGCTGGCCAAGGCGCTCAAGCGTCCGGAAAACTTCGTCGGCATGCACTTCTTCAACCCGGTGCACATGATGCCGCTGGTCGAAGTCATCCGTGGCGAGAAGTCCAGCGAAGTGGCCGTCGCCACCACCGTGGCCTACGCCAAGAAGATGGGCAAGAACCCGATCGTGGTCAACGACTGCCCGGGCTTCCTGGTAAACCGTGTACTGTTCCCGTACTTCGGCGGTTTCGCCAAGCTGGTCAGCGCCGGTGTCGACTTCGTGCGCATCGACAAGATCATGGAAAAATTCGGCTGGCCGATGGGCCCGGCCTACCTGATGGATGTGGTCGGCATCGACACCGGCCACCACGGCCGTGACGTCATGGCCGAAGGCTTCCCGGACCGCATGAAGGATGACCGTCGCTCGGCCATCGACGTGCTCTACGAAGCCAAGCGCCTGGGCCAGAAGAACGGCAAGGGCTTCTATGCCTACGAGACCGACAAGCGCGGCAAGCCGAAGAAAGTCGCTGACGCGGCAGTCCTCGAAGTGCTCAAGCCGATCGTCTACGAGCAGCGTGAAGTCAGCGACGAAGACATCATCAACTGGATGATGATCCCGCTGTGCCTGGAAACCGTTCGTTGCCTGGAAGACGGCATCGTCGACACCGCCGCCGAAGCCGACATGGGCCTGGTCTACGGTATCGGTTTCCCTCCCTTCCGTGGCGGCGCGCTGCGTTACATCGACTCGATCGGTGTAGCCGAATTCGTTGCCCTGGCCGACAAATACGCCGATCTGGGTCCGCTGTATCACCCCACCGCGAAGCTGCGTGAAATGGCCAAAAATGGCCAGAGCTTCTTCGGTTAAGCGCCCAACGATATAGAGCGAGAGTGAATATATGAGCCTGAATCCAAGAGACGTGGTGATTGTCGACTTCGGTCGCACCCCGATGGGCCGCTCCAAGGGTGGCATGCATCGCAATACCCGCGCCGAAGACATGTCCGCGCACCTGATCAGCAAGGTGCTGGAACGCAACACCAAGGTCGACCCGAACGAAGTCGAGGACGTCATCTGGGGCTGCGTCAACCAGACCCTGGAGCAGGGCTGGAACATCGCCCGCATGGCATCCCTGATGACCCAGATCCCGCACACCGCCGCCGGCCAGACCGTCAGCCGTCTGTGCGGCTCGTCGATGAGCGCGCTGCACACCGCCGCGCAGGCGATCATGACCGGCAACGGTGATGTCTTCGTCGTTGGCGGTGTCGAGCACATGGGCCACGTCAGCATGATGCACGGTGTCGATCCGAACCCGCACATGTCGCTGTACGCCGCCAAGGCCTCGGGCATGATGGGCCTGACTGCCGAAATGCTCGGCAAGATGCACGGCATCAGCCGTGAGCAGCAGGACCTGTTCGGCGTGCGTTCGCACCGGCTCGCCCACAAGGCGACGGTCGAAGGCAAGTTCAAGGATGAAATCATCCCGATGCAGGGCTACGACGAGAACGGTTTCCTCAAGGTCTTCGACTACGACGAAACCATTCGCCCGGACACCACCCTGGAAAGCCTGGCTGCCCTCAAGCCTGCTTTCAACCCCAAAGGTGGTACCGTGACTGCCGGTACTTCGTCGCAGATCACCGACGGTGCCTCGTGCATGATCGTCATGTCGGCCCAGCGTGCCCAGGACCTCGGTATCCAGCCTCTGGCGGTGATCCGTTCCATGGCCGTGGCCGGTGTCGACCCGGCAATCATGGGCTACGGTCCGGTGCCGGCGACCCAGAAAGCGCTCAAGCGTGCGGGCCTGTCTATCGCCGATATCGACTTCTTCGAGCTCAACGAAGCCTTCGCCGCACAGGCCCTGCCAGTGCTGAAGGATCTGAAAGTGCTCGACAAGATGGATGAGAAGGTTAACCTGCACGGCGGCGCCATCGCCCTGGGCCATCCTTTCGGTTGCTCCGGTGCGCGGATTTCCGGCACTCTGCTCAACGTCATGAAGCAGAATGGCGGGACCTTCGGCGTTTCGACCATGTGCGTCGGCCTGGGCCAAGGCATCACCACCGTCTTCGAACGCGTTTAACCGTTCGCTGGATGGAAACCGGGGCCTGGTGCCCCGGTTTTTGTTTTTGCAGGAATTTTTTTTCAAGAGGGTGAGCAACATGCAGATACAACCAGGCGTATACCGGCATTACAAGGGGCCTGAGTATCGTGTGTTCGGCGCCGCGCGCCATTCCGAAACCGAGGAATGGGTGGTGTTCTACCAGGCCTTGTACGGTGAATTCGGCCTTTGGGTGCGACCGCTTTCGATGTTTCTCGAGTCGGTCGAGGTTGACGGCGAGCAAGTGCCGCGCTTTGCTTTGGTCAAGGCTGAAACCGGGCTGATTTCCGGGTCCGAAGCCAAGGGTGGCTAAAGCCCCGCGCTTGACCTCACTCTGTTGCCACTATATATAGCGGTGCCGCGTCAGGTACCTGCCGTGTTTTTATTTTCAGTATTCAGGAATTTTCCGATCCATGGGCAAATCGCTGGTCATTGTGGAATCCCCGGCTAAGGCCAAGACCATCAACAAGTACCTGGGCAGCCAGTACGTGGTGAAGTCGAGTATCGGCCATATCCGAGACCTGCCCACCAGCGGTTCGGCCAGCGCCAGCAAGGAGCCTGCCGCCAAGCGCGGCAAGGCCGCCGCGGGCGAGGCGCCGGCCCTGTCGCCGAAAGAGAAGGCGCGCAAGCAGCTGGTCGCGCGCATGGGTGTCGACCCTGACCACGGCTGGAAAGCCAAGTACGAGATTCTCCCGGGCAAGGAGAAGGTCATCGACGAGCTGCGTCGCCTGGCCAAGGATGCCGACACCATCTATCTCGCAACCGACTTGGATCGCGAGGGGGAAGCCATTGCCTGGCACCTGCGCGAAGCCATCGGTGGTGACGACAGCCGCTACAAGCGCGTGGTGTTCAACGAAATCACCAAGAAAGCTATCCAGGAAGCGTTCTCGCAGCCTGGCGAGCTGGATATCGACCGGGTCAACGCCCAGCAGGCGCGACGCTTCCTCGATCGCGTGGTGGGCTACATGGTCTCGCCACTGCTGTGGGCCAAGATCGCCCGTGGCCTGTCCGCCGGCCGCGTGCAGTCGGTAGCGGTGAAGCTGGTGGTCGAGCGTGAGCGCGAGATCCGTGCCTTCATCCCCGAGGAATACTGGGAAGTGCACGCCGACCTGGGTACTGCCAAGGACGCCAAGGTGCGTTTCGAGGTGGCCCGCGAGAACGGCGAAGCCTTCAAGCCGCTGAATGAAGCCCAGGCCATGGCAGCGCTGGCGCAGCTCAAGTCGTCCAGCTACACCGTGGCCAAGCGTGAAGACCGCCCGACCAGCAGCAAGCCGTCGGCGCCGTTCATCACCTCGACCCTGCAGCAGGCCGCGAGCAACCGCCTGGGCTTCGGTGTAAAGAAAACCATGATGATGGCCCAGCGTCTGTACGAAGCCGGCTACATCACCTACATGCGTACCGACTCGACCAACCTCTCGGTCGATGCGGTAGAAATGGCCCGCAGCTACATCGAAACCGAGTTCGGCAAGAAGTACCTGCCCGAAGCGCCGATCATCTACGGCAGCAAAGAGGGTGCCCAGGAAGCGCACGAAGCGATTCGTCCATCCGACGTCAACACCCATCCGACCAAGCTCAGCGGCATGGAGCGCGATGCCGAGCGTCTGTACGAGCTGATCTGGCGTCAATTCCTGGCCTGCCAGATGCCACCGGCGCAGTACCTGTCGACCACCGTCAGCGTCACCGCAGGCAACTTCGAGCTGCGTGCCAAGGGCCGTATCCTCAAGTTCGACGGTTACACCCGCGTGCTGCCGCAACAGAGCAAGCCGGGCGATGACGATGTGCTGCCGGAAATGAACCAGGGCGAAGTGCTCAAGCTGATCCAGATCGACCCAAGCCAGCATTTCACCAAGCCACCAGCGCGTTACTCCGAAGCCAGCCTGGTCAAGGAGATGGAAAAACGCGGTATCGGTCGTCCTTCGACTTATGCTGCGATCATCTCGACCATTCAGGATCGCGGTTATGTGACCCTGCACAACCGCCGCTTCTACTCCGAGAAGATGGGCGACATCGTCACCGAGCGCCTGTCCGAGAGCTTCTCCAACCTGATGGACTACGGCTTCACTGCCGGCATGGAAGAGAACCTCGATGACGTGGCCCAGGGCGAACGCGACTGGAAAAACGTGCTGGACGAGTTCTATGGCGACTTCAGCAACAAGCTGAAGCTGGCCGAAGACGGCGAGAAGGGCATGCGTGCCAACCAGCCGACCCTGACCAACATTGCCTGCAAGGAATGTGGCCGGCCGATGATGATCCGCACCGCCTCCACCGGCGTGTTCCTTGGCTGTTCGGGCTACAGCCTGCCGCCCAAAGAGCGCTGCAAGGCCACCGTCAACTTGGTCCCGGGCGATGAAATCGCGGCCGACGACGAGGGTGAATCGGAATCGCGGGTGCTGCTCAACAAGCACCGTTGCCCGATCTGCTCGACAGCCATGGATGCTTACCTGCTCGACGAGAAGCGCAAGCTGCACATCTGCGGTAACAACCCGGACTGCACCGGCTATGAAATCGAAGAGGGCAACTACCGCATCAAGGGCTATGAAGGGCCGAGCCTGGAATGCGACAAGTGCGGTAGCGAGATGCAGCTCAAGACCGGCCGTTTCGGCAAGTTCTTCGGTTGCACCAACGCCGAGTGCAAGAACACCCGCAAGCTGCTCAAGAGCGGCGAGGCGGCGCCGCCGAAGATGGATGCGGTGAAGATGCCGGAGCTCAAGTGCGAGAAAGTCAACGACACCTACGTGTTGCGTGACGGCGCTTCGGGGTTGTTCCTGGCTGCCAGTCAGTTCCCGAAAAACCGCGAGACCCGCGCACCGCTGGTGATCGAGATCATCCCGCACAAGGACGAGATCGATCCGAAGTACCACTTCCTCTGCGAAGCGCCGAAGAAAGACCCGGACGGTCGCCCGGCGGTGATCCGCTACAGCCGCAAGACCAAGGAGCAGTACGTGCAGACCGAGGTTGATGGCAAGCCGACTGGCTGGCGTGCGTTCTACGACGGCAATGCCTGGAAGGTCGAAGACAAGCGCTGATCGAGCTTGGGGCCGCTGTTCGCGGCCCATCGCCGGCAAGCCCGGCTCCCACAGGGAGTGCAATCGCCGCCGACTCTGTGGGAGCCGGCCTTGCCGGCGATCGACCGCAAAGCGGTCGCCATCTAGACTTGCAGTAGGGCAGGGCAATCCGTGACACTCACAGACCGCCTTGCAGCCTTTCGGAGGGCACCCAGATGGCCCAGGAACTCTACACCCGCACCAACCAGAAGATTTTCTTCGCAGGCCTGGCCCTCGAAGCCCTTGGCAAGGCGCAGGAGAGCCGGGCCATGAATGCCCAGGCGCTGATCCAGGCCGAGCGTGAATCGGCGCTGTTCCACCTCTACGGCGCGCTGTTGGGCTTATGTCACGAGATTGCCGGGTTTTACCGCTTATCCCAGGCGGGCGCTCCCCGTGCCGAGCTGCTGCTCACCCGCGAAGTCCTTGAAGCCATCGCCATCCCGGAAATGGCCGAACTGGTGGAACTGGCCGAACAACGCGAAACCTGGCTGGCGCAACTGCTCAGCGCTTATGCCGATTTGTTCCGACCGCCGGTCGCGAAAAAAGCGCCAAAAACCGACGTTACCCAGCCGCTGATCCAGGCGGTGAGCCTCGATGAAGCCGAGGCGCCAGCGCTGTCGCGTGAAGAGCTGGAAAGCTGGCGGCAGAATCTCAAGGGCCTCACGGTTCGTTTTCGTGAAGGCTTGAGTGAGTGCTGATTGGGGCGGTGGCTGGTACAATGCCGGCCTTTCGTGGAGAACAGCCCTTTATGCCAACGTCCTTTCTAGAAATTGTCGAGTTGCCTGATGGCCGGATCGAGCTGCGCCGCGCCGAGGACGAGGGTTCGTTGGTAACCCTGGATTTCTCCGAGGACGCCAAAGCCTTTTTGCAAGGTCAGCACGTGGAAGTGGCCAAGGCCATGCTCAGTGTTGGCGTGCAGATGGCTGGCAAGCTGGTAGAAGGCGAGATCGATCGCGATGAAGGGCCGCGAGTCCTGCACTGATCGCCTGTGCGGCTTCCTCATCCTGAGGAAACCTGGCGAAATCAACTGTTGAAACAGACCTGAGTATCAGCCGAGGCGGATGTTCAGGCTTTGTGCGTCTCCAGCGCGAGCTGCATTGCTCAGTTGCTGGCGGGCGCTGCTGCTGACGGTGTTGAGCCAGCTGACCACGGTGTGGCTACGGCCCAGGCGCAGGGCGTCGCAGGCCAGTTGCAGTGCGCTCTGGTTGCCGCGTGGTTGCAGCAGCAGGATGCGCTCACGGTTCAGGCCGGCCTCGCGCAGCCAGGCCTGAGTCAGGCTGGCGGGTGGGGCGATCAGGGTTAGCCAGCGGGCGTCATGTTCTTCGCTCAACTCGCTCAGTTCACGCAGCATCGGGGCCAGCAGGCTCTGGCAGCTACCCAGTGCGCCACGCAAAGACAGCTCGCTGAAAACCTGGGCCGCGCCGGGGTGGGGCGCTGGCTTGGCGTTTTTCAGTCCGGGCAGCACCGGCTGGGCCAGGAATGCTTCGAACAGTGGCAATTGTGCTTGCAGCGGTACGTTCTGTGACGCAGGGGGAAACTGCATGATGCCTCCTTTACCGGCGTATGACGCCGACACTCAAGCCCTCGATCACCAGCTCCTGGTCTTTCAGGTTGACTTCGATGGGGGCGAATTCGGGGTTCTCGGCAATCAGCCAGACCTTGCTGCCTTCGCGCTTGAAGCGCTTGACCGTGACTTCATCGCCAATGCGGGCAACGACGATCTGGCCGTTACGGGCTTCGCGGCAGGTGTGTACGGCCAGCAGGTCGCCGTCGACGATGCCGACGTCCTTCATGCTCATGCCGTGAACGCGCAGCAGGTAGTCGGCGCGGGGGTTGAAGAACGCCGGGTTGATGTTGCAGGATTCTTCGATGTGTTGCTGGGCGAGGATCGGCGCACCGGCTGCCACCCGGCCGATGATCGGCAGGCCGCTGTCGT
The DNA here is from genome assembly GCF_900275665.1 of Pseudomonas sp. JV241A. NCBI lineage: Bacteria > Pseudomonadati > Pseudomonadota > Gammaproteobacteria > Pseudomonadales > Pseudomonadaceae > Pseudomonas > Pseudomonas sp. JV241A. The sequence goes on from NZ_OPYO01000013.1 coordinate 343,729, forward strand.
CGGGCTTGGCTTCGAAGCCGGGGATGCGAATGCCCCGTGACGCCCCCGGGGTCATTTCGATCGCACCCTTGCGGGCCAGGGCCTTGAGGTGTTCCTCGGCGGCGTTGGGCGACTTGAAGCCCAGTTCCTGGGCGATTTCCGCGCGGGTCGGCGGGAAGCCGTTGTCTTCCAGGCAGCGTTTGATAAAAGCCAGAATCTCAGCTTGGCGTGGCGTCAGTTTTAGCATGTCGATCGCTCTGTCTTTTTATACAGTGACTGGGATTATATACAGTGGGTGGCAAGCTGCAAGCGCCAAGCTTCAAGAAACGGCGCATGGGTGCTCCTGCAGCTTGCAGCTTGTGGCTTGCAGCTATGGTTTAATACGTGACCGCATGGCCGCAAAACGGCTGCACGGACTTGACAAAACACCGCTTTGAAACGTATGTTTCAAACAAGTGTTTGTCAGGCGGAGTAGTCATGGCCCAGTCGGAAACCGTAGAACGCATTCTCGATGCTGCCGAGCAGCTGTTCGCGGAAAAAGGTTTTGCCGAAACCTCATTACGGCTGATCACCAGCAAGGCCGGCGTCAACCTGGCTGCGGTGAACTACCACTTCGGTTCGAAGAAGGCCCTTATTCAGGCGGTCTTCTCGCGCTTCCTCGGGCCTTTCTGCGCGAGCCTTGAGCGCGAGCTGGAGCGCCGCCAGGCGCGCCCCGAACAAAAGCCCACCCTTGAAGAGCTGCTGGAGATGCTGGTTGAGCAGGCGCTGGTGGTGCAGCCACGCAGCGGCAATGACCTGTCGATCTTCATGCGCCTGCTGGGCCTGGCCTTCAGCCAGAGCCAGGGCCACCTGCGGCGTTACCTTGAAGACATGTACGGCAAGGTGTTCCGCCGCTACATGCTGCTGGTCAACGAAGCCGCACCGCGTATTCCGCCGATCGAGTTGTTCTGGCGCGTGCATTTCATGCTCGGCGCCGCGGCGTTCAGCATGTCCGGGATCAAGGCGTTGCGCGCCATTGCCGAAACCGATTTCGGCATCAATACCTCGATCGAACAGGTCATGCGCCTGATGGTGCCGTTCCTGGCCGCCGGCATGCGCGCCGACAGTGGCGTCACCGACGAGGCCATGGCTGCCGCACAACTGCGCCCACGCAGCAAGTCCGGCAGCACCCCGGTCGCCGCCAAGGCCTGACGTCACGGCTGGGCGCGGCGAGCCGCATCGGCTAAGCTAGCGCCCCATGGCCAGTCTCGATTTCCTGCACATTTCCCTCGCTGATCAATGCCTTTATGGGTTCGCCCAGGGGCAGTTGCGCCTGCGTCTTGAGGTGTCCACCGCGCGCAACGGTGCCGGTGAGCTCAAGGGTTCGGGCTGCACGCCGCGTGGGCGCCATCAGGTGCGCGCCAAGATCGGTGCCGGCCTGGCGCAAGGCGCGGTGTTGCGAGGTCGACGCTGGACCGGCGAAACCTGGTCGCCTGAACTGCACGAACAATTTCCCGGTCGCGACTGGATCCTCACGCGCATACTCTGGCTCAGCGGTTGTGAGCCGGGCATCAATCGCCTGGGGCCGGTCGACACCTTTCGTCGTTACATCTACCTGCATGGCACTCCCGATAGTGAACCTATGGGCGTGCCGTTGTCCCATGGCTGCGTGCGCTTGCGCAACGCCGACCTGCTGAGCCTGTTCGACCAGGTGCCGGTGCATTGCCCGGTGCAGATCGACGAAGCCGCATGCCCCCAATGGGCTCACATCAGCGTCAACTGAAGGATCAATTATGAGTGCCAGCCTGCAAGGCTCCCTGATGGTCGACATCGCCGGTACCTGGCTGACCGCCGAGGACCGCCAGCTTTTGCGCCAGCCCGAAGTGGCCGGCCTGATTATCTTCGCCCGTAACATCGAATGCCCGCGCCAGGTGCGCGAGCTGTGCGCTTCGATCCGCGCCATTCGCCCGGAGCTGATCCTGGCGGTGGACCAGGAGGGTGGTCGGGTCCAGCGCCTGCGCCAGGGTTTTGTACGCCTGCCGGCGATGCGTGCGATTGCCGATAACGACAATGCTGAATACCTGGCCGAGCAATGCGGTTGGCTGATGGCCACCGAAGTGCTGGCGGTGGGCCTGGACCTGAGCTTCGCTCCGGTGCTGGACCTCGATCACCAGCGCAGCGCCGTGGTCGGCAGCCGCGCCTTCGAAGGTGATCCGCAGCGCGCCACGCTACTGGCCGGTGCCTTTATCCGCGGTATGAACGCCGCGGGCATGGCTGCCTGTGGCAAGCATTTCCCCGGCCATGGCTGGGCCGAGGCCGATTCCCATGTGGCGATTCCCACCGATGAGCGCAGCCTGGAGCAGATCCGCGCGGCCGATCTGGTGCCGTTCACTCGTTTGAGTGGGCAGCTGGCGGCGGTGATGCCGGCCCATGTGATCTATCCACAGGTCGACAACCAGCCGGCCGGTTTCTCCCGGCGCTGGCTGCAGGACATCCTGCGCGGCGAGTTGGGTTTCAATGGGGTGATCTTCAGTGACGACCTGTCCATGGCCGGTGCCCATGTGGTCGGTGACGCGGCCAGTCGAATCGAGGCGGCGCTGAGCGCCGGCTGTGACATGGGCCTGGTGTGCAATGACCGGGCAGCAGCCGAGCTTGCGCTGACAGCGGCCCAGCGCCTGAAGGTCAAACCTTCGCCACGTATCGCGCAGATGCGCGGGCAGGGCTTTGCCCGTACCGACTATCGTCAACAGCCGCGCTGGCTGGAGGCGCTTGGGGCGCTCAAGGAAGCTCAACTGGTAGATTGATTGCAGGGCTGCGTTGCAGCCCATCGCTGGCAAGCCAGCTCCCACAGGGTCCGTGTGGGAGCTGGCTTGCCAGCGATGGATTCACCGCGCACTAGCGCCGTGCCGCTTCCCCGGCAACGGCGCCAACAGCGCATCGATATCTTCCGCCGCCAAACGCCAGTCCCCCGCCTGCCGTCCATCCAGCACACCCGCCGCCAGCGCCGATTTCTCCTGCTGCAACTGCTGGATCTTCTCTTCCACCGTGCCCCGGGTAATCAGCTTGTAGACGAACACCGGCTTCTCCTGGCCAATGCGATAAGCGCGGTCGGTGGCCTGGTTTTCCGCTGCCGGGTTCCACCACGGGTCGTAGTGGATCACGGTGTCAGCCGCGGTCAGGTTCAAGCCAACGCCGCCGGCCTTGAGGCTGATCAGAAAGATCTGCAGCTGGCCGCTTTGGAAGTCCTGCACCGGCGCCCGGCGATCGCGGGTTTCGCCGGTCAGCAGGGCGTAGGCGATACCGCGTTGCTGCAGCTCTGCCTCGATCAATCGCAGCATGCTGGTGAACTGCGAAAACAGCAGCACCCGCCGGCCTTCGGCGAGAAGCTCTTCGAGCATCTCCATCAGGCTCGCAAGCTTGCCTGAATGAGCGCCCCGAGCGGTCGAGGCCTCGCTGTTGATCAGGCGCAGGTCGCAGCACACCTGGCGCAGCTTGAGCAGCGCTTCGAGGATGATGATCTGGCTGCGCGCCACGCCCTTGCGGGTGATTTCCGCACGGACTTTCTGGTCCATGGCCAGGCGCATGGTTTCGTACACGTCGCGCTGCGCATCGCTGAGCTCGACCCAGTGGATCATCTCGGTCTTGGCCGGCAGTTCGGTGGCCACCTGTTCCTTGGTGCGGCGCAACAGGAAGGGTTTGATCCGGGCGTTGAGGTGCTGCAGGCGTTCGCCATTGCCCTGGCGCTCGATCGGCACCCGGTAGTCGCGGTTGAAGGCTTTGGCATCACCCAGCCAGCCAGGCAGCAGGAAGTGAAACAGCGACCACAGCTCGCCCAGGTGGTTTTCCAGCGGCGTGCCGCTCAGGCACAGGCGCTGGCGGGCTTCGAGCTGACGCGCCGCCTGGGCCGCCTTGCTGCCCGGGCTCTTGATGTACTGCGCCTCGTCGAGGATCAGCACATGCAGCATCAGGCCCTTGAAGTGCGCCAGGTCCTTGGGCAGCAGGGCATAGGTGGTCAGCAGCAGGTCGTAGTCCTGCAGGTTGTCGAAATGCTTGCGCCGGCCGATGCCCTGCAGGGCCAGAACCCGCAAGCCGGGGGCGAAGCGTTCGGCTTCGTCCTGCCAGTTGGGGATCAGGCTGGTGGGCATCACCACCATGGCCGGACGGGTCAGGCGCCCGGCGTTCTTTTCGCTGAGCAGGTGGGCGAGGGTCTGCAGGGTTTTGCCCAGGCCCATGTCGTCAGCGAGGATGCCACCGACCTCCAGCTCGCGCAGGGCCTGCATCCAGCTCAGGCCTTCGATCTGATAGGGGCGCAGGATAGCATTCAGGCCATCCGGGGTTTGCGCCGGCTGCAGGCGGATATCGCGCAGGCGCTCGCCCAGGCCGCGTACCCGCTCGCCGCCTTGCCAGCTCAGCGGCAGGTCTTCCAGGGCGTTGAGGCGGGTGGCGTCGAGGGTGGGCAGGCGCACGCTGGTTTCACCGGGCTCACGCAGGTAGAAGTCGCCGAGGGTTGCCAGTACCGGCTTGAGGCGGCCGTAGGGCAGGGCCACTTGCAGGCTGCGCCGTGCTTCGCCCGCAGGGGCGGGAATCTGCACCAGCAACTGTTCATCATCGCGGCGCTTGTGCAATTGCGCCGGGTTGAGCAGTTCCGGATGGCTGCGCAGTACGTTGAGCAGGATCGGCAGCAGGCTCAGGCGCTGGCCATTGACCTCGATGCCCAGTTCCAGGTCGAACCAGTCGCGGCCGCTGGCCTCGTCGATCTGCGCGTACCAGTCGTCAACCTCGGCGAGATTGAAGGCGAAGTCGTCGGTGTACTCGATCTCCCAGCCTTGCTCGCGCAGGGCGGGCAGGTCGTTGAGCATGAAGCGCAGCCAGGCCGCTTCGGAAGCCAGTTCCAGCAGGTCGCCGGCGCTCTCCGGCAAGGCCTTGCTTTGCCGGGTGGCGACCTTGAAGCCCAGGCGCTGAAGGGTCTGGCGGATCTGGCTTTCGATCTCGGTGTGGCGCTGTATGCGTTGGCTGGTGGTGCCATCCAGGCGGGTGACTTCCTTGCCTTGCCTGCCGCTGGCGCGAATGCCGTCATAGTTGAACGACAGCGCCGCCCGGTGCTGGTGCTGGCGCTGCATCCTGCCGGTTTGCGGCACGTAGGCGCTGAATTCGTGGCTGCCCAGAATCAGGTGGGGCGTGGGGGCAATACCGTCGATGATCTTCTCGCTCAATGTTCTGGGGGTGGGGATCTGCCGATTGAGGGTGTGGATCCGGTGGCTGAATTTTACCACCTGGCTTTGCGGGACCGCCGGCGCCGAAGCGAGGTACGAAGCAATGACTTGATCATAGCTGTGGCGCAGGCGGCCAATCCTTTCCTCGGCCGGATCAAAGTAGTACTGCCATCCTTGCGGCGGTTGCAGGTGTACGGGGTAATCGAGGCTTTGCCCTCTGGCATCAGGTCCAGCTCGTACACCAGCATGCGCCCGACGTTGCTGACGGCTTGGCCAGTCTGTCGAGCCAGTTTTCCAGGGGCGGGCATCCGGCTACTGCTCCATCATCTCCGGCGCAGGCGTCGGCGCGCTCACTGGCCGGTTGGCTGTGACCTTGAGCAGCAGGGCCAGGTGGCCGCCGTCGAGAAAGGTCAGCTCGCCATTTTTGATGTTGCTGTTGCTCTGCTTGAGCGGCTCGCTCTGGATCACGCTGCCGTTGCCGTCGAACTGGTTGACCCAGAAGTTGGCATCCGCTGCGATGAAACGCTCTTCCTTGAGGGTCAGGTTGCCGGCGATGGGGAACTGGCCGAAGTGTTCTTCGCCATCGCTGATCGCCACCGTGCCGGCGTCCTGTTTCCAGGCCTTGTGCAGCAGCACGGTGTACTGTGGGTCGGCCGCAAGCTTGGCCGCCTCGTCATTCAGTACCGGTTGGCGCAGGTCAGCCTCGGCGACGACCTGGGCGCCGTTGCGCCAGTCTTCCGGGGCCGACTTGCTGGTGATTGCCGGCACGGCGTTCTGCCGCACCAGGATCATTTCGACCTGAAAAGTGCCATCGGCAAATGCCGCCGGGGCAATCAGCGCCAGCAGCAGGGTCAGGCTACGCATTGCACGCATGGATCTTCCTTCACGCAGATTGTGGGGTCAGGCGCTCGAACAGCGCCTCAAGGTTGTTGAAGCGTTCTTCCGGGCGCTCCATCGGCACCAGGAACTTGAACTGGGTGGCGCCTTCGAACTTGTAGCGTTTGGGCTGGCCCTGGATCAGCTTGATCAGTACCAGAGGATCGACCGGGGTCTCGGCCTCGAATTCGATCTTGCCGCCATTGGGCCCGGCGTCGACCTTCTTGATGCCGAGTTTCTCTGCCTGCAGCTTGAGCAGGGTCAGGCGCACCAGGTTCTTGGTCGGCTCCGGCAGCAGGCCGAAGCGGTCGATCATCTCTACCTGCAGGTCCTTGAGGCCGTCTTCGTCCACCGCCGAAGCGATGCGCTTGTAGAGGATCAGCCGCGCATGCACATCCGGCAGGTAGTCCTCGGGAATCAGCGCCGGCAAACGCAGGTTGATTTCCGGGCCGCCGCCCAGCGGCTGGTCGAGGTTCGGCTGGGTGCCTTTGCGAATGGCCTTGACCGCGCGCTCGAGCATTTCCATGTACAGGGTAAAACCGACCGCCTGGATCTGCCCGCTCTGGCCTTCGCCGAGCAGCTCGCCGGCGCCGCGGATTTCCAGGTCGTTGGTGGCCAGGACGAAGCCAGCCCCCAGGTCCTGGGTGTTGGCGATGGCTTCCAGGCGCTTCTCGGCGTCCGGGGTGATCTGCTGGCGCGGCGGGGTGAGCAGGTAGGCATAGGCCTGGTGATGGCTGCGCCCGACCCGGCCGCGCAGCTGGTGCAGCTGGGCCAGGCCGAACTTGTCGGCACGCTCGATGATGATGGTGTTGGCGCTTGGCACGTCGATGCCGGTCTCGATGATGGTCGAGGCGATCAGCACGTTGAAGCGCTTGTGGTAGAAGTCGCTCATCACCTGTTCGAGTTCGCGTTCGCGCATCTGCCCGTGGCCGATGCCGATGCGGGCTTCCGGTACCAGCTCGGCAAGGTCGGCGGCGCATTTTTCGATGCTCTTCACATCGTTGTGCAGGTAATACACCTGGCCGCCGCGCAGCAGCTCACGCAGCAGTGCTTCCTTGACCGTGCTCTTGTTCTGCTCCATGACGAAGGTGCGCACCGACAGCCGGCGCGCCGGCGGCGTGGCGATGATCGACAGGTCGCGCATGCCGGCCACGGCCATGTTCAGGGTGCGCGGGATCGGCGTGGCGGTCAGGGTAAGGATGTCCACCTCGCTGCGCAGGGCCTTGAGCTGCTCTTTCTGGCGCACGCCGAAACGGTGTTCTTCGTCGATGATCACCAGGCCCAGGTCCTTGACCTTGACGTCGTCCTGCAACAGCTTGTGGGTACCGATGACGATGTCGATCTTGCCTTCGGCCAGGTCCGCCACCGCAGCGGCGACTTCCTTGGGCGACTTGAAGCGGCTCATCACCTCGACCGTTACCGGCCAGTCGGCAAAGCGGTCGCGGAAGCTGTTGTAGTGCTGTTGGGCGAGCAGGGTGGTGGGGACCAGGATCGCTACCTGGCGGCCGCCGTGTACGGCGATGAACGCGGCGCGCATGGCCACTTCGGTCTTGCCGAAGCCGACGTCGCCGCACACCAGGCGGTCCATCGGCTTGGCCGCGAGCATGTCCTCGCGCACCGCTTCGATGGCGCTCTGCTGGTCCGGGGTTTCCTCGAAGGGGAAACCGGCGCTGAAGGTGGCGTAATCCACCGACGGGTCGGCGAAGGCATAACCTTTGCGCGCGGCGCGGCGGGCATAGATGTCGAGCAGTTCGGCGGCCACGTCACGCACCTGTTCGGCGGCCTTGCGCTTGGCTTTCTGCCAGGTTTCGGAGCCGAGCCGGTGCAGCGGCGCCAGGGCGTCGTCGCTACCGGTGTAGCGGGCGATCAGGTGCAGGTTGGCCACCGGCACGTAGAGCTTGGCGCCCTCGGCGTATTCGAGGGTGAGGAACTCGGCGGCCTGGTTGTCGATCTCCAGGGTGGCCAGGCCCAGGTAGCGGCCGACACCGTGGTCGATATGCACCACCGGCGCGCCTTCGCGCAGCTCGGTGAGGTTCTTGATCACCGCATCGTTGTTGGCGTCGCTGCGCTTGTCGCGGCGCCGGCGCTGCATCACCCGCTGACCGAACAGCGGGCTCTCGGCGACCAGGGCAATGGCCGGCTCATCCAGCAGCAGGCCTTCGTCCAGCGGCGCGATGGTGATTGCCAGGCGCTCCTTGCCGGCAACGAAGGCGCTCCAGCTGTCGACGGTTTGCGGGCGCAGCTTCAGGCGCTCAAGCAGCTCCAGCAGCACTTCGCGACGGCCCGCCGACTCGGCGGTGAACAGCACGCGGCCGGGGAATTGCTCAAGAAAGCCCGACAGCGCCGCCAATGGCTGGTTGGCCTTGGCTTCGATGGCAAGGTTGGGCAGGACCTGGGCGGCAAAGCGCTCGCGGCCGACGCCGCTGTCGACGTCATCCTGGCTGACCACCACCCGTGGCCAGCTTTTCAGCCGGGCGAAGCAGTCTTCCACCGGCAGGAACAGCTCGGCCGGCGGCAGCAATGGCCGTGCCGGGTCGATGCGGCGCTCCTCGTAACGGTTGCGCACATCGCTCCAGAAGTGCTCGGCAGCCTGCTCGACGCCCGGCAGGGAGAACACCTGGGTGTCCTGGGGCAGGTAGTCGAACAGGGTCGAGGTGTCTTCGAAGAACAGCGGCAGGTAGTACTCGATACCGGCCGGAGTGATGCCGCTGGACAGGTCCTGGAAGATCGGGCAGCGGCGAAAATCGACATCGAAACGCTCGCGAAAGCGCGCCTTGAAGCGCGTCACTGCATCTTTTTGCAGCGGGAACTCGCGGGCCGGCAACAGCCGCACCGAGTCGACCTTGTCGATCGAACGCTGGGTTTCCGGGTCGAAGGTACGCAGGGTCTCGATCTCGTCATCGAACAGATCGATGCGGTACGGCAGCTTGCTGCCCATCGGGAACAGGTCGATCAAGGCGCCGCGCACGGCGAATTCGCCATGCTCGTACACCGTGTCGACACAGCGGTAGCCGCTGGCTTCAAGGCGCGTGCGCATCTGCTCGACATCAAGCTTCTGGCCGATGTCCAGGACCAGGCTGCTGCCGAGCAAGAAGCGCGTCGGCGCCAGGCGGTGCAGGGCCGTGGTGATCGGTACCACGAGAATGCCGTGATCGAGCTCCGGCAGCCGGTACAGGCTGGAAATCCGCTGGGAAATGATGTCCTGGTGCGGCGAGAACAGGTCGTAGGGCAGGGTTTCCCAATCGGGGAACGGCAGCACCGGCAGCTCGGGCGCAAAGAAACGCAGCTCCTGCTCGAGGCGGTCAGCGCTCTGGCTGTCGGCGGTCAGCAGCAGGGTGAAGCGTTTGGCGGCACTGGCCGCTTCGGCAATGGCCAGGCTCAGGGCGGCGCCCGGCAGGTTGCCCCAGGTTTGTTTGCCGGCAGTGGCCGGCAGGTGCGGTAGACGCAGAACAGGCACGGGAGGTCGAGCTCCAAGCGTTGCGACAAAGACGCCAATTGTAGCGGGCACAGGCCCGCGCTGTCAGGTTTGTGCAGGCTAAAAGCATGTAGTGAATTGCCGGCGACAGGCGCTCATTGCCCGATGGGCTGCGGGGCGTCATAATGTAGCCCCTTTTTTCTGTCCCTACATGTGGAAGGTTCCCGTGACTCAGAAGCCCGACCAGTGTCTTGGTGAGTGGATTGATCGTGAAGCGCTTGCAGAAGCGATGATCCCGCTTATCGGTCAGCTCTACCGCAATAACAATGTGGTGAGCTCGATCTATGGCCGTAGCCTGATCAACCGCTCGGTGATCTCGATCCTCAAAGCACACCGCTTTGCCCGTCATCGCCAGACCGACGAAACCGAACTGTCTGTACACGAGACATTCCCGCTGCTCAAAGCCATGAGCGAGCTGAAACTGGGCGCCGCTTCGGTCGACCTGGGCAAGCTGGCCAACAAATTCAAGCAAGAAGGCAACGGCCGTAGCGCCGAGCAGTTCGTGCGTGAAGAAATGGCTGACGTGGTTGGCCAGCAAAACGTTTCGGCGCGCAAAGGCACTGACGTCGTGCTGTACGGCTTCGGTCGTATCGGCCGTCTGCTGGCGCGTATCCTGATCGAGAAAACCGGTGGTGGCGACGGCCTGCGTCTGCGCGCCATCGTCGTGCGCAAAGGCGCCGAGAACGATCTGGTCAAGCGTGCCAGCCTGCTGCGTCGTGACTCGGTGCACGGCCCGTTCGATGGCACTATCACCATCGACGAAGCCAACAACACCATCACCGCCAACGGCAACCTGATCCAGGTTATCTACGCCAAGAACCCGAGCGAAGTCGACTACACCCAGTACGGCATCGAGAATGCCCTGATCGTCGACAACACCGGTGTATGGCGTGACGCCGACGGCCTGGGCCAGCACCTGGCCTGCCCGGGCGCTGCTCGCGTGATCCTCACCGCACCTGGCAAGGGCGCGCTGAAGAACATCGTGCACGGCATCAACCATGGCGAGATCAGCGCCGATGACAAGATCATCTCCGCGGCTTCCTGCACCACCAACGCCATCGTTCCTGTGCTGAAGGCGGTCAACGACAAGTTCGGTATCATCAACGGTCACGTTGAAACCGTTCACTCGTTCACCAACGACCAGAACCTGATCGACAACTTCCACAAGGGCAGCCGTCGTGGCCGTGCCGCGCCGCTGAACATGGTAATCACCGAGACCGGTGCCGCCACTGCAGCCGCCAAGGCACTGCCAGTGCTCAAGGGCAAGCTGACCGGCAATGCGATCCGCGTACCTACGCCGAACGTGTCGATGGCCATCCTGAACCTGAACCTGGAAAAAGCCACCAACCGCGAAGAGATCAACGAGTACCTGCGCCAGATGGCCATGCACTCGGACCTGCACAAGCAGATCGACTACGTGAGCTCCCAGGAAGTGGTCTCCACCGACTTCGTCGGCTCGCGCCACGCCGGTGTGGTCGATGCCGAAGCCACCATCTGCAACGATAACCGTGTTGTCCTGTACGTCTGGTACGACAACGAATTCGGTTACAGCTGCCAGGTAGTGCGCGTGATGGAAGACATGGCTGGCGTCAATCCGCCTGCTTTCCCACGCTAAGCTTGGCTTGGTCGTGAAAGACGGGAACCTCAGGGTTCCCGTTTTTTTTGCCTGAATTTCTCCAGGAGGTTGGATGCGCAAGGCAGTGTTGACAGGCGTGTTGCTGAGCCTGGCCGGATGCGGGCAAGGCGACAGTCTCGAGCGCATCAGCGGCCCGACCATGGGCAGCAGCTATACCGTGCAGTATGTGCGTACACCCCGGGGCCCGGCGCCGGAGCAGGTCAGGCGCGAGGTGGAGCGGATTCTCGAGGGCATCGATAAGCGCTTTTCCACCTACCGCAGTGATTCGTTGACCGAAGCCTTTAACAGACTGCCAGCGAACAGTTGCCAGCCAATGCCGGCTGATGTGCTTGAGCTGGTGCGGGTTGGCGAGCAACTGGCGCAGCAGAGTGACGGCGCGTTTGACCTGACCGTGGAGCCGTTGCTCGACCTGTGGGGCTTCGGCCCGCAGTCGCGCAGTGAAAAAGTACCGGATGCCCAGGCCCTGGCAGCCACTCGCCAACGGGTCGGGCATGGGCATTTGCGCATAGTTGGCGAGCAGCTGTGCAAGGATGCGCCGGTGGAAGTGAACTTCAACAGCATCGCTGCCGGGCATGCGGTGGACTTGCTGGTGGAGCGGCTAAAAGCCCTGGGTGTCGCGGATTTGCTGGTCGAAGCCACGGGCGAGCTCAAGGCCATCGGGCGCAAACCGGACGGCAGTCACTGGAACGTGGCCCTGGAATTGCCCCGCGATGATCGTCAGATTGCCCAGCAAGTGCTGGCGGTGGACGGTTTTGGTGTGTCTACCTCCGGTGACTATCGCAATTATTTCGAGGAGAATGGCCAGCGCTATTCGCACACCTTCGATGCGCGTCTGGGTAAACCGGTGAAACACGACCTGGCGGCGGTGACGGTGTTTGACCGATCGACGCTGATGGCCGATGGGTATTCGACCTTGTTGTTTATCCTCGGGCCTGAGCGGGGCTGGGAATTTGCCCTCCAGCACGAGATTGCTGCAGTGTTCGTGACCCGGGTTGCCGATGGTTTCGTCTCCCGCAGTACGCCGGCGTTTGCCCAGTTGAACAAGCAGTAACCAGTTTTTGTGGGAGCTGGCCTTGCCAGCGATGCAGGCGACGCGCAATCGCTGACACTGCGCTGATGCCATCGCCGGCAAGGCCGGCTCCCACAGGGTTTGTGTAAATGACATGTAGTGCAGAGAAAAATAGCCTACGACGCGACCAAGGGTTAATGTGCGCGGCGTTCAAGCTTGATTAGACTGCACCCGAATTTTTTCATGGCGCCGCTGGCGACATGAGGTAGCCCCGCCCGCCGATGTGGCGCGCGGGCCTGTTCTGAAGGAGTACGCATGGCTGTCTACAACTACGACGTAGTGGTGCTGGGTTCCGGCCCCGCAGGAGAAGGGGCGGCAATGAATGCTGCCAAAGCAGGACGCAAGGTGGCGATGGTCGATAGCCGTCGCCAGGTCGGCGGCAACTGCACCCACCTGGGCACCATCCCGTCCAAGGCCCTGCGTCACTCGGTGCGCCAGATCATGCAGTTCAACACCAACCCGATGTTCCGGGCCATTGGTGAGCCGCGCTGGTTCTCGTTCCCTGACGTTCTGAAAAGCGCCGAGAAGGTGATCTCCAAGCAGGTCGCCTCGCGCACCGGCTACTACGCGCGCAACCGCGTCGACGTGTTCTTCGGCACCGGCAGCTTCGCCGACGAGCAGACCATCGAAGTGGTCTGCGCCAACGGCGTGGTCGAGAAGCTGGTGGCCAAGCACATCATCATCGCCACCGGTTCGCGTCCGTATCGCCCGGCCGATATCGATTTCCACCACCCGCGAATCTACGATAGCGACACTATCCTCAGCCTCGGCCACACCCCGCGCAAACTGATCGTCTACGGTGCTGGCGTGATTGGCTGTGAATACGCCTCGATCTTCAGTGGTCTGGGTGTGCTGGTAGAGCTGGTGGACAACCGCGGCCAGTTGCTGAGCTTCCTCGACTCGGAAATCTCCCAGGCGTTGAGCTACCACTTCAGCAACAACAACATCACCGTGCGCCACAACGAAGAGTACGAGCGTGTCGAAGGCCTGGACAACGGTGTGATCCTGCACCTCAAGTCCGGCAAGAAGATCAAGGCCGACGCCTTGCTCTGGTGCAACGGCCGTACGGGCAACACCGACAAGCTGGGCCTGGAAAACATCGGCATCAAGGTCAACAGCCGTGGCCAGATCGAAGTCGACGAGAACTACCGCACCCATGTGCCGAACATCTACGGTGCCGGTGACGTGATCGGCTGGCCGAGCCTGGCCAGCGCCGCCCACGACCAGGGCCGCTCGGCCGCTGGCAGCATCGTCGACAACGGCAGCTGGCGCTTCGTCAACGATGTGCCGACCGGTATCTACACCATTCCGGAGATCAGCTCGATCGGCAAGAACGAGCAGGAGCTGACCCAGGCCAAGGTGCCGTATGAAGTGGGCAAGGCCTTCTTCAAGGGCATGGCCCGGGCGCAGATCGCCGGTGAGCCACAAGGCATGCTGAAGATCCTGTTCCACCGCGAAACCCTGGAAATCCTCGGCGTGCACTGCTTCGGTTACCAGGCGTCGGAGATCGTCCACATCGGCCAGGCGATCATGGATCAGCCGGGTGAGCACAACACTCTGAAGTACTTCGTCAACACCACCTTCAACTACCCGACCATGGCCGAAGCCTATCGGGTAGCGGCTTACGACGGCCTCAACCGGCTTTTTTGAGCGGCTCCGGCCGGTGGCCTGAGCCGGCCGGGGAGACCGATTTCAGCGATTCTCGAGGGTGGCGCTGGCCAAACCGGGAAAGTCTGTAATCAGGCTGTCTACGCCGAAGTCGGCGAGCCTGCGCATCAGCGCCGGCTCGTTGACTGTCCACACCGACACGTGCAACCCCTGGCGCTGGGCCTTGATCAGGCGCTCGGGGGTGCACAGTGTCCAGTTCAACGCCAGCAAGTTGCAGTCATAGTTCTGGGCGACCTTCAGCGGGTCGAGCCAGGCGTATTCGGCGACCAGCCCCCTGGAAATATCCGGTGTCAGCTCAAGCGCTGCGCCCAGCACTTCCCGTGAGCTCGAGGTGATGGTGATCTTGTCGAGCAGGCCGAACTGCTGGGCCATTTCGCGGATTGCCAGCACGGTGGTGGCGGCGCGGGTGCGCGAGGCACTCTTGACTTCCAGCTGCCAGTGCTCGAAATCGCACTTCTCGAACAGTTCCTCAAGGCGCGGGACAGGGCAGGGCGAGACCCAGCCCGGGCCGCCCTTGCGCGCGTCATAGGTGGCAAGGTCTGCCGCGCTGTGCTCGACGACCTTGCCGCGCCGGCCGGTGGTGCGCTTGAGGCTGGGGTCGTGGATCACCATCAGCTGGTTGTCGGCTGACAGGTGCAGGTCGAGCTCGCAGCGACGCACGCCGTGCCCAAGGCACTGCTGGAAGCTGGCGAGGGTGTTTTCGGGGGCTTCGCCCTTGGCGCCGCGGTGGCCGTAAATCGTGGTCACGTTTGTTCCTTCAACAAATAAGTGAAACTCAGGAGGCGCTTGGCTCGTTCTGCTCCAGGGCCTGGCGTCGTTGTTGCGCTTGGCGTTGCAGGATGTAGCGGGCCAGCAGCTGGCGCTGGGCATCGGTGGTGTCGACGAATTCGGTGCCGATCTCGTAGAGGCCATCGGCGTTGCGATCGCAATGGGTAACCTTGGCGCGCAGCAACAGGCCCAGGGCCTGGGGCATCAGCACCATCTTCACCGCGATACGTGCGCCGGCAGCCACCGGCTCGGCCTGGCTGAACTCGATGCCGCCCTCGGACAGCACCACCGTCTGTGGCGCGCTCAGTTGCCCGAGCAAGGTCTGCGCGACCACCGCGCTAAGCAGGTCGATGCGCTTGTTCTGGGCCTTGAGAAAGGCGGCCAGGGTGCGGTCCTTGTCACTGAGCTGGCGCAGCAGGTGCTGGGATTCGAACTCGCTCAGGTGCAGTTCGCTGAGCAGGTTGAACAGCGGCGAAGTATCTTGCAACAAGTCCGCGCCAGGCGCTTCGGTGGCGCTCAACGGGCTAATTTCCAGTGCGATCTGATCCTCGATACGGTAGTATTCGCGGCGATCTTCTTCATCTAATGTCGACATGGCGAACCCATGGTAGCGGCGGTGGTCTGAGTGTAAAGCTGCTATTCAAGCCCCGCCACAAGGACGTTCCTCTTTCATCCGAACAAGCCCCGACATGTTCAGACCTCTCTTCGTATTCATCGGCACGCGTTATACCCGTGCCAAGCGTCGCAACCACTTCGTCTCGTTCATTTCCCTGACCTCGATGATCGGCCTCGCCCTGGGCGTTGTCGTGATGATCGTGGTGTTGTCGGTCATGAATGGCTTCGATCACGAGATGCGCACCCGGGTGTTGGGCATGGTGCCCCACGCCACACTGGAAACCGGCCAGCCGATCAACGACTGGCCCGCCCTTGCCAGTCAAGTAAAGCAGAACCCGCAGGTTCTGGCGGTGGCGCCCTTCACCCAGATGCAGGGCCTGCTGACCCATGACGGCAAGGTGCAGAAGGTGCTGCTCAATGGCATCGACCCGGCTCAGGAACGCAAGGTCTCGATCATCGACGACTTTATCCGCGAGGGTAAGCTCGATGACCTGGCTCCCGGCGAGTTCGGCATCATGATCGGCGACAAGGCGGCAACCAAGCTGGGCGTTGGCATCGGCGACAAGCTGACCTTCGTCGCCCCGGAGGTCACCGTGACCCCGGCCGGCATGTTCCCGCGCATGAAGCGTTTCACCGTGGTCGGCATCTTCCATGTCGGCGCCGGCGAAATCGACGGCTACCTGGGCCTGACCAACCTGTCGGACCTGTCCCGCCTGCACCGCTGGAAGTCCGACCAGGTCCAGGGCCTGCGCCTGAAGTTCGACGACCTGTTCCAGGCCCCGCGAGTTGCCTGGGACATTGCGCAGAAACTCGGCGAGCAGGAGTTCTACGCCCGCGACTGGACCCGCAGCCACGGCAACCTGTACCAGGCGATCCGCATGGAAAAAGCCATGATCGGCCTGCTGTTGCTGCTGATCGTCGCGGTGGCGGCGTTCAACATCATTTCCACCCTGGTGATGGTGGTCAACGACAAGAAGGGCGATATCGCCATCTTGCGCACCCTGGGTTCGACGCCTGGGCAGATCATGGCCATCTTCATGGTCCAGGGCACGGTGATCGGCGTGGTCGGCACCCTGATCGGCGCGTTGGTGGGCATTTTTGCCGCGCTCAATGTCAGCGCCGCGATTGCCGGCATCGAGACCCTGATCGGGCACAAGTTCCTCAATGCCGACGTCTACTTCATCGACTACCTGCCTTCGCAGATCATGGCCGAGGACGTGTGGATGGTCTGCGGTGCGGCATTGGTCCTGAGTTTCCTCGCCACCCTGTATCCGGCCTGGCGTGCGGCACGCACCCAGCCTGCGGAGGCGCTACGTTATGAGTGAGTTGGGCATGAGTGATAAAGCAGTGCTGAGTTGCCGCAACCTGGGCAAGTCCTACGAGGAAGGCCCGGAGAAGGTCCAGGTGTTGTCCGGTTTGCAGCTGGAGCTGCACCCGGGCGAGCGGGTGGCGATCGTCGGTAGTTCGGGTTCGGGCAAGAGTACCTTGCTCAACCTGCTCGGCGGCCTCGACACGCCTTCCGAAGGCAGCGTCTGGCTGGCCGGCGAAGAGCTCTCGGCGCTGGGCGAACGCGCCCGTGGCCTGCTGCGCAACCGCGCCCTGGGCTTTGTCTACCAGTTCCACCACCTGCTGCCGGAGTTCACCGCGCTGGAGAACGTGTGCATGCCGCTGCTGATCGGCCGCACCGCCATCCCTGAAGCTCGCGAGCGCGCCGAAGCGTTGCTCAAGCGCGTCGGCCTGGGCCATCGCCTGAGCCACAAGCCGGCCGAGTTGTCCGGTGGTGAGCGCCAGCGCGTGGCCATCGCCCGGGCGCTGGTCAACCGTCCGGGGCTGGTAATGCTTGACGAGCCGACCGGCAACCTCGATCACCACACCGCCCAGGGCATCCAGGACCTCATGCAGGAGCTGAGCAGCGCTTCGCAGACGGCCTTCCTGGTGGTGACCCACGATCTCAACCTGGCGCGGCAGATGGACCGTGTGCTGCGTCTGGAAGACGGGCACCTGGTCCCGATCTGACGGCCCGCGCAATGTGCCCGCCGGGTTAGGCGGGCACCTGGTTTCTTTTCTTTACCCGGGTGCTTCGTTCATGTTCAGACCCTTGTCTATTTTCATCGGCGCGCGCTACACCCGCGCCAAGCGCCGCAACCATTTCATTTCGTTCATCTCCATGACCTCGATGATCGGCCTGTCCCTGGGCGTGTTGGCGATGATCGTGGTGCTGTCGGTGATGAACGGCTTTCAGCGCGAAATGAGTTCGCGCATCCTCGGCATGGTGCCGCACGCCAGCGTGCTCGGTGCCCAGCCGCTGGACGACTGGCGGCCGGTGGCGGCCGAAGCCTTGAAGAATCCTGAAGTGATCGCCGCCGCACCGCTGACCGAGATGGAAGGCATGCTTTCCTACAAAGGCTCGATGCAGCCAATCCAGGTCAGCGGCATCGACCCGGCCGAGGAGGGCAAGGTCTCGATCGTCGCCCAGCATATCGTTCAGGGCCGCCTCGAAGACCTCAAGCCGGGCGAGTTCGGCGTGGTCATCGGCGAAATCACCGCGCGGCGTTTTCGCCTCAACGTCGGCGACAAGCTGACCCTGATCGTGCCGGAAGTCAGCAGCGCGCCGGGTGGCATCACCCCGCGCATGCAGCGCCTGAACGTGGTCGGGGTATTCAAGGTGGGCGCCGAGCTGGATGGCTCGCTGGGCCTGATGCACATGGCCGACGCCGCGCAGATGCAGCGCTGGGCGCCGAACCAGGTGCAGGGCGTGCGCCTGAAGGTCAAGGACCTGTATGCGGCGCCGCAGGTGTCCAAGGCGATTACCGCGAGCCTCGGCGAGCAGTACCGCGCCGATGACTGGACCCACACCCAGGGCAGCCTGTTCAGTGCGATGAAGATGGAAAAGACCATGATCGGCCTGTTGCTGCTGCTGATCATCGCCGTGGCGGCGTTCAACATCATTGCCACGCTGATCATGGTGGTCAACGACAAAGGCGCCGACATCGCCATCCTGCGCACCATCGGCGCCACGCCGGCGCAGATCATGGGCACCTTCATGGTGCAGGGCAGCCTGATCGGTATCGTCGGTACCTTGATTGGCGGCGTGCTCGGGGTGATCGCGGCGCTGAACGTCAGCCAGATCGTCGGCTGGCTGGAGCGGGTCAGCGGCCAGCATATCTTCACCTCGGAC
This sequence comes from Pseudomonas sp. JV241A, assembly GCF_900275665.1. Lineage (NCBI taxonomy): Bacteria > Pseudomonadati > Pseudomonadota > Gammaproteobacteria > Pseudomonadales > Pseudomonadaceae > Pseudomonas > Pseudomonas sp. JV241A. The sequence continues at coordinate 362,185 of NZ_OPYO01000013.1, forward strand.
GTGTACTTCATCAGCACCTTGCCGTCGGAGCTGCAGTGGGGCGACGTGGCGCTGATCTGCAGTGCCGGCTTGATCATGAGCTTCCTGGCGACGCTGTACCCGGCGTGGCGGGCATCGCAGGTGGAACCGGCGTACGCCTTGCGTTACGAGTGATGGCCGTTACGGCCGCGCTGCGGCCGATCGCCGGCAAGGCCAGCTCCCACAAGAGCCATTGTGGGAGCCGGCCTTGCCGGCGATAAGGGTTACACCGTCGGCAAGTCGATCACGAACCGCGTCCAGCCCCCAGCCGACTCCCCACGAATACTCCCCCCGTGCGCCTGCACGATCGAGCGGGTAATCGCCAGTCCCAATCCCGCATGTTCACTGCTGCCTTCGCGCCGCGCCGGATCCGCCCGGTAGAAGCGGTCAAACAACTTCGGCAGCAGCGCCGGGTCAATCGGCTCGCCACGGTTGGCCACCTGCAGCCGCACCAGGCCTTCCCGTTGTTCAATCGTCACGCGAATCTCGCCACCGGCCGGTGTGAAGCGCAAGGCATTGTCCAGCAGGTTGGACAGGGCCCGGCGCAGCATATGCCGATCGCCTGCCAAGGGTGCTTGCCCCTCACGGCTCAACTTCACTTCGGCATCTTCGGCCAAGGGGGCGTAGTACTCGAGCAAGGCATCGGCCTCGTCCTCAAGCGCCAGCTGTTGGCGGCTGGGCATCAACAAACCGTGGTCGGCCTTGGCCAGGTAAAGCATGTCGTTGACCAGTTGCGCCATCCATTGCAGTTCTTCGAGGTTGCTGTGCAGCGCCTCGCGGTATTCATCCAGGCTGCGCGGCCGGGTCAGGGTCACCTGGGTGTGGGTCAGCAGGTTGGACAGTGGCGTGCGCAGCTCATGGGCAATGTCGGCGGAGAACGCCGAGAGGCGCTGAAAGGCATCGTCCAGGCGTTCGAGCATGGCATTGACGGTCTGCGCCAGCTCCGCCAGCTCTACTGGCATCTGCCCCTCCGGCAGGCGCGTGGTCAGCGAACGCGCCGAAACCCCGGAGGCCACTTCACCCATCTGGCGCAATGGCCGTAGCCCGCTGCGCGCTGCCCAGGCACCGAGCAGTGCGGTGGCCAGGGCCGAGAGGCCGACGGTGAGCCAGATCAACTGCTGCATGCGCTGGAGAAAATGCTGGTGGTGGGTGATGTCGAGAAACAGCGTCAGCTGTGCGTCGCCGTCGTTGAGGTTGACGCACAGGCTGCGGTAGTCGACGCCACTCGCGTGCAAGGTGCTGAGCCCGACCACCTGCGGCGAGTCGGGCAGGCCGGCCTGGCTGTCGAACCAGATGCGCCCGTCACGGCCACCAATGCGCACGGCAAGGTCGGCCTGGTGGCTGAGTTCGGTCTGCAGAGCGGGCAGGCGCGGGGCGAGGCTGGCTGGGCTATCTACGCCTTCGAGCATCTGGCGCAACAGCGACAGGCGGCTGTTGAGCAATTGCTGGTCGAGTTCGATGAAGTGAGTGGCACTGGCGCGGCTGAAGAGGATGCCGGCGGTCAGCGACACCACTGCAGTGCAGGCGGCAAACAGCAACGCCAGGCGGCTCCCGAGGGACAAGCGACGCATCAGGCGCCGCGCTCTTCAAGCACATAACCCATGCCGCGCACGGTATGGATCAGCTTGTTGTCATGGGCGTCGTCGATCTTCAGGCGCAGGCGGCGGATCGCCACTTCGATGACGTTGGTGTCGCTGTCAAAGTTCATGTCCCACACTTGCGAGGCGATCAGCGACTTGGGCAGCACCTCGCCCTGGCGGCGCAACAGCAGTTCGAGCAGGGCGAACTCCTTGGCGGTCAGGTCGATGCGCTGGCCTGCGCGTTCGACCCGGCGGCGGATCAGGTCCAGGCGCAGGTCGGCCAGGCCCAGGGTGGTTTCCTGTGCCGGGCTGCTGCCACGGCGCAGCAGGCTGCGCACCCGCGCCAGCAGCTCGGAAAAGGCGAAAGGCTTGACCAGGTAATCGTCGGCGCCCAGTTCCAGGCCGTGCACGCGGTCTTCCACGGCGTCGCGGGCAGTGAGGAACAGCACCGGGATTTCCAGGCCGGCGGCGCGCACGGCCTGGAGGATCTGCCAGCCATCGCGGCCGGGCAGCATGACATCGAGGATCAGTAAATCGTAGTCGCCGGTCAGGGCCAGGTGCTGGCCGGTATTGCCGTCGCTGGCAAGCTCGGTGGCGAAGCCCGCTTCACTGAGGCCCTGGCACAGGTACTGGCCGGTCTTGGTTTGGTCTTCGACGATCAACAGTTTCATCGGCTGGCTCTTTAGCGTGAATTGCCGGAGGGTTATACCGCGCCGGGTGTGCCGGGTGGCCAAGCTGACAAAGTTGTAATCTTTTTGTCAGGTGACTGCCAGCGGCGGTTTTCTACAGTGAAGGCTGAATCGTCGCAACCCTGGAGTGGGCTTGAAATGAAACACCTTTTTATTGTTGGCGCTCTGGCGCTGTTCAGCCTTCCGGTCCTGGCATCACCCGCGCATTCCTACGCCTTCGGGCAGCCTGCGCCAGCGAGCAAGGCGACTCGCACCGTCGAGGTGGTGATGGGCGACATGTACTACGCGCCGCGCAGCCTTGAGGTCAAGGCCGGGGAGACCGTGCGTTTCGTGCTGGTCAACAAGGGGGCGGTCGTCCATGAATTCAGCCTGGGCGATGCTGTAATGCATGCCAGGCACCAGAAAGAAATGCTCGCCATGCAAGGCCAGATGGACCATTCCGCCATGGGGCACGGCGGTATGGACCATGGCGCAAGCATGCAGCATGACGATCCGAACACGGTGATGGTCGAGCCCGGCAAAAGCGCTGAGCTGACCTGGACCTTCAGCCAGTCGACGCCGATCGAGTTCGCCTGCAACGTGCCCGGCCACTACCAGGCGGGCATGGTCGGCAAGCTGACCATCGGCCAATAACAGCCGATTGCCCAATGCATGGTCTAAAACCGATAAACTAGGCGCATTTGCTCCTACAGGTTTTAGCCATGCATCCTGCCGCCGAACATTCTCCGCTGGGTAAATCCAGCGAATACGTCGCTACTTACACACCCTCGCTGCTGTTCCCGATCCCGCGGGCGGCAAAATGGGCCGAGCTGGGCGTCAGCGCCGAGACCCTGCCATGGCTGGGTGTCGACTTCTGGAACTGCTTCGAGCTGTCCTGGCTGCTGCCGTCGGGCAAGCCGGTGGTGGCCATTGGCGAGTTCGCCATCCCGGCCGATTCGCCGAACATCATCGAGTCGAAGTCCTTCAAGCTGTACCTCAATTCGCTGAACCAGACCGTGTTCGAGTCGCCAGCGGCGTTGCAGGCGTGCCTGGTCAAGGACCTGTCCGCTGCTGCCGGCAAGCCGGTGGGCGTGCAGATCCGCAGCCTGGCCGAGGTCGAAGGGCAGGGCGTGGTCGGCTTGCCAGGTGTGTGCATCGATGAGCTGGATGTCAGCATCAGCAATTACGAGCAGCCACAACCGGAGCTGCTGCGTTGCGACAGCAGCAACATTGTGGAAGAAACCCTGCACAGCCATTTGCTCAAGTCCAACTGCCCGGTCACTGGCCAGCCGGACTGGGGCAGTGTCACTGTGCATTACCGCGGCGCGGCGCTGGATCATGCCAGCCTGCTGACCTACCTGATCAGCTTCCGCCAGCATGCCGACTTCCATGAGCAGTGCGTCGAGCGTATCTACCTCGACCTCAAGCGCCTGCTCAACCCCGAACACCTGACGGTCTATGCCCGTTACGTGCGCCGCGGCGGTCTGGACATCAACCCGTACCGCAGCACCGGGCAGGTGACCCTGGCGAACCTGCGACTGGTTCGCCAGTAACGAAAAAGCCCCGTTCGATGACGGGGCTTTTTTATTCAGGTGGGCTTAGATGCCCATGCTTTGCAGACTCTGAACGATATTGCGCAAGGTGGCAGTCAGGCCCGGGTGCTCGACTTCAAAGCGCTCCACTGCGAGGTTGACGCCATCGACCAGGTTGTTGTCCGGGGTCGCGGCCTCAAGTTTCATCTCGGCCTCGATCTTTTGCATCAGTTCTTGCAGATGATCACGCTCTTCCAGCGAGAGCGGTGGATTTTGCTCCAGTTGCTCGCGCAGGGCGTCAAGTTGCTCTTGCAGTTCGCGGGCAGGCATGGGTGTTCTCCCTCTATGAATAGGCACAGTCATGGACCCCGGCAGTGGGTGAAAGGTCCATGCCCTGTCTACTAGAGTAATCCACCGGCCAGCGCTTTGCATGACCCTGATCAATGGCGCTGTTTCAGGGTTTTTCGCCTTTGCGCCGGCGCTGGCCGATATCCGCCAGGCAATCGGCCAGGGCTTCAAGGTGGTCGACCACTGAATGCACGCCCAGGGCAAACAACTGCAAGGTGGCCTGGCCGCGCTGGCGTTCCTGCTCCTTGGGGCTCAGGGCCTGCCACTGGCTGCTGGGCCCGCAGGACGCCAGGCCGATGGTCCACAATCCGGCATTGAGGCCTGATTGCAACAGGCGCGGTTCGTCACTGACCAGCACGCAACCGTCGAGTTTGCTCGCCTTCAGCTGCATGAGCGCCCGCCAGCAGGCATCTGGAGCAGGCCAGGGTGTTTGGCAATCGACGTAGCCACTGAGCCAGGCGGGCAAGGGGCTTGCCAGATGGTTGCCATCCGCTGCCGGCAGCTCATCGAGCCAGGCGCAAGGAACCTTTTGCTGGTACAGCCAGTCAAGGGTGGGTAGCGCGCCGGGAGTCGGGCAGGGGGTTCGAGCATCAGGACCCGGATTCACTTCGACAAGGCAGCCGCGCAAGCCGAACAGCAGGGCAGTGATGGCGGGGGAGTCTGACATGGCAACGTCCCTGAAATAACCTGCAGGCTACGCTGGGGTTGTGACCTTTTGGTGACGCTGCCGATACACAGTTGTTCACATTTTTGCGACGCTGTTTATGCCAAGCTGTTTAACGGCAGCGGAGGCTTTATACTGGCTTCATTTTTCGGCGTAGGACGCGCAGCGTCTGCCCCAGTTCGAGGAGTAACTCTATGCTTAGGATCGGCCTGATCGATCGGATGACCCGGGCCTGTGTCTGTGCCGGCCTGCTTTTGGCGCCTGTAGTCGCGGCCCAGGCGGCGACTGAGGAAGATCCATGGGAAAGCATCAACCGGCCGATCTTCCGCTTCAACGACACGGTCGACACCTATGCCCTCAAGCCGCTGGCGCAGGGTTACCAGGCGGTCACCCCGCAGTTCCTCGAAGACGGCATCCACAACATGTTCCGTAACCTGGGCGATGTCACCAACCTGGCCAACAACGTGCTGCAGCTCAAGCCGCACGCGGCCGGCGTCGACACTGCGCGGCTGATCGTCAACACCACCTTCGGCATCGGCGGCTTCTTCGATGTCGGCACCAAGATGGGCCTGCAGCGCAACGACGAAGACTTCGGCCAGACCCTCGGCTACTGGGGCGTGGGCAGTGGTCCGTACGTGATGCTGCCATTGCTCGGCCCAAGCACCGTGCGTGATGCCATCGCCAAGTACCCGGACACCTACACCGAACCCTACCGCTACATCGACCACGTGCCGACCCGCAACACCGCCGCCGCCGTCGATGTGGTCGACACCCGCGCCAGCCTGCTGTCGGCAGAAAAGCTGATCAATGGCGACAAATACATCTTCATTCGCAACGCTTATCTGCAGAATCGCGAATTCAAGGTCAAGGATGGCGAAGTCGTCGACGACTTCTGATCCGGGCGGGCAAGCAAAAGGCGACCTTCAGGTCGCCTTTTTTGTGTCTGCATTTATTTCATGCTGAGGATGCGCAAGCCGAGCTTCTGTCCGCCGTCTGCATGGTCGGCGATCCACACCACTTCGGTGCTTGCTTCCAGGCCTTTCAGCGCCGTGTGCTCGGAATCGATACGCACCTCGAGGTTATCGCCGACCTTGAACTGGCGCGGCGACTGGACCTGCATGCCGCTGCTGGAGAGGTCCAGGCAGACCGCAGTGATGACTTGGCCTGCGTGGATCAGGCTGACATCTGCATCCACCCGCATGCGAATGAAATCGCGCTTCTCGCTGTAGTCCATGTGCACTGAACTCATGTCTGCATCCTTTCATTGCGTTGCGGTTGGAGAGGTTTTTATAACTCCCGGTGCTTTCGGCTGTAAAGAGCATCGGCGACCATCGGTGTGCCCTTGAAACGCCCGGCGGATGGGAGTACCGTCTGCGCCTTACAAGGCACCTCTGCTATTTGCCGGACAGGTTTTCATGTCCTACAACTCATAGAAGAGTAGCTCGAAGTGAATCCAGTACGTGGGCCGATGCTCACCTACGCCCAACTTATTCCTGGCGCCGTTTGCCCACATGCAGAAAACCAGTGCAACGCTGCTGATAATCGATGACGACGACGTCGTACGTGCGAGTCTTGCCGCCTACCTGGAAGACAGCGGTTTCAGCGTCCTGCAGGCAGCCAATGGCCAGCAGGGCCTCCAGGTCTTCGAACAGGAACACCCTGATCTTGTGATCTGCGATCTGCGCATGCCGCAAATGGGCGGCCTGGAGCTGATTCGCCAGGTGACCGAGCGCGCGCCGGAATTACCGGTAATCGTGGTTTCGGGTGCCGGGGTGATGAACGACGCCGTCGAAGCCCTGCGCCTGGGTGCGGCCGACTACCTGATCAAGCCGCTGGAAGACCTCGCGGTACTCGAGCATTCGGTTCGCCGGGCCCTGGACCGCGCGCGACTGGTGCTGGAAAACCAGCGCTACCGGGAAAAGCTCGAAACCGCCAACCGCGAGCTCGAGGCCAGCCTGCACCTGCTGCAGGAGGACCAGACTGCCGGGCGTCAGGTGCAGATGAACATGCTGCCGGAAAGCCCCTGGGTGGCCGACGACCTGTCGTTCGAGCACCAGATCATTCCGTCGTTGTACCTGTCGGGCGACTTTGCCGACTATTTCCGTGTCGATGAAAGGCGAATCGCCTTTTATCTGGCAGACGTTTCCGGGCATGGCGCTTCTTCGGCCTTCGTCACCGTGCTGCTGAAGTTCATGACCACGCGCCTGCTGTTTGAATTCAAGCGCGGCGGCAAGTTGCGCGATTTCAAGCCTTCCGAAGTACTCGGGCACATCAACCGCGGCTTGATCAACTGCAAGCTGGGCAAGCATGTGACCATGGTCGGCGGTGTTATCGATGAAGATACGGGTATCATGACCTACAGCATCGGCGGTCACCTGCCGTTGCCAGTGCTTTATACCCCGGGCCAGAGCCGTTATCTGGAGGGCCGTGGGTTGCCGGTCGGGTTGTTCGAGGAGGCTGTCTACCAGGACCATATCCTGGAGTTGCCGCCGCAGTTCAGCCTGACCCTGCTATCTGATGGCATTCTGGACCTTTTGCCGGGTGAAACACTCAAAGATAAAGAGGCGGCCCTGCCTGAAATCATCAAGGCCGCAGGCGGTAGTCTGGATGGGCTGCGCCAACGATTCGGATTAGCTACGCTTGGGGAGATGCCGGATGATATCGCCCTATTGGTGTTGAGCAGGAACCTTCAATGAGTACGGGTAGAATCCAGTTCGCCGAGCAGAATGGCACCTTCGTGCTGAAGTTTGTTGGTGAAGTGCGCCTGACCTTGTGTTCGGCGCTGGATGCGACGATTGAAAAGATCTTCACGGCGCTGAATTTCTCGGCGATCGTCATCGATCTGACAGAAACCAACAGCATCGACAGCACCACCCTGGGCTTGCTGGCCAAGCTCTCGATCCTGTCGCGGCAAAAGGTCGGGCTGTTGCCAACGGTGGTCACCACCCACGCCGACATCACCCGCTTGCTGCAGTCGATGGGCTTCGACCAGGTGTTCAACATCGTTGACCGGCCAATCCCGTGCCCGGAGTGCCTGACCGACCTGCCGTCCCAGGACCAGAACGAAGACGTGGTGCGTTCCAAGGTACTGGAAGCGCACAAGATCCTCATGGGCCTGAACGACTCCAACCGCGAAGCCTTCCACGACCTGGTCAACGCCCTCGAGCGCACCTGATCACCGACCAGGGCGCCGTTCTGGTGCCGGTCAAACCTCTTTGCAGTCAGCTTGCCGTGGTGGAAATTCCGTTGCCTCGCTGCCATCGGCGTTGAGCTGGAAAATCCGCGCCGGTTGCCCCTGTTCATTGAAAAACACCTGGCCCAGGCCCGCGCTGTTCCACAGCCGCTCGCCGGCCTTGCTGTGGGCGGGTGTACGCGGTATCACTTGCATCTGCCGGCGCTTGGTAAACCAGTTGAGTGGTGAACGTGGCGAGTACAGCCAGCGGTTGAGGCGGTCGAAGGTATCCAGCAGGCGCTTGGGGAACTGGTTCTTGATGCCGCTGCTGGTGATCTGCCACAGGTGCGGGGCGCGTTGGCGGTGGCGAATCAGCACCTCATAGACGAACGAGTAGTGCACGTCACCGGAGAGAATCACGTAGTGCCCCGGTGTGCGCGAGTGGCGGAAGATATTCAGAATCACCTGCGCCGCACCGCGATGGGCCATCCAGTTCTCGGCATCCACCAATAGCGGATAGCCCAGCCAGCTGAACACCCGTTGCACGCTCTCGATCAACTTGACGCCGAAGATCGGTGCCGGCGAGACGATGATCGCCGAAGGATGGTCGAGCAGCGCCTGTTGCAGCTCGCTGAGGGCTTCCCAGTCGAGCAGGCCTGAGGGTTTGTTGAAGTTGCTTTCACTGCGCCAGCGCCGGGTGCGTGTATCGAGCACCAGCAGCGCCGGGCTGCTGGGCAGGACGAACTGCCAGCCCTGAAAGCGCAGCACCTCGTTGATCAGCGCATCCTGCAGCGGCGTGTCGAGGTAGTCGTCGGCGTCGGCACTGTGGCTGAAGGCCTGGCAGTGCTCCAGCAGCCTGGTAAAGGCATCCGGGTTGTTGCCCCAGCCCTGGCACAGCAGGTAGCCGAGCAGGGCGTTGCCGATGATGCGCTTGGAGAAAGGGTGGCCGTAGGCGGTTTCTTCCCATTGCGCCGACAGGTTCCAGTCATCGGTGATGTCGTGGTCGTCGAAGATCATCAGGCTCGGCAAGTGTGCCAACACCCGGGCAACCCCGCCAAGGCCGCTGGTAAAGCCGTTGATCAGCTGTTGTTCCTGGCGATAGCGCGCCTGGCGCTCGGCGCTGAGGCCGGGCGGCATCTGCGGCTCGATCAGGCCCCAGGGCACCGGTGACCAGACCAGCAGGTACATGGCCATGACTTCGGCGAAGGTCACCAGGTGGTTGTCGGCGTTGCTGCTGGTGAAGATCGGCTTGCGCGTGCCGCCGAAAAATCGCTCGCGCAGGGTTTCGTTGCTCTCCAGTGCGGGCAACAGGTCGGCGCGGTGGTAATAGCTGGCCGGATGCTGGTAAAGCGCAGCGCTGTTGTCCACCACCGCCCCTTGCAGGTGCTCGCCAAACAGCCCCAGGCGCTCGATCAGCGCATGAATGGCCCGCAGCATGGGGCCGGCGACATCGTCGGCATACACCTGGTCGCCGCTCATCATCAGCAGGGCAGGGCGCTGCAATGGCGCGGGGTTTTCCAGCAACAGGCGGTCGGCGCACAGCAGGCCGTCTGCTGCCGGGTGATGGGGTTTACGGCATGAGCCGTGGAGCAATTGCTCCAGCTGCGAACGCAACACGAAGTTCGGCCGTTGCGCACCCGGATATAGCAGGTGCGGGGCGTACCAGGCGATGCCTTGGGTGTTGAGGATCAGGTCGTAGTCGATCTGCTCATCGCGCGGCAGCGGGCTGTCGAGGGTGATGTCGAGCAGATGGACAAAAGCGTGGCGACCGATCGGCATAACCGTGCAGTTGATGTCGGCAGTAATGTCTGCGCAGCTCAGTTGCAGCTCGGCTTGCAGCGGCTCGGAGGCTACCAGCCAGAACACCATCCGCGTGGGTTCGAGGCGGCGCAGCAACGGGCCGGCCAGTACCAAGGGCAAAGAAGATGCATCGGTTATCGACAACGGAGAAGGCACCACAAGATTGGGAGGTCAGGTTGATCTGGGGCTGCTGTGCAGCCCATCGCTGGCAAGCCAGCTCCCACAGGTACTGCATTCATCGGACCTTGTGGGAGCTGGCTTGCCAGCGATTGCAGGCGACGCGAACTGATTGATGCTCCGCGCAATCTACCTCACTGGCAAACCCAGATTTGTATCAGGCCTTTGCCGCCAACAACGCCTCAAGCTTCTCCTGATCCCGGGCAAACTGGCGAATCCCCTCGGCCAGCTTCTCGGTGGCCATGGCATCTTCGTTCGACGCCCAGCGGAACTGGCTTTCGCTAAGCACCTGGCGCGCCTCGCCGTTTTTGCCTGGCTTCAAGATGCGCGGCAACTCGCCCTGATCATCGCTCAACTGCTGCAGCAACTCGGGGCTGATGGTCAGCCGGTCACAGCCGGCCAGGTGTTCGATCTGGCCGATATTGCGGAAGCTCGCGCCCATGACCACGGTCTTGTAGTCATGGGTCTTGTAGTAGTCGTAAATGCGCGTTACCGACTGCACGCCCGGGTCTTCGGCGCCGACGTAGTCCTTGCCGGTGGACTTCTTGTACCAGTCGTAGATGCGCCCCACGAACGGCGAAATCAAAAACACCCCGGCGTCGGCGCAGGCCTGGGCCTGGGCGAAGGAGAACAGCAGGGTCAGGTTGGTCTGGATGCCTTCTTTTTCCAGCACCTCGGCGGCGCGGATGCCTTCCCAGGTCGAGGCCAGCTTGATCAGCACCCGGTCACGGCCGATACCGGCCTGGTCGTACAGCGCGATCAACTGCCGGGCCTTGGCCAGCAGCGCCGGTTGGTCGAAGGACAGGCGGGCGTCGACCTCGGTGGAGATACGCCCCGGAATCACCTTGAGAATGCCGGCGCCAACGGCTACGGCAAAGGCGTCACAGGCAACGCCGACATCGCCCTTGCTGTGCTCGACCGATTGCTTGAGCAGCTCGGCATAACCGGGCATGGCCGCAGCCTTGAGCAGCAGGGAAGGGTTGGTGGTGGCATCGACCGGTTTCAGGCGGCTGATGGCGTCGATATCACCGGTGTCGGCAACCACAGTGGTGAACTGCTTGAGTTGTTCCAGCTTGGAAGTCATGGGCGTGCTCTGTCCTGTGCAATGGATCGACATTACCCGAGCGCTGCCAGCCGCTCAAGGGCTGGCTGGCAGGCGGGGCGAAGGGGATAAGCCTTCGAGTGCCGAACCGGCCACAGGTTCCGGAACTAACGCCCCTGCAGCAGCTCGCCGGCCTGGTCGAGCAGGGCCAGCGGGTCCTTGCTCTTGTGGATATCCACCGACAGCAACTGGCGGAACTTGCGCGCCCCCGGGAAGCCCTGGCCAAGGCCGAGAATATGGCGGGTGATGTGGTGCATGGCGCCGCCGGATGCCAGGTGCGCGGCAATATAAGGGCGCAATTTGGCCAGCGCCTCACTGCGGCTGATCACCGGCGCCGTGCTACCGAACAGCTGCTGGTCGACCTCGGCCAGCAAGTACGGGTTGTGATATGCCTCGCGGCCGAGCATCACCCCGTCGAAAATCTTCAAGTGCTCCTGGCATTCGGCCAGGGTCTTGATCCCGCCGTTGAGCACCAGTTCCAGGTCCGGAAAATCCGCCTTCAACTGCGCGGCGACGTCATAACGCAGCGGTGGAATCTCGCGGTTCTCCTTCGGCGACAGGCCCTCGAGAATCGCGATCCGCGCATGCACGGTAAAACTGCGGCAACCGGCGTCGCGCACCTGGCCGACGAAATCGCACAGCTCGGCGTAGCTGTCGCGGCCATTGATACCGATGCGGTGCTTGACCGTTACCGGGATCTGCACCGCATCCTGCATCGCCTTCACGCAATCGCCGACCAGCGCCGGATGGCCCATCAGGCAGGCGCCGATCATATTGTTCTGCACCCGATCGCTTGGGCAGCCGACATTGAGGTTGACCTCGTCATAGCCTGCGGCCTCGGCCAGCTTGGCGCACGCGGCCAGGTCAGCCGGCACGCTGCCGCCCAACTGCAAAGCCAACGGATGCTCGGCCTCGTCATGGCGCAGGAACCGCTCGGCATCGCCGTGCAGCAAGGCACCGGTGGTGACCATTTCGGTGTAGAGCAGGGCGTTGCTGGAGAGCAGGCGCAGGAAGAACCGGCAATGGCGGTCGGTCCAATCCATCATAGGTGCAACGCTGAAGCGGCGAGACGGCTCAGGGCGTGGGTTTACTGGGGTTGAGGCGGATTCTAGGGGCATGTTCTACGACGCGTTTGCAGCGATTCAGGGGTGTTTTGCTCTGCGCGGTTTGTTACAGCTTGCCGGCGAGAAGCAAAAACAGGGGGGCATTAGTCTACCAAGAGTGCCGAGCGTTCGCTCGTAAGCAGGCTGCGACGAGAGGCAGAACTTCTTCGCCGGTAGCGCTGCACTGTTTTTCTGCACCCGCAGCCCGCGCCAGATTTTCGAATGGCGGCAGATGAACGGGCTTCACCAACAGCGAGCCGATAGCTTTTCGTACAGCCCCTAAACAGGACTCATGTAACCCGACAATACGCCGATACCGTGCAGCGCAAGGTCCATAAAAGGCAGGAGCCTGAACATTGTTCGAACACATCTGGCGCAGCATCCATTCCCCGGGCTACTTCCCCAGCGTACTGGAATGGATGATCGATATTCTCCTCAATCCGTTCATGGTGGTTATGTGTCTGATGGCCGGGGCGCTGGCCGGTAAAGGATGGCGAGCCATCCCCTACGGTAGCCTCACGTGTTATGTGGTATTCCTGAGCCGCTCGCCATTCTATCGGTGGGAAAGCATTTTCCCCGTAGCCGGGCTGCCCGCGCTATTGATTGATGGCGCACTATTGGCCCTGCTCGGCTTCTATTTGAAAGGCGTACTCAGAACCCGCTCAGCAGTAAGACCCGAAGGTCATTGGTTGCGCTGGCTATATCAAAGCCTGAAGGTTGTCATGCTGACAATCGTGGTGATGTTCTGGGTACTCGTTGTGCTGTTCATAGTGATCTTCACCGTCTCGGTCGCTACTCAACCGTCACTGGCGCACTGACCCAACGCCTGCTTGCAGTTTTCGTACAGAACCCAGGACCGTTTCAGGCCGTTGCAGCCGGCAAGCTCATGTGCAGCAACGGGAACGGTCGGCCTTCGCCATCCAGAGCGGAGCGGCCGGTTTGAACAAAACCGTAATGCAGATAAAACCCCACCGCCTGGGGATTTTGCTCGTTTACGTCAACGCTCATCGTATCGCGCGATCCGCGGGCGTAATCCAGTAGCGCTCGGCCAATGCCTTGTCCACGCAGGTCTGGATCAATGAAGAGCATTTCTACGTGCGTTTGATTGAGCCCAACAAAACCCAGTGGGCAGTCTTCAGTATCTACTGCAACCCATAACTCAACAGCGGGTAGGTAGACGTCGCGCAGTTGCGGGAGCAACGCGTCTATGTCGGACGCTTGCAGGAAGTGGTGAGTAGCGCGCACGGAGCGCAGCCAGAGGTCGAGCAGTTGCGGGTAGTCGGCAGCGTTAGCCTGACGAATGATCATGGAATCATCCTTGTGCACTTGATATCGGAGTAGAGGTACGCCAGGGGAGGGCGACCGTATAAGTGTCGGCAGCTGAATGACTGCTTCGCGAGTTAACGCCTGGGCGGTGCACGGCAGCGGTAGCCGAAAAGGAGGGGGTGAGAAAATTACTGGGGGCTTTTTGCTGTGTCAAGGGCAGCGTCAAGGCGCCCAACATTCGTTGAGCCAAGTAGCGATATTGAATTCTGCTGATATTCCAGGTTGTTATAGTTGTGTTCGTTATTTTTATTTCAACTTTAATCGCCCGCTTTATAGGCTGGTTGGAATAACAAAGCCGTCGCTGCCTTGCTGATGTCTGAAAGTATGTTATGCTCGGAAAATAACCCCCGCCGCACACCTTCTCCTTACCTGTTTTTCTCACCTAAATTGATGATCTACATCAGTTTTTCGCTCGCCTGCGCCCTCTATATTGAATTTAAAGGAATGAATAACTCTCTCCGCCACGCTGCGAAGTTTTGGTGTGAAAGTTTATAAAACAATAAGGAATCGCCCGTTAGGTTGAGTGCTGTTACGCAGTGCACTCGATCATCATCCGGTGTTACCCATGAAGTCGACCGTTGTCTCTGTTGCCCGCAAACTCAAACTCTATCAATTGGTGGTCTTCGACCAGGTGCTGCGCAGCGGCTCGCTGGTGGGCGCGGCCCAGGCGTTGAACCTGACCCAGCCGGCGGTGACCAAGATCATTCACGAAATGGAAGCCTTCCTCGGCGCCGCCTTGCTGGTGCGCGGCAACCGCGGGGTGCGCGCCACCGAGTTGGGCGGGGTGGTGGTGCGCCGGGCCCATGCCATGCTCACCGAACTGCGCAGCCTCACCGATGAGGTTAACGCCTACCACAGCGGCACCACCGGCCAGGTCATGGTCGGCTCGCTGACCTCGTCATCGGCCTTGCTGTTGCCGCATACCCTGCGCTTGCTCAAGGAGAGTGCGCCGGGGGTGCTGGTGACGGTGCGGGTCGGGCACATGGACCAGCTGTTCTCAAGCCTGCTGGCCGGTGAGCTGGATATTGTCGTCGGGCGCATCCCGGACGACTGGCGCTGGCATGAGTACGAGCCGCGGCTGAAGGTCGATGTGCTGTGCGAGGAGGGGTTGTGCATCGTCGCCGGCGCCGAACACCCGCTGCACGCCAGCGGTCGACCTGTGAGCCTGGCCGAGCTGCATCCGTTCCCGTGGATTCTGCCGCCGCGCAGCGGCCTGCTGCGGCGCACCGTCGACCGTCTGTTCGAGGAGCTGGACCTGGGTCCACCGGCCAATGTCATCGAATCGATTGCGGCCCTGACCAACTACGAACTGATGCAGGACCAACAGACCGTCGGCTTTTTCCCCCTGCAAACCACCCAGCAGTTGGCTCATGGCGGCAAGCTCAAGGCGTTCGACCTCGGCAAGCCATTGAGCTTCGGCCGTATCGGTTGCTTCTACTCGGCCAATCGCAACCTCGACCCGGCCAGCCGGCTGTTCCGCGAATGCCTGACCCTGGCCAATCGGCCCAATGCGCAAAATTAACCCGCTATTCCATATCGCTATAGCTGAAGCCGCTCTATTCATGAGGTATGGCTAATGGCCACACCTACAATGCGGGTACCGATTGATCCCGCAATAACGGATACCCAGCGCATGAGAAGCAATCTGCCGGTCACCCAGCAGGAAGTCATCTTCCAGAACGAACAGCGGCTGATTTCTGCCACCGACCTGCACGGCAACCTGACCTACTGCAATGATGAGCTGGTGGCCATCAGTGGCTTCAGCCGTGACGAGCTGCTGGGCAGCCCGCACAATATCGTCCGTCACCCGGACATGCCGGAGGCGGTGTTTGCCCACATGTGGTCGTACCTCAAGGACGGCAAGAGCTGGATGGGCATCGTCAAGAACCGTTGCCGCAATGGCGATCACTATTGGGTCAGCGCCTATGTCACGCCGATCCTCGAAGGGGCCGTGGTGGTGGGCTACGAGTCGGTGCGGGTCAAGCCGCAGCGTGCCGATATCGAGCGCGCCGCCGCGCTCTATGAGCGTATGCGTACGGGCAAAAAAAACTGGAACCTGAAAGGCCTGGCACAGGTGTTGAAGGAACAGGCACTGGCGCCCGTGGCGCTGGGTGTTCCGGGCCTTGCCGCGGTGATCTACCTGGACACCTGGGCTGCCCTTGGCGTGCTGGCCTGTGGCTTTGTCGGCATGCAGGTGGCCGCCCACTGGAACCTGCAGCACAAGTTCGCCCTGGCCAGGCGCGCCACCGGCGACAGTTTCGACAGCGAGCTGATTGCCCGCACCTACACCGACGAGCAGGGCGCCGTAGCGCAGTTGATGATGGCGCTGATCAGCGAACAGGCCAAGGTGCGCACGGCCCTGAGCCGCTCAGGCGACTATGCGCAGAAGACTGAAAGCATGGCCGGCGAAAGCGGCAAGCTGGCCCAGGCCTCCGAGTCGTCGCTGCAACGCCAGCGCGATGAAACCGACATGGCAGCCACTGCCATGACCCAGATGGCCGCATCGATCTCCGAGGTGTCGACCCACATCCACGACACTGCCCGCGAAGCCGACGACGTCAACCAGCTGACTCGCGTAGGCTCCGAAGAGGCTGGCAAGACCCGTCTGGTGATCGAGAAACTGCAGGACACGGTGAACCAGATCAGCCAGTCGGTGGAGAACTTCGCCGACGAAACCCAGTCGATCCAGATCGCCTCGAACATGATTCGCCAGATCGCCGACCAGACCAACCTGCTGGCCCTCAATGCCGCCATTGAAGCGGCGCGGGCCGGCGAGCAGGGCCGTGGGTTTGCCGTGGTCGCCGATGAGGTACGGGCGCTGGCGTTCAAGACCCAGGAGTCGACCGAAACCATCCAGACCATCATCCAGTCGCTGCACAGCGCTGCCAACCAGGCGGTGGATATCGCCCGTCAGGGCAGTGACGAGGCCCATGCCGGTGTCGATCAGGTGATCGCCACCCAGAACGCTCTGGAAGGCATCGGCGTGGCGGTCGAGCATATCCACCAGATGACCGAGCAGATGGCCGCCGCCTCCGAGCAGCAGGCCCATGTCGCCGAAGACATCAGCCGGCAGATCACCACCATCGCCCAGGTCTCGGAGCAGAACGTCGATATCGCCGCCAGCTCCGCGACCATCGGCCGTGAGCTTGAGCACACGGCGCATGAGATGTATGCGCTGGTGGACCGGTTCAACCGCTAGGCCGCGATCATGACCCGAGAAGATTTCGACAAGCTCGCGGCCAACGCCGAGCGCGAGCTGACCAGCATTCCCTATGCGATTTTCGAAGCTGCCGCCGACGCTATTGTCATCACTGATGAGTGGGGGCGGGTGCAGGCAATCAACGCGGCCGCGCAGAAACTGTTCGGCTACAGTTTTGCCGAACTTGCCGGCGCGAATATTGCCCGGCTGATGCCCAGGGCCTACGCCGAGCGTCATGATCAGTGCCTGGCGTCCTACCGCGCCGGCGCCGGGCGCAAGCTCAATGGCCTGGTGCGCGAGCTGCTCGGCAAGCGCAAGGACGGTTCGTTGTTTGACCTGCACGTCAGTGTCGGCGAGCTGTTGCTAGGCGGCCGGCAGTTGCTGATCGGGGTCTGCTATGACATCAGTGAGCAGTTGCAGATGCATCGGCGCATCAACCACCTGGCCAGCCACGACACCCTGACCCATTGCATGAACCGCAGCGCCCTGCATGAGCGCCTGCAACAGGAGATCGCCCTGGCGGTAGCCCATGTGCAGCAACTGGTGCTGGTGTTCATCGACCTCGATGGATTGAAGAACATCAACGACAACCATGGCCATTACGTCGGTGACCGTGTGCTGGTCGGCGTCGCCGAGCGCTTTCGCCAGTGCCTGGCCGGCATGGGCCTGCTGGCCAGGGTCGGCGGTGACGAGTTTGTCGTGGTCGTGCGCCAGCCATTTGCCGAGCAGGGCGGCATGAGCCTGGCCACGCGCCTGTTCGACTGCCTGCAGGCACCGCTGCGGATCGATGGCATGGCCCTGACTGCGCGCGCGAGCCTCGGGGTCAGCACCTGCGCCAATTGCCCTGAGGGCGAAACGCCGGCGCCCGATCAACTGATCATCGATGCCGACTTTGCCATGTATCAGGCGAAGAAGGCCGGCGGTAGTCGCATCGCCTGTTTCAACCCGGCCATGCGCATCACCCAGCACCGCGAACAGCAGCGTCTGGAGCGCTTGCGCCAGGCTATCGAAACTCAGCAGCTGGAGCTGCATTACCAGCCGCAGTTCGGGCTGGCCGACCCGCAACGGATCACCGGGCTTGAGGCCTTGCTGCGCTGGAACGACGGGGCCAATGGCCCGGTGTCGCCCGAGGTGTTCATCCCCCTGGCCGAGCAGAACGGCCTGATGTCAGCGCTCAACGCCTGGGTGGTTACACGGGCATGTGCGGACAACCGTGCGCTGATCGAGGCCGGCCTGCTGGACGTACCGGTGGCGGTGAACATGAGTGGCTATTCGTTCATGCAGTGCGATTTTGTCGCCAAGCTTACGGCCATCCTCGAGCGCAGCGGCCTGCCGGCCAACCGCCTGGAAATCGAGGTGACCGAAACGGCCGCGCTCAAGGATATCGAGCAGGCCCGGCAGAACGTTTTGCTGTTGCAAGGTATGGGCGTGCGGGTGTCGATCGATGATTTCGGTACTGGCTATTCATCGCCCAGTACCTTGCGCGCCTTGCCGTTCGAGAAGCTCAAGATCGACCGGGTGTTCATCAGCGAGGTCCAGGGCAACCCGATTGACCAGGCCATCGTCAAAGGCTACCTGATGCTGGCCGAGAGCTTGAGGATCCAGGTGGTGGCCGAGGGCGTGGAGACCCGCGAGCAGCTGGATTACCTCAAGGCACAGGGGTGCAGTTTCGGTCAGGGTTTCTGGTTCTGCCGACCGTTGCCGATGGACAGGTTGCTGCAGTTTGTCATGGGGCGTGAGCGGGCCGGGTGTCGGCTGGTCAGATAGCTGTGGCAAGGCTTGTCTTGACTCGATCATCCCCTGCACAACGGCAATGAACTCACCTGGAAAAGGACTTCCCGACACCTTCCTGCAGGCCGCCGTTCAGATCGAACGCTGGCCAACCCGCTGTGACAACGCCTCTGCCGATTCCTTGCGCTCGGAGTAGCGGTCCACCAGGTAATCGCTACGCCCGCGCAGCAGCAGGGTGAACTTGACCAGCTCTTCCATCACGTCGACCACGCGGTCGTAGTAGGCCGAAGGTTTCATCCGGTCGTTACCGTCAAACTCCAGCCAGGCCTTGGGTACCGAGGACTGGTTGGGGATGGTGAACATGCGCATCCAGCGCCCCAGTACACGCAGCTGATTGACCACGTTGAACGACTGCGAGCCGCCACACACCTGCATCACCGCCAGGGTCTTGCCCTGGGTCGGGCGCACTGCACCCATGGCCAATGGCACCCAGTCGATCTGCGCCTTGAACACCGCCGACATGGCGCCGTGACGCTCCGGCGAGCACCACACCTGGCCTTCGGACCATTGCATGAGTTCGCGCAGTTCGACGACCTTGGGATGGTTGTCGGGCGCGTCGTCAGGCAGGGGCAGGCCGCTGGGGTTGAAGATCCGCGTTTCGGCGCCGAAGTGTTCGAGCAGGCGTGCGGCTTCCTCGGTCAGCAGGCGGCTGAACGAGCGTTCGCGGGTTGAGCCATAGAGCAGCAGGATGCGTGGTTTGTGTCCGTCATGTGCGGCGTTGGCCGGGATCAGGTCGAGATCGAGATTGGGTAGGTGGTCGCTCATTGGGGCTCCGTTTACAAAGTGCCGATGCGGTCGATTTCAGCCTGGAGCTGGTCGCGGCTCAGGCGCTCGAAGGGCAGGGAGAGGAAGGTTTTGCAGCGCAGCTCTATGTGCGCCAGGGAGGCGTCGAAGGCGGCATCGAGCTGGGCTTCGCTGCCATGGACTTCGGAAGGGTCTGCCAGGCCCCAGTGGGTTTTCAGTGCCGGGCCGAAGTACAGCGGACAGGCTTCGCCAGCGGCGTTGTCGCAAACGGTGATGACAATGTCCGGCGGGTTGTTGGCGAAGGCGTCGTTGCCTTTGCTGGTCAGGCCGCGGATGTCGATACTCGCGCGTTGCAGGGTCGACAGGCTGCGAGGATGCACCTGGCCCTTGGGAAAACTACCGGCGCTGACCGCTTCGAAACCGGCCGGAGCCAGGTGATTGAACAGCGCCTCGGACAGGATGCTGCGACAGCTATTGGCAGTGCACATGAACAGGACTCGCATGGGACAACTCCTTAGCAGCAGCTTGCACGGGCAGGGCGATCACCCATGCCGTCGAGACGGGTGCTGTCGGCGTCGAGCCACTGGCCATTGGCCTCGAGGGTCAGCTGCAGCACTTCCCTCACCCAGGCCGGCAGTTGCGGGTTGAGCCGGTAATACACCCACTGGCCCTGACGGCGGTCGAGCAACAGGCCGCAGGTGCGCAGTTGGGCCAAATGCCGGGAGATTTTCGGCTGGCTGTCGTCGAGCGCGCACATCAGCTCGCACACGCACAGCTCGCCTTCGCGAACGATCAGCAGCGTGGCGCGGGCGCGGGTTTCATCGGCCAGGCATTTGAACAGGGCGGCAGGGGTAAGCATCGAATCGACCCGAGGGTAATATGTGGAAAATCGAATATACGGATATCCGCATATATATGGCAAGCCCGATGTGCTAACCGGCCAGCAGCTCCCCGATCAGGATGCCCAGCGGTAGAATGCGCCGCTCACCTGAAACGGAATTCATCATGACCGCACCGCTGCATGCCGCCTTTCTCTCCCTGCTGGCCTTGCCTGGCGCTACCCAGGCCGCGCCCGCAGAACCGGTACCGCTGTACCAGCCCCTCAAGGACTGGGTGGTGGGCTGTGACAACACCCGCGAGTGCACGGCGCTGGCGGCCGATACCAGGGCCGACATGCCGCTTGGAGTCCAGGTGGTGCGAGGGGCTGGCAGCGATGGCCAACTGCAGGTGACGATTTACAGCAGGAGCTCGCTGGAGGGGCCGTTACAGCTCGATGGCAAGCCGCTGGCGCTACCGTTGAACGAGGCACAGGACAACGGCGTGGTTTACTGGCACGCCAGTGGCGAGCAGGCCATGACCCTGCTCAAGGCCTTGCGCAATGGTTCGCAGCTGACCTCGCAGAGCAATGATGGCCAGCTCGGCAGTTCTCTCAACGGTCTGAGTGCTTCGTTGTTGCTGATCGATTCGGTGCAGGGGCGGGTGGGGCATCGCAGTGCCTTCGTCCGCCCAGGTGTGGCGTCGGACAGCGCCGTGCCGCCGGCGCCGGCGCTGCCGAAGCTGGCGCCATTTGTACGCCCCGAACCGATGGGCGAAGCAGAGGCCAGGCGTATTACCGAGGTGGTCATGGCGGCCACCGCAGGCGACTGGCGCGATCCTGACGCGGACTGGACACCGGACAGCGCCCAGGCTTATGCCTTGAGCCGGGATACTGCGCTGGTCAGCTTTCGTTTCGGCTGCGGCGCCTACAACTGCGAATATGTGCTGTACACCACTTCGCGGGCTCACCCCGAGCAGGCGAAGGCGTTGCAGTTCGAGAATATTGCCGGGCAGGAGCAGTGGGGCGATTTCGGTGGTTCGGTGGGTTATGACCCGGACACCGGCGTGCTCAGCAGTTTCATCCTGGCCCGAGGCATAGGCGATTGCGGTGTCGACCAGAGCTGGCGCTTCGATGGTGAGCGCATGCAACTGCGCTCGCTGGCGCGGATGGGCAGTTGCAGCGGCAGCTGGCCGGACAAGTGGCCGGTGCTGTGGCGCACGCAGGATTGAACCTTGGGGCTACGGCGTAGCCCATCGCCGGCAAGGCCGGCTCCCACAGGGGGTGATGTCGCCTGCTACCCCTGTGGGCGCTGGCCTTGCCAGCGATTAAGTGCGTAGCACTCGTAGATCAAGCGACACACTCAGAACGCCAGCTTGTAGCCGATCATCAGCAGCATGCCCGCCAGGCAAGGGCGCAGGATGCTGTCGGAAATCCGTCCGGTCAGGTGGCTGCCCATGTAGATGCCCGGCAGCGAGCCCAGCAGCAGGTAGCCGAGCAGCGACCAGTCCATGTTGCCCATGCTCGCATGGCCCAGGCCTGCGACCAGGGTCAGTGGCACGGCGTGGGCGATTTCGGTGCCGACCAGGCGGCGGGTAACCAGGTAGGGGTAGAGCAGGAACAGCGCCACGGTCCCCAGGGCGCCAGCGCCGATGGAGGTCAGCGAGACCATGACGCCGAGCACCACACCGGTGGCTACGGTCAGCAGGTTGAGGCTGGTGCCGCTCAGGTGATAGCGGTCGCCGGCATGTTTGCTGGCGAATGCCTGGAGTTTGCTTTTGAACAGGATGGCCAGGGCAGTGAGGACCAGAACGACGGCCAGGCCTTGTTTGATGATGGCGTTGGCGGCCTGGGTGTCGGCGTCCAGGCTGGCGAGGAACCACAGGGTCAGGGCTGCGGCCGGGACGCTGCCGAGGGTCAGCCAGCCGGTGATTTTCCAGTCGATATTCTTGTTCTTGCCGTGGACCCAGACGCCGCTGGCTTTGGTGATGGCGGCGTAGAGCAGGTCGGTGCCTACGGCGGTGGCGGGGTTGATGCCGAACCACAGCAGGATCGGGGTCATCAGCGAGCCGCCGCCGACGCCGGTCATGCCGACAATGAATCCTACTACCAGGCCTGCAAGGGTAAAACCGAAAGAACCTACATCCATAAGTAACCTAAACGCCCAACGTGCCCGTGATCGGATGGCAGCCAGCATAAAGGTTTTTTTATAGCTAAATAGACTAGTTCGTTATTAGGTTATAACTGTGTGAGGTGTCGGGAGGGAGAAGACTATCCGTTTGCCAGGGGACAGCTCCAGCAAAAATGCTTGCCCCACCAGGGCGCTACGCTGCTCTTGTGGGAGCGGGCTTGACCCGCGATGCGATATCACAGGCAGCGCATCACCGATCCGTCATCACCACCATCACATGCGCATCCCCGCCATCTTCCGTCTCCGACAGATAAATATGCCCGACATTGCTGTTGAAGTACGCCGTCTCCTGCGGGCCAATGCTCACGGCTTCAC
Source organism: Pseudomonas sp. JV241A (assembly GCF_900275665.1). NCBI lineage: Bacteria > Pseudomonadati > Pseudomonadota > Gammaproteobacteria > Pseudomonadales > Pseudomonadaceae > Pseudomonas > Pseudomonas sp. JV241A. The sequence goes on from NZ_OPYO01000013.1 coordinate 384,729, forward strand.
CCGTCTCGAACACAATGCGCACCCGCCCGCTGAGCACCAGGGCAAATTCCTGCCCCGGGTGGCGGATGAATTCATCGAACTGTTGCCGCTCGCGGGCGATGATCCGCGCATACATTGGCGTCATCAGCCGCTCGGGAAATTCCCCGGCGATCGGGTGGTAGTCGTAGGTCCCAGTGCTGTAGCCGGGCGCTGTGGGCAGGGAGTTGACCACCACCGTGGTCGGCACCGGCATATCGCTCACGCCTGAAGCGCGAAACAGCTGGGCAATATCAACCTTCAGCGCCCGCGCCGCCGCCGCCAGTTTCTCGTAGCTCACCGAGACCTGGGCCAGTTCCATTTTCGACAGGGTCGACACCGGTACCCCGGACAGCGCTGACAGTTGCTTGAGCGTCAGTTGCTGGGCCTTGCGCACGCTACGCAGGCGCGCTCCGACTTCGGCGCGGTCAATCAGTGGCAGCGCACCAGGGCGGTCGTCGGCAGGGGAGCGGTCGGCACTCATCAAGCATCTCGGTCAGACAAAACGGACCCGCATCTTACCGTGGCGGCTTGCATAATCCGAAATTCTCATATATTAGAATTCTCACAAATGATAATTTCACTGCGCAGGCGATTGCACGGCTATGACAGAGACCTTCGATATCGTGATCATCGGCGCCGGTATTGCCGGCGCTTCATTGGGCTATCGCCTGGCTGACGGACAACGGGTGCTGATGCTCGAGCGCGAAGCCCAGGCCGGTTACCACTCCACAGGGCGCTCGGCCGCGATGTTCATGGAGGCTTACGGCACACCGCAGATCCAGGCGCTGACCCGGGCCAGCCGGGCCTTCTATGAGTCGCCGCCGCCAGGCTTCTGCGAGCATGCGCTGCTGGAGCCGCGGGGCTGTCTGTATGTGGCGACGCTGGAGCAACAGGCGCTGCTCGACAGCACCTATGCCCAAAGCCTGGCCAACGGCACCGAGGTCACCTTGCTCGACCGCGATGGGGCGCTGGCGCTGGTGCCGAGCCTGCGTGCCGAGGTATTGGCCGGAGCAGTGCTGGAGCCCGGTGCCATGGACCTGGATGTGCATGCGCTGCACCAGGGCTTTCTGCGCGGTTACCGCCAGGCCGGCGGCCAGTTGCGGTGCAACGCCGAGGTGGTGGAGGGCCGCTATCACGAGGGCCACTGGCACCTGAGCCTGGCCGACGGCAGCGGCATTCAGGCCCGCCAGGTGGTCAATGCCGCGGGCGCCTGGGCCGATCGCATCGCTGCGGTCTGTGGTATCCAGCCCATCGGCCTGCAGCCGTGCCGACGCTCGGCGTTTACCTTCGAAGGCCCGCAGGACCAGGCCTTCAGCCGATGGCCAGCGGTGATCGGCGTCGATGAAAGCTTTTATTTCAAACCCGATGCCGGGCAGTTGCTCGGCTCGCCGGCCAACGCCGACCCGGTCGAGCCCCAGGACGTGATGCCCGAAGAGCTCGACGTGGCCATCGGCATCTACAACATCGAAGCCATCACCACCCTGGCGATTCGCCGGCCCAGCCATACCTGGGCCGGGCTGCGTTCGTTCGTTGCCGATGGCGACCTGGTGATCGGCCGCGACCCGCAGAATCCGGCGTTTTTCTGGCTGGCGGCGCAAGGCGGTTACGGTATCCAGTCCGCCGCTGGCGCTTCGCAACTGGCGTGCGCGCTGCTGCTTGAGCAGCCGCTTGCAGCAACCTTGAGCGCCGAAGGGGTCGAGCCGCAACGCTTGTCCCCGGCGCGCTTTCGTTAACCCCCGAAGGAGATTTCCCATGAGCTCAACTATCCAGCGTATCCCCAGCCACCTGCCGTATCCGTTTTCCAAGGCGGTGAAGGTCGGCGGCTTTCTGTTCCTTTCCGGGCAGATCCCCATGCGCGCCGACGGCGAAGTGGTGCGTGGCGACATTCAGGTTCAGACCCGGGCCGCTCTGGAACGCATCGGCGAAACCCTGGCCGAATGCGGCGTCGGTTTCGATCAGGTGATCAAGGCCACTGTGTGGCTGTCCGACATGGCCCATTTCGCCGGTTTCAACGAGGTGTACAAAAGCTTCTTCGCCAACAGCTACCCGGTGCGCTCCACCGTCAGTGCCGGCCTGGCCCTGGGCGTGGATGTCGAGATCGAGGTACAGGCCTGGATCGGCAACGACTGAGTCAGAAAGGCAACACTGGGTAAAAACAACAACAAGGCCCGGACAGGGCCATCGATACCAGAGGGTTGGAAATGAAAGAGCAGCTGAAAATTGCAGGCGCCTTTATCGGCGTGATCGTTGGCGCGGGTTTCGCCTCGGGGCGGGAGCTGTTGCTGTTCTTTGTCGACTTCGGCCTCTGGGGCCTGCTCGGGGCGCTGGTCAGCGCAGCGTTGTTCACTTTCCTCGGCATGGCCCTGGCCGGGCTGGGCAATCGCTTGCAGGCGGCCTCGCACAAGGATGTGGTGTATGCCATCTGCGGGCGCCACTTGGGCTTGTTAGTCGACCTGTTGATCACCTTCTTCATGTTCGCGGTCACCGTAGTGATGCTTGCTGGCGGTGGGGCCTTGCTGGAACAGCAGTTCGCCATTCCGGCGCTGGCCGGTAGCATGCTGGTCACCGTGCTGGTGGTGGCGGTGGTGTGCCTGGATGTGCAAAAGGTGATCCTGCTGATCGGTGCGGTGACGCCGTTTCTGATCCTCATCGCCACGGCCATTGCCTTGTACGCGGTGTTCACCCGCGAGCTGAGCTTTGCCGCCCTGGACCAGGTGGCCAGCCAGCAGGAGGCGGGCACCAGCCACTGGTTGCTCGGTGCGTTCCTGTACGTGTCGTACAACATCGTCGCCGGTGCGCCGATCCTGGCGATTCTCGGCGGCTCGGCACGCCTGGAGAAGACCGCGATCTGGGGCGGGATTCTTGGCGGTGCGGCTTTGGGCGGGCTGATGTTGGTGATGAGCGCAGGGCTGCTGTCACGCCTGGATACCATCGCTGATCTGCCGATGCCGATGCTGTCGATTGCCAGCGAAATTTCCCCGGCACTGGGCGTGATCATGTGCGTGATCATCTTCGGCATGATCGTCAACACCGCGGTGGGCACGTTGTATTCGTTCCTGGCGCGGCTATTGCCGGCGGGCACCCGCAGTTTTCGTCTGGGCTCGGTGGCGGCGGGAGTGGCGGCGTTTGTCTGCAGCCTGATCGGCTTTATCAGCCTGGTCGGCCAGGTCTATCCGTTCTTCGGTTACCTGGGCTTCGTGCTGATGCTGGCGGTATTGATCGGCTGGTTGCGCCTGGGGCGGGCCAAGCGGGTGCTGGCGGTGTAGCGGGGAGGGGTAAAGCAAAGGGGCCGCAAATGGCCCCTTTGTTGTTTACGCGTGTCAGATCTTGAAGCTGTCGACCAGTTGCTTCAGGCGCCCGGCCTGCTGGGCCAGGGCATCGCAATGACGCAGGGTGTCATTGAGGTTGGCCACGCCTTGCTGGTTCAGCACGTTGATCTGGGTGATGTCCAGGTTCAGGCTTTCGACCACGGCGGTCTGCTCTTCGGTCGCGGCAGCCACCGACTGGTTCATGCCGTCGATCTCGCCGATGCGCTGGGTCACGCTGCTCAGGCGCTCGCCGGCCTGGTTGGCGACCAGCACGCTTTCTTCGCTGGAGACCTGGCTGGCGTTCATGTTGTGCACCGCCTCGCGGGAACCGACCTGCAGGGTGGTGATCATCTTGTGGATTTCTTCGGCCGACTCCTGGGTGCGGTGGGCCAGGTTGCGGACCTCGTCGGCAACCACGGCGAAACCACGCCCGGCTTCACCGGCACGGGCCGCTTCGATGGCGGCGTTGAGCGCCAGCAGGTTGGTCTGCTGGGAGATGCCCTTGATCACGTCGAGGATCTGGCCGATGTCATCGGTGCTGGCGTTGAGGGTTTCGATCTGCTCGCAGGATTCGCTGATCTTCTGCGACAGCGAAGTCATTGCCGAGATGGTTTCCTGCACCACCTGACGACCGTCGTTGGCCTGCTCGCTGGCGCCGCTGGCGTGTTGCGAGGCGTCGGCGGCGTTGCGGGCGATTTCCTGGGTGGCGGCGCCCAGCTCGTTGATCGCTGCGGCCACGCTGTTGGTGCGCATGCTTTGTTCTTCGGAACCTGTGATCGAGGCGTTGGAGGCGCTCATCACGCGCTCGGACAGGTCGTGAACCTGGCGAGTGGCCGAGGACACTTCGGCAATCGAGGCATGAATCCGCTCGACGAACTGGTTGAAGGCACCGGCCAATTCACCGAACTCGTCCTTGTTCTCGACGACCAGGCGGCGGGTCAGGTCGCCTTCGCCCTGGGCGATGTCCTGCATGGCACGGCCCATGGTGGTCAGCGGACGCATCAGCACTGGAATCAGCAGGCTCAGCAGGCCGGCGATGGCAGCCACGGCGATCAACATGGCGATGATGGCCGAGGTGCGGAACTGGCTCAGACCTGCGTAGGCTTTGTCACGGTCGATCGACAGGCCGATGTACCAGTCAGCCGTCGGCAGACCGCTGACCGGGGCGAAGGAAATGATCCGGTCCTGTTTGTTCAGGGTCACCTCGTGGGTGCCCGGGGCGATATGCAGGTTGCTGCCCGGGTAGATGTCCTTGAGGTTCTTCATCACCTGGTCTTTGTCCGGGCTGACGATCACCTGGCCGTTACGGTCGACCAGGAAGGCGTGGCCGATACCGCCGAAGTCCACGGCATTGATGATGTCGACCAGGGTTGCCAGGCTCAGGTCGCCGCCGACCACGCCGAGCAGCTCGCCGTTGGCCTTGCTCTTCACCGGCATGCCAATGGTGACCACCAGGCCGCCGACCGCGGCCATGTATGGCGGGGTCAGCATCGTCTGGTTGGCGGTCACGGCAGCGGTGTACCACGGACGCTGGCGCGGGTCGTAGCCGTCGGGCATCTTCGCGTCCGGACGCTGGGTGAACACGCCGTTGGACTGGCCGACATAGGTGAACTGGAAGTTGCTGGTGTACGAAGGCTGGTCGACCAGCCCCGGGAGGTCGGCGTTGGCGCCCTGGTGGGCGACGTCCTGGGCGAGGTTTTCCAGGACCAGGATGCGTCCGCTCATCCAGTTCTGCACACTGCTGGCGGCCAGCGCGCCGGCCTGCTTGACCGACGAGTCGATGTTCTGTCGGATGGTGCTGCGTTGCAGATAATCGTTGTAAAGCGTGAACAGTGCAAATGCCAGAACCACGACGCCGCAGGCGCACAGCAGGATCTTGTGGCGAAATTTCAGGTTCATGTTCCGAGACCTTGTGCCAGTAAAGAGGAGTGCCGAGCGGCGCTTTTGGCGTGTGCTCGTACCTATCCAGACGGGTATCGGCCGCGAAACTGAAAAATTGATAGGAAGTTTTGCCGCAGGGGCTGACAGGATTTTCCTACGGCCTGCTCTGGCGTGCGTGTTGCAGCCCGGTGCGTTACTGCACGCCCAGTAAACGCACCAGTTCCTGGGCGGCTTTTTGCAGCGGCTGGTGCTGGCGCCAGAACGCATGCACCGGCAGTTGCAGCTCGTTGCGGGTGTTGCTGAAATCCAGGCGCACCAAGCGTCCCGCGCCCAATAAAGGCGCCACGCGCGACAGCGGGAAGTCGCCCCAGCCAAGGCCGGCTTCGACCATCTCGATGGCCATGGCCAGGCTGTCGGTGCGCCAGTGCGCCTTGCCGATCAGGGCGCGGGTGTCGCTCAGCGGCAGGTCGCGGCTGGCTACCAGGATCTGCCTTACGTTGGCCAGGTCTTCAAGGTAGACGATTTGCCGTGGGCGTTGCTGCAGGGCCGGGTGCTGTGGGCCGATGCAGGCCACCAGCGATTCCATGCCGATGTTCTGAAAGCGCTGCCGGGCGTCCACCGCCAGCCCGGCAAAGGCCAGGCACAGGCTGACGCGGCCGTCGTGCAGCAGTTGCAGGGCATCTTCCTGCGGGGTCGTCAGCACCTCGACATCCAACAGGGGATGACGCTCGCTGATGGTTCTGATCGCTGCCAGCAGGCGCGTGTGGTCGATGTCCGGTACCACGCTGATGCTCAGGGTGCTTTCCAGCCCCTGGGACAACTCCAGTGCATGCACCTGCAACTGCCCGAGCTGATTGGCGATCATCCGTGCGTGGGGTTCCAGGGCCTGGGCCATGGCGGTGGGGCGGGTTTCCCGGTGGGTGCGTTCGAACAGGGTGAAGCCCAGCTCCGCTTCGAGGTTGCCGATCGCCATGCTCACTGCCGAAGGCACTCGGCCCAAAGCCCGGGCGGCGGCGGAAAACGAGCCGCGGTCGAGCACGGCGAGAAATAGTTCGATGTTGTCGCTGGAAAAGTTCATGGCAATCTCCTGTCAGTCAATCTGATAGCTGCTGACTTTGGCTGTCAAGAAGATTGACGCATGCTTGCCCGCCTCAGCTGCCCTGAAGGGCGGCGTTTTTACGGCAAAACCGAGGTTAGCAACGTGCAAGGTGTCAAACGCAAACTGGTCTACGTGACCGCCTATGAACTGATCGGCCTGTGCATGTCGACCCTGGGCCTGGCCTACCTGGCCGACAGCGCGCCGAGCAATACCGGGCCGCTGGCGGTAATGATCACTACCATCGCCATGGCCTGGAACTTCATCTACAACACCCTGTTCGAGTACTGGGAAAGCCGTCAGGCCAAGCGCGGTCGAAGTGTTGCCCGGCGGCTGGCGCATGCGATCGGCTTTCAGCTGACCCTGGTGGTGTACTTGATTCCGCTGATTGCCTGGTGGCTGGACATGAGCCTGCTTGAGGCCTTTGTCGTCGACCTGGCCTTTATCATCCTGATCCCGTGCTACACCTTCATCTACAACTGGCTGTTCGACCGGATCTTCGGCTTGCCGACCTCGGCCCAGGCCCAGCCGGACAACCGCGTCACCGCATAAACCGCGCCTTTATTGGGCGGGCAGGGTGATCACCTGGGCGGCGGGCTGTGGTTCGCGCTCGGGGCCTTCGGCGGCCAGCAGGCTGTCTTCTATCTCCCCCGACAGGTAGTAGACCCCGGCCATGGCGCCGGTCTTGCGGTTCTCCATCAGTTCGCGCCATTCCTCGTTCAGTGCCACGTTGAGGATCACTCGCAGCTGCTCGATCATCGCCGGTTGTTCACGGTTGTGGGTCATGACGCCGATACCGGTTGCCGCCAGGGAAATCACCGTGCCCGCCGCGCGACCGACGGCCGCCGCCACTGCGCTGGCAATGCCCCGTGGCGCCAGGGTGGCGCCGAGCTTTTCACTGGCTTGCCGGGCGACCGATGACAAGCCGATGTCCGAGCGCTGGGTGCCGGCGCGCACGGCACTGTGCATGCGTTTGATCAGCGCCGCATAAGCGGGTTGCTGCTCCAGCGGTTTGCTGTACAGCAGTTGATGAAGCGAAGCGTTGTTATTGGCCGGTGGCCCGAGGCCGATGGCCTGGATCCGCGTCAGGTGCAGGTTGAACTGCTCGGGTGGCGCGCGGTAGCGCTGGGCAATCTGCTGCAACTGCTGGCCAAGCAGCTGGATATACAGCTCCATGGCCCGGTCGCGAATGGCTTCGGGGTCGATTTCCTTGGCCACCGGGTCCAGCACCCGCTCGTGGTACTGCTGCTGCAGGTACAGGGCCAGGCGTTTTTCCGGCGGATCCTTGCCGTCGCCGCTGTTCATCTTGTACCAGGCCACTTTCATGGTCAGCCATTGCTGGGTCCAATAACCGGTGAACCAGGGGATGAAGTCGCTTTCGGTGTACTGCTGCACACGCTCCTTCCACACCCGCATGGAGCGCCGGGCATAGTCGTTGACCGAACTGGTGGTGGCCAGCGACGCGTCGATGATGTCCCGGTCGATCTGTTGCCAGGTCGCGGCGCTGACCGGGATGGGCGGCAGTTCCGGGGCCTTTTGCCGTGAGCCGCAGCCGCCCAGCGCCAGTAAAAAGGCGAGCAACAGGGCGATGAGCGGGGAACGCGGCATCAACTCGCAGCCCCCTTGTGGTTTGGGAAAGGTCGAACGCGGTGGTTACTTGAGTATAGGTGCCGTCACTCGGGCTGCTGTTCGGCCTCGGCCTGATCCAGCGCCTCGACGATCTCTGCCCAGATTTCCCGGCAGAAAAACCACACCCAGGTGGCGTTCAGCACGCGGTCAATATGGCGCCGCCACCAGCTGTCGCGGCGGGCTTGCAGGGATTGCTCGATCTCCTCGTGCAGCCAGGTTTCGTCGAAGCCGGTCCAGATCGGCGGTACTGGCGTCATGATGTTGCTGTAGCAGGCGGGGGCGACTTCGCTGTAGAAGATTTCTTTCAGCAGCTCGCGGTCAAAGCCAACGAGGTGGCGGGCGATCCAGAGGTATTCGATGTGGGTGTCGACGAACGCATCGGACATCGCCACTTGCACCTGGCGGCGCTGCTGCGGCGTCATTTGAGGCGCAGGTGCAGCAGCGGGTAGGGGTTGCCCTGGCCATCGCGGGCCGAGCGGCCTACTTGTTCGAAGCCTTGCTTGAGATAAAAGCCGACGGCCTGGGGATTTTGCTCGTTGACGTCGACTTCGCGCACGGCCAGTTCGCTGATTACTTGCCTGAGCAAGGCCTTGCCGACGCCCTGGCCGCGCGATTGAGGATCGACGAAAAGCATTTCCAGCTTGCCTTTGCTGACCCCGGCAAAGCCGCGGATCTGGCCCTGGTTGTCGTGCCAGGCACGCAGCTCGACAGCGGGCAGGTAGTCGTTGAGGATCAGCGGGCGCAGCTGGTCGACGTAGCCTTCGGGCAGAAAGTCATGGGTGGCGCGTACCGAGGCTTCCCAGACGGCAGTCAGGGTCGGGTACTGGTCGGGGTCTACCGGGGTGATCCTTTCGTTCATCAGCATGCTCATCTATGTGTAGGAGCGGGCTTGACCCGCGATAACGTCCTGTCTGCCACATCGTATCGCGGGGCAAGGCCCGCTCCTACACCAGACCGCTGTTCCCGGTGAAAATCCTCAATCATCCAGGTCGAGCTTGGCCTCGATATGGTCCAGATGCTCATGCATCAACGCCAACGCGGCCTCGCCATTGCCGTCCTCCAGCGCATCGATAATCGCCGCGTGTTCCTGCCAGGCACAATGGCTGCACGGCCGTGCTTCGTACTGGGCAATGATCAGCGAGGTTTGCGGTACCAGGCCGTTGAGAAAACGCGCTAACGGCACGTTGTCGGCCATTTCCGCAAGTTTCAGGTGAAACTCGCCACCCAGGCGAATCGCCGTGCAGCGCTGACCTTGCTCATGGTGCTGACGCTCGCGGGCCACCAGCTCGCGCAGTTGGCGGATCTTCGCCGGTCGTGAACGTTTGGCCGCCAGGCTGATCAGGGTGGTTTCGGCCAGGCGCCGGGCGCTGAGGATCTGCCGCGCATGCTGTGGGTCGGGTGCGGCCAGGCGCGCGGTGTGGCTTGGGCGCTGGACGATCACCTGTTGATCCGACAGGCGCCCGAGCACCCGGCGGATTACCGTGCGGCTGACCCCGAAGGCATCGCCAAGCGCTTGTTCGGTCAAGGCGCTGCCAGGGGCCAGGCGCTGTTCGAGGATGGCATCGAACAGGCGCGGGTAGATCTGCTCGGCCGACAATCGGCGCTCACCCTGGGCGAGCAGCGAGGGCAGGGCGGTGTCATGGGCGTGGGCGCTGGCGTTCATGGTCGCACTCCTGGGGTCAGTTGCCCGGATGATCGTCCGGGATGTTCAGTTCGATACCCATGCGCCGGCCTTCCTGGAGGATATGGTGGCGCATCTGCGCGCTGGCCTGGGCGCTGTTCTTGTTGCGGATGGCGCGCACCACCGCTTCGTTTTCCTCAAGTCTTGCCGCCAGATGCTCGGGCGAATTGCGCAGCACTGCGGCGCTTTGCTTGAGGGCATTGCTGGTCTGTTGCACCACACTCTGGAAGATCGGGTTGGCGGTCAGGGTGAACAGCTCTTCGTGGAAGGCGATGTAGGCGTTGACCCCGGCTTCGCTGTCTTCGGCCTCAAGCGCTTCGCGCATGTCCATAAGGGTCAGGCGCAGCTGGCCGATTTCCTTACTGCTGATCGACTGTGCCACCAGGCCGACGATGAAGGGTTCGAGGGTGTAGCGCAGTTGCAGCACGTCTTCCAGGCTGGCCTCGGCGACACCGCTCTGGGGCATGGCGGTTTCTGCCGCATCGGCGTCCAGCACCAGCACGCCCTTGCCTGGCATCGAACGCACCAGGCCGAGGGTCTCGAGCACGGTCACCGCTTCACGCAGGCTCGGTCGGCTGATGCCCAGTTGTTCGGCCAGTTCACGCTGGCCCGGAAGCATGTCACCGGAACGCCACTGGCCGCGGGCCAGGGCCTGGCGGAGTTTTTCCACCACTGAGTTCACTACTGTCGATGAAGTAATCATTGTTCACTCCATGAGAACACTTGCATGGTTTGCTCCTGTGGCCGGCAGTGGGGCTGCCGGCCCTATTGCTCAGAACTCTTGTTGATGGGCATTCGGGGTCTTGCGCTGGGCAAAGCCGAAGCCCTGCTTACCCGACAGCACATTGTTGGCCCGCTCCATGTCGATATCGCCTTCCCAGCGGCCGATGGCGACGGTGGCCACGCAGTTGCCGATCAGGTTGGTCAGCGCCCGGCCGATGCCCATGAACCAGTCCACCGCCAGCACCAGCACCAGGCCGACCACCGGGATCGCCGGGATGGCAGTCAGGGTCGCGGCCAGGATTACCAGGGCGGAGCCGGGGATGCCGTGGGCGCCCTTGGAGGTGATCAGCGACACCAGCAGAATGGTCAGCAGGTCGGTCATGGCCAGCGGTGTGCCGGTGGCGTTGGCGATGAACACGATCGCCAGGGTCAGGTAGATCGAGAAACCGTCGAGGTTGAACGAGTAACCGGTAGGAATCACCAGGCCTACCGTCGAGCTGCCGATGCCCAGGTGCTCGAGCTTGCGCATGATCTGCGGCAGCACGGCGTCGGAAGAAGCGGTGCCGAGGACGATGGTCAGCTCTTCGCGCAGGTACTTGATGAACGGCAGGATCTTCAGCCCCGACAGGCGCATCACGGTGCCCAGGATCAGCAGCACGAAGCCGGTGCAGGTCAGGTAGAACAAGGCGACCAGGCCGCCCAGGTGCTGCAGCGATTCCAGGCCATATTTGCTGGTGGTGAAGGCAATGGCGCCGAATACGCCGATGGGTGCCAGGCGCACGATCATGCCCATGATGCGAAAGATGATATGGCTCAGTTCGTTGATCAGCCGCGAGATGCCCGAGGCCGCTTCACCCACCAGGTTCAGGGCGCTGCCGAACAGTACCGAAAACAGCAAGACCTGGAGGATGTTGTTGTCGGCAAAGGCACCGACCACCGAGGTCGGAATCAGGTCCATGAGGAACGCGGCAGTGCCGTGGATGTGCTGGCCGCGTTCGGCCAGGTTGCTGGCTTCGCTGCTGGCCAGTTGGTCCAGGTGAATGTTGGCGCCGCTGCCGATGCCGGAGGTAAAGGCGAATACCAGGCCGATCACCAGGGCGATGGTGGTCAGGATTTCGAAGTAGATCACCGATTTCAGGCCGATGCGCCCGACCTTTTTCAGGTCGCCGGCACCGGAGATGCCGCTGACCACCACGCAGAACACGATCAGCCCGATCAACATCTTGATCAGCTTGATGAAGCCGTCACCGAGGGGTTTGAGTTGCAGGGAAACTTCAGGAAAGCTCAGGCCGCAGGCTATGCCTAGCACAAGGCCCAACACCACTTGGAGGAAGATCGAACGCGAGCACCATTTGAGCATGGGAGGGATCTCTGGTCGGTGTCCCTGCTTCGATGCCACGAGGGGCGAAAGAGCGGAGGACTTAATTATTGTGGTCTTACCGGTATGTCCAGTGCGGGGTCAGTGTAGGCGCGAATTTTTCAGCTTTGCAAGGGGTTTTCGGTCTAAAGGGCAAGAATTGACTTTACCGGTCTGACCAGTTGAGGTGCAATGCGCGGGCAGAAAAAAGCGGCAGGTTCAGCCTGCCGCTTTTTCCGTGTTGCCGGGACTAAGGCTTGGACAAGGCCAGGTCTACCGCCGCAATCAGCTTGCCCAGGTCCTGGCGTGGGGCCTTGTGAATGACACCAAAGAGGTAGGCACGTTGCTCGTCTTCGTCGTCCTGCTCGGCGAAGAAGGCTTTGAGTTTGATGCCCAGTACCTCGGCAAAGGTCAGCAGGGCTTCCACGCTGGGAGTGTAGGTGCCGGTTTCGAAGCGACTGATGGTCTTGGGGTCAAAACCGGTTTTCTCGCCAAGTTCAGCCTGAGTGAGCCCGGCTACCTTGCGGTAACGTCTGATGGCCGAACCCAAACTTGAAATTGTCATCGCTTAATTCCCATTTAGAATCAAGAACTTAACGATATCTATCCGCAAGAGACAACGCCACAATTCATCACCTTTGTTTGCATAATGTGATGTAATTCGTAGAATTGATCGTTTGGACAGGTCAAAAGCCATCGAGTTTCAACCGGGGTGAGCCAGCTGAGACTCTTCAGCAAAGCACCCCGGCAGAAGGCTGATCTCGGTGTTGGACGAATGGTTTGTGCGCTGCACAGGACAACCTGGCAGACCACTGCAAATGGAGTTTTATCGTGCGTCTCAACATGCCGGTCACCTCGGTCGAACAGACTTTCGGCGAGGATCAGCGGCTTATTTCCGCCACCGACATCGCCAGCAACATCACCTACTGCAATGCCGAATTCGCCGCCATGAGCGGATTCAGCCAGGCCGAGTTGATCGGTAGCCCGCACAACCTGGTCCGCCACCCGGACATGCCGCCGGCGGTGTTTGCCCTGATGTGGCAGTACCTCAAGGCCGGCCAGAGCTGGATGGGGATCGTCAAGAACCGCTGCAAGAACGGCAACTTCTACTGGGTCAGCGCTTATGTCACGCCAATACTCGAAGACGGCCGCCTGGTCGGCTACGAGTCGGTGCGGGTCAAGCCGAGCCGCGAGCAGGTGCGCCGCGCCGAAGTACTCTATGCGCGGTTGCGTGAAGGCAAGCCGGCGGTCTCGGCCGGGCGCCGTCTGGCCCAGTTGAGCCAGGTGATGAGCCTGCCCCTGGCTGCCGGCGCGCTGGCAGTGGCGGCCAACCAGGCGCTGCCGGGCTGGCCGGGCCAGGGCATCACCCTTGGCCTGTTCGCGATGATCGGCCTTTGGGCCCATAACCGGTTGGGCCGCCAACTCGGGCAGATCGTGGCGTGCTCGAACAACACCTTTGCCGATCAGATCAGCGCCCTGACCTACAGCGATCAACTGGGCCCGGCGGCGCAGTTGCAGATGATCCTGATCAGCGAAGAAGCGCGCCTCAAAACCGCGCTCACCCGCCTGAGCGACCTGGCCACGCAGATGGCCGAAGCCGCCAGCGATTCCAGTCGCCTGTCCAGCAGCACCGAAACCGCGTTGCTTGAACAGCGCGCCGAAACCGACATGACCGCCACCGCCATGACGCAAATGGCCGCGTCCATCGGCGAGGTGGCCGAGCATGTGCAGCAGACCGCAGTCCAGGCACAGACCGCCAACCAACTGGCCGAGCAGGGCAGCCAGGTCGCCGGCACCAGCCGCGAGGCCATCCAGTTACTGGCCAATACTGTCAGCCAGATCAACCAGGCGGTCACCCACCTGGCCGGGCAGACCCAGGACATCATGCTCGCCGCTGAAGTGATCCGCGCGATTGCCGAACAGACCAACCTGCTGGCACTTAACGCCGCCATTGAAGCGGCCCGCGCCGGCGAGCAGGGTCGTGGCTTTGCCGTGGTCGCCGATGAGGTTCGCGCCCTGGCGGCCAAGACCCGGCATTCGACCGTGCAGATCCAGGGTATCATCGAGAACCTGCGCAGCGGCGCCGACGAAGCGGTGAGCATCGCCAGCCTCGGCATCCACGAGGCCGAGCAGGGCGTGGCCCAGGTGCTGGAGGCGCAGCGCGCCTTGCAGGGCATTCGTGCCGCCGTCGAGCGCATCAGCGACATGAGCCAGCAGATGGCTGCCGCCTCGCAAGAACAATCCTCGGTGGCCGAAGAAGTCTCCGAGCAGATCAACAACGTTGCCAGCACGGTGCAGGCCACCGCGCGCAACGCCAATGCCGCGGCCAGCCGCGGCACCGAGCTGGAAAGCATTTCTTCGGGCCTGCGGGCCCTGGTCGAGCGTTTCAATCGCTAACCACCAGGGTGCAGAGGAATTCATGGACGATAACTACCGCGCGGCTGTCGATGCCGCCGCGATCTTTTCCGAAACCGACCTCAGTGGCCGGATCACTTACGTCAACGAGCAGTTCTGCAGCATCTCCGGCTACAGCCGCGAGGAACTGCTGGGGGCCAATCACCGGATCCTCAACTCCGGCCTGCACGGCCCGGAATTCTTTATTGGCATGTGGCGCGCGCTGGTCGCCGGGCGGGTGTGGAAGGGCGAGATATGCAACCGGGCCAAGGACGGTTCGTTGTACTGGGTCGACAGCACCATGGTGCCGTTGATTGATCCGGCCACTGGCAAGGTGCGCAAGTTCGTCTCGATCCGCTTCGACGTCACCGAGAAACGCCAGCTGCTGCACACCCTGCAATGGCGGGTGGGCCACGATGTGCTCACCGGTCTGCCCAATCGTGCCTATCTGTCCGACCTGCTCAACCAGGCCCTGGAGTTCTCGCGCAACGAGGACATTCCGCTGGCCGTGTGCATGCTCGATCTGGATGGCTTCAAGGCGGTCAACGACGGTTACGGTCATGCCAGTGGCGATCTGCTGCTGGTCGAAGTGGCCACGCGCCTCAAGGGCATCCTGCGCGGTGGTGATGCCGTGGCGCGGTTGTCGGGCGACGAGTTCGTGCTGATTTTGCGCCATGTGCAGAACCCGGCGCATTTGCAGGCGGCGCTCGACCGGGTGCTGACCGCGATAGCCGCGCCTTACCAGATCCGCGACCAGGAGATTCGCGTCAGCGCCAGTATCGGCGTGACCCTGTTCCCCCAGGACAACGAAGACACCGACACCCTGGTGCGCCACGCCGACCAGGCGCTGTACGTGGCCAAGCAGAGCGGGCGCAATCGCTTCCACCTGTTCGACGTGTCGCTGGACCAGGAGGTCAAGGCTACCCACCAGACCGTGGCGCGCCTGCGCCAGGCCCTGCACAAGGGTGAGCTGTGCCTGCACTACCAACCCAAGGTCAACATGCACAGCGGCGCGGTCATCGGCTTCGAAGCGTTGCTGCGCTGGCACCATCCAAGCAAGGGGTTGGTCATGCCCGGCGATTTTCTGCCGCAGGTCGAGCAGACCGACCTGATCGTCGAGATCGGCGAATGGGTCATCGATCAGGCCATGAGCCAGATGCAGCGTTGGCAGGCGCTGGGTCACCAGTGGCCGGTCAGCGTCAATATCGCCGCCCGCCATGTGCAGCGTGATGACTTTGTCGAACGCCTGAAGTTGTTGCTGGGCCGTCATCCGGATGTAGCCCCGGCCATGCTCGACCTGGAAATCGTCGAGTCGGTCGCCATTGAAAACATCCAGCGCGTCAGCCAGTGCCTGGAGGCCTGCCAGCGCCTGGGCGTGCAGTTCTCCCTGGATGATTTCGGCACCGGCTATTCGTCGCTCAGCTACCTCAAGCGCCTGCCGACGCGGACCATCAAGATCGACAAATCCTTCGTCCGCGACATCCTCCACGACCAGGACGACCTGGCCCTGACCCGCGCCGTGATCGGCCTGGCCCGGGCCTTTGGCCGCCAGGTGATCGCCGAGGGCCTGGAGACGGTCGAGCATGGACAATTGCTCATGGGCCTGGGTTGCGACGTCGCCCAGGGCTACTGCATCGCCCGGCCGATGCCGGCTGAGCAGGTGATCGACTGGGTTGCCGATTACCAGCAACCCCTGCAGTGGCAAATCCAGTAGGGGCGGGCCTTCTGTGGGAGCTGGCTTGCCAGCGATCGAGCGCGCAGCGGTCGCACGCCAGGCGACGCCGGGCTCACTAGTACCTCCCCAGCTGTACCAAGCCGGCGCCGATCATCAGCCAGATGCCGCCTACAAGCGTCAACCAGCAAGACACCTTCATTCGGCGCTGCAGGTAGGTAGGAAGCTCGTGAATTTCTTCCACTTCAAGGACCCTCCTGCCAATGCCGGTGCTCGGCCAAGCTAGCGCGCCACTGATAGATGCAACCACCAGGGTGCGTGACATAACGCCCCTGCGTCCCCATAGCTGAATTTGTTGCTCCAGCCCGCGATTGTTCTGCAGCGCTGTACACATAACCTCGAAATGTCGTGAGCAGGCGATATGCACGTCGATGGCAACGCCGGATAACGCGATAACGAAAGGCGCCAGGCCGAATCCGATCTGGGCGTTCAGGGGCCAGGTATTGATATCTATCATCGCTGTGCCTCATAGATGCATTCAGGCAAAGAGGCCCGGAACCTAGCACTGACAATCTCGACCTGGCGCACCGCTGGGCGGAATCGGAAACATCCCACAAATATCTATGCGCTGCCCCTGTGGGAGCGGGCCTTGCCCCGCGATCGAGCGCGCAGCGGTCGCAATCCAGGCGACGCCGGATCGCGTTATTTACGCATTCTTTATGCCCGCCCCAGGCTCTCGATCTCGCCCCTTTACAGCCCCTCTACCGACAATGACCGTCAGCGGCACGTGCCGTAAGGACGGAGAGTTTTCATGAGCATTCTGGACGGGGTGTCACTGCTGTTGGCAGTGGCCTTGATGATCTACCTGCTGGTCGCGCTGCTGCGCGCCGATCGGGGTTAGGAGCGACCATGCACAGTTACGATTACGCGTTGCTGCTGGCGTTCTTTGCGCTGGTACTGCTCCCGGCACCCTTGCTCGGGCGTTTCTTTTTCAAGGTAATGGAGGGCCAGCGCACCTGGCTGTCGCCGCTGCTCGGGCCGGTCGAGCGTGGCTGCTACCGGCTGGCCGGGGTCGACGCCAGCAAGGAACAGAGCTGGCAGCAGTACACCCTGGCCTTGCTGGCCTTCAACCTCGCCGGTTTCGTGCTGGTGTTCGCCGTGCTGCTGTTGCAGGGCTACCTGCCGCTCAACCCGCAGCAGCTGGCGGGGCAGGAGTGGTCGCTGGCGTTCAACACCGCGGTGAGCTTTGTCACCAACACCAACTGGCAGTCCTATAGCGGCGAAGCCTCGGTCAGCTACCTGAGCCAGATGCTCGGCCTGACCGTGCAGAACTTCGTCAGCGCCGCCACCGGCCTCGCCGTACTGGTTGCCTTGTGCCGCGGCATCGCCCGCCGTTCCGCCAGGACCCTGGGAAATTTCTGGGTCGACATGACCCGTGCCACCCTCTACGGCCTGCTACCGCTGTGCCTGCTGCTGGCCTTGTTGCTGGTATGGCAGGGTGTACCGCAAACCTTCGCCGATTACGTGCATGCCCTGACCCTGCAAGGCGCCGACCAGACCATCCCGCTCGGCCCGGCCGCCAGCCAGATCGCGATCAAGCAATTGGGCACCAACGGCGGTGGCTTTTTCGGTGTCAACTCGGCGCACCCGTTCGAGAACCCGACGGCCTGGAGCAACCTGTTCGAGGTGGCCTCGATCATCCTCATTCCGGTGGCCCTGGTGTTTACCTTCGGCCATTACGTCAAGGACATGCGCCAGAGCCGGGCAATCATCGCCGGCATGCTCGCGCTGTTCTTGATCGGCGGCGGCACCGCGCTGTGGAGCGAGCACCAGGCCAACCCGACGCTGAACAGCCCGCTGGTTGAGCAGACCGCGCCGCTGGAAGGCAAGGAAAGCCGCTTTGGCACCACCGCCAGCGTGCTCTGGACGGTGACCACCACCGCCGCCTCCAACGGCTCGGTGAACAACATGCACGACAGCCTCAACCCGCTCAGCGGTATGGTCGCGCTGGTCAACATGATGGTTGGCGAGGTGATTTTTGGCGGCGTCGGTGCCGGGCTCTACGGCATGCTGCTGAACGTGCTGATCGCGGTGTTCCTCGCCGGTCTGATGATCGGCCGCACCCCGGAATACCTGGGCAAGAAACTGCAGGCGCGGGAAGTGCAGTTGCTGGTGGCCACCTTGCTGGTGATGCCGGTCGGCGTGCTGGTGCTCGGCGCCCTGGCGGCCAGCCTGCCAGGCCCGGCAGCAGCGATCAGCAACCCCGGTGCCCATGGCTTCAGCCAGCTGCTGTACGCCTACACCTCGGCCAGCGCCAACAACGGTTCGGCCTTCGCCGGCCTCGGTGCCAACACCACCTTCCACAACGTGATGATCGGCCTGGGCATGCTGATCGGCCGCTTCGGCTACATCCTGCCGGTGCTGGCCCTGGCCGGTAGCCTGGCGCTGAAAAAATCCGCACCGGTGGGGCAGAACAGCTTCCCGACCCACGGCCCGCTGTTCGTCACCTTGCTGGTGGTGACCATCCTGCTGGTCGGTGGCCTGACCTTCCTGCCGGCCCTGGCCCTGGGGCCGGTGACCGAATACCTGAGCCTGGGCTTGTGAGGAACAACTGATGAACATGCCGATTCCTGAAGTAAAGGCGCAGGCCCCCGAGGCTGCGCGCACCACCTTTGCTGCTCTGTGGCGCCCGGCGCTGGTGCAGGCCTTCGTCAAGCTCGACCCGCGTCAGCTCAAGCGCTCGCCGGTGATGCTGGTGGTGGAACTGACCGCGATTTTCACCACCTTGCTGTGTTTGCTGCCCGATAGCCGCGTGCCGACCGGCGTGGCGGTGCAGATCGCCCTGTGGTTGTGGTTCACCGTGCTGTTTGCCAACTTCGCCGAAGCCCTCGCCGAGGGCCGTGGCAAGGCCCGCGCCGACAGCCTCAAGGCCGGCAGCCAGGGCCTCAGTGCCCGTCGGCGCACGGCCTCGGGCAGCTTCGAGATTGTCCCGGCCACCAGCCTGCGCAAGGGCGATGTGGTCAAGGTCTCGGCCGGGGAGATGATCCCTGGCGACGGCGAGGTGCTCGAAGGCATCGCGGCGGTCAACGAGGCGGCGATTACCGGTGAGTCTGCGCCGGTGATCCGCGAGTCCGGCGGTGATCGTTCGGCGGTCACCGGCAACACCCGGCTGGTGTCCGACTGGCTGCTGATCAGCATCACCAGCAACCCCGGCGAGTCGACCCTGGACCGCATGATCGCCCTGGTCGAAGGCGCCAAACGGCAGAAAACGCCCAACGAGATCGCCCTGGACATCCTGCTGATCGGCCTGACCCTGATCTTCCTGGTGGTCGTGGTGACCCTGCAGCCGTTCGCCCATTTTGCCGGTGGCAGCATCCCGCTGGTGTTCCTCGTGGCACTGCTGGTCACGCTGATTCCGACCACCATCGGCGGCCTCCTGTCGGCCATCGGTATTGCCGGCATGGACCGCCTGGTACGCCTTAACGTGATTGCCCGTTCCGGCCGTGCGGTAGAAGCCGCAGGCGATGTGCATGTGCTGATGCTCGACAAGACCGGCACCATCACCTTCGGCAACCGCCGCTGCAGCGCCCTGCATGCGGCACCGGGCGTCACTGCGCGGGAGCTGGGCGAGGGCGCCTTGCTGGCGTCGCTGGCCGACGATACCGCCGAAGGCAAGTCGATCGTTGAATACCTGCGCCAGTTGCATGACTTCAACGAACCGGCGGCCGACCAGTTCACACCGGTAGCCTTCAGCGCCGAAACCCGGCTGTCCGGCATCGACTATCAGCAGCGTCGCTACCGCAAGGGCGCGGTGGATTCGGTGCTGGCTTTCGTCGCCATGCAGCGCCTGGAAATGCCAGTGCCGCTGGCCCGGGAAGTGGACAAGATCGCCCAGAGCGGCGGCACGCCGTTACTGGTGTGCGTCGACAAGCGCCTGCTGGGGGTTATCCACCTCAAGGACGTGGTCAAGCCGGGCATCCGCGAGCGCTTTGCCGAGCTGCGCAAGCTGGGCATCCGCACGGTGATGGTCACCGGTGACAACCCACTGACTGCCGCCGCCATTGCCGCTGAAGCCGGGGTCGACGACGTGCTCGCCGAAGCCACCCCGGAGAAGAAGCTGGCGCGCATTCGCCAGGAGCAGAATGACGGCCGGTTGGTAGCCATGTGCGGCGATGGTGCCAACGACGCCCCGGCGCTGGCCCAGGCCGATGTCGGCATGGCCATGAACGACGGTACCCAGGCAGCCCGCGAGGCGGCCAACATGGTCGACCTGGACAGCGACCCGACCAAGCTGCTGGATGTGGTCCAGGTCGGCAAGGAGCTGCTGGTAACCCGTGGCGCGCTGACCACCTTCTCGATTGCCAACGACGTGGCCAAGTATTTTGCCATCCTCCCGGCGCTGTTCGCGGCGATCTACCCGCAACTGGGCGTGCTCAACCTGATGCACCTGAGCAGCCCGCAAAGCGCGATCCTTTCGGCGATCGTCTTCAACGCCCTGATCATCGTTGTGCTGATCCCGCTGGCCCTGCGCGGAGTACGGGTGCAGGCCGCCAGCGCCGCCCACCTGCTGCGCCGCAACCTGCTGATTTACGGCCTGGGCGGGCTGATCGTGCCGTTCGCCGGGATCAAGCTGATCGACCTGTTGCTCACCGCCCTGAAGCTGGTCTGAACCAAGGAGATGACCATGACTACCCATATCCGTCCGGCCCTGAGCCTGATCCTGTTGATGACCCTGATCACCGGCGCGGTGTACCCGCTGGTGGTCACCGGCATCGCCCAAGTGGCCTTCCCCGAGCAGGCCAATGGCAGCCTGCTGCGCGACGACCAGGGCCAGGTGCGTGGCTCGCAGTTGATCGCGCAACGCTTCGAGGGCGAGGGCTGGTTTCAGTCGCGGCCTTCGGCGGGCGACTACGCCACGGTATCGAGCAGCGCCAGCAACCTGGCGCCGAGCAACCCGGCGCTGGCCGAGCGGGTCACCAACAGCGCCGCGCAGTTGTACATCGAAGCACAAGGGCCGGTGCCGCTGGCCTTGCTGACCACCTCCGGCAGCGGCCTTGACCCGCACCTGTCGCCAGCCGCGGTGGCCTACCAGCTGCCGCGGGTGGCAGCGGCGCGCCAGGTTGCGCCCGAGGCCTTGCAAGTACTGGTCGAGCAGTCCACCCTGCACCCCTTGATCGGCCCGCCGGTGGTCAATGTATTGGCCCTGAACAGCGCCCTTGAGCGGCTGTCGCCGGCGTCGAAATAAGGACAGGCAGTGAGCATGAGCAATTCCGAACGCGCTGATGCGTTGTTGGCCGGGCTGCCGCGCGAAGGGCGCGGCCGGCTCAAGGTATTTCTGGGCGCGGCACCTGGGGTGGGCAAGACCTACGCCATGCTCCAGGCCGCCCATGCCCAGCTGCGCCAGGGGGTGACGCTGCTGGCGGCGGTGGTCGAGACGCACGGGCGCAGCGAAACCGAAGCGCTGCTCGGCGGTTTGCCCCAGCAGCCCCTGCTGCGCAGCGACTATCGCGGCATGCTGCTGGAAGAAATGGACCTTGACGGCCTGCTCAAGGCCCGCCCGCAATTGGTGCTGGTCGACGAGCTGGCCCACAGCAACGCCCCAGGCAGTCGTCATGCCAAGCGCTGGCAGGACGTCCAGGAACTGCTCGCCGCTGGCATCGACGTCTACACCACGGTCAACGTCCAGCACCTGGAAAGCCTCAACGACCAGGTGCGTGGCATCACCGGCGTGCAGGTACGCGAAACCCTGCCGGACTGGGTGCTGCAGGAAGCCTTCGAACTGGTGCTGATCGACCTGCCACCGCGCGAGCTGCTCGAACGCCTGCGCGAAGGCAAGGTGTACGTGCCGGAGCAGGCCCGGGCGGCGATCGATGCGTTTTTCTCCCAAACCAACCTTACTGCCTTGCGAGAGCTGGCCATGCAGACGGCCGCGGCCCAGGTCGATGCCGACCTGGCCCACGGCTACCGCCAGCTCGGCCAGGACGCTCCGGCCTTGCGCGGGCGTTTGCTGGTCGGCGTCGATGGCGATGCCCAGGCCGAACGACTGGTACGCCACGCCAGCCGGGTGGCGCAGCGGCGGCATCTGCCCTGGACCCTGGTGCACGTGGACAACGGCCGGCTGCGCGACGAAACCGCGCGCCAGCGCTTGCAGGCGGCCCAGCAACTGGCTGAGCGCCTGGGCGGCGAAGTGGTGCTGCTGCGTGCTGGCGAGGTGGCCAAAACCCTGATCCAGCATGCCCTGGAACGGCGCGCCAGCCTGGTGTTGGTCGGCCAGTCGCGCGATCGCCTGCGCCGGCGCCTGTTCGGCGCCGGGGTGGCGACGCGCTTGCTGCGTGACGCCCATGGCCTGGAAATCAACGTGCTCGACCGCGACACCCAGCCCGAGCCGCCGAGCGCGGCGGTGAAAAAGGTCTGGGTGTGGCGCCATTACCTGTTGGCCCTGGCCGCCACGATGCTGGCGTCCGGCCTGGCCTGGGCGGTGGCCGGCGTGCTGGCTTTGCCGAACATCTCCCTGGTGTTTCTCGCCGCCGTGCTGCTGGTGGCGGTGCGCAGCAGCCTGGGCCCGGCACTGGCCTGTGCGGTGATGTCGTTCCTGGCCTACGATTTTTTGTTCATCCCGCCGACTTTCTCGTTCAGCATCCAGCGTGAAGAGGACGTACTGACTTCGCTGTTCTTCCTGTTGATGGCAGCGCTCACCGGTAACCTTGCTGCGCGCCAGCGTCGGCAGTTGCAGGCCCTGCGCGAAACCCAGGAGCAGACCAGCCAGTTGCTCGAACTGTCGCGCAAGCTCACCGCTGCCACCGACCGCCAGGCGGTGTTCACCGCCGCCGGCCAGCATCTGGATGGCTGGCAGGACCTGCAGGTGTGCCTGCTTGAGCGCGACGCCGAGGGCCGTCTGCAGGTGGCCAGTGGCGGCAACCTGCAGTTGAGCGACAACGAACGCGCCGCTGCCGACTGGGCCTGGCAGCATGACCAGGCGGCTGGCCTGGGCAGCGATACCTTGCCCAATGGCCGTTGGTGGTGGTGGCCGCTGTCGGTAGATGACGCGTGCCTGGCGCTGCTCGGTGTGCGCCCGCGCAAGGACGAGCAACTGACCGCCCAGCATTGCCGCCTGCTCAAGGCCCTGAGCCAGCCGCTGGCCCAGGCCCTGGCCCGGGCGCGGTTGGCCGAGCAGCTCGAATCGGCACGCCTGCATGGCGAAACCGAACAGTTGCGCAGCGCCTTGCTGGCCTCGGTGTCCCACGACTTGCGCACGCCACTGACTGCCATGCGCGGCAGCATCGACAGCCTGCTGGCCCTCGGTGAGGCGATCCCCAAGGCTGACCGTCAGGAGCTGCTCGAAGGCACCCGCAATGAAGCCGAGCGTCTGGACCGCTACATCCAGAACCTGCTCGACATGACCCGCCTGGGCCATGGCGGGCTGAAACTGGCGCGCGACTGGGTGGCGCCCACCGATATCGTCGGCAGCGCCCTGAACCGCCTGCGGGTGGTGCTGGCGCCGTTGCAACTGCGCACCGAGGTGCCGGCCGACTTGCCGCTGTTGTTCGTTCACGCCGCGTTGATCGAGCAGGCGCTGATCAATGTGCTGGAGAACGCTGCACGTTTTTCTCCGGCCGCTGGGCGGCTGGAGCTTCAGGTCAGCACTGAGGGCGAGTTGTTGTGTTTTGCCGTCAGCGATGAAGGGCCGGGCATTCCCGAGGCCGACCGCGAGCGCATTTTCGACATGTTCTACACCGCTGCGCGCGGTGACCGGGGCGGGCAGGGCACGGGGCTGGGCCTGGCGATCTGCCAGGGCATGATCGGCGCCCACGGCGGGCACATCCGGGTGGCCGACGGTATCGATGGCAAGGGCACCTGCATCACTTTATGCTTGCCGCTGCCGACCCAACCCGAGCCTGAAAGCGAAGCCCCATGAGCCAGAGCGCGACCCTGCTGGTCATCGATGACGAACCGCAAATCCGCAAGTTCCTGCGTATCAGCCTGAGCTCTCAGGGCTACAAGGTGGTGGAAGCTGGCACCGGCGCCGAGGGCCTGACCCAGGCGGCGTTGGCGCGCCCCGACCTGGTGGTGCTCGACCTCGGCCTGCCGGACATGGACGGCCAGCAGGTGCTGCGTGAGCTGCGTGAGTGGAGCGCGGTGCCGGTGCTGGTGCTGTCGGTGCGGGCCAGTGAAATCCAGAAGGTCGAGGCGCTGGACAACGGTGCCAACGACTATGTGACCAAGCCCTTCGGCATTCAGGAATTCCTTGCCCGGGTGCGTGCCTTGCTGCGCCAGGCGCCGCAGGCTTCCACCACCGCCTCGGCCTTGAGCTTCGGGCCCTTGACCGTCGACCTGGCGTTTCGCCGGGTGACTCTGGACGGCATCGAGGTGGCGCTGACTCGCAAGGAGTATGCCTTGCTGGCGCAACTGGCCAGCCATCCGGGGCGGGTGATCACCCAGCAGCAACTGCTCAAGGATATCTGGGGGCCGACCCATGTCGATGACAGTCATTACCTGCGTATCGTCGTCGCCCATGTGCGGCAGAAGCTCGGCGATGACCCGACGGCGCCGCGGTTTATCGTTACCGAACCCGGGGTCGGCTATCGGTTGATCGGGCCGGAACAGGGCTGAGGGCTGGAGTTGAATTTTGCTGGCCTCATCGCTGGCAAGCCAGCTCCCACGAGGTCCGGTGTGCACTTTACCTGTAGGAGCGGGCTTGCCCCGCGATGCTGTTAGCCGTCAACGCCGCTCCGCCTCATAGTTGTCCAGGGTATCCCGGGCAATCTCCCGCCCCAGGGCAATCAGCTCCGGCGCTTTGTAGAACTCGAAGAACCGGCATACCCGCTTGGGCACGTTGATCAGTACATCTGGCGGGTACCCGGCAATCTTGTACTGCGCCAGTGATGTCTGCATCACCTCGAAGCTCTGGTTGATCAAGTCCAGCAGCGACGCCGGCCCGACGTTGTCGATGATGAACGAGCCAGTGGCCGATTTTGGCGCGCCTTCAATCTCCGGGGCTGCCGCCGGTTGCTGGGCTTCGGGGTCGGCGGCATCGCTGAGCCAGGGGTTGGGAATCTGCGCTGCCTCGGGTTGCAGCTCCTGCTCGATGCGCATCAGTTGCTCGGCCGGTTTGCGCCGGAACGGCAAGTGCGAGCCCAGGGAGTTGATCAGGTTGTCAAAGCGCAGCTTGAACGCCGCCGGGCGTTCGATCACCGGCAGTTGATACTGCTTCTGGTTGGTCGAGTTGAGGTTCACGGCAATGATCAGGTCGCAGTGGCTGGACACCACCGGGATGATCGGCAAGGGGTTGAGGATACCGCCATCGACCAGCATGCGGTTGCCTTGCACCACCGGGGTGAACAGGCTCGGTATCGCTGCCGAGGCGCGCATGGCCTGGTGCAGGCAGCCCTCCTGGAACCAGATTTCCTGTTGGTTGGTGAGGTCGGTGGCCACCGCCGTGTAGGGGATGCGCAGGTCTTCGATATTGACCTCGCCGACAATCTTGCGGATCTGCCCGAAGACCTTCTCGCCCCGAATCGCCCCGAGGCGAAAGCTCACATCGACCAGGCGCAGCACGTCCAGGTAGTCCAGACTCTCGATCCAGTTGCGGTACTCATCGAGCTTGCCGGCGGCATAGATGCCACCAATCACCGCGCCCATGGAGCAGCCGGCAATACAGGCGATGTCGTAGCCTCTGCGCTCGATTTCTTCGATCACACCAATGTGTGCGTAGCCCCGGGCCCCGCCTGAACCCAGAACCAGTGCGACGCGTTTTTTCATGATGCTTCCCCGGTGTTCTGCTTCCATGGTCTAACAATGCGCCCAATTGTGTCTGTGCTTCAATCGTCGCTGGCGCTGCGCTACGCTGAACAGGGCACTTTTCTCGCTGTTTACCGTCGAAGTCGCCACCCTGAACTTTTTTTTTTGAGGTATTGCCGATGAAAGCCTGGATTTGCCTGCCCCTGATTGCCCTGGTCCTGACCGGTTGCGCTGGCAAGACAGCCTACCGCGACAGCTGCGCCAATCAGCTGGACTCGGCCTGGAAAGAGCTCGACCTGGCCAAGGCCGAAGGTTTCGCCGGTACCGTCAGTTACTCCAAGGCGCTGTCGCTGTTGACCGGGGCCAAGACCCAGCAGCAGTTCGAAGCGTTCGAGGGCTGCAGCAAGAAGGCCGAGAAGGCCCGTTTCTACATTCGTGAATCCCGCGCCGGGCGCTGATACAGGAGTAGACCATGTCGTCGGCCATGCTCGACCACGTCATTGCCCAGGTACTGAGCCTGCAGGTGCGCCTGCTGGCCTGCCAGGCGCGCCTGGCCGCCGATACCGACGGCGAGGCGCTGCACGACCTGCGCATCGGCGTGCGGCGCTTGCGCAGCCTGCTGCGGCCGCTGCGTGAATTGCCCGGAGTCGAGCAGCTGGAAGCGGCTGCCCAGGCGCTGGGTAGCCTGACCACGCCAATGCGCGACCGTGAGGTACTGGCCGCGCAGTTGCTCGAACGCCGCCAGACGGTCGCGGCGCATACGCGCCTGGCCCATCGCGCGCAGACCTTCGCCAGCGTCGCCGCCAGTGCCGAACTGGCGCGCCTGCTGGCAATCGTCGACGCCTTCCCGGTGTTTCTGCGCGCGGCGCAGCGCCAGGGCTTGATCCGCCGGCTGCAACAGCGCATCGACAAACGCCTGGAAAAGCAGTGGAAGCAGCTACGCCAGGCCCTCGACGATCCTGCCCACGACCGTCATCGCCTGCGCCTGCTGATCAAGCGGGTGCGCTACGCGGCTGAAGCCTACCCGCAACTGCAGCACTCCAACCCACGCCTGCAAAAGGCCCTCAGGCGTGCCCAGGGCGATCTGGGCAACTGGCACGACCTGCTGCAGTGGCTGCTGCAAGCCGAGCAGCAAAGCGACCTGGCCCCGTGTGTCAGCCATTGGCAAATGCAACTGACCAAGGCCGAACAATGCGCCGATGCCACCCTCGATCGCCTGCAGGAGCAGCTTGCGCAGCGATAGCCCGCTGAAATGGCCGAAATGCGTGCTGTAGACCACTTGCTGGCTGGTTAAGATCAGTTTCTTTTCAAATCGCTGAGGTCGGCATGAACTTCTCACAATTGCTCACGGCGGTCCGCCAGCATCCCCAGGCCGTGACCATTGATTCAAGCTGGGCCCAGGGTCGCGCCTGTTTTGGCGGGCTGATGGCTGCCTTGCTGTATGAGGCCATGCTGGCCAAGACCTCGCCGGGGCGTCCGGTGCGCTCCCTGGCCATCACCTTTGTCGGACCGGCCGAACCTGAGGTGCCGATCAGTTTCGAAGTGGAACTGCTGCGCGAGGGCAAGGCCGTCAGCTCGCTGCTCGGGCGCGCCCTGCAGAACGGCCAGGTGGTTACCCTGATGCAGGGCAGCTTTGGCAGCGGCCGCGATTCGATGATCGATGTGCCGGCCTTGCCGGCGGTAGAGATGAAGCCGCTTGAGCAATCGAGCACAGAGCTTCCGTACATCAAGGGGGTGACCCCGGAGTTCATGCGCCATGTGTCCCTGCGCTGGGCCATCGGCGGCATTCCGTTCAGCAATAACAAGTCCCGGGACATGGGCGGCTGGGTACGTTTTCGCGACAGCGAACGTGAAGAGCCGGTCAGTGAAGCGCACTTGCTGGCGCTGGTTGACGCCTGGCCCCCGACCTTGCTTTCGCACCTGAACAAACCGGCGTCCGGCAGCACCTTGACCTGGACCATCGAATTCATCCAGCCGGTGCCGAGCCTGACCACCCTGGACTGGTGCCGCTACCACGTCGAAACCGAACATGCCCGAGATGGTTACGGGCATGCGGCGGCCGCGCTGTGGAGCGACAAGGGCGAGTTGCTGGCGCTCAGCCGCCAGACCGTGACCGTGTTCGGCTGAGACGGCTCAATGGCGGTGCCGGTCGCGCCAGGCGCGCCACCAGGCACCGCTGAGTACAAAGCGCGGGAACGTGACGAACTGCTCGACCAGCAGGCGGCCAATGGCATCCTTGCGGTTGGCGAACGGCTCGGGTTGTTCGGCTTCCAGGCGGTGACCCTGGCGTTGCAGGCCGAGCCCGGCGATCAGGGCGATGATGCCAACGGCCAGTTGCCCCAGGTCCAGCGAGAACAACCCCGAAAGCACCAGCAATACGCCGAGGATGAACAACGGCACGGCAATCAGGTGCAGCACCAGGTTGGTCGGGTTGCGGTGGTTGTGGTGGTAGCCACGCCATTGCCAGGCGGGCAGGTTGGGCAGGCGTTTGCTCATGGAAATTTTCCTCAGGGGCTTGCCTGAAGAATAGTGCGGCCCCGGTGAAGGGGCCAATCGATGGCGGCTATGACGCCTATAGCTTGAGCTGGCCGATGGCCTTGTTCAGTTCGCCGGCCAGGGTCGCCAGTTCGCTGCTGGTGGTGGCCGAGTCGACGGTTTGCTGCACGGTCTCTTCGGTTACGTCGCGGATACTTACCACTGCCCGGTTCATTTCTTCGGCCACCTGGCTCTGTTGCTCGGCGGCCACGGCAATCTGCGTGTTGCTTTCACGCATCTGCGCCACCGCGCTGGTGATTTCTGCCAGCGCGGCACCGGCTTCCTGGGCCTGCTGTACGCAGTCGTCAGCCTTGAACGAGCTTTCCTGCATGAAATCCACGGCGTCGCGGGTACCGGCCTGCAGCGCCGAGACCATGGTGGTGATTTCGTCGGTGGAAGCCTGCACCCGTTTGGCCAGGTTGCGTACTTCGTCGGCGACCACCGCAAAACCACGGCCCAGATCGCCGGCGCGGGCGGCCTCGATGGCGGCGTTGAGGGCCAGCAGGTTGGTCTGTTCGGCAATGCTGTGAATCACCCCGACCACGCCGTTGATCTTCTGGCTGTCGTCGGCCAGCTGGCGGATCATTTCGGCGGTCTGTTGTACGCCGCTGGACAGCCCGGCGATCGAGGTCTGTACCCGGCTGACCACTTCCTGGCCGCTGCCAGCCAGGGTGTCGGCGCTCTGCGACAGGTCGCGGGTGGCGCCGGCGTGCTGGGCGATGTGATAGACCGTGGCGGTCATTTCGTTGATGGCGGTGGCGGCCTGATCGGTTTCGCTCTGTTGGCCAAGCATGCCGTGACGCACGTCGTTCATGCTCGCGGCCAGGCGCGCGGCGCCGGAATCCAGTTGTGCGGCGGTGCGCGCGACGGTGTTGACCACCCGGTGGTAGGTGGTTTGCATGGCGTTGAAGGCACTGGCCATCTGTCCGACTTCATCACCACAGGCCAGGGGTACGCGGGCCGACAGGTCGCCGGTTTTTTCCACGTGCAGCATTACGTCCTTGAGGGTGTTGAGCTGGCTGAGCAGAAAGCGGATGAGCAGTTGCGAGGCGCAAAGCATCGCCAGCATCAGGATCAGCACGCACACGGCGTAGTTGGTGAAGCGGTCGGTGAACACCTGGACCAGGCTGGGGGAGGGGGCGAGCACGGCGATCTGCTGGTTATCACGGCTGATGACCTGGGCACCGGTCAGCGGATCGCGGCCCAGCAACGGCAAGCCTTCGAGCTCGACCCAGCCCTGGGCCGTGGCCAGCGTATCGAGGCTTTGTCCTTCGAATTGCGGCGCCTGGCCGGGGCTGTAAGTCAGCCACAGCGCATTGTTCGGCAGGGCTTGCCCGGCGGGCCAGGCCGCCAGCAACTGCGCCTCGGCCTGGGCTTTGCTTTGTGCACTCTGGGCCCGGGCCTGTTGCTCCAGATGCACGGCATACAGCACCAGGAACAGCGTGGTGACGAAGGCGACCGCGTTCACGGCCCAGAACTTGTACTTCAGGGAGATATTGCTAAGCCAGGCACCCATGGTAGGTCTTCTCTGATTGAGCGGAAACATTGTTGGCAAGGTGCCATCATTGTGCCGACTCGATCATCAAGACGTTTTGATATGCGTCAAATAATCGCGGGCAGGTTAAAGAAGGCGCGGGCGCTGGCGGTGCTGTGGGCAGCCAGTTGCTCAGGGCTTTCGCCGCGGTGCAGGGCTACTTCGCGCAGCACTTCAGTGAGAAAGGCCGGTTCGTTGCGCCCGCTTTTCGGCTTGGGCCGCAGGCTGCGCGGCAGCAGGTACGGCGCGTCGCTTTCGAGCATCAGGCGGCCCTGGGGGATGCTGCTGACCAGCGGGTGCAGGTGGGTGCCGCGTCGTTCGTCGCAGATCCAGCCAGTGATGCCGATGTGCAGGTCCAGGTCGAGGTAGCCGAACAGCGCCGCGCGCTCGCCGGTAAAGCAGTGCACTACCGCTGCTGGCAGGCGATCGCGAAACTCCTTGAGGATCGCCAGCAGGCGTTCGCTGGCGTCACGCTCGTGCAGGAACACCGGCATCTGCAGCTCCACGGCCAGGGCCAGCTGTTCTTCCAGCGCCTTTTCCTGCTGCGGGCGCGGCGAGAAATCACGGTTGAAGTCCAGCCCGCATTCACCCACGGCCTGCACCCGCGGCTGCCCAAGCAGCGCGCGCAACTGGCGGCTGCTGTCGGCGCTCCAGCTGCTGGCGTCATGGGGATGAACACCGGCGGTGCTGAACAGGCGCTGGGCGCTTTCATCGAGCTGCTGGCACAGCTCAAGGGCCTGTTCGCTACCCTCAAGGCTGGTGCCGGTGACCATCATCTGTACCACCCCGGCAGCCACGGCGCGTTCGAGAATCGCCTGATGTTTGTCGGCAAAACTTGGGTTGGTCAGATTGACGCCGATGTCGATGAGTTGCATGGTGCTACCTCAGGCCGGGGGCCGGCCAGCATAACAAAGCTCGGCGAAAATCGATAAAGCCAAGAACTTCAACGAGTTGTCGTGGTCTTTTGCGGTCAATTGTCATGGAACGACTGCAGACTATGGCGCCAACCCCACACGCGCGGACCTTGCAACGGATGACCCGAGCGCTGTTTTTGTTGATCGTGCTGAGCCTCTCGCTGCTGCCTGCAGGGCCGGCCAGTGCGCGTCTGGCCGGGCCGCAACAGGCGGTGCCCAAGACCCAGGCGCGCGACCTGGCGCAGATCCGCAGCAGCCGGGTATTGAAGGTGCTGGTCAATCAGAGCCGCAACAGCTCCGGTGAAGTCAAGGGCGAGCCGGTGGGCGTCGAGTACCATCGTCTGCGAGCCTTCGAGCATTACCTCAACGCCCGCGCCCGCGATGGCGAGGAAATCCGCCTGAAGATCATCCCCCGCGCCAAGGAACAACTGCTGGCCGCATTGCAGCGCGGCGAAGCCGACCTGGTGGCGCCGGGTGAACTGGTCGACCCCACCTCTACCCGTGGCCTCAGCGCCAGCGACCCGGTGGTCGACAAGGTGCCCCTGGTGCTGGTCGGGCGCAAGGGCGAGCGCAGCTTCCAGCGCGTCGAGCAGCTGTCCGGGCGCACCCTGGCACTGACCAGCTCAAGTGCCGCCGGCGATACCTTGCATGAGATCAACCAGAAGCTGGCCCTGCGTAAGCTGGCGCCGATCAAGGTCGAGTGGGTCGACCCGACGCTGGCGGTCGAAGATGTGCTGGAGATGGTCCAGGCCGGGATTTTTCATCTGACCGTGGTCGAGCAGCCGATTGCCGAACGCTGGGCCAAGGTCATGCCCAAGCTGCGGGTCGAGCGCAAGCTGCATGTGGCCAGCCCCGAGGCCATGCGCTGGTACGTGCGCCGTGACGCGGTAATGCTGCACGCCAGCGTCGACCGCTTTCTTCAGGGCTACAAGGCGCCGGCCAATCAGGATGCAGCGTTTGAGCGGATCTACCGGCGTCTGTACCGGGTCCACAATCCCCTGGCACGCACTGATCGCAAGCGCCTGGAGGCCTTGCGGCCGGTGCTGCAGCGCCATGCCCGCGAACAGAAGATCGACTGGCTGAACCTGGCTGCGGTGGCCTTCAAGGAGTCCTCCCTTGACCCGACTGCCCGCGGGGCAGGGGGCGCCCACGGGCTGATGCAGATCACCCCCAGCGCCGCTCAGCGGGTGGGGGTGAGCAATATTGCCAATGTCGATGGCAATGTTCAGGCCAGCGCCCGCTACATGGCGCTGATCCGGCGCAAGTTCTTTTCCAGCAACCAGCTTAACGAGCGTGAACGCATGGCGTTCACCCTGGCGGCCTATAACCTGGGCCCGGAGCGGGTTCAGGCGATGCGTGCCGAAGCACGGCGGCGTGGGCTCAATGGCAACCAGTGGTTCTTCCAGACCGAGCGCATCGCCATGGAACAGGTGGGCATGGGGCCGGTGAGCTATGTGAACAGCGTCAACAAGTACTTCCTGGCCTTTGACCGTGAGCGCGCATCCCTGGAGCCGAAAGGGGGTAAAGGTGTGGGGCAAAAATAATCGAATAATTCGATTTTAATGTCGCAAATATTGCGATTTTACTATTGGTTGATTCGATTAATATGGCGCCCAACACCACACATCACACCCCTTAAGGAACACTCATGAACAACATCCTCAACGCCGTAGTTGCCAGCCGTGCCAGCTGGGGCCTGAGCATCATCCGTATTCTGGTCGGTATCATCTTCATGGCCCATGGCGCGCAGAAGCTCTTCGGCCTGTTTGGCGGCGGCGGCCTGGCGGGGACTGCGCAGTTCATGGAAAGCCTTGGCCTGGCGCCAGGCCTGCTGATGGCGCTGCTGTCCGGCGGTGCCGAGTTCTTCGGCGGCCTGGCCCTGGTGATCGGCTTGCTGGTACGGCCAGCGGCGCTGGCGCTGACCGTGACGTTGATCGTGGCGATCTTCTCGGTGCATATCGGCAATGGGTTGTTCATGGCCAACAACGGCTATGAGTTTGCCCTGGCGTTGATGGCGGGGACGCTGGCGGTGCTGGTCGAGGGGGCAGGGCGGGGGTCTTTGGACCGGTTGATTGCTCGCTAAGGTTGGGTCGATCCGGGTGAGGCAGCGCTGCTGCCTCACCTTTGCGCCTTTACGGCGCCTTACTTTGTTCAGTCGAAACAATAGTAAGCCAAAATTCTCGCCCACCAGGGGCCCTACGCTTCGCTCTTGCTTGCCTGACTCTGTGGGAGCGGCGGTGCGACGACTCGACCTGACCCGCGATGCGATGTGGCAGGCGGGACGCTATCGCGGGGTAAGCCCGCTCCTACAGTCACATGTTGACATCCCACCCGCAGCTTCTCTAGGATGCTGACTTGCGCCGATTTAAACAGCTACTTGCGGGGCGCAGGGTTTCCTCTTCGGGGGTTTCACCAAATACCGCTAAAACGCTGGTTCGGTGACGCCTCCCACCGCAGCCCAGCGGGTTTTGCGAGGCGGAGATCTACTCCATGAGTTGTCCACGTTCCAGTGTTTGCCTGACCCCCTTGCCTGCCAGCCAGGCTACGCGCACGCCGCGTATTCTCTTGGGCGGCAGCCATCAGCCAACACTTCTGCGCTACCTCGATGGCTGGCCACGCCGTAAAGGCCGTGCCACTGCCTTCCTGATCCAGTTTGCCGACACCTGCGCCTCGCTTGGCCAGTTCGCCAACGACCGTTTCGATCTGGCGGTGATTCAGTCGCCCAGCGCCGAAGATGCCGCCGAAGTTCTCGGTCACCTGACCCGTGTCGCTCGACAGGGCCTGATCACCCGGGCTTGAGTGACAGCCCGGGTTAGCCGCTCAATGTGCCTTGGCTTTCCTGATCCGTAGCACAATCACCAGCATGATCAATACCACCACCGGCGCCATACCCAGCAGCGCCTCGCGTGCGCTGATCTGCGCGCCCAGGGTGTGCAGGCCGGCATAGAACAGTTTGAACAGGCTCAGCAGGTAGTAGCTGATCGCGATGATCGACAGGCCTTCCACTGCCCGCTGGATCTTGATCTGGGTATCGGCGCGGGCGTTGAGGCTGCGCAGGATCTCGGCGTTCTGTTCTTCCATCTCGACCTGCACCCGCGCCTGCAGCAGGTCGCCGAGGTTGGCCACGCTCTCGGCCAGGTGTTCCAGGCGTTGTTCGGTGACCGCGCAATAACGCACGGTGGGCTTGAAACGCCGCTCGATGAACACTCCCAGCCGCTGGCAATCACCGACATGGCTCTCCCGCAGCTCGCCCAGGCGCTCGAACACCAGTTGCGCGTAGGCCTGGGTGGCGCTGAAGCGATGGCGGTGCTTGACCGTGCTGCCGACCACCTGGCGCGACAGCTGAGCGATGTCGGCGAGCAATGCCTTGGCATTGCCGCCGTCACTGCTGACGTTACGCTCCGACAGGCTGACCAGCTTGCGGTCATAGGCGTCCAGTTGCGGGCTCAGGGCCTTGGCGGCGGTCAGCGACAATGACGCCATCATCCGGTAGGTCTCGATCTCCAGCAGGCGGCGGATCATTCGTCCCTGGCGGTAGGCATTGAGCCGGCGGTTGATGAACAGGAAGCGGTTGGTGCCATCTGCGGTCAGGCGAAAATCGCTCCACACCACGGCATCGCCGCCGCCTACGCAGGAGCCGCAGGGGTCTTTGAAGCCATAACGGCTCAGGTCCAGGTCCTGTTCGTCGCGCACCAGCACCTGCACCGCGTTGATCATCTGCTCGCGGTAGGGCTCGACGCCTGCGGCGAGGGCCGGGGGCAGGGTGGTCCAGTTCAGCTCGCCGCTGGCGGCGGGCACCACCAGCGTCAGGGTGAAGAACTCGGAATGGCGCTCCCATTTGAACGGATGACCGTCCAGCCGGGTGATGCCCTGTGCGGCATCGGGCTCGAAGGCGTCCGGGCAGCAACGCTGCAACAGGGCATTGCAGTCGGCATCGGTGCCGAGAAACGCCAGATGGAAGACATGCGCCGGTTCGTCGAAGTACAGCGACGGACGGGCGTGCAGCTCGTTGTGCAAGGCGGTGCGTTGGGCGTGCATGCGGGTCAGACCGTATTGTTGTGGTTGTCTGCGGTTTCACTCTTGGGACTGGAGCCGACAGGCACAAGTCACGTGCAGTTGCGCCGCGCCTCGACAGGGTTGATGATCAGGCCCTGCAAGCCACTCAGTCAGCCTGGAAGCGAGAATTTTTGTTGAGTACGCAAATCATCACGAAGGAAGGTCACGAAGCGCTCAAGCAGGAGCTGGACCATCTGTGGCGGGTAAAGCGTCCCGATATCACCCAGAAAGTCACCTGGGCAGCGTCCCTGGGCGATCGCAGCGAGAACGCCGATTACCAGTACAACAAGAAGCTTCTGCGTGAGATTGACCGCCGCGTGCGCTACCTGCGCAAGCGCCTGGAAGACATGCGTGTGGTGGAGTACTCGCCGGAGCAGGAGGGCCGGGTGTTTTTCGGCGCCTGGGTCGAGATCGAGAACGAGGAGGGCGAGACCAAGCGCTTTCGCATCGTCGGCTACGACGAAATCTACGGGCGCATGGACTACATCTCGATCGACTCACCCATGGCCCGCGCGTTGCTGAAAAAAGAGGTCGGCGATGAAGTCATCGTCCAGACCCCTTCCGGCGAGATGTGCTGGTGGGTCAACGCCATCGACTACGTCAAACCCTGATCAGCCCTCGCGCAGTACTGCCAGCGGGCTGGCATTGAGC
The DNA here is from genome assembly GCF_900275665.1 of Pseudomonas sp. JV241A. Classification (NCBI taxonomy): domain Bacteria; kingdom Pseudomonadati; phylum Pseudomonadota; class Gammaproteobacteria; order Pseudomonadales; family Pseudomonadaceae; genus Pseudomonas; species Pseudomonas sp. JV241A. Next base: position 419,916 of record NZ_OPYO01000013.1, read on the forward strand.
GCCCGGCGCGTGCCGTAGACCCCGGCACCGCCGACCAGCAGGGCGCCGATGACCGGCAGCAGCAGTAGCCACGGGTGCGGGCTCCAGTGCAGGTCGAAGGCATAACGGTACAGCACCAGGGTGATCAGCTCGCAACCGATCGCTGCCAGCAGGCCGCTGGCCGCCCCCAGCAGGCCGAACTCGATACGCCGTGCCTTGACCAGCAACCCGCGCCCGGCGCCCAGGGCGCGGAGCAGGGCGCCTTGGCGAATGCGTTCGTCGAGGGTCGCCTGCAAGCCGGCGAACAGCACCGCCAGGCCTGCCGCCAGCACGAACAACAGCACGTACTCCACCGCCAGGGTGACCTGGGCGAGGATGCTGCGCAGCTGCGCCAGCAACGCGTCGACCTGGAGGATGGTCACCGCCGGGAACGCCCGCGACAGCGCGACCACCTGCTGGTCATGCCCGGGTGCCAGATAGAAGCTGGTCAGGTAGGTGGTCGGCAGGTCCTGCAGGGTTTCAGGCTGGAAGATCATGTAGAAGTTGGGCTGGAAGCTGTCCCAGTTGACCGTGCGCAGGCTGGTGACTTGCACCTGGCGTTGCAGGCCACCAATGGTGAAGGTCAGCTGGTCGCCGAGTTTGAGCTTGAGGCTCAGGGCCAGCTCGGCTTCCACTGAAACACCGGGCAAGGCATCGGCTGCAGGTTTGACCTGCCACCACTGGCCTTCGCTCAGGGTGTTGCCCTGCGGCAGGTCGGCGGCCCAGGTCAGGCTCAGGTCGCGCTGCACGGCGCGGTCGCCGGTGGATTCCTTGCTGACAATCTGTTGCACCGGCTCGCCGTTGATGGCGGTCAGGCGCCCGGGGATTACCGGGTACAGCGGTGCGGCCTCGGCGGAGAACTCGGTCAGGCGTTGGGCGAAGTTGTTCTTGTCGTCGGGCAGGATGTTCAGGGCGAAGTAGTTGGGCGCGTCCTTGGGCAACTGGTTCTGCCAGGTGTCGAGCAGCTCGGCACGCAGCAGGGCGATCAGGGCCATGGCCAGCAGGATCAGGCCGAAGGCCAGGGACTGCCCGGCAGCCGCCAGTGGGTGGCGCAGCAATTGGCCAAGGCCCAGGCGCCAAGCCAGCGGGCTGTCGGCAAGCAAGCGCCGCAGGCTGCGCAGGCCGAGCAACAGTAGCCCGCCCAGCAGCAAGGCGGCGACCAGGCCACCGCCGAGCAGGGCGAAGGTCAGCAGCAGGTCGAGGCTCAGGCGCCACATGATCAGGCCCAGGGCGAACAGCGCGGCGCCGTACACCAGCCAGCTGCTGGCCGGTACCGGTAGCAGGTCGCGACGCAGCACCCGCAGGGGTGGCACCCGGCCAAGGGCGGCCAGCGGCGGCAGGGCGAACCCGGCCAGGGCCACCAGGCCGGTGGCGATACCGGCCAGGGCCGGACCGACACCGCCAGGAGGAATCTGCGCCGGCATCAGACCTTGCAGCAATTCGAACAAGCCCAGTTGGGCCAGCCAGCCAAGCGCTGCGCCGCACACGGCGGCGATGCTGCCGAGAATCGCCAGTTGCAGGCAGAACAGGCTCAATGCCTGGCGGCGCGACAAGCCCAGGCAGCGCAGCAGGGCGCTGGCATCGAAACGCCGGGTAGCGAAGCGGCTGGCCGACAGCGCCACGGCAACACCTGCGAGCAGCACCGCCACCAGGCTGGCCATGTTCAGGTAACGTTCGGCCTTGCCCAGGGCGCCGCCGATCTGCTGGTTGCCATCCCGTGAATCCTGCAGGCGCTGGTTGGCGGCGAGGTTGTTGCTGAGCGCATCGCGGTAGCTGGCCAGGGCATCGGGCTCGCCACGCCAGAGTTCGCGGTAGCTGACCCGGCTGCCCGGTTGCACTACCCCGGTGGCCTCAAGGTCGGCGAGGTTGATCAGTACCCGCGGGGTCAGGCTATAGAAGTTGCCGGCACGGTCGGGTTCGTAGGTCAGCACCCGGCTCATGCGCAGGGTTTTCATGCCTACATCGATGCTGTCGCCTATTTTCAGGTCCAGCGCTGCCAGCAGCCGCGGTTCGACCCAGGCCTCGCCCGGCGCCGGGCCGCCGCCAGCGGTTTCGACGCCATAGGGTTCGGCGGCGCTGCGCAACTCGCCGCGCAGCGGATAGGCATCGTTGGCCGCCTTGATGCTCGACAGCTGAATGCCGTTGTCGGTGGCGATCACGCTGGAAAACTCGACCACCCGGGCGTGTTGCAAGCCCAGCGCGGTGCCGCGGTTGACCTGCCCGGGCTCTGCGGGCGAGCTGCCCTGCAGCACCAGGTCGGCGCCGAGGAACTCGGTAGCCCGCAACAGCATGGCGCCGTTGAGGCGGGCACCGAAATAGCCGATGGCGGTACTGGCCGCCACCGCTACCAGCAGGGCGAAGAACAGCACGCGCAACTCGCCGGCGCGGGCGTCGCGCAGCAACTGGCGCAGGGCCAGGGGGAACAACGGCAAGCGCTTCATCAAGGCTCCAGCGGCGCGACCAGGTGGCCGGCGTCCAGGCGGATCAGACGACGGCAGCGCTGGGCCAGGCGTTCGTCATGGGTGACCAGTACCAGGGTGGTGCCGCGTTCCTTGTTCAAGTCGAACAGCAGGTCGCTGATGCGCTCGCCGGTATGGCTGTCGAGGTTGCCGGTGGGCTCGTCGGCAAACAGCACCGCAGGCTCGGCGGCAAAGGCGCGGGCGATCGCCACCCGTTGTTGCTCGCCACCGGACAGCTGGCGTGGCGAGTGGCTCAGGCGCTGGCCCAGGCCGACCCGCTCAAGCAGGCTGCGGGCGTGCTCGCGGGCATCGCGGCGACCGTCCAGCTCCAGTGGCAGCATGACGTTTTCCAGCGCGTTGAGGCTGTCGAGCAACTGGAACGACTGGAACACGAAGCCGACATGCTCGGCCCGCACCCGCGCGCGCTGGTCTTCATCCAGCGGGCCGAGGTCGTGGCCGGCCAGGGTCACGGAGCCGGCGCTGGGCAGGTCGAGCCCGGCCAGCAGGCCGAGCAGGGTCGATTTGCCCGAGCCCGAGGCGCCGACGATCGCCAGGCTGTCGCCCTGTTTCAATTCCAGCGAGAGTTCGTGCAGGATGGTCAGGTCGCCTTCCGCGCTGGGGACCACTTTGCTAAGGTTGCGCGCACTGAGAATGCTGGGGCCCATGGAGAATCCGATGCGAGTGTGGTTATTGAGTGCTGGCCTGGCCTTGATGTGCATGGCCCAGGGCGCAGCAGCGGGGACCGTGCTGATTGTCGGCGATAGTATCAGTGCCGCTTTCGGCCTGGATACCCGCGAGGGTTGGGTTGCCTTGCTGGAAAAACGCCTGAAGAACGAGGGTTTCGACGCCAAGGTGGTCAATGCCTCGATCAGCGGCGACACCAGTGCCGGAGGCCAGGCGCGGCTGCCGGCGCTGCTTGCAGAGCACAAGCCGGAGCTGGTGGTGCTTGAATTGGGCGGCAACGATGGCCTGCGCGGGCATCTGCCAACGCAATTGCAACAAAATCTTGCCTCGATGATCGACAAGTCGCGAGCTGCCGGCGCCAAGGTGCTGTTGCTGGGCATGCGCCTGCCGCCCAACTACGGCAAGCGTTACAACGAGGCCTTCGCCAAGGTGTATGAAAACCTGGCGACGGAAAAACAGGTGCCGCTGGTGCCGTTCTTTCTCGAAGGGGTGGGCGGTGTGCCCGAGCTGATGCAGGCCGATGGCATTCATCCGGGGCAGGGCGCCCAGGCCAGGTTGCTGGAAAATGCCTGGCCGCAACTAAAACCGCTGCTTTGACGCTTTTATAGTGACCGGCTTTCGGCTAATGTTGCGCCCCCGATTTGGAGCCCCCGATGCCGCGTCCCGCCTGGTCCCTGTATGCCTATCAATTGATCGAGCCTGACGAACAGCTTGACCTGTTCGCCTGCCAGGAGATCCGCGTCCACCTGGTAGCCCGCCAGCTCGAGCTCGGTGGCTCGGCCGACCGTACCCTGTGCGGCACCCTGTTGCCGGCGCAACCGCGCTGGTCGCAGGCCGAGCGCAGCATTTACCGTGACCGCCGCCTGTGTTCGCTGTGCCGGGCGATTCTCGATGCCCAGCGCCGTGGCACACGGCCGGTATGGCCCGAGCTGTAACCTGCCGATATAACCTTTCATCCCCTGTACGGCCAACTGCGCCCGGGACATCTCCCGATTACGCGGGTGCCGGTGTACAATCGATTGCTTGACTCAATTGAATTAGCGAAGGATTTCCCGGATGTTGCCGCGCTTTCCCGCCGTCACCCGTTGCCTGTCCCTGGCCGCCCTGTTGGCGGCAGGTCCCGCCGCTGCGCTGGAGTTCCCCCTGCCGCCTCCCGGTGAAGACGTCATCGGCCAGGTCCAGGTGATCAAGGCCAAGTACGAAGACACCTTTGCCGACATCGGCACCGCCAACGACCTGGGCTACCTGGAAATGATCGCCGCCAACCCCGGCGTCGACCCGTGGCTGCCGGGCGCCGGCACCGAAATCATCCTGCCGACCCGCTTTATCCTGCCGCCGGGGCCGCGCGAAGGCATCGTCATCAACCTGGCCGAGTACCGCATGTACTACTACCCGAAAGGGCAGAACGTGGTGCACACCTACCCGCTGGGTATCGGTCGTGAAGGCTGGGGCTCGCCGATCGCCAATACCAAGGTTACCGCCAAGACCCCGAACCCCACCTGGACGCCACCGGCCTCGATCCGCAAGGAACACGCCGAAGACGGCGATATCCTCCCGACCGTGGTACCGGCTGGCCCGGACAACCCGCTGGGGCCGTTCAAGTTCACCCTTGGCGTGCCGGGTTACCTGATCCACGGTTCAAACAAGAAGTTCGGCATCGGCATGCGCACCAGCCACGGCTGCTTCCGCATGTTCAACAACAACGTGCTGGAGCTGGCCAAGATGGCCCCGGTCGGCGTGCCGGTACGCATCATCAACGAGCCGTACAAGTTCGGCCTCAGTGCCGGCAAGGTCTACCTCGAGGCGCACACGCCGCTTGACGACAAAGGCGACCCGTCGGTGGTCGACAAGCACACCGCGGTCATCAACGCGCTGCTCAAGCGTGAAGACCTGGCCAACAACCTGCGCATGAACTGGGACATGGTCCGTGACGTGGTCGCCGCCGAAGACGGCATGCCGGTGGAGATCGCCGTGCCCAATGGCGCTGGCGGCCCGGCACCGATGGTTTCCAGCGTGCCTTACGACATGCAGTAAGCCATTCCTGCTATACCCGAGGCCTGCCATCGTGCAGGCCTCGTCGTTTCTGGCGTTGCACTTTGCTGGCGGCAATAAAAAAGCCGACCCACAAGTGGGTCGGCTTCCAATAACAATCCCGAAGGACTATTACTTGCGGCTGGCTTTGTCCAGCATACGCAGAGCGCGCTCGTTAGCTTCGTCAGCGGTCTGTTGTGCTTTTTGAGCAGCAGCCAGAGCGTCGTCAGCTTTGCGATAGGCTTCATCGGCACGAGCTTGTGCACGAGCAGCTGCGTCTTCGGTAGCGGTCAGACGAGCTTCGGTTTCTTTGGATACGCTGCTGCAACCGGTTGCCAGAACTGCGGCCAGAGCCAGAGCAGAAAATTTCAGAACGTTGTTCATCGTGTTCCCCTTCAAGGACTTTCTATTAAATAGCCATCTCTCAAGAAAGAGAAACTGGCCGGCGTACATAGTACCCATTACTTGTAGTAAGTAAACTGACAGAGCGCAAGAACTGCAAAAAAATGCGCCTGTCCCGGGTCCGCCACAGCCTTATGTAGAAAAACTGTGAAGGCGCCGCATGCGCGGGTGCTAACAAGTGTAGCAAGTGTGTATTTTGTTGAACTAAAAGTGACTTAAAGTGTCATCCTTCGTCATAGCACTACAACATCCGGCAACTGTTCAGGCCGATGCTCGTCGCCCTGTCCGCGTGCCCCAAGTGGATGAAATTTGCGACCAGCCACCTTGAGCATCTGGGCATGGGGCGCCTACTATTTGTACGTGCTCACTTGCCAGAGAACAGCCATGCTCTTCTCGCTGTCCAAAGGGGCACGGGGTGGCGTAGAGGTTCCTTCGCCGGACAAACATCGGTAAGGTAGGGGTCATAGCACAAGACCCGCGAGGAGTAGTGATGAGCGAGGCGTTGTCCATCCACCATGACCAGGCTGGTCATCAGTTCGAGACCAATGTGGACGGTCATCGTGCTTACCTGACCTACATGGACCTGGGTAAGCAGACCCTGGATATCTACCGCACGTTCGTACCGAACGCATTGCGTGGCCGGGGTATCGCTGCGGCACTCACCGAACAGGCGCTCAAGTACGCCGAAGACATGGGCTATACCGTGATCCCGTCGTGCTCCTACGTCGAACGTTACATGGAACGTCAGCAAAAGCACGCCACCAACAAGGCCTGAGGATCGCGAAGGGCAGCCATTAGTGCTGCTCTTCAACGCACCAACAAAAACGCCGGGCAATTGCCCGGCGTTGTTGTATCTGCCTGTCAGTCGCGCTGGCGTTTGGGCAACACGTCCTTGAGCTTGGCGTGCATGCTGCGCAGGGTCTTCTCGGTGGACTCCCAGTCGATGCAGGCGTCGGTGATGGACACACCGTACTGCAGGTCGTTGAGGTCTTTCGGGATCGCCTGGCAGCCCCAGTTCAGGTGGCTTTCGACCATCAGGCCGATGATCGACTGGTTGCCTTCGAGGATCTGGTTGGCGACGTTCTCCATCACCAGCGGCTGCAGGGCCGGGTCTTTGTTGGAGTTGGCGTGGCTGCAGTCGACCATGATGTTCGGCTTGATCCTGGCCTTGGCCAGGGCCTGTTCGCACAGGGCGACGCTGACCGAGTCATAGTTGGGCTTGCCGTTGCCGCCGCGCAGCACCACGTGGCCGTAGGCGTTGCCCTTGGTGGTGACGATGGACACGCCGCCTTCCTGGTTGATGCCGAGGAAACGGTGCGGGCTGGAAACCGACTGCAGGGCGTTGATGGCAACGGTCAGGCCGCCGTCGGTGCCATTCTTGAAGCCGACCGCCGAGGACAGGCCCGAGGCCATTTCGCGGTGGGTCTGGGATTCGGTGGTACGGGCGCCGATGGCCGACCAGCTGATCAGGTCCTGCAGGTACTGCGGAGAGATCGGGTCGAGTGCTTCGGTGGCGGTAGGCAGGCCCATTTCCGCCAGGTCCAGCAGTAGCTGGCGACCGATGTGCAGGCCGTCCTGGATCTTGAACGAGTCGTCCAGGTACGGGTCGTTGATAAGGCCTTTCCAGCCGACCGTGGTCCGCGGCTTTTCGAAATACACGCGCATGACCAGGTACAGGGTGTCGGACACCTCTGCCGCCAGCACCTTGAGGCGCTCGGCGTACTCGTGGGCAGCCTTGATGTCGTGGATCGAGCAGGGGCCGATCACCACGAACAGGCGGTGGTCCTTGCCGTCGAGGATATTGCGCACCACTTCGCGACCGGCAGTCACGGTCTGCAGGGCGGTAGCGCTGAGGGGGATTTCCTTCTTGAGCTGATCGGGGGTGATCAAGGTCTCGTTGGAGGCAACGTTTAGGTCATCGATCGGTAAATCAGCCATCGTGTTACTCGTCAGGTCACGGGTGCCGGCCGCCAGCGATCCCCGTGCGGCGGAGCAGCGAAAATTGTACGCAGCGGGGAGCCGAACCTTAGCGCGTTACACTGTGGCTCGACAATGGGCACGGGCCGCTTTCCTGCAAGGAAAGGCCCATAGGCACGGGGTTTTTACCCAGGAACGAGGATTTCCCGGGTATGACTTGCCTCAAGGCTGGCATCGGAGAACTCGCCGGCGTGCAGGCTGACCCACTGCTGGGCGAGGGCTTCGACGTCCGCATCGGGGCTTTCGGCCTGGCAGAAGTGCTGGATCTGACACACCTGTTCGCCCATGCGTGCGCCAAACAGCGCTTGCTCGTCGATGAAGGCAATGCCCACCCGATAGCCGTCCTGTTGCTTCTGGCACCAGGCCACATAACCGGGATAGCGTGCCTCGGCGCCGAGGGAGGGGATGAGCATCTCCACCGCCATGCCCCGTCGGTAGGCCCGTGGGTGGTTGCAGGCGATTCCGCCCAGGCTGATAGTGTGCAGCCGTTGGCGGAACAGTTTGGGCGACTGACGCAGGGTCAGCTCCACCGGAACATCGTCCGGGTGCAGCAGGAAGCCACGCATGCTCGACTCCGTGTCGATTTTTTGACCTTGTTCGCCTGAGTATAGTTAAGGATCGTAAAGCGGTTGATTTACGTGTAAAAAAATTGAACAAAAAATGAACGGTTGAGGAGAGCAGGATGAACACGAGCAGCCCGCGTATCGGCGTGATCGGAACCGGCGCCATTGGTGGCTTCTATGGCCTGATGCTGGCGCGTGCCGGGTTCGAGGTGCATTTCCTCTTGCGCAGTGAATTCGACGCCGTTCAGCTCAACGGATTGCGGGTCGACAGTGCCGTGCATGGCACCGTGCAGATGCAGGTCCGGGCCTATGCCGATGCCACCGACATGCCGCCCTGCGACTGGCTGTTGGTCGGCGCCAAGACCACCAGCAACGCCGAGCTTGCACCCTTGATCGCCAAGGTAGCGGCGCCTGATGCCAAGGTGCTGCTGCTGCAGAACGGCCTGGGCGTCGAGGACCAACTGCAGCCGCTGTTACCCGCCAATCTGCACCTGCTCGGCGGCTTGTGCTTTATCTGCGTCAACCGCGAAGCGCCGGGGGTGATCCGCCATCAGTCGCTGGGGGCGGTGAACCTGGGGTATCACAGTGGTCCGGCGGCGGATGAAGACAGCCGTCAGCAAATTGTCGAGGCCGGGGCTGCGTTGTTCCATGCCGCTGGCATCGACTCCCAGGCCATGACCAACCTGGCCCAGGCGCGTTGGCAAAAGCTGGTGTGGAATGTGCCCTACAATGGTTTGTCAGTGCTGCTCAAGGCCAGCACCACACCGCTGATGACCGATGCCGACAGCCGCGCCTTGATCCAGGCGCTGATGGCCGAGGTGGTGCAGGGCGCGCGCGCCTGCGGTTACGCGTTGCCGCCAGGCTATGCCGAACACCTGTTTGCGGTGACCGAGAAGATGCCCGACTACTGGCCGAGCATGTACCACGATTTTATCCAGCAGCGGCCATTGGAGCTGGCGGCGATTTATGCCGAGCCGTTGGCCCAGGCCAGGGCGGCGGGCTGTGAATTGCCGAAGATGCAGGCGCTGTATCAGGCTTTGGCCTTTATTGATCGGCAAACAGCATCGCGGGGCAAGCCCGCTCCCACAATGTAGGAGCGGGCTTGCCCCGCGATAAGGCCCCAAGGGGAACAGTACATGAGCAAGAATCTAGGCGACAAACTGGTCGTCGCCATCTCCTCCCGAGCGCTGTTCGACCTCAGCGAGAGTCACCGCCTGTACCTGGCCGAGGGCGTTGAAGCCTATCGCCAGTACCAGATCGAACACGAAGACGAAGTGCTCGAACCCGGTGACGCCTTCCCCCTGGTGCAAAAGCTCCTGGGCCTGAACGCCAGTCTTGGCCAGCCCCGGGTCGAGGTGGTGCTGGTGTCGCGCAACAGCGCCGACACCGGTCTGCGGGTATTCAACTCGATCGAGCATCATGGCCTGGGTATCTACCGCGCTGCCTTCGTTGGCGGCCGTAGTCCTTATCCTTATCTGGCGGCGTTTGGCGGTCACCTGTTCCTGTCCACCGATGCCGATGATGTGCGCAGTGCCCTGGAGGCCGGTTTTGCCGCTGCCACCATTCTCTCCGGTGGTGCCCGGCGCGCTGCCAGTGACGAACTGCGCATCGCTTTCGACGGTGACGCGGTGCTGTTTTCCGATGAGTCCGAACGGGTCTACCAGCTTGGCGGTCTCGAAGCCTTCCAGGCCAGCGAGCGCCAGTCAGCCCGCGAGCCGTTGCGCGGCGGGCCGTTCAAACCATTTTTGGCGGCACTGAACCTGTTGCAGAAGGAGTTCCCCGAAGGCGCCTGTCCGATCCGCACGGCACTGGTAACAGCCCGCTCGGCACCGGCCCACGAGCGAGTGATCCGTACCTTGCGCGAGTGGGATATCCGCCTGGACGAGTCGCTGTTCCTCGGCGGTCTGGACAAATCGGCGTTCCTCGAAGCCTTCGCCGCCGATGTGTTTTTCGACGACCAGGCCGGCCACTGCGAACGGGCCCGCAGCGTCGTCGCCACTGGCCATGTGCCCCATGGCATCAGCAACGAACCGACCTTGGGCTAACGGGTAAACCTCGGCGCCGGACGGCCCTGCGACGGTTCTTGGCGCTGCTAAGCTGAAGCTTGCTCTGCCGTCATGGCAGTCGAGGAGGTCGAATGATCCATTCCATGCTGTATGCCACTGACCTCGGTGTGTACGCGCCTTTTGTCATGCAACACGCGCTGGCACTGGCGCGGACCTTCAACGCAGAGCTCTACGTCATCCATGCGGTCGAGCCCATGGGCCAGTTCGCCGAATCGCTGCTGCAGAGCTATCTGGACGAACAGACCCTCGATGAACTGCACAGCGAAGGCGTCACCACGGTGATGGCCAACATCGAACAAAGGGTTCTGGAAAACTTTCGTGACGAATTGGGCGAGGAGGCTGACCTGGCCCTGATCAAGGCCGTACGCGTGCGTCAGGGCGATCCGGCGCAGGTGATTCTCGAGCAGGCCCAGCGCCTGAGTGTCGACCTGCTGATCTTCGGTAGCCATAGCCAGGGCGCTGGCGTCGATATCCCGATCGGACGCACCGCGGTGCGCTTGCTGCAACTGTCGCCGGTGCCGGTGTATATGGTGCCGCTCGCGCAACACTTGGGGCGTAGGAAGTCTTAACTGCGTGGGGTAGGTGGGTTCCTGGAAGACTGCTAAAATAGTTCTAGATTTATTCTTCAAACCACTAATATAGTTATAAATCGTCGCTGCTGCCGGTGACGCCCAGCTGATTTGAGGGATACCTATGAAGCTTCAACAATTGCGCTACATCTGGGAAGTGGCGCACCACGACCTCAACGTCTCCGCGACAGCGCAGAGCCTGTATACGTCCCAGCCGGGCATCAGTAAGCAGATCCGCCTGCTCGAAGACGAGCTGGGCGTCGAAGTGTTCGCCCGCAGCGGCAAGCACCTGACCCGCGTGACTCCGGCCGGTGAGCGCATCATCACCACCGCCGGTGAGATCCTGCGCAAGGTCGAAAGCATCAAGCAGATCGCCCAGGAATTCTCCAACGAGAAAAAGGGCACCCTGTCGATCGCCACGACCCACACCCAGGCGCGTTATGCCCTGCCGCCGGTGATCAGCAGCTTCATCAAGCAGTACCCGGAAGTGGCCCTGCACATGCATCAGGGTTCGCCCATGCAGATTGCCGAGATGGCCGCTGACGGCACCGTCGATTTCGCCATCGCCACCGAAGCCCTGGAGCTGTTCGGCGACCTGGTGATGATGCCGTGCTACCGCTGGAACCGCTGCGTGGTGGTGCCGCAAGGCCACCCGCTGACCAAGCTGCCGAAGCTCACCCTTGAAGCCTTGGCCGAATACCCGATCGTCACCTACGTGTTCGGTTTCACCGGCCGTTCCAAGCTCGACGAAGCCTTCAGTCACCGCGGCCTGACCCCGAAAGTGGTATTCACCGCCGCCGACGCCGACGTGATCAAGACTTACGTGCGCCTGGGCCTGGGTGTCGGCATCGTCGCCAAGATGGCCGTCGACACCAAGCTCGACAATGACCTGGTAGTGCTCGATGCCAGCGAACTGTTCGAGTCCAGCGTGACCAAGATCGGTTTCCGCCGTGGCACTTTCCTGCGCGGCTTCATGTGCGACTTCATCGAGAAGTTCGCCCCGCACCTGACCCGTGAAGTGATGGCCAAGGCTATCGCATGTCACAACAAGCAAGAGCTTGAAGAGCTGTTCGACGGTGTCGAGTTGCCGGTGCACTGATCTGCGCGTGGTTGTCCGATGTTCAGAAAACGCCCCTTTTGGGGCGTTTTTTTGTGCGATTGAACCCTGTTTTTCTTTGGGAAATTTCCCAATCTTGCTGGGAGTGGTCCGACTTTTTGCGTCGGACATCTGCCGAATAATCCTCCTCGTCAACCGCCCTGCGCGGTGCGGCACAAGCCGGCGGACACACTCGCCGTCGGCACGTCGTCTGTGACGTTTTCACAGGTCTATTCGAGGAGAATTATTCATGAAGCGCACTTTTCTGGCCCTGCCTCTCGCCCTGCTGGCCGTTGGTAATGTATTCGCCGCCGACCCGCTGGAGAAACAAGTTACCGTAACGGCCACCATCCCGACCGAGAACTTCTATGTCGAGCCGGTGGGCGGCAACTGGATGAACGAACCGCAAAACATGGCCTGGAATGCCCTGCGCGAATCGCTTGAGCCGATCCGCAAGCAGCTGCAGGTCAAGAGCACCACCGGGGCGATTTCTGCGCGCCTGCTCAGCCCGGCGGTGATTAACAGCGGCGCCAACAGCATCGGCCTGGACGTTGCGGTCAACGGCACCGGTTTGACCACCACTTCGGTTCCGGTGGTGCCGGCAGCCGCGGCAGCGGCAGGCACCCTGGTCGCCTTTGACGTAGCCGCCCAGTCGGCCGGCCCGAGTGGCTACGTGCCGGGCAACTACCAGGGCATCGTCAACATGTTGTTCGAGACCGTCTCGCCGTAAGTCGCCAGCCAAGCGCTGTTCCATCCCCTTCTATTCACCCCGCTGCTCATTCGTTCGAACGAGTGCGGGGTGAGTATTGCCTGTGAAAAAATGGACATGGCTAATTACTTGTCTCTCGCTGCATCCATTCGACTGGCCCTGGGGTGCCTTGTGCTCTCAGGTACAGCCTGTGCCTGGGCCGAAGCCCGAGGGCAGGCCGGGCCCTTGGGGGTGCTGAGCCAGGCGCAAGGCTTGCCGCAGGAATTTGGCGAGCACTTTTTCGATGTGCCCCTGGCCGTTCGCGTCGACCTCGATGGGCGCTACCTGGGCGATGCCCTGGTGGTGCTGTCGCGCGATGAACAGGTGCAACTGCTCGACTTCACCGACACCTTCGAGAGCCACGCCTCCGACACCGAGCGTTCGCGCTGGCGCGAACAGCTCCAGGAGCCAAGGGCGCTGGGCAACTGCCTGTCCAGTTGCCCGCGAGGGCTGGTGGCGTTGCACTACAGCCTGGTGAATTCGCAGCTGTCGATTCTTACCACGGCGGCGGAACGCAGCGATCAGCCGGCGCTTTATCATCAGTTGCCCGAACGTGGCAGCCACGGCTTGCTGCTGCGCAACCAGTTGAACCTGGTCGGTGGCGACCTGGAAACCACCGGTCGTTATGCTGTGCAAGGGCAGGGCAGTTTCGGCAACTGGACCACCGTGGGCGAGGCGCGGTTCGACCGCAACAGCGATTACGTCGAGCAAACCCGGCACCGCGTGGACCAGCTCTATGCCGAGCGTTTGCACGACAAGCACTTCTTTCGCCTGGGTTACTTCACCCCGGGCGCCCAGGGGCTGACCCGCCAGCCGCGCTTGCTCGGCAACCTGCCCGACACCACCCGTGGCCTGATGCTCGGCAGCAGCGACAGCCTGGCGGTCAACAACGGCCAGGCCAGCGCCACTCCGGTCTATGTCACGCCGAACCGCGCCGGGATCGTCGAAATCTACCGTGATGGTGTGCTGATCAACAGCCAGGCGGTGCAGGCCGGCTTGCAGGCGCTGGATACCCGGGTGCTGCCCGGGGGGATCTATGAGGTGGAGATCCGCCTGATTGAAGACAACCAGGAAACCTCACGCAGCGAAGCCTTCATCTACAAGCCCTCCAACTGGAGCAACGCCGAGTCGCCGTGGCGCTACAACGTTTACATGGGGCAGCAAAGCAGCCTGTGGAGCAATTGGGACAAGGACTATGACAACAGCCTGACGGCCGGCGTCTTCACCAACTACCTGTTGCACCCGCGGGCGGTGCTCGGGCTCTCTGCCCAGCGAATCGACGAACTTATGCAGTATGGCGGCTCGCTGGATTGGGATGTGCTCGATCCGCTCAAGCTGTACGGCAGTGTTTTTCACACCGAAGACCACGGCAACGGCTATGACCTGCAAGGCATCTACAACTACGCCTCGGGTTCGCTGGTGTTCAGCCAGAGCCGTTCCTGGCTGGACAGCCGCCGCTTCGAGGAGGAACAGCCCGTCTCCTACCGTGACTACAGCGTTCGCGAAGTCCGCCAGAGTGCGCTGTCGCTCAACCACCGGGTCGATCGGCAAAGTACCGCAACCTTGCGGGTGTCGCACAGCAGCGGCACAGGGGCCGATGGCATGGGTTTCGATGTCGGCTGGGGCTACTTCGGCAAGTTGCTGAACTCCGACACCAACTGGCGCCTGTCGCTGTTCGATCGCCCGGGCACCAGCAGCTCCGGCGACGCGCGCAACCGTGGCGTCACCTTGAGCATGAGCATGAGCCTTGGCGGGCCGGGACGAAGGATTTCGGCAACCCTGGGCAGTCGCACGTCCCGCGACGGTGCGCGCGACCAGAACGCCTCGCTGACCTATCAGCAGGACGTTGACTACGGCGCCCTGCAGAGCCTGGCCGGTACGGTTGCGCTGGACCGCTACGGTACCGGGTTTGGCGGCAGCGCCTTGTTCGAGAGCCCGTTGCTGCATGGCGATGCCTATGCCCAGCGCTCCTCCTACAACGGCGAGCTGACCGCGGGTTTGAACCTCGACAGTGTGCTGGCGATTGGCGCCGGCAAAGTGGCGATGTCCGGGCAGTACCTGCCCCACGAGGCAGGCCTGATCGTCGACGTCGATTCGGACCTGCAAGGTGTGCGCATGCGTGCCGATGACCGACACGGCCACAGTGCAGTGCTGCGCCCGGGGCGCAACGTCATTCCGGTCAGCGCCTACAAGGCCGGCCAGGTGCACTTCGACTTCGACGGTAACGACGCCCATACGGCGGTCATCCAGCCTTCGACGGTCGAGTATCACCTCAACCGTGGCGGGGTCGACTATCACCGCATCCGCGTGATGCAGACCCTCACCGTGATCGGTCGCCTGGTCGACGCCAAGGGGCAGCCGCTCAGGGGCGCGCTGGTAATCAATCACGCCAGCCGCAGTGTCAGCGAAGCGGATGGCTTTTTCGCCATCGAGATGAGCGAGTCGACACCGACCCTGGAAATTCGCCGGGGCGCCGATGCCTTGTGCCTGGTCAGTTTCGATCAGGGCAAGTACACCCGGGAGAACGACGTTCTGCTGGTCGGTGACCTGACCTGCGCCGGGGCCAATGTGGCCCAGGCCGAGCTGAAACAAACAAAGGAGGATGCTTGATGCGATGGCTGGAAAAACCTCGGTGCGCAGCCTTTGCCGCACTTCTCGCGACGCTGGCAGCGTTGTGCCTGGGGCCGCTCGCAGGCGTTGCCCAGGCCAGCGTGGTGGACATTACTGGCGAGTACGCGCCAGGTTATAGCGGCAGGCCGCCCAGTGGTTTCGTCAACACCACGCCGCGGGCAGAATTCTGCTCGGGGTTTGTGTCTTGCGCCGGCAGCGAGTATCGATACACGGTCAGTTTGCCGCTGAGATTCTCTACGGCGGTCATCCGCCGTGCACCGAATATTCGCGACAGCTACTACTTCCGGCTGCCGGCAACCAGAACCCTGAATCTGGTCAATGAGCAAGGAGAGTCTTTTTCTGTCCGGTTCAGGCCTACGCATTTCGGTTTGAGGATCCAGCCGGGTTATGCGGTCCTGGTCGGGCCAAGTCAGGGGGTTTGCGTTCCTGCGGCGGTTACTGAGCATCAAGCCGTTACCCAGTACCTGGGCCGGGTCGATATGCTGGTGCCCGGCGGTTGCTACATGGACGCACGAGACGGCAGTGCCGGGTCTGTTGTGAACGTCGACAGCACCGTCACGGGCCTGGGTTTTGAGCTGGTGTTGCCGTCACCTCTTTCGTTGAAAAGTGGCATCTACCGGGCTCAGTTGCAGTTGAGCGTCGGTGGTAGCGGTGCGGACTTCGACCTGGGTAACCGAGTCACCAGCGTCAGCACCGACCTGCTAACGCTGAATTTCGAGTTCACTGTCAAACACCCCTTGAAGGTCGAGTTTCCGGCCGGTTCCGAGCGGGCGGTGCTTGAACCACCAGGCGGCTGGATGGGCTGGATCAATCGCGGCGCGCCGCCCCAGCGCCTGTACCGGATCCTGCCGTTCCGGATCTGGACCACCGGTGCAATCAGCGTGCATACCCGCTGCGAATACGACCTGGGTGGGCGTTGTGGCATTCGCGGTCGTGGCGGCCATCAGGTTCCGCTGAAGGTTGCCCTGACGCTGCCGGCAAGCATGAGGCACCTCGGTGCGCCGGTGGACAACCTGGTGTTGCCGGTTGGCGCTCCGTCCTCGCTGACCATCGAAACCGTCGAGGCCACGCTCGATCGCCAGGCGCGCCTGCTATTCGAAGTGTCACAGGCCGACACCGCCTCGATGCTCTTGTACCCGGGTGAAACCTATCAGGGCGACGTGACGCTGGTTCTGGATGCCGCACTTTAGACGACCGCTAACCGTCGGCAATGGAAATTTCTCTGTTAGATCAGGACGTTTCCTACGGACCCTGCCGGTTGCTCGGTCTCGTCTAGTGCATGAGAATGATATTAATTAGCCAGTTATGCTGGGAGCTAAATAGATGAAAGGAACGCTGGCAGTACCGCTGCTGTTGATGTCGATGGTCACCACCGCGCTTGCCGGTCCCGAGCTCAATATCGGTACGTTCTACGACTATCTGGACGGCGGCAAGAGCACGCTGCTCAAACGCGTGCGCAATGGCGGCGACACCACTGCGTTCGTCAAGGTCAGCGTCGTCGAGATGGTCTACGACAACCAGGGTCAGGCGCGCGAGGTCGAGATGGATGGCCGCGAGGCGTTGCAGCGTGGCCTGGTGGTCAGTCCCGCGCGGCTGATCATCCCCGCCAATGGCATGCAGGCGGTGCGCTTGCTCTATCGTGGGGAGCGTGACCACGAGCGCTACTTCAGGTTGCGTTTCATCCCGGTGCTGCCGGAGGTCAACGACGGCTTCGCGATTACCGAGGACGAGGCCGAGCGTTATGAGGACGCGCTGAAGGTCGGCGTCAACATTCTTGCCGGTTACGGCTCGATACTCTTTATACGGCCACAGGCAAGTCGCTACCAGACCGCCATTGAGCATGAGGCAGGGCGCTTCCTGGTCCCCAACAGGGGCAACACCACGATTGTCCTTGATCATTTCAATGACTGCGCTGCGGGCAACAAGGACTGTGCCCCGGCGACCAAGCACCATGTGTTACCGGGCAATACCCGCGCATTCGAGAAAAAGGCCGGACGCCACTACCGCTTCGAGCTGGTCGAGGGCGAGCAGAGCCGCGAAATTGCCTTCAAGGGGTGAATCGGACCCAGTCACCATCGTGGTATGAGGGAAAGCATGAGTAGTGTCCTGATCGTGGATGATCACCCGTTTATTCGCTCCAGCGTCAACCTGCTGCTGGTCAGCGAACGCTTCAAGGTGGTCGGCCAGACCGATAACGGCATCGATGCCGTACGCCTGGCGCGTGAGCTGACCCCTGACCTGATGATCCTGGATATCAGCATCCCGGGGCTCGACGGCCTGGAGGTCATTGCCCGGGTCAAGGCGATGAAGCTGGCGCTGAAAGTTCTGATCTTGACCTCACAACAGGCCGATTACTTTTCCCTGCGCTGCATGAAGGCGGGCGCGGTCGGCTATGTGTCGAAAACCGATGACCTGTGCGAACTGAGCAAGGCCGTGCATGCGGTCATGTCTGGCTACACCTACTTCCCTGAAGTTGCCCTCAGCTCTGTGAGCAGAGTCGATGTCCGGGCCTCGGAGGCCGAGTGCATCGCCAGCCTGACCAATCGTGAACTGCTGGTGCTGCAACAGCTGGCCCGTGGCTTGAGCAACAAGGCCATCGGCGATGCGATGCTGTTGAGCAACAAGACCATCAGTACCTATAAAACCCGTCTGATCGAAAAGTTGAGGGTCAAGTCGTTGGTGGACCTGGCGGATGTCGCCAAGCGCAACCTGCTCGTTTAGGTTGCCGAATTTTGTGCATGCTCGCTTGCTGCAAGCGCTGGTGTTGCTGGCACTGCTGTGCCTGGCCGGGGTGGCAGGCGCCCAGGAAGTACCGCAGAGCATATGGCCGGATGCAATCCGCGGCTTGCACGCCTTAGAGGCTCACGCACACGCGGCGGTGGTGCAAAACCCCACGCTGGCGAGAGTCGACAGCTTTTGGCACGAGAACGGGCGCTTGATCGCCCAGGCCTGTGCGGTGGTCGGCAGCTTGCTGGCATTGGCGCTGATCTGGATTCACTACCTGCGCCAGTCGATCCGCAAGTGTGAACGGGCCGAACGGGCGCTGACCGCGATGTACGCCGAACTGCAAGCGGCCAAGGAACAGGCAGAGGCGGCCAATCAGGCCAAGACGACGTTTCTGGCGACCATGAGCCACGAGATCCGCACGCCGATGAATGCCCTGCTGGGCATGCTGGAGCTCGCCCAGGAAAAGGCCGATCAGGGCGTGCTCGATCGGCTGGCCATCGAGGTGGCCTCAAGCTCGGCGCGCGGTCTGCTTGAGTTGTTGGGCGATGTGCTGGATGTCACCCGCATCGAGTCCGGCCATTTGCTGCTCGAGCCGCGCCGCACCCCACTGCGTCAGCAGGTCGAAGGGGTGGTGCGCATGTTTGAACAGCAGGCCTTGAGCAAGGGCCTGCGCCTGCATCTGGAGGTTATCGGTGCGCTGGAAAGCGATGTGTTGCTCGACGCCCTGCGTTTCAAGCAGATTCTGTCCAACCTGATCAGCAATGCCATCAAGTTCACCCGTGAAGGCTCAGTGCGGGTTCGCCTGGAAACTCAACGGCAGCGCCACCGGGTCGCGGTCACCCTGGTGGTGGAAGATACCGGCGTCGGCATTCCCATGGCCGACCTGGCACGCCTGGGCACACCCTATTGCCAGGCCAGCAACAACCGGCAGGCGGGGCGCAATGGTGCGGGGCTGGGGCTGAGCATCTGCCGGATGCTGTGCGAGCTGATGGGCGGGCGCATGCAGCTGGACAGCAGTATCGGTGTTGGTACGCGCGTCGAGCTGCAGTTGAGCCTGACCTGCCTGCCACCTTCGGCTTCCAGCGACGTGCCAGGTGGGCGCCGGGAAAACGCTGGCGGGGTGAAGCCGCTCAAGGTGCTGGTGGTGGATGACTATCCGGCCAACCGCATTCTGCTCATGCATCAGCTGGGCTATCTGGGCCATCGTGTGCGGGTTTGCGAGCACGGCGGCGAGGGGTTGCGTTGCTGGCTGCGAGAGTCGTTCGATGTGGTCCTCGCCGACTGCAACATGCCGATCTTCGATGGCTATCGGCTGGCCAGGGCGATCCGCGAGCATGAACGACGGACAGGCAGGCGGGCCTGCCAGGTGCTGGCGGTGACCGCCAACGCGCAGGCGTCGGAGCGCGCCCGTTGCCTGGCGGCGGGGATGAATGCCTGCCTGTTCAAGCCCTTGAGCATCGATGACCTGGCGCAGGCGTTGGGGGGTGTGGCGGGCCGCACCGTGGTGCCGGTGGCGGCTGAGGCATTACCGGTGCTGCCAGGCATGGACATTTCCAGCCTGCTGGTGCTGGCCGCAGGTGATCAGGGCAAGGTGCAGGCCCTGCTCGGCGATCTGGTCAGCAGCAATCGCCAGGATCTGCGGCAGTTGGACCGGCTGCATGACGGCAAGGACCTGGTGGCGCTGGCCGACCTGGTGCACCGTCTCAAGGGCGGCGCCCGGATGATCCGGGCGCATGAGGTGCTGGCAATCTGTGTCCAGCTGGAACAGGCCTGCACCTCGCGGGCTCCAGCCCACCGTATCAGTCAGCTGGTGCAGATGTTGCGACAGGCGATTGTCGATCTCGAGCAGCACCTGGAACGCTATTGTCAGGGCGAGGCGGTCAGCCCTTGGTGATCAGGTTGCCGGCGTGCAGCCCGCATTCCTTCTGGGTTGACTCTTCCCACCACCAGCGGCCTTCGCGCTCGTGCTGGTTCGGCAGCACCGGGCGCGTGCAGGGTTCGCAGCCGATGCTGATGAAGCCGCGCTCGTGCAGGCTGTTGTACGGCAGCTCGAGCATGCGGATGTAGCCCCAGACTTCTTCGCTGCTCATCTGCGCCAGCGGGTTGAACTTGTACAGGGTGTGCTCGGGGGTGGAGAACGCGCTGTCGATTTCCAGCGCGGCGACCTGGCTGCGGGTGCCCGGGCTCTGGTCACGGCGCTGGCCGGTGGCCCAGGCGCTGACGGTGCTCAGCTTACGCCGCAGTGGTTCGATCTTGCGGATGCCGCAGCACTCGCCATGGCCGTCCTTGTAGAAGCTGAACAGGCCTTTCTCTTTGACCAAGGGCTCGAGCTTGCTGTGGTCGGGGGAGAGGATTTCGATCGGCAGCTTGTACTGTTCGCGCACCTGGTCAATGAAGCGGTAGGTTTCCGGGTGCAGGCGGCCGGTGTCGAGGCTGAAGACCTTGACGTTCTTGTTGAGCTTCCAGGCCATGTCCACCAGCACCACGTCCTCGGCACCGCTGAAGGAAATCCACAGGTCATCGCCGAAGTGCTCGAAGGCCAGCTTGAGGATGTCTTGTGGCGACTTGTTGGCGTAGGTCGCGGCCAGGGCGGCGACGTCGAAGGGTTGGCTCATCAGGCGGCTTCCGGTCATTGAATGGCGCTTGGCGCTCGTAATACCTGCGATCTTAACAAAAATTGCCGGTGTCGACGCCGCGCATGTAGAGTGCGGCTTCCCATTTTTGGCGTTGTTCGAGGAGTGTGCTGTGGAAATTGCCTGTCTCGACCTGGAAGGTGTGCTGGTCCCGGAAATCTGGATCGCCTTCGCGGAAAAAACCGGAATCGAATCGCTGCGGGCCACCACCCGCGACATTCCCGATTACGACGTGCTGATGAAGCAACGCCTGCGCATTCTCGATGAGCATGGCCTGAAGCTTTCCGATATCCAGGCGGTGATCGCCACGCTCAAGCCGCTGGACGGCGCCATCGAGTTCGTCGACTGGCTGCGTGAGCGCTTCCAGGTGGTGATCCTTTCCGACACCTTCTACGAATTCTCCCAGCCGCTGATGCGCCAGCTGGGCTTCCCGACGCTGCTTTGCCATCGCTTGATCACAGACGAAACCGATCGGGTTACCGGTTACCAGTTGCGCCAGAAAGATCCCAAGCGCCAGTCGGTGCTGGCCTTCAAGAGCCTATATTACCGGGTGATTGCTGCGGGGGATTCGTACAATGACACCACCATGCTCGGCGAGGCGGATGCAGGGATTCTGTTCCATGCGCCGGAGAACGTGATCCGCGAGTTTCCGCAGTTCCCGGCGGTGCATGATTTCGAGGCGCTGAAGAAAGAGTTCATCAAGGCTTCGAACCGGTCGTTGAGCCTCTGATGGTTTTGGGGCTGCGCTGCAGCCCATCGCCGGCAAGGCCGGCTCCCACAATGGTCCAGTGCATGCATTACCTGTGGGAGCCGGCCTTGCCGGCGATGCTTTTCAGAGGCCCTGCAAGGTCTCGAGCAACACCTTGACCTTGGTGATCGACTCTTCGTACTCCGCCTGCCAGTCCGAATCCGCCACCACTGCGCCACCCCCCCAGCAGCACACCTGACCGTCCTTGACCAGCAGGCTGCGGATAGCAATCGAGCTGTCCATCTCACCACGCACGTCCACATACAGCAGGGATCCGCAGTACAGCGCCCGGCGGCTGGGCTCCAGCTCGTCGATGATCTGCATGGCGCGGATTTTCGGGGCACCGGTGATCGAGCCACCGGGGAAGCTGTCGGCGATCAGGTCCAGGGCATCCTTGCCGGCGGCCAGGCGCCCGGTGACGCTGCTGACCAGGTGATGCACGTTGGGGTAGCTTTCCAGGCTGAACAGTTCCGGCACCTTCACCGAGCCGATCTCGCAGGTGCGCCCCAGGTCGTTGCGCAACAGGTCGACGATCATCAGGTTCTCTGCACGATCCTTGCGACTGCCCAGCAGTTCGGCGGCGTTGCGCGCATCTTCAGCGGCATCGCTGCTGCGTGGGCGGGTACCCTTGATCGGCCGGGTTTCTACCTGGCCATTGCTGACCTGGATGAAACGCTCCGGCGAGAAGCTCAGCAGCGCGCTGCCATCGGCCAGTAGCTGGAAACCCGAATAGGGTGTCGGGCACGCCTGGCGCAGGGCCTGGTAGGCGTGCCAGGGGTCGCCTTGGCACGGCGCGCGAAAGCGTTGGGTGAGGTTGATCTGGTAGCAGTCGCCAGCATGGATGTACTGCTGCACGCGGTCGAAGGCCTGGCGGTAGGTTTGCGCGCTGATATCGCCGCGCATCGGTGCTTGCAGCGAGAAACCGGTGGCGTCGGCGGGGGCGGGAGCCTCGAACAGTTCGATCAGGCGCTGGCGCTCGGCCTCGGCCAGGCTTGGGTGAAACAGCAGCTGGCTGCGCTTGAGCTGGTGGTCGCTGATCAGCGCCCAGGCATACAGGCCAAGACTGGCATCGGCCAGGCCCAGGTCGTCGACGGCAATGCTGGGCAAATGCTCCAGGCGCCGGCCGAAGTCGTAGCTCAAGTAGCCGATCAGGCCACCGGCAAACGGTAGTTCGATGCCATCGGGTACATCCGCCCGGCCCAGTTGCGCCAGGCTTTCACGCAGGCGCTGCAGGTAGGCGCTGCCGCTTTCATCCACAGTGGGCGCCAGGGTCTGCAGTGGCCAGGCACTGAGCAGGTCAAAGCGGCCACGCTCGGCGGTCGGCCGGGCGCTGTCGAGCAGCACGGCGCCGGGAGCCTTGCGGACGCGCGCGAAGTAGGCCGCAGGGTTGGCCTGGTAGGGCAGGGGATGGAGCGTACAGGTCGGCATGCAAGTAACAGCTATGAATGCGGGGGAGGCGATTGTAGTCCTCTGTAGGAAATGCTCCTAGCGCTGACTACGACATTGAGTCTCCAGCCCGCGCCAGCCGGGAAGGCTGACGCAGGCGGAGTGTTGACTCAGCTCGGCACGTGGCCGAACAGCTCCTGGGCGAAGCGCACGCGCTCTTCGACGCTTTCCTGACGGCCGTCTTTGGCCAGCTGCTCCAGGTGCGCCTCGACTGCGTGGGTACGCAGGGTCAGGCCGCAGTCGTTGGCGATCTGGATGTTCAGGCCGGGGCGGGCGTTGAGCTCGAGGATCAATGGGCCCTTGTCCTGGTCCAGGACCATGTCGACGCCGATGTAGCCCAGGCCGCACAGCTCGTAGCAGCCGGCGGCAAGCTTCATGAAGCCGTCCCAGTTCGGCAGTTGCACGCCGTCCACCGCGTTGGTGGTGTCCGGATGCTTGCTGATGATGTTGTTCAGCCAGGTACCGCGCAGGGTCACGCCGGTAGCCAGGTCCACGCCGACGCCAATGGCGCCCTGGTGCAGGTTGGCCTTGCCGCCGGACTGGCGGGTCGGCAAACGCAGCATGGCCATCACCGGGTAGCCCATCAGCACGATGATGCGGATGTCCGGCACGCCTTCGTAGCTGATGCTCTTGAAGATCTGGTCCGGGGTGACCCGGTACTCGATCAGTGCGCGGTCGCGGTGACCGCCCAGGGAGTAGAGGCCGGTGAGAATGCTGGAGATCTGGTGCTCGATTTCCTCGTGGCTGATGATCTTGCCCGAGACCGTGCGATAACGGTCTTCGAAGCGATCGGCAACCACCAGGATGCCGTCACCGCCGGCACCCTGGGCAGGCTTGACGACAAAGTCGCTGCGCCCGCCGATGATTTCCCCGAGCTTGTCGATCTCTTTCTCGGTGGAGATGATCCCGTACATTTCCGGCACATGGATGCCGGCCTGGATCGCACGCTCCTTGGTGATGATCTTGTCGTCGACGATCGGGTACAAGTGGCGCTTGTTGTACTTGAGGACGTAGTCCGCATTGCGCCGGTTGATACCCATGATGCCCCGGGCCTCCAGGGCTTTCCAGGTTTTCCAGAGACCGAACATCAGGCGTCAGCCTTCACGAAAGCCTTGAAACGCACCAGCTCCGTCAGGCGGTAGCCGCGGTAGCGACCCATCGCCAGCATGAAGCCGACCAGTACCAGCAGCACCGCCGGGAAGGTGAAGACGAAGTACACCAGCTCCGGCACGCTCATCAGCAGGTGCGCCAGGGAGGCGGCGAACAGGGTGCCGATCGCCACTTTCATGGCATGGCCGCCACCGCGTTCTTCCCAGGTGATCGACAGTCGCTCGATGGTCATGGTCAGGATCACCATCGGGAACAGCGCCACCGACAGGCCGCGTTCCAGGCCCAGCTTGTGGCTGAACAGGCTGATCGCGGCGATCAGCACCACGACGAAGGTCAGCACCACCGACAGGCGCGGCAGCATCTGCAATTTAAGGTGTTCGAGGTAGGAGCGTAGCGACAGCCCGAGCGCGGTAATCACCGTGAACAGGATGATGCCGAAGCCCAGCTGGGTTTCGCGGAAGGCCAGGGCGATCAGCACCGGGGTGAAGGTACCCAGGGTCTGGATGCCGATCAGGTTGCGCAGCACCAGGATCACCAGTACGCCGATCGGGATCATCACCATGATCATGAAGGTCTGCTGGGTCTGCAGCGGCAGGCCGTACAGCGAGTATTCGAGGAAGTCGGCGTCGGTGTTCTCGTCGGTCAGCTTGGCCAGGCGAATGGCGTTCATTTCGCTGTTGTTGAGGCTGAAGCTGACGTTGGCTTTCTTGCCGCCATCGACGGTGATCAGGTTGTCATCGCCGGTCCACCACAGCAGGCGGTCGGCAGGCAGGCCTTGCTCGCCGGTGTCCGGGTTGAAATACAGCCAGTCGGTGCCGTTGAAACTGCGCAGCCACAGTTCCGGGGTTTGCGGCTGGTCGGCGACCAGGCGGATGGTGTGGACCTTCTCGACCGGTACGTGGGCGATGGACAGCAGCAGGTCGATGACCTTGGCCTTGTTCAGCGACGAGGTGTCGCCGGCCAGCAGCAGCTTGACGTTGTCGTCGTTGAGGTTGTTGACCCGCTTGATGGTTTCGCCGACGAAGGTTTCGACGTCGGCCGAGTGCTGGCGAATAGGTGCCATCAGGGCTTCGGCGGCGATCTTCTCGGGGCCTTCGACGGCCAGGCTGTCACGGAAGGTCGGGCCCTTGATCTTGGCCTTTTCGGTGCTGTAGCGCTTGGTCAGCACCAGGCGGTAGTAGAGGGTCTGGTTGCCGTTGGCGCGGCGTGCCGACCAGGTCACCTTGCGGTTGCCGTCGACGCGGTTGACGCTGACGCCATAGTTATTGGAGATGAAGCTCTCGTTGAGGCTCACGTAGTCGCGGCTCAGCGGTGGTACGAACATCTGGACCTTGACCGGGTCCTTGGGGCTGGCGACGAACTCGACCTTGGCGTCGATGTTCCACAGGTCATCGGTTTCATCCTCGGTCACCGGAATGCCGAGAAAGAAGATCTGATAGGCCGTGACCAGGATGCCCAGTAGCACCAGGACGGTAATCAGGACTTTCAGATGGAGGGTAAGAGAGCGCATCAGGATTACTCTGCGGTGTGAGCGTCAGTGGCGCAGGCGGGTTTGCCGGCAGCGTATTTAAGGCTTGGATCGACCAGCGCGTCGAAGTGCTTGAGGGCCTCGGAGCCGATCAGCAGCGGATACTGGAACGCGCTGCGGTCGGTCAGGTTCACTTCGATGCTGCGCAGGGCCGTACCCATGCAGATGTTCATGGCAATCACCGGACGGGCGGTATAGGCCTTGCCTTCGTCCGGGTCGTAATCACCGGCGCGTCGCTTGATCTTGCTGACGCGGGCCAGTGGTCGTTCTATCGGATGCGAGTGGGCAGCGTCAATTGCCAGGTAGAAGCGCACCCAGGACTCACCGTTGCGCTTGAAGCGCTTGATGTCGCGGGCACTGAGCGAGGCGGTCTTGGCCCCGGTGTCGAGTTTGGCTGCCACTTCCAGGTCGATATCGGCCAGGCGGGCGTATTCATTAAGGCCGTACACGGTCTTTTCCGCGGCCTGGCCCAGGGCCGGCAACAGACAGAGGCTGAACAACAGTGGGAGGGGCGTAAGTCTCATAAATCCTGGCGCGGTGCTGTGCGATGTTCGGGTCAAGGCCACTGGCAGTACTGCGCAAGCTTCCTCGTTTACCTGGCACCTGCATGAACAGATGACAGACACACTATTCGTGCCCCGTCGGGAGGCGCGGCATTCTATCACGCTGGTGTGCTGGCGCCAGCGGCTGCACTCAGACAACAGCGGGGACCTTGAAGTTCGTTCTTAGACGATTGTCGACAATGTTGATTTTGTCTTTGACTATTCATGCTGGTTTGGCTAGTTTTGCCCTCATTGATTTATGAGGTGTCGACAATATGCTGGACACAGCCCAAGCCCCCGGCACAGTGGCAGACGACAGCGAAACCCTCTCGGAAAACGTCTTCCGGCGTATCCAGGCGGCTATCGTCAAAGGCGAGATCGCCCCCGGCAGCAAGATCTCCGAGCCTGAGCTGGCGCGCACCTACGGCATTAGCCGCGGGCCGCTGCGCGAGGCGATCCACCGCCTGGAAGGCCAGCGCCTGCTGGTGCGCGTGCCCCATGTCGGGGCACGGGTGGTGTCGCTCAGCCATGCCGAGCTGATCGAGCTGTACGAGATTCGCGAGTCCCTCGAAGGCATGGCCTGCCGCCTGGCCGCCGAGCGTATGAGCGTAGCCGAGATCGACGAGCTGCGCCGGGTGCTCGACACCCACGAGCGCGACGCCACCTTCCAGGCCGGCCTTGGCTATTACCAGCAGGAAGGCGATTTCGACTTCCATTACCGGATCATCCAGGGCAGCGGCAACCGCACCCTGGTGCAGATGCTCTGCGGCGAGCTGTATCAGCTGGTGCGCATGTATCGCATCCAGTTCTCCGCCACGCCCAACCGGCCACGCCAGGCGTTCGCCGAACACCACCGGATTCTCGATGCCATCGCCGACCGTGACGGTGAACTGGCCGAGCTCTTGATGCGCCGTCACATCGGCGCCTCCAAACGCAACATCGAGCGTCACTATCTGGACGCTACCAGCCCACGAGGTGAGTCATGAGTCAGAAAAGCAGTCCCGGCCAGCGCTTTCGCGATGCAGTTGCCGCCGAACACCCGTTGCAGGTGGTCGGTGCGATCAACGCCAACCACGCGCTGCTGGCCCAGCGTGCCGGTTTCAAGGCCATCTACCTGTCCGGTGGCGGCGTGGCCGCAGGCTCGCTGGGCCTGCCTGACCTGGGCATCAGCGGCCTGGACGACGTGCTGACCGACGTACGGCGCATCACCGACGTCTGCGACCTGCCGCTGCTGGTGGACGTCGATACCGGTTTTGGCTCCTCGGCGTTCAACGTTGCGCGTACCGTCAAGTCGATGATCAAGTTCGGCGCCGCCGCTATCCATATCGAAGACCAGGTCGGTGCCAAGCGCTGCGGCCACCGCCCGAACAAGGAAATCGTCTCCCAGCAGGAGATGGTCGACCGCATCAAGGCCGCCGTCGACGCCCGTACCGACGACAGCTTCGTGATCATGGCGCGTACCGACGCGCTGGCCGTCGAAGGCCTGGAAGCGGCCCTGGACCGCGCCGCCGCCTGCATCGAGGCCGGTGCCGACATGGTCTTCCCGGAAGCTATCACCGAGCTTTCGATGTACAAGACCTTCGCCGACCGGGTCAAAGCCCCGATCCTGGCCAACATCACCGAGTTCGGCGCCACGCCGCTGTACACCACCGAAGAACTGGCTTCGGTCGATGTCTCGCTGGTGCTCTACCCGCTGTCGGCCTTCCGCGCCATGAACAAGGCTGCCGAAAACGTCTACACCGCGCTGCGTCGCGACGGCACGCAGAAAAACGTCATCGACACCATGCAGACTCGCATGGAGCTGTACGACGCCATCAACTACCACGTGTTCGAGCAGAAGCTCGACGCACTGTTCGCCCAGAAAAAGGGCTGAATGCCCGAACCTGTAGGCGCGGGCTTGCCCCGCGATTAGCCAAGATTCCATAACAATTTCAAAAGTGGAGAAAGACATGGCCGAAGCAAAAGTACTCAGCGGTGCCGGCCTGCGTGGTCAAGTGGCCGGGCAAACCGCACTGTCGACCGTAGGGCTGGCCGGTGCCGGCCTGACCTATCGCGGTTATGACGTGCGCGACCTGGCCGAGCACGCGCTGTTTGAAGAAGTCGCCTACCTGCTGCTGTACGGCGAGCTGCCGAGCAAGGCGCAGCTGGCCGAGTACCAGCACAAGCTCAAGGCCCTGCGTGACCTGCCGCAAGCCCTGAAAGAAGTGCTCGAACGCATTCCGGCGAATGCTCACCCGATGGACGTCATGCGCACCGGTTGCTCGGTGCTCGGCACCCTGGAGCCGGAGCTGACCTTCGACCTGCAGCACGACAAGACCGACCGCCTGCTGGCGCTGTTCCCGGCGGTAATGTGCTACTGGTACCGCTTCACCCACGATGGCGTGCGCATCGACTGCACCAGCGATGAAGACACCATTGGCGGCCACTTCCTGCACCTGCTGCACGGCAAGAAGCCGAGCGAGCTGCACGTCAAGGTGATGAACGTCTCGCTGATCCTCTACGCCGAGCACGAGTTCAACGCCTCGACCTTCACCGCGCGGGTCTGTGCCTCGACCCTGTCCGACCTGTATTCCTGCGTCACCGCGGCCATCGGCTCGCTGCGCGGCCCGTTGCATGGCGGCGCCAACGAAGCGGCGATGGAGCTGATCGAGCGCTTCCAGAGCCCGCAGGAAGCGGTCACCGAGCTGCTGCAGATGCTGGCGCGCAAGGACAAGATCATGGGCTTTGGCCATGCCATCTACAAAGAGTCCGACCCGCGTAACGAAGTGATCAAGGCCTGGTCGAAGAAGCTGGCCGATGAGGTGGGTGACACTGTGCTGTACCCGGTGTCCGAAGCCATCGACAAGACCATGTGGGAGCAGAAGAAGCTGTTCCCCAATGCCGACTTCTACCATGCCTCGGCGTACCACTTCATGGGCATCCCGACCAAGCTGTTCACCCCGATCTTCGTCTGCTCGCGCCTGACCGGCTGGGCGGCGCATGTATTCGAGCAGCGTGCCAACAACCGCATCATCCGCCCGAGCGCCGAGTACACCGGCGTCGAACAGCGCAAGTTCGTGCCAATCGAACAACGCTGAGACTGGCGGGCAAACGGCTTACGCTCCCTTCCTGCGGGTGGGAGCGGGCTTGCCCCGCGATGCGATGTACTTGATAGATCGCTATCGCGGGGCAAGCCCGCTCCCACAGTAGCAAGAAGGGGCTAGTCGGATTGCCTCCCGACCCTACCGTGATTGAGTCCCTGTGCCATGAATAGTGAATTTCGCAAGAACCTGCCGGGCACTGGCCTGGATTATTTCGACGCCCGCGCGGCGGTCGATGCGATCAAGCCCGGCGCCTATGACCGTCTTCCTTATACCTCCCGCGTACTGGCGGAAAACCTGGTGCGCCGCTGCGATCCGGCCAGCCTCAATGCCTCGCTGGGCCAGCTGATCGAGCGCAAGCGCGACCTCGACTTCCCCTGGTTCCCGGCCCGCGTGGTGTGCCACGACATCCTTGGCCAGACCGCGCTGGTCGACCTCGCCGGCCTGCGCGACGCCATCGCCGAAGGTGGCGGTGACCCGGCCCAGGTCAACCCGGTGGTGCCGGTGCAGCTGATCGTCGACCACTCCCTGGCGGTGGAATGCGGTGGTTTCGACCCGCAGGCGTTCGAGAAGAACCGCGCCATCGAAGACCGCCGCAACGAAGACCGTTTCC
The DNA here is from genome assembly GCF_900275665.1 of Pseudomonas sp. JV241A. Taxonomy (NCBI): domain Bacteria; kingdom Pseudomonadati; phylum Pseudomonadota; class Gammaproteobacteria; order Pseudomonadales; family Pseudomonadaceae; genus Pseudomonas; species Pseudomonas sp. JV241A. Next base: position 449,587 of record NZ_OPYO01000013.1, read on the forward strand.
ACTTCATCAACTGGACCAAGAAGGCGTTCAAGAACGTCGACGTGATCCAGCCAGGCAACGGCATCATGCACCAGATCAACCTGGAGAAGATGTCGCCGGTGATCCATGCCGAGCGCGGCGTGGCCTACCCGGACACCTGTGTCGGCACCGACAGCCACACCCCGCACGTCGATGCCCTGGGCGTGATCGCCATCGGCGTCGGCGGCCTTGAAGCCGAGAACGTCATGCTCGGCCGCGCCTCGTGGATGCGCCTGCCGGAGATCGTCGGCGTCGAGCTCTCGGGCAAGCCGCAGCCGGGCATCACCGCCACTGACGTGGTGCTGGCCCTGACCGAATTCCTGCGCAAGGAAAAGGTGGTTGGCGCCTACCTGGAATTCTACGGCGAAGGTGCTCGCGCCCTGACCCTGGGCGACCGCGCGACCATCTCCAACATGGCTCCGGAATACGGCGCCACCGCGGCGATGTTCTCCATCGACCAGCAGACCATCGACTACCTCAAGCTCACCGGCCGTGAAGACGAGCAGGTCAAGCTGGTGGAAACCTACGCCAAGGTCGCCGGCCTGTGGTCCGACAGCCTGGCCAACGCCGAGTACGAGCGGGTGCTGCGCTTCGACCTGTCCAGCGTGGTGCGCAACATGGCCGGGCCATCCAACCCCCACGCCCGGGTCGCCACCAGCGACCTGTCGAGCAAAGGCATTGCCGGCCAGTGGGACGAAGTGCCGGGGCAAATGCCCGATGGCGCGGTGATCATCGCTGCGATCACCAGCTGCACCAACACCAGCAACCCGCGCAACGTGATTGCCGCCGGTTTGCTCGCACGCAACGCCAACAAGCTTGGCCTGGTGCGCAAGCCGTGGGTGAAATCGTCGCTGGCACCGGGCTCGAAAACCGTGGCCCTGTACCTGAAAGAGGCGGGCCTGGATGACGAGCTGGAGCAGCTCGGTTTCGGCATCGTCGCCTTTGCCTGCACCACCTGCAACGGTATGTCCGGTGCGCTTGATCCGGTCATCCAGCAAGAGATCATCGATCGCGACCTGTACGCCACCGCCGTGCTCTCGGGCAACCGCAACTTCGACGGCCGTATCCACCCGTACGCCAAGCAGGCGTTCCTGGCATCGCCGCCGCTGGTGGTGGCCTATGCGATTGCCGGCACCATCCGCTTCGACATCGAGAAGGACGTGCTGGGCGTGGTCGATGGCAAGGAAATCCGCCTGAAAGACATCTGGCCAAGCGACGAAGAGATCGACGCGGTGGTCAAGGCGGCGGTCAAGCCCGAGCAGTTCCGCCAGGTGTACATCCCGATGTTCGCCGTGCAGGAAGACACCGGGCCCAAGGTCACCCCGCTGTACGACTGGCGCCCGATGAGCACCTACATCCGCCGCCCGCCGTACTGGGAAGGCGCCCTGGCCGGCGAGCGCACGCTCAAGGGCATGCGCCCGCTGGCGGTGCTGCCGGACAACATCACCACCGACCACCTGTCGCCGTCCAACGCCATCATGCTCGACAGCGCGGCCGGTGAGTACCTGGCGAAAATGGGCCTGCCGGAGGAGGACTTCAACTCCTACGCGACCCACCGTGGCGACCACCTGACCGCGCAACGCGCAACCTTCGCCAACCCCAAACTGTTCAACGAAATGGTCCAGGAAGGCGGCAAGGTCAAGCAGGGTTCGCTGGCGCGCATCGAGCCGGAAGGCAAGGTCACCCGTATGTGGGAAGCGATCGAAACCTACATGCAGCGCAAGCAGCCGCTGATCATCGTTGCCGGTGCCGACTACGGCCAGGGCTCGTCCCGTGACTGGGCGGCCAAGGGCGTGCGCCTGGCCGGTGTCGAGGCCATCGTCGCCGAAGGCTTCGAGCGAATCCACCGCACCAACCTGGTGGGCATGGGCGTGTTGCCGCTGGAGTTCAAGCCGGGCGTCAACCGCAAGACCCTGGGCATCGACGGCACCGAAACCTTCGACGTGCTCGGCCAGCGCACCCCGCGGGCGACCCTGACCCTGGTTGTCACCCGGGCCAACGGCGAACGTGTCGAAGTGCCGGTGACCTGCCGCCTGGATACCGCCGAAGAAGTGTCGATCTACGAAGCCGGCGGGGTGCTGCAGCGCTTTGCCCAGGACTTCCTCGAATCGGCGGTAGCGGTTTGATGGGTTGAGGTACAGGCAACTTGCCCTCTGTGGGAGCTGGCTTGCCAGCGATGCCGGCACCGCGCAGTTGCATAGACCGCGTCGATGCCATCGCCGGCAAGCCGGCTCCCACAGGGAAGGTGAATAGCCTGAAGATTGCTGAACGACAACAGGACAAGACCCCCATGGCTCACGTACCCCAGATCAAAATCCCCGCCACCTACATCCGTGGCGGCACCAGCAAGGGCGTTTTCTTCCGCCTCGACGACCTGCCGGAAAGCGCGCAGATCCCGGGCCCGGCCCGCGACGCGCTGCTGCTGCGGGTGATCGGCAGCCCCGACCCCTATGGCAAGCAGATCGACGGCATGGGCGGCGCGACGTCCAGTACCAGCAAAACCGTGATCCTTTCGCGCAGCATCAAGCCCGAGCACGATGTCGACTACCTGTTCGGCCAGGTCTCGATCGACACCGCGTTCGTCGACTGGAGCGGCAACTGCGGCAACCTCTCGGCAGCCGTCGGCTCGTTCGCCATCAGCGCCGGCCTGGTCGACAGCGGCCGCATCCCGCACAACGGCATGGCCGTGGTGCGCATCTGGCAGGCCAATATCGGCAAGACCATCATTGCCCATGTGCCGATCACCAATGGCGAAGTCCAGGAAACCGGCGACTTCGAACTGGACGGCGTAACCTTTCCGGCCGCCGAGGTGCAGCTCGAGTTCATGGACCCGGCCGCCGATGAAGACGGCGAGGGCGGCTCGATGTTCCCCACCGGCAACCTGGTCGACGACCTGGTGGTGCCCGGTGTCGGCACGCTGAAGGCCACGCTGATCAATGCCGGCATTCCGACCATCTTCATCCAGGCCGAAGCCATCGGTTACACCGGCACCGAGCTGCAGGACGCGATCAACAGCGACCCGCAAGCCCTGGCCCGTTTCGAGACCATCCGTGCCTATGGCGCGGTGCGCATGGGCCTGATCGAGCATGTCGACGAAGCCGCCAAGCGCCAGCACACACCGAAAGTCGCCTTTGTCGCGCCACCGGCGGCCTATCAGTCATCCAGCGGTAAAGCCGTGGCCGCCAGCGACGTTGATCTATTGGTAAGGGCGCTGTCCATGGGCAAGTTGCACCACGCCATGATGGGCACTGCCGCCGTGGCCATCGGTACTGCCGCGGCAGTGCCTGGCACCCTGGTCAACCTCGCCGCCGGTGGTGGCGAGCGCACGGCCGTACGTTTCGGTCACCCCTCGGGCACCCTGCGCGTTGGCGCCGAAGCCCGGCAGGTGAACGGTGAGTGGACTGTCACCAAAGCAATCATGAGCCGTAGCGCTCGCGTACTGATGGAGGGCTGGGTACGGGTACCCGGTGATGCCTTCTAACCAGTAGCGGCGCTTGGCTCCCTGTTACCTACGTCAACAGAGAGATGTGAAATGAGTGCCAACGTTGATCTGAACAACCGCCCCGATTATGACCGGGTGCTGCAGGACATCGCTGATTACGTCCTGGGCTTCAAGGCCGAATCGCCGGAGGCGCTGGACACGGCGCGCAACTGCCTGATGGATACCCTGGGCTGCGGCCTGCTGGCGTTGCGCTTCCCCGAATGTACCAAGCACCTGGGGCCACTGGTGGAAGGGACCGTGGTACCGTTCGGCGCGCGGGTGCCGGGTACCAGCTACCGCCTGGACCCGGTCAAGGCCGCTTGGGACATCGGTTGTATCGTCCGTTGGCTCGACTACAACGACACCTGGCTGGCCGCCGAGTGGGGGCATCCCTCGGACAACCTCGGCGGCATCCTGGCCGTGGCCGATCACCTCTCGCAAAAACGTGTGGCCAATGGCGAAGCGCCCTTGAGCATGCGCGTGGTGCTTGAGGCGATGATCATGGCCCACGAGATCCAGGGTGTGATTGCCCTGGAAAACTCCTTCAACCGCGTCGGGCTGGACCATGTGCTGCTGGTCAAGGTCGCCTCGACGGCCGTGTGCGCCAAGCTCATGGGCGCCAATCGCGAACAGCTGCTGGCGGCACTTTCCCATGCCTTCGTCGACGGCCAGGCGCTGCGTACTTATCGCCATGCGCCGAATGCCGGCTCGCGCAAGTCCTGGGCGGCGGGCGATGCTTCCAGCCGCGGCGTGCGCCTGGCCGATATCGCCCTGCGTGGCGAGATGGGTATTCCCGGGGTACTGAGCGCGCCGCAGTGGGGCTTTTATGATGTGCTGTTCAGTCACACCAACAAGGACCTGGCGCTCAAGCCTGAAGACAAGCGCGCCTTCAGCCTGACGCAGAAATACGCCAGCTACGTGATGGAAAACGTGCTGTTCAAGATCAGCTTCCCTGCCGAATTCCATGCCCAGACTGCCTGTGAGGCGGCGGTGATTCTGCACCCGCAGGTGCGCAACCGCCTGCATGAAATCGAGCGTATTGTCATTACCACCCATGAATCGGCGATCCGCATCATCTCCAAGGTCGGCACCCTGGCCAATGCCGCCGACCGCGATCACTGCCTCCAGTACATGACCGCCGTGCCGCTGATTTTCGGCAACCTGGTGGCCGAACAATACGAAGATGATTTCCATGCCGCGCACCCGATCATCGACCGCCTGCGCGAGAAGATGGAGATCGTCGAAGAGCCGCGTTATACCCGTGAATACCTGGAGGCCGACAAGCGTTCGATCGCCAATGCCGTGCAGGTGTTTTTCAATGACGGTTCGAGCACCGAGCAGGTGGTGGTGGAGTACCCGATCGGTCATCGCCGGCGGCGGGCCGAGGGGATCCCATTGCTGGAAGAGAAGTTCAAGGCCAACCTGGCAACGCGTTTTACCGGGCAGCGCAGCGCCGAGATCTTTGCCTTGTGCAAAGACCAGGCGGCGCTTGAGGTGATGGCGGTGCAGCGGTTTGTGGATTTGTTCGTGATCTGAAGGGCCTCATCGCCGGCAACGCCGGCTCCCACAGTGGTCCTGTGTAGACATTCCCTGTGGGAGCTGGCCTTGCCAGCGATGGCCTGCAAAGCAGGCCCAATAAAAAGCCCCGCCAATTGGCGGGGCTTTTTTTCACGCTAAGTCAGCTTACGCTTGAACAACCGGGATCTTGGCGTTCGCAGCCGCTTCACGGAACTCGGCGATCTGGTCGAAGCTCAGGTAGCGGTAAACGTCGGCAGCCATGCTGTCGATGTTCTTCGCGTACTCCATGTACTCTTCGACGGTTGGCAGCTTGCCCAGGATCGAGGCAACAGCGGCCAGCTCGGCAGACGCCAGGTAGACGTTGGCACCATCACCCAGACGGTTCGGGAAGTTACGGGTCGAAGTCGACACAACGGTCGAGTTCGCTGCAACACGTGCCTGGTTACCCATGCACAGCGAGCAGCCCGGCATTTCCATGCGCGCGCCAGCCTTGCCGTAGATGCCGTAGTAGCCTTCTTCGGTCAGCTGGTGAGCGTCCATCTTGGTTGGCGGCGACAGCCACAGACGGGTCGGGATCGAGCCTTTGACCTTGTCCAGCAGCTTGCCGGCAGCGCGGAAGTGACCAATGTTGGTCATGCACGAACCGATGAACACTTCGTCGATCTTCTCGCCCTGTACGGAGGAGAGCAGACGGGCGTCGTCCGGGTCGTTCGGGGCGCAGAGCACAGGCTCTTTGACGTCGGCCAGGTCGATCTCGATGATCTCGGCGTATTCGGCGTCCTTGTCGGCAGCCAGCAGCTGCGGGTTGGCCAGCCAGGCTTCCATCGCTTGGGCGCGACGTTCCATGGTGCGGGCATCGCCGTAGCCTTCGCTGATCATCCAGCGCAGCAGGGTGATGTTCGACTTCAGGTACTCGGCAACGGCTTTTTCCGGCAGCTTGATGGTGCAACCGGCAGCCGAACGTTCAGCCGAGGCGTCAGACAGTTCGAACGCTTGCTCGACGGTCAGCTCGTCCAGGCCTTCGATTTCCAGGATGCGGCCGGAGAAGGCGTTGATCTTGCCTTTCTTCTCGACGGTCAGCAGGCCTTTCTGGATGCCGTAGTAAGGGATGGCGTGGACCAGGTCACGCAGGGTGATGCCCGGTTGCAGTTTGCCCTTGAAGCGCACCAGTACCGACTCCGGCATGTCCAGCGGCATGACGCCGGTGGCAGCGGCGAAGGCGACCAGGCCGGAACCGGCCGGGAACGAGATGCCGATCGGGAAGCGGGTGTGCGAGTCACCACCGGTACCGACGGTGTCCGGCAGCAGCATGCGGTTCAGCCAGCTGTGGATGATGCCGTCGCCTGGACGCAGGGACACGCCGCCACGGGTGCGGATGAAATCCGGCAGGGTGTGGTGGGTGGTGACGTCGATCGGCTTTGGATAGGCCGCGGTGTGGCAGAACGACTGCATGACCAGGTCGGCGGAGAAGCCCAGGCACGCCAGGTCTTTCAGCTCGTCGCGGGTCATCGGGCCAGTGGTGTCCTGGGAGCCGACGGTGGTCATCTTCGGTTCGCAGTAGGTGCCTGGACGCACGCCTTTGCCTTCCGGCAGGCCGCAGGCTTTACCGACCATCTTCTGTGCCAGGGTGTAGCCCTTGCCGGTGTCGACAGGTGCTTCAGGCAGCTTGAACAGGTCGGTTGGGCCCAGGCCCAGCTCGGCACGGGCTTTCTCGGTCAGGCCACGGCCGACGATCAGCGGGATACGGCCGCCAGCGCGGACTTCGTCGAGCAGCACCGGGGTCTTCAGTTCGAAGGTGGTGATGACGTCTTCGGTGCCGTGCTTGCAGACTTTGCCGGCGTGCGGGTAGACGTCGATGACGTCGCCCATGTTCAGGTTCGACACGTCGAACTCGATCGGCAGGGCGCCGGCGTCTTCCATGGTGTTGTAGAAGATCGGGGCGATTTTCGAGCCGAAGCAGAAGCCGCCAGCACGCTTGTTCGGTACGTACGGGATGTCGTCGCCGAAGAACCACAGTACCGAGTTGGTCGCGGACTTACGCGAAGAACCGGTACCGACCACGTCGCCGACGTAGGCAACCGGGAAGCCCTTGGCTTTGACTTCTTCGATCTGCTTGAGCGGGCCGATGGCGCCTTGTTGCTCAGGCACGATGCCGTCACGGGCCATTTTCAGCATGGCCAGGGCGTGCAGCGGGATGTCTGGGCGCGACCAGGCGTCCGGGGCAGGGGACAGGTCGTCGGTGTTGGTTTCGCCGGGGACCTTGAACACGGTCAGGCTGTACTTGTCAGCGATGGCTGGCTTGCTGGTGAACCACTCACCGGCGGCCCAGGAATCCAGCACGGCCTTGGCGTGGGCATTGCCCGCCTTGGCTTTTTCGGCGACGTCGTGGAACGCATCGAACATCAGCAGGGTGTGCTTGAGCTGTTCGGCGGCGACAGGGGCCAGTTCGGCGTTGTCCAGCAGCTCGACCATGGTGGCGATGTTGTAGCCGCCCTGCATGGTGCCCAGCAGCTCAACGGCGCGCTTCTTGTCGATCAGCGGGGAGTTGGCTTCGCCTTTGGCGACGGCGGAAAGGAAACCGGCCTTGACGTAGGCGGCTTCGTCCACTCCTGGTGGAACGCGGTTGGTGATCAGGTCGACGAGGACTGCTTCTTCGCCAGCAGGGGGATTCTTCAGCAGCTCGACCAGGCCTGCGGTTTGTTCGGCGTTAAGCGGCTGGGGCACGATACCCTGGGCGGCACGCTCTTCGATGTGTTTGCGGTAGGCTTCAAGCACAGTTATTACCCTCATCAGTGGTCCCAAATGGGTGTCCGGGACGCTCATCCAGAAATTCCGGCACCCGTGCGCAATACGGCTTCTTGGGCCGCGTAGCCAGGGTTGCAGGAAATCCTTACAGAAGCTGCTTTCAAAGTTTTACGCCTGTAGAACGGAGGCTGATGAGGGCTGGCGCGGGACATGCGCTTGACGAATATCCCGGGCCAACGCCGTTCTACCGGATGAACTGTGCTCGTGACGCTTTGAAAACAGCTTCTAACGGACATTGCTGCCTTAAAAAGGCCGGATGATTCTACGGTAAAAAGTCGATAAAGGTAAGGCGCGCTGGATGACTTTAGCGGGTGACCCTCGTTAGACAAAGGGCTAACATGGCAGCCTGTTCCACCGCCAAACTGTCGATTTTTTCATGTCCAATCAGTCAATTAAAACGCCTTGTGTCGGCCTCTGCTCCACGGTTTACGGGGACTTGGTGTGCCGTGGCTGCAAGCGTTTTCACCATGAAGTGATCAACTGGAACGGCTACAACGAAGACGAAAAGCGTGCGGTGTGGCTGCGCCTGGAGCAATTGCTGGTGCAGGTCATGGTGGCCAAACTTGAAGTCTTTGATGCCACGCGCCTGCGCGAGCAACTGGAGCTGCGCAAGATCCGCTTCGTGCCGCACCAGTCCGAATATTGCTGGGCGTATCAACTGATTGCCCGCGGGGCGCGGGTGATCCGTGAGCTGGAGGCTTACGGCATGGTGTTGTTGCCGGAGTTTCGTGACTGGGAACTGCCCGAGTTGCGCGATGCCATTGATCGGGAATTCTTCTTGCTGTCCGAGGCCCATTACCAGCGCTATATCGCGCCGGGGTTTCTCAAGGATGCCTTGGGTTGAAGCCATCGCGGGGCAAGCCCGCTCCCACAGGTTTGTAGGAGCGGGCTTGCCCCGCGATGAGGCCCTCAGCTTTGTGCCAGTTCCGTCAGGTGCACCTTAACTTCCTCGGTCTTGAGCACCAGCACATCGCACTCCAGCGCATCCAGCACCACCTCGGCGGTGTTGCCGATCAGCGCGCCGGAAATCCCGGTACGGGCCACGGTACCGATCACCGTCACCACCGCGTCGTACTTGCTCGCCGTATAGGGGATCAGCACATCCGCCGGGCCTTCGGCGACATGCAGGTGCTCATCGCTGATGTCGAACTCGGCCTGGAACGCCGCGCATTCCTCGCGGTACTTGCGTTCGATGGTGTCCTTGAGCTGGTACACCGGGTCTGCCGCTGACAGCATCGGCGACGGATGGGCGCTGATCACATGCAGCTCGCCCTTGGCCAGGCTGGTAATCGCGTAGCCATGGTCGATGATGCTGGTGTGCAGCAGGCGATGGGCCTCGTCGTGGTTGCCGACATCCACCGCGGCGAGGATCACTCCGCCAGTCCACGGCCGCTCGGTCTTGACCATCAGCACCGCGCACGGGCACTGGCGCAGCAGCTTCCAGTCGCTGGGGGTGAGCAGGGCGCGCTTGAGCGGGTTGTCCGGGCGATGTTCCTTGATCACCAGCTCGCAGCCTTCGGCCTGCTGCACGTCGATGATCGACTCGTGCAGGGAGTCGTGCCAGGCCTGCTCATGGGTCACGTTATCGTAGCCGTCATCATGCAGCTGGCTGGCCAGCAGGCTGAGCAGCGCGCTGTGGTCCTGTCTCTTGTCGCACATCAGCAGGTGCAGGCGCGCGCCGGTGACCCCGGCGATCAGTTTGGCCCGGGTCAGCGCCCGGCTGTGCGCGTGTTCGGGATCAAGTACCACCAGGATGCTGCGTACTTCTAGCATGAGCGTGAACTCCCTTCATAAATGGCGGCCAATGCCTGACTATAGTCGGCGCCAACTGCAATGGGCGTTGATATGTATCAAGCATAGTTCACTGGTGATCGGCGCTGCTGCCGGTATAATCGCCGGTCTTGCCGTTTGCCCTGCCTGTTTGTGAGCCTATGTCCCTTATTCCCGAAATCGAAGCCTTCCTTGGTTGCCGTACCCCTGACGCCTGGGTCCAGGCGGCGCTTGCCGACCAGGAGACCCTGCTGATCGATCACAAGAACTGCGAGTTCAAGGCCGCCAGCACCGCGCTGAGCTTGATGGCCAAGTACAACACGCACCTGGATCTGATCAACATGATGTCGCGCCTGGCCCGTGAAGAGCTGGTGCACCACGAGCAGGTGCTGCGCCTGATGAAACGGCGCAAGATTGCCCTGCGTCCGTTGTCGGCCGGGCGCTATGCCTCGGGCCTGCGCCGGGTGGTGCGGACCCATGAGCCGGTGAAGCTGGTGGACACCCTGGTCGTCGGTGCCTTTATTGAAGCGCGCAGTTGCGAGCGCTTTGCCGCACTGGTGCCGCACCTGGACGAAGAGCTGGGCAAGTTCTATCACGGCCTGCTCAACAGCGAGGCGCGGCATTACCAGGGTTACCTGAAGCTCGCCCATCAGTACGGTGATGCGGCGGATATCGAACGGGTGGTGGAGAAGGTCAGGGCGGTCGAGGCCGAACTGATCAGCAGCCCGGATGAAGAGTTTCGCTTTCACAGTGGCGTGCCTGCCTGATTAATCACTTCTTTTGAATGCCTGATCGCGGGGCAAGCCCGCTCCCACAGTGTGGGAGCGGGCTTGCCCCGCGATTGCCTTCTATCGCCCAAATAATAAGCAAGCTAATTAATGCCTTGACGTTAGCTGCCTAAGCAGTAACATTGTGTAACTTACTGCCTAAGCAGGTATCTCCGTCCATGCAGCATTACACCCCGGAAAACTTCCAGAACTGCACCCTCGGCATGCTTCTGGGCCGCGCCGCGCTGGTCAAAGACCGCATCATCGACAGCCACATGCAGCCCTACGGCGTTACCGCTGCGCAGTTCAAGGTGCTGATCATCGTCGCCCAGTACGGCGTCGACACCCCGGCCGAGCTGTGCCGCTACCTGTCGGTAGACAGCGGTTCGATGACGCGCATGCTCGACCGTCTCGAACAGAAAGACCTGATCATCCGCCGCCGTTGCCCTGACGACCGTCGGCAAATTCGCCTGGAACTGAGCGAAGACGGCCAGAAGCTCGCCGACCAGTTGCCGCAGATCGGCGCAGCAGCGATGAACGAGCTGGTGGGCGTGCTCGAGCCGAGCGAGCTGGCTACCCTCGAAGCCATCCTGACCAAGGTGCTGCTGGCTTCCGGCGACACCCTGACGGCCATGCGTGTAGGTGCCAAATGAGCGCCAGCCCCTTGCGTGCCGGCCTGAGCCTGCTGGTGCTGGCCCTGACCCTGGCCGGTTGCGCCAGCTACCGTGGCCTGCACACCGAAGCCAGCAGCATTAACGCTGCAGGGTTGAACGCCGCGCAGACCCTGAACGGCGTCAAACTGTCGCCCGCCGCCTGGCCGAAAAGCGACTGGTGGACCCAGTTGGGCGATCCACAGCTCGACGGCCTGATCCGTGAAGCCCTGCAAGACAGCCCTGATATGCAGATCGCCAGCGCCCGTGCCCACCAGGCCAACGCCGCGGCCTATGCCGCCGATGCTGCACGCACGCCGACCCTGGATGCCGAGGCCAGCGTCAGCCGTTCGCGCCTGGCTCGCGACCAGGACCCGAGCGGGCAGGGCGGCAGCTACTCGACCCTGCGCAGCCTCGGTGTCGACTTCAATTACACCTTCGACCTCTGGGGCGGCCAGCGTGATGCCTGGGAAGCTGCCCTGGGCGAAGCCCGCGCCGCCGAGATCGACCGCCAGGCCGCGAGCCTGACCCTCGCTGCCGATGTCGCCCGCGCCTACAGCCAGCTGGGCCAGGCCTATATCGTCCATGACCTGACCCAGGACGACCTCAAGCGCACCCGGCAGATGCTCGAACTGGGCCAGCGCCGCCTGGCCTCGGGCATCGACAGTACCTACCAGTACCAGCAGACCGAAAGCCTGGCGGCCAGCTCCGAAGAGCAGGCGATCAACGCCGGGAAACAACTGCGCAGCGCCCAGATCGCCCTGGCGGTACTGCTTGGCAAAGGCCCGGATCGCGGTGGCCAGATCAGCCGCCCGGCCGTGCTCAAGCCTGGCGCCGTGGCCTTGCCTTCAGCCTTGCCGGCCGAGCTGCTCGGGCGTCGCCCGGACCTGGTGGCCGCACGCTGGCGGGTCGAGGCGGCAAGCAAGGAGATCGACGCCAGCAAGACCCGCTTCTACCCCAACCTCAACCTCAGTGCCGCCGCTGGCACCCAGGCGCTGTTGGGCGATGCGATCTTCGGTGCGCCGAGCCGCTTCTTCAATATTGCCCCGGCGGTGTCGCTGCCGATCTTCGATGGAGGCCGCCTGCGCGCCGACCTCGATGCCCGTGACGCCGACTACGACCTGGCCGTGGCCCAGTACAACAAACGCCTGGTCAGTGCCCTCGGCGAGGTCAGCGACAGCATTGACCAGTTGCATGCCCTGGGCCGGCAGATCGTCGCCAAGCAGCACGCCACCGACATCGCCCAGCAGTCCTATGACACGGTGATGCAGCGCTACGGCTCCGGCATCGGCAACTACCTCGATGTACTCAGCGTCGAGCAGCAGCTGCTCCAGGCCCAGCGCCAACTGGCCGAGCTCAATGCCGAACAGATCGACATGTCGATCCAGCTGATGCAAGCCCTGGGTGGTGGTTTCCAGGGTGACACCCAGGCAGCCGCGCTGCCTTCGACTTCACGTATTCACTAAGCCAAGGAATTAGCAATGGCCACTACTTCTTCTGCGGATGACACCACGCAGGACCTCGACAACCAGCGCAAGCGCAAGACCTGGCTGCTGGCCCTTGCGCTGCTGATCGTCGTCGCTGGCGGCGCGGTCTGGGCCTGGCACGAGCTCTACGGGCGCTGGAGCGAAGAGACCGACGATGCCTATGTAAACGGCAACGTGGTGGAAATCACTCCGCTGGTTACCGGCACCGTAGTCAGCATCGGCGCTGACGATGGCGACCTGGTCCACGAAGGCCAGGTGCTGCTCGAATTCGACCCCAGCGATGCCGAGGTCGGCCTGCAGGCCGCCGAAGCCAAGTTGGCCCGCGCCGTACGCCAGGTGCGCGGCTTGTACAGCAATGTCGACGGCATGAAAGCCCAGGTGGCGGCGCGTCAGGCCGAGCTGAGCAAGGCCCAGGAAAACTTCAATCGACGCAAGACCCTCGCCGCCGGCGGGGCCATCTCCCAGGAGGAGCTGTCCCACGCCCGTGACGACCTGTCATCGGCGCAGAGTGCGCTGAGCAATGCCAGGCAGCAACTCAACACCACTACCGCGCTGGTCGATGACACCGTGGTGTCGTCGCACCCCGAGGTGATGGCCGCTGCCGCTGAACTGCGCCAGGCCTATCTGAACAACGCCCGCACCACCCTGGTGGCGCCGGTCACGGGCTACGTGGCCAAGCGCACCGTGCAACTGGGCCAGCGCCTGCAGCCGGGCACCGCGACCATGGCGGTGATCCCCCTGGACCAGCTGTGGATCGACGCCAACTTCAAGGAAACCCAGCTGCGCAACATGCGCATTGGCCAGCCTGTGGATATTGTTGCCGACCTGTACGGCAGCGACGTCAAGTACAGCGGCACCATCGACAGCCTCGGCGCCGGTACCGGCAGCGCCTTCGCCCTGTTGCCGGCGCAGAACGCTACCGGCAACTGGATCAAGATCGTCCAGCGGGTGCCGGTGCGCATCCATATCAATGCCGAACAACTGGCCAAGCACCCGCTGCGCATCGGCCTGTCGACCCAGGTCGAGGTCGACCTGCACGACCAGAGTGGCCCGGTCCTGGCCCAGCAGCCGCCGCAGAAGGCTTCGTTCGCCACCCAGGTGTACGACCGTCAGCTGGTCGAGGCCGATACCCTGATCAGCAAGCTGATCCATGACAACAGTGCAGGCTCCAGCAAGACGGCGCAGCGATGAGCGGCAATCAGGCTTCCTTTACACCGCCGAGCCTGTTGCTGACCACCATCGGCCTGTCGCTGGCGACCTTTATGCAGGTGCTCGACACCACCATCGCCAACGTGGCGTTGCCGACCATTTCCGGCAACCTCGGCGTGAGTTCGGAGCAGGGCACCTGGGTCATCACCTCGTTTGCGGTGAGCAATGCCATTGCCTTGCCGCTGACCGGCTGGCTGAGCCGGCGCTTCGGTGAGGTCAAGCTGTTCATCTGGGCCACGCTGCTGTTCGTGCTGGCCTCGTTCCTGTGCGGCATCGCCCAGTCGATGCCTGAGCTGGTCGGCTTTCGCGTGCTCCAGGGTATTGTTGCCGGGCCTCTTTACCCGATGACCCAGACCCTGCTGATCGCGGTCTATCCGCCGGCGAAACGCGGCATGGCACTCGCGCTATTGGCGATGGTCACGGTGGTGGCGCCGATTGCCGGGCCGATTCTCGGTGGCTGGATCACCGACAGCTACAGCTGGCCGTGGATTTTCTTCATCAACGTGCCGATCGGCCTGTTCGCCGCTGCCGTGGTGCGCCAGCAGATGCGCAGCCGCCCGGTCAGCACCAGCCGTCAGCCGATGGACTATATCGGCCTGTTGAGCCTGATCATCGGCGTCGGGGCCTTGCAGATCGTGCTCGACAAGGGCAATGACCTGGACTGGTTCGAGTCGAATTTCATCGTCATCGGCAGCCTGATCTCGGTGGTGTTCCTGGCGGTGTTCATCATCTGGGAGCTGACCGACAAGCACCCGGTGGTCAACCTGCGCCTGTTCGTGCACCGCAACTTTCGCATCGGCACCATCGTGCTGGTCGGCGGTTATGCCGGGTTCTTCGGCATCAACCTGATCCTGCCGCAGTGGCTGCAGACGCAGATGGGCTACACCGCCACCTGGGCGGGCCTGGCGGTGGCGCCGATCGGCCTGTTGCCGGTGCTGATGTCGCCGTTTGTCGGCAAGTACGCGCACAAGTTCGACCTGCGCTTGCTGGCGGGGCTGGCATTCCTGGCGATTGGCACCAGTTGCTTCATGCGCGCCGGCTTTACCAACGAAGTCGACTTTCAGCACATCGCCCTGGTGCAGTTGTTCATGGGTATCGGTGTGGCGCTGTTCTTCATGCCGACCTTGAGCATCCTGCTTTCCGACCTGCCGCCGCACCAGATTGCCGATGGCTCGGGGCTGGCGACTTTCCTGCGGACCCTGGGCGGCAGTTTTGCCGCGTCGCTGACTACCTGGATCTGGATTCGCCGGGCGGACCAGCATCATGCCTACCTCAGCGAGAACATCAGCACCTTTGATCCGGCCACCCGTGAGGCGCTGAACCAGCTGGGCGGGGCGAACGGGCAATCGTATGCGCAGCTGGAGCGAATGCTCAGCAGTCAGGCGTACATGATGTCGACGGTGGATTACTTCACCCTGATGGGCTGGATTTTCGCTGGCCTGGTTCTGTTGGTATGGCTGGCCAAGCCGCCGTTCGCGGCCAAGGCCGGGCCGGCGTCGGCGGGGCATTGAAGTAAAAGCATCGCCGGCAAGGCCGGCTCCCACAGGAACTGTATGCACAGGCCCCTTGTGGGAGCTGGCCTTGCCAGCGATAAGGCCCGCAGGGCCTTCAATCAGGGAAAAGCAAAAGGCTGCAGTTGAAACCCTTGCTCATCCACCTGCAACGCCCAGCCTTGCCGGTCCCAATCCCCCAGCACGATGCGCCGCGCCGGCTGATCGCCGACCACCAGCTTGTGAATCGCCGGTCGATGGGTATGCCCATGCACCAGGGTGCGCACGCCGAACTGCTGCATGATCCGCGGCACTTCCTCCGCGGTCACATCGACAATGTCGTTGGCCTTCATCCGCGTCTGCGCCCGGCTTTCGCTGCGCAGCTTGCGCGCAAGCTTCTGGCGGGTGCTCAGCGGCAGGTGCCGGAGAATCCACAGGCTCAGCGGATTGCGCAGGTAACGGCGCATTTTCATGTAGGCCAGGTCGCGGGTGCACAGGCTGTCGCCGTGCATCAGCAACACCGGCTCACCGCCCATCTCGACCACGCTGGGGTCAGCCAGCAGGGTGCAGCCCGCGGCCTTGCAAAAGGCCTGGCCAAGCAGGAAGTCGCGGTTACCGTGCATCAAGAAGACCTGCGTGCCGCTGTCGCTCAAGGCGCGCAGGGCTTGGCAGATCGAGGCCTGGAAGGGCGTCATGGCGTCGTCGCCGATCCACGCCTCGAAGAAATCACCGAGGATGTACAGCGCCTCGGCGTGCCGCGCACGACCGTCAAGCAGATCAACAAACGCCCGGGTAATGTCCGGGCGTTCTTCTTGCAGGTGCAGATCAGAGATCAGCAGTATCACTCAATGATCTCGGCTTTCTCGATGATCACGTCGTCCTTCGGCACGTCCTGGTGACCGGACTTGGAACCGGTGGCAACGGCTTTGATCTTGTCGACAACGTCGGTGCCTTCGGTAACTTTACCGAACACTGCATAGCCCCAACCCTGCACGTTCTTGCCGCTGTGGTTGAGGAAGCTGTTGTCGGCGACGTTGATGAAGAACTGTGCCGAAGCCGAATGCGGCTCCATGGTGCGGGCCATGGCAATGGTGTACTTGTCGTTGCTCAGACCGTTGTCGGCTTCGTTCTGGATGCTTGGACGCTTGTCTTTCTTCTCTTTCATGCCTGGCTCGAAACCGCCGCCCTGGATCATGAAGTTACCAATGACGCGGTGGAATACAGTGTTGCTGTAGTGGCCAGCGTTAACGTATTCGATGAAGTTGGCCGCGGTGATCGGGGCTTTCTCGGCGTTCAGTTCGATGACGATGTCGCCGTGATTGGTAGTCAATTTGACTTGGGTCATGCTCAAATTCTCGCTATTCAAGGCATTGGAAAATAGTTCGCGCAGTATCGCGATACACACCTGACGCACAGTCTACAGCCCGCGATACGTGGTTCGCGGCAGTTTTTTTGCATTCGCCGGCGAATATCGCGCCAGTTTGTCGGCGCGATGCTGTCGGCAGCTCGACCGCTTCGGCTATGATAAGCGCTTTGATTCAGTCGGCCTACCCAGGCCGTGCACCCCGTATTCAAGGATCCTATGAGCAAGCCCACTGCCGACACCGCTCCCAACGCCGCTGCCAAAGGCGCTCCCGCCATCCCTGCGAACTTCCTGCGTCCGATCGTGCAGGCAGACCTGGACTCGGGCAAGCACAGCAGCATCGTCACCCGTTTCCCGCCAGAGCCCAACGGTTACCTGCACATCGGCCATGCCAAGTCGATCTGCGTGAACTTCGGCCTGGCCCAGGAATTCGGCGGGGCCTGTCACCTGCGTTTCGATGACACCAACCCGGCCAAAGAGGACCAGGAGTACATCGACGCGATCCAGAGCGACATCAAGTGGCTGGGCTTCGAGTGGACCGGCCCGGTGCGCTACGCTTCGCAATACTTCGACCAGCTGCACGACTGGGCGGTCGAGCTGATCAAGGCCGGCAAGGCCTATGTTTGCGACCTGACCCCGGAACAGGCCAAGGAATACCGTGGCAACCTGACCACGCCTGGCAAGAACAGCCCGTTCCGCGAGCGTTCGGTTGACGAGAACCTCGACCTGTTCGCGCGCATGAAAGCCGGCGAGTTCAAGGACGGCGAGCGCGTGCTGCGGGCCAAGATCGACATGGCCTCGCCGAACATGAACCTGCGCGACCCGATCCTCTACCGCATCCGTCATGCCCACCATCACCAGACCGGTGACGCGTGGTGCATCTATCCGAACTACGACTTCACCCACGGTCAGTCGGACGCCATAGAAGGCATCACCCACTCGATCTGCACCCTCGAGTTCGAAGGCCATCGCCCGCTGTACGAATGGTTCCTCGACAACCTGCCGGTGCCGGCCAAGCCGCGCCAGTACGAGTTCAGCCGCCTGAACCTGAACTACACCATCACCAGCAAGCGCAAGCTCAAGCAACTGGTCGACGAGCAGCACGTCAACGGCTGGGACGACCCGCGCATGTCGACCCTGTCGGGCTTCCGCCGCCGTGGTTACACCCCGGCGTCGATCCGCAACTTCTGCGAAATGGTCGGCACCAACCGCTCCGACGGCGTGGTCGACATGTCGATGCTCGAATTCAGCATCCGTGACGACCTCGACCGCACCGCGCCACGCGCCATGTGCGTGCTGCGCCCGCTGAAAGTGGTCATTACCAACTACCCTGAAGGCCAGGTCGAGAACCTCGAACTGCCGCGCCACCCGAAAGAAGACATGGGCGTGCGCGCGCTGCCATTCGCCCGCGAGATCTACATCGACCGCGACGACTTCATGGAAGAGCCGCCAAAGGGCTACAAGCGCCTGGAGCCGGCCGGTGAAGTGCGCCTGCGCGGCAGCTACGTGATCCGCGCCGGCGAGGCGATCAAGGACGCCGACGGCAACATCGTCGAGCTGCGCTGCTCGTACGACCCGGACACCCTGGGCAAGAACCCCGAGGGCCGCAAGGTCAAGGGCGTGATCCACTGGGTGCCGGCCGACGCCAGCGTCGAATGCGAAGTGCGTCTGTACGACCGCCTGTTCCGCTCGGCCAACCCCGAGAAGACCGAAGATGGCGGCAACTTCCTTGACAACATCAATCCTGATTCGCTGCAGGTGCTGACCGGTTGTCGTGCGGAACCTTCCCTGGGCCAGGCCCAGCCAGAAGACCGCTTCCAGTTCGAGCGCGAAGGCTACTTCAGCGCCGACCTGAAAGACTCCCAGCCGGGTCGCCCGGTGTTCAACCGCACCGTGACCCTGCGCGATTCGTGGGGCAGCTAAGGAACTCTCGTGCTTACCATCTACAACACGCTCAGCAAGACCAAGGAAGTCTTCAAACCGCTTGAAGGCAACAAGGTACGGATGTACGTCTGCGGCATGACCGTCTACGACTTCTGCCACCTGGGCCACGGGCGCAGCATGGTCGCCTTCGACCTGGTGACCCGCTGGCTGCGTTACAGCGGCTACGACCTGACCTACGTGCGCAACATCACCGACATCGATGACAAGATCATCAACCGGGCCAACGAGAACGGCGAATCCTTCGACGCCCTGACCGCCCGCATGATCGACGCGATGCACGAAGACGAGCGCCGCCTGAACATCCTGCCGCCGGACCAGGAGCCGCGTGCCACCGACCATATCGCCGGCATGCACGCGATGATCCAGACCCTGATCGACAAGGGGTATGCCTACGCGCCGGGCAACGGCGACGTGTACTACCGGGTCGGCAAGTTCGTCGGCTACGGCAAGCTGTCGCGCAAGAAGATCGAAGACCTGCGCATCGGTGCCCGCATCGAGGTCGACGAAGCCAAGCAGGACCCGCTCGACTTCGTCCTCTGGAAGGGCGTCAAGCCGGGCGAGCCGAGCTGGGAGTCGCCCTGGGGTCCGGGCCGTCCGGGCTGGCACATCGAGTGCTCGGTGATGTCCACCTGCTGCCTGGGCGAGAGCTTCGACATCCACGGCGGTGGCAACGACCTGGAGTTCCCGCACCACGAGAACGAAATCGCCCAGAGCGAGGCCGCGACCGGCAAGCAGTACGCCAACTCGTGGATGCACTGCGGCATGATTCGCATCAATGGCGAGAAGATGTCCAAGTCCTTGAACAACTTCTTCACCATTCGCGACGTGCTCGACAAGTATCACCCGGAGGTGGTGCGCTACCTGCTGGTGTCGAGCCACTACCGCAGCTCGATCAACTACTCCGAAGACAGCCTGCGTGAGTCCAAGGGTGCTCTGGAACGTTTCTACCACGCCCTGCGCGGCCTGCCGCGAGTGGCGGCCAAGGGTGGCGAAGAGTACGTCGAGCGCTTCACGGCGGCGATGAACGACGATTTCGGCACCCCTGAAGCCTGCGCCGTGCTGTTCGACCTGGTGCGCGAGATCAACCGTCTGCGCGAGAGCGATCCACAGGCCGCTGCTGGCCTGGCTGGCCGTCTGCGTGAGCTGGGTGATCTGCTGGGTGTGCTGCAACTGGACGCTGATGACTTCCTGCGTGCCGGTGCCGAAGGCAAGGTCGATGCCGCCGAGGTTGAAGCCCTGATCCAGGCGCGCCTGCAAGCGCGTGCCGACAAGAACTGGGCCGAGTCCGACCGCATCCGCGACCAGCTGACCGCCATGGGCGTGGTGCTGGAAGACGGCAAGGGCGGCACGACCTGGCGCTTGGCTGACTAAGCAATCGCGGGGCAAGCCCGCTCCCACAGAAGACTGCAATCCTCTGTGGGAGCGGGCTTGCCCCGCGATGAGCCCCTAACTGACGACACCCGTCCTGCAGTGCAACACCAGCTTCGCCCCACCCAGTTCACTCCCCCCCACCTCCAGCTCAAAGCCATGCAGGTCGACGATCGCCGCAACGATCGACAACCCCAGCCCGAACCCCGGGTGGCGCTGGCCTTCCTCGCTGCGATAAAAGCGCTTCAACACCGCCCCACGCTCGTTCTCGGGAATCCCCGGGCCGCTGTCGTGCACCTCGATATGCACACCCTTGGCATCGCTCAGCGCCCGCATCAGCACCTGGCCCTGCTCTGGCGTGAACTTGATGGCATTGCCCACCAGGTTGGCCAGTGCCTCGAACAGCAGCTCGCGGTCGCCATGCAGCGCCGGTAGCTGTTCGGGCATCTCCAGGGTCAGGTCGATCTCGCCGTCTTCGGCCAGGGGCAGGTAGAAGTCATGCAGTTCCTGCAGCAGCCCGTGGGGGTCAAGCTCGACGAAGCCTGCACGGCGCTGGCGGTCTTCCAGTTCACTGATGCGCAGCAAGCCGCGAAAACGCGCCATCAAGGTGTCGGTTTCGCCAATCGCCTGCTCCAGCGCTTCGGCCTGCGGCGAGTCATCGCCGGCCTGCTGGCGAATGCGGTAGAGCTGGGCGCGCAGGCGGGTCAGCGGGGTACGCAGGTCGTGGGCGATGTTGTCGCACACGCCTTTGACTTCATGCATCAGGCGCTCGATGCGATCGAGCATGGCGTTGACGATGGCCGCCAGCATGTCCAGTTCGTCGCGCCGCGCCGACAGCGGCAGGCGCCGGGTCAGGTCGCCGGCAACGATCTGCTCGGCGCTGGCCTGGATCGCGCGGATACGCTTGAGCGGCCTGCGGCGCAGCAGGTACCAGCCGGCGATGCCGGGGATGATGGTCAGCGACAGGCCCCAGAGCAGCGCGTGGAGGATGATCCGGGTGACCACGAACAGCGAGCCGTTGTCGCGCACCAGCAGCAGCCAGCGGCCATCGCGGACCTTGATCGCCACCGCATCGCAGCTGTCGCGGGGCAGGTGCGGGTCGTCGGCGTCCAGGCAACGGCTCAGTTCATGAATCTTGCCATCCAGGCCCAGCTCGGGCGGCACCTGGCGGATCTGCCCGCCGAGCGGATTGAACTGCCCGTCGAACAGGCCATAGGCATCGAAACTGCGCTCCTCAAAGGCCTGGCTGGCAATCAATGCATCATCGAGCTGCTTGCCGCTCATGTGCGCGAACAGGTGCTGGCGCTGCAGCAAGGAATGGCGGGTGAGCTTGTTCAGGTATCCCGAGACCTCGAAGTACAGCACCCCCATGAGGATGCTGCTCCAGGCCACGAACAGGAAGCTGTACAGCGCCAGCAGGCGGCTGGTGGACGAGCTCCAGCCCTTAGACGGGTTCGGCAATGGCATAGCCCGAGCCCCGCACGGTGCGAATCAGCGGAGTCTGGCCAGCGGCGTCGATCTTCTTGCGCAAGCGTCCGATGTGCACGTCGATCAGGTTGGTGCCCGGGTCGAAGTGATAGCCCCAGACTTCCTCGAAAATCATCATCCGGGTAATCACCTGGCCGGCATGACGCATGAGGAATTCCAGCAGCTTGTACTCGGTGGGCAGCAGGTTGAGGGTCTGCTCGCCGCGCTTGGCCTCGTGGCTGATCAGGTCCAGTTCAAGGTCGGCGACTTGCAGGCGGGTCTGTGCCAGGGGCACGCTGTTACGCCGCAGCAGCACCTCGACGCGGGCGGCCATTTCATCGGAGGCGAACGGTTTGGTCAGGTAGTCATCACCGCCGGCGCGCAGGCCGCGGACCCGTTCGTCGACATCCGACAGGGCGCTGATCATCAGGATTGGCGTGGCGATCTTCAGGGTGCGCAGGGTCGTGACGATGGTCAGGCCGTCGACCTCCGGGAGCATCCGGTCCAGGGTGATCAGGTCGTAGCCGCCGGCAATGGCCTTGGCCAGGCCTTCACGGCCGTTGTCGGCCCATTCCACTTCCAGGCCATGGCTGGAAAGTTCGGCGACGATTTCCTGGGCGGTGACAGCGTCGTCTTCGATAGTCAGTACGCGGGGCATGCTTTTACCTGGGCGGCGGGTAGAGACTTGATTGTGCCAAAGAATAGGCGGTGCCCGGGTTAAAGAAAAATTCATCTAGGAGAGGGGCCACAATGGGCCGGCCTGCACCGACCCCTGTGGGAGCCGGCGTTGCCGGCGATGGGCCGCAACGCGGCCCCTGTTGCAGGTCAGGCGACTTTCACAACCCAGCCCGCCGGGCCTTCGATGTCGCCGCTCTGGATACCGGTCAGCTCGTTGTAGAGCTTCTGGGTGACCGGGCCAACTTCGCTTTCGCTGTAGAACACGTGCAGCTTGTCGCCGTACTGGATGCCGCCGATCGGGGTGATCACCGCGGCGGTACCGCAGGCGCCAGCCTCGACGAAGCGGTCCAGATTGTTGATCAGCACGTCGCCTTCGATGACCTTCAGGCCCAGGCGCGATTGCGCCAGTTCCATCAGCGACAGGCGGGTGATGCCCGGCAGCACGGAAGCGGACTTCGGCGTGATGAACTCGTTGTTGGCGGTGATACCAAAGAAGTTGGCCGAGCCGACTTCCTCGATCTTGGTGTGGGTCAGCGGGTCAAGGTAGATGCAGTCGGCAAAGCCGGCTTGCTTGGCCTTGTAGCCCGGTTGCAGGCTGGCCGCGTAGTTGCCGCCCACCTTGGCAGCGCCGGTGCCTTGTGGCGCGGCGCGGTCGTAGTCGGAAATCAGGAACTTGTGCGGGGTCATGCCGCCCTTGAAGTACGAGCCGACCGGGATGGCGAAGATCGAGAAGATGAACTCCGGCGCGGTCCGCACGCCAATGTTGTCACCCACGCCGATGACGAACGGTCGCAGGTACAGCGCACCCTTGCCGTACGGCGGAATGAAACGCTCGTTGGCCTTGACCACCTGCTTGCAGGCGTCGATGAACTGTTCGGTCGGCACCTGCGGCATCAGCAGGCGGTCGCAGCTGCGCTGCATGCGCAGGGCGTTCTGGTCCGGGCGGAACAGGTTGATCGAACCGTCCTTGCAGCGGTAGGCCTTCATCCCCTCGAAGCATTGCTGGCCATAATGCAGCGCGGTCGAGCCTTCGCTGATGTGCAGCTGGTTGTCTTCGGTCAGGGTGCCCTTGTCCCACTCGCCGTTACGGAAATAGGACAGGTAGCGCTTGTCGGTCTTGATGTAGTCGAAGCCCAGCTTGTCCCAGTTAATGCTTTCGTTACTCATGGCACCCTCGATTCGGTTGCAGATGCCTGCTTTGGCAGGCGGTTCTTATTGCGCACTTGGCCACGATAATACATCCCGTGCAGATCGGAAACGCCCAGTCATAGATTGGACCTTGGTCGCAGGGAAAATCTTTGCCGCTGCCTGGCGCGACAGGCATTGACCGTTCCACAGTCCGGGCGCATTATCGAAGCATGAAGCTTTGCCTGCTGACCTCGTCGCGTACCACTACCACCGCTATACGCGGGGCGGGTACGGCTGCTTAACCTTAGGCAGCAGGTAAACCAAGGCCCCGCCAGCAATGGACGGGGCCTTGTCTTTTCTCCGTCCGGGCTGGCCAATCACGGAGAGATGAAGATGCACGCAAAACGCGCACTGCTGGTCCTGGATATGCAGGTGGGTTTGTTCCATGGCCCCGAACAGCCCTGGCAGGGTGAGCAGGTGTTGAACAGGGTCAACACCCTGATCGCTGCCGCCCACGCCGCCCACGCCCCCGTTTTTGCGGTTCGCCACACCGGCCCCGAGGGTTCGCCGATTGCCGCAGGCAGCCCCGCGTGGCAGCTGTTGCCCGCGCTGGCGGTCGATCCTGCGCGCGACATCGTGTTCGACAAGGCCCGCCCCAGCGCCTTCTTTGCCACGTCGCTGGCGGACCAGTTACGAGAGGCCGCCATTGATGAGCTGGTCATCGTCGGCCTCAAGACCCAGTACTGCGTCGACACCAACTGCCGGGTTGCCCGTGAACTGGGCTTCAACGTGGTACTGGTCAGCGATGCCCACACTTGCATGGACACGCCCGGCTTGCCGGCCGAGGCGATCATCGCCCACCACAACCTGACCCTGGGCGGCGCCTTTGCCAGCCTGCAATCAACGGCGGATCTGCAGTTCTGAGCCTTCGCCCAACTGCAGGTAGCCGTCCAGCGCCAGTTGCTGCATGAACACCCGGTCATGGGACGCCACCAGCAAGGTCCCGCGATACTGGCGCAGCATGGCTTCCAGGGCGGCGAGGGAGGGCAGGTCGAGGTGGTTGCTCGGCTCGTCGAGTAATAACAACTGGACCGGGGTGTCGCGGTACAGCACCCCGGCCAGTGTTGCCTTGAGCCGTTCGCCGCCGCTGAGCACGCCGCTGGGCAAGGTGACGCGCTCAGCGCCCAGGCCCAGTTGCGCCAGGCGGGTGCGCAGGAGGCTCTCATCCGGATTGCCGGTGGCGCTGCGCAGGTAATCGAGCACCGATTGTTCGGCGGGCAGCAGGCTGCAGTGCTGGTCGAGCAAGGCGACTTCCCCGCGTACCTCACACTGGCCTGCGGCTGGTGCCAATTGACTCGCCAGCACCTTGAGCAAGGTTGATTTGCCGCTGCCATTGGCACCGCTCAGGCCCACGCGTTCACCGCTGTACAGGCGGACATTGAGCGGGCCTTGGCGGGCGAAGGGCAACTGCAGGTCCGTGAGCACCACCACCTGGCTGCCAATCGGCTGCTGTGGCGCGGGCGCATGGATCACGATCGGGCTGCAAGTTTCAACCTGCTGTGCAGCGTCGCGCACCTGTGCGTTCAGGGCCTGGCGCGCCACCTGATGGTCACGTTGCTGCTTGCCGGCGGTGCTCTCGCTGCGCTCCTGCTTGCGGTCGAGGAGGATCTTCGCCTGATTGGCCGAGCGCGCCGCCTTGCTGGCCCGCGACTGCTGGCGCTCCAGGCGCTCGCGCTGTTGTTGCAGTTCGCGGGCCTGGCGTTGGCGTTCGAGCTTGAGGCGTTCGAGCGTGCGTTCGGCCTGCTCGGTCCGCTCGACTTTACGCTCGGCATAGAAGCTGTAATTGCCGCCGTAACTGCTCAGGCCCATGGGCGAGAGTTCGACGATGCGCTCCATGCGTTCAAGCAGTGCGCGGTCATGGCTGATCACCAGCAGGCCCTTGTTCCAGCCCTCGAGCAGGGTCATCAGCGTCTCGCGGCTGGCGGCGTCCAGATGGTTGCTGGGTTCGTCGAGGATCAGGTAATCGGCATCACCGATAAAGGCCCCGAGCAGCGCCACGCGCATGGCCTGGCCGCCGCTCAGAACAGCTGCGCGGTGCTCCCAGCTCAGTTGCGCCAAACCATGCTGATCAAGCTGCGCCTGCAGGCGTTCG
This sequence comes from Pseudomonas sp. JV241A, assembly GCF_900275665.1. Classification (NCBI taxonomy): domain Bacteria; kingdom Pseudomonadati; phylum Pseudomonadota; class Gammaproteobacteria; order Pseudomonadales; family Pseudomonadaceae; genus Pseudomonas; species Pseudomonas sp. JV241A. The sequence continues at coordinate 474,882 of NZ_OPYO01000013.1, forward strand.
CGGACATCCCAGCGCTCGCCGACGGTATCGAAGTCGGCGGCTTGGCTGCTGCCGGCCTCGATGCGCAGCAGGGCATCGACCACCTCGCTCACCTGGGCCAGATCTGCCACCGTGGTATTGGCAGCGGTGGGATGCTGACCCACATAGTGCACCCGGCCGCCGCGCAGGCAGCGTCCTTCGCTGGGCTGCAACCGCCCGGCCAATATCTGCGCCAGCAGCGACTTGCCCACGCCATTACGCCCGACCAGGCCGGTGCGGCGCTGGTCGAACGTCTCGACAAGATCGGAAAACAACACCCTGCCATCCGGCAAGGCCAGGGTGACGCTGTCCAGCGTCAGGATCGACGTATTCGTCATGGAATGCTCCATAAAATGCCCGCGACGTCCCCCGGGAAAGGGGCTGAAGACTGGCCGTCGCAAAGACGGCGGCATTAATGGCGCATTGGACGAATACCTCGGGGAGATGGGTGAAGGGGACAGCTTAGGGCGCAGAGCGCTGCAGGTAAAGAACCATTCAGTCCAGGTGGTCAAACCTGCGGCGCCTGAAGAATAAACTGGAGCCGGAACTCAAGATGAGCAATGACACTAGCCAGATGTCCAGCCCGTACCAGTACTTGTCAGGAAAGGCGAAGAGACCATAAGTACCGGCCCCCCACAGCGAAATCCCCAGCCACTTTCTGATCGGGTAGGGTTTCAGGCAGTGGTCTACCACTAACATCAGGATCATTACGTAGCACAGTTGTGTAATTGCAGACATGGCGTATGCCCTGCTCAGGCCCAGAGGTCGGGATTGAATCGGTGACGTCTGAAGAACAGCTCCAGCCCGCCGACAACGGCAAAGAGTGAAACGAGGTGCAAGTCAAAGCCAAGCCAATGGCTTTCGGTCAACGTTAATCTGCCCAGCAAGCCGCCACCCAGGAACGTCAGGCCGAGCCATTTTCGCGGCCTGTACGGCTTGATCAGACGATCTATCAGGATGAAAAACGCCAGGACGAGGAAGAGTTGATTGGACTCTGACATGGTCTTTTCAGCCTTGACTCTCGTAGATGGAGAAGATGGCAAAGGCCCCAACTAGAAAATATTCACTCATTCGTCAGGTTGAAACTTGCAGCGTCCGATGATCAGCGTCGTGCCTGCGCAGAATACGAGCAAAGGCACTAGGAACAGATCCCTAGCCTCCCAATAGGTGCCACCTGGTTTAAACAGTAAAGTGATGCCGGCAGCGCATAGGGAAAGTCCTAGCCATTTACGAATTAAATAGGGTTTCAGGCAGTGATCCAGAAATGCGATCAGGATCAACGCGTAACATAGTTGCGTAACTTCAGACATGATGTGTGCTCTGCTCAGGCATCCTCTTCGTGGCGGTTGCGCCTGAAGAACAACTCAAGGCCTCCGACAATTGCAAAAAGCGAAAACAGATGCAGGTCAAAACCGCCCCAGTGACTTTTTTCGCTCAGCGTGGCTCTACCCAGCAGGCCGTCCAGCGATAACATCAGGCTTAACCATTTTCGCTGTGTGCTGGATTTGAGCAGGCGCTCAATCGCAACAAAGATGAAGAAGGCGAGGAATAGCTGGCTGAATTCTGCCATGTTGTCTTCAGCCTTGATTCTTGATGATCACTGAGGAAGGTGGTCGTTGGGTGAGCTGAGGCTAAGCGGGTCAACCATGCTCGAGATACTTGCGTCGTGTCATGAAGAGCGCACCGCCGGCTCCTGATACACAGATGGCGATGAATTCGATATCTAATGAGCCTGCTCGGGTAGGGAGCAGGTAGCTGGCAATCATGCCGACGAAAAACAGCACGATGCCACAGCGCTTTCGTAGACGATAAGGCTTGACTAAGAAGTACAATAGGTAAAATAGAATCAAGAGGATTGCGTACTGAAGGTATTCATTCATGAAGCCAGACCTGCTTTCGGTATGATTATCGAATCAGCTGAAAATTGTGGGCCGATGCCCCCGTCGACACGAGCCTCAATGCTTATGATCAGGTCCCCTGTGTGATAGGTACGTAATGAGCCGCTTACAAAAAAACGGGTCAAGATTGCCACCGGAATAGTGAAAACAGGTCCTGCAAGCATTGCAATCCTGCTGGTGCTGGAAGTAGAAACGTTGGAGACTTGATGACGTTGTTCGTTAAGGATATCGCCCTGCACGCGAGTCAGTGGTCTTGAGATTCTAATGGTCATGGTGCAGGTGCGACCACCCGCTTGCACCCTGTCATAAACTGCGACTGCTCTTTGAGCAACTTCATAGTTTCCGTTTCTCGCTTCGGGGAAGTGCAGTTCTCGCAGCTGTCCGCGATCGCCCTCCATAATAACGAGCTTGGAAACATGGAAAACTATTCCGTGAGGACCGGCGTACTCATAAGTTTTCTGGATCTGCACAACAACCTTCTCTGTGTAATACAGGCGCGCCAGGCGCACCTCATCATCGACATGCAGGGAAAGATGCCCAAATCAACTTCAGGTGTATGTCGTATTACTCCGACATGAAGGTAGGACCGATCCTAAATTAGCAATCAGCCCCTGGAAAATCTCAGCCAGCCTGCTCAAGCCGACGGCGTTTGAGGAGCAGTCCTACACCTAGGATGACGGTGTATTGAAGGTGTTCGCTCATTCGTCCGGCTGAAACTTGCGGCGTCCCTTAACCAGAGTCATGCCCGCGAATAATACGAACAAAGGGAGCAGTTTCAGATTCAACTCATGCCAATAGAGACCGCCCGGCACAAACTGCAATGTAACGGCAGCTATCATCAACGCCAGGCCCAGCCATTTGCGGAGTAAATAGGGTTTCAGGCAATGATCTATAAATGCAATCAGGATCAGTGCGTAGCACAGCTGGGTAACGTCAGACATGGGCAGCACTCAAGCGTCCTCATCGAATCGGTTGCGCCTGAAGAGCAATTCCAAGCTAGCAATCATGCCGACGCCAAACAATACGACGCCACAACGTTTTCTTAGCCGATAAGGCCTGACGAGGAAATACAGGAGGTGAAACACAACCGGAAGGATGGTGTATTGAAGATACTTACTCATTCGTCAGGCTGAAACTTGCGGCGTCCGATGATCAGCGTCGTACCTGCGCAGAATACGAGCACAGGCACTAGGAACAGATCCATTGCCTCCCAATAGCTGCCACCCGGTTTGAACAGTAAAGTAATACCGACGGCCCATAGGAACAACCCTAGCCATTTACGAATCAGGTAGGGCTTCAGGCAGTGATCCAGAAAGGCGATGATGATCAACGCGTAACATAGCTGGGTAACTTCAGACATGATGTGTGCTCCGCTCAGGCATCTTCTTCGTGGCGATTGCGCCTGAAGAACAACTCAAGTCCTCCGACAATTGCAAAAAGCGACACCAGATACAGGTCGAAACCACCCCAGTAACTTTCTTCGCTCAGCGTGACTCTACCCAGCAGGCCGCCCAGCAAGAATGTCAAACTTAGCCATTTTCGTAGTTTGGAGGGTTTGAGCAGGCGCTCAATCAATGCGAAGAATACGAAGGCGATAAAAAATTGACTGAATTCCGTCATGTGTTTTCAGCCTTGATTCTTGATGATCGTCGAAACGTTTGACTGCTGAGTGCCGATGCCGCCGCTGACAAGTGCCTGGATACTGACGATTACGTCACCCGCGTGGTGAGTGGGGAGTCTGCGCTTGGCCAAGTAAGTTGTTATCGCTGTAACGGCTGTTCCGACGATTGCCTTTGTAAGCAGGCCGACAGGCCCCCCAGCAGCGCTGCCGACAACACCGGAAGTATAAATTCTCTGGTCATTCAGCTTGTCTGCTTGACGCCGATTAAGCGGCTGGGAAACAGCGACTCTCATCTCACAAGCACGACTACCGGCCTGCATTCTGTCGTAGAGCGCCACGAGCATTTTGTTGACCTCGTAGTGCGCGCCCTTCGCCTCGCTGATATGCAGCTCGCGCAGCCTCGGGCGATCTTCCGGCAGGACCACAATTTGCGAAACGTGGAAAACGATGCCGAAGTTTCCGGCGTACTCATAGGTTTTTTCGATCTGCACAACAACCTTCCCTGTGTAATGCAGACGCGCCACGCGCACCTCATCGACATGCAGGGAAAGATGCCCAAATCAACTTCGGGCGTATGTCGTACTACTCCGACATGAAGGTAGGACCGATCCCAAATTAGCGATCAGCCCTTACAAAACCTCAGCCAACCTGCTCAAACCGACGGCGCTTGAGGAACAGTCCGACCCCCAGGGCAACGGCGAAGATCGACAGCAACCCCAGGTCCGCCCCCAGCAGGCGGGTCTGGCTCGCCGCTACGCAGCCGACCGCACCCACCGCCACCAGCGCGACCCCCAGCCACTTGCGCAGCGGGTAGGGCTTGAGAAAGCGATCGAGCAAAAAGAACAGCACCAGGGCCAAAACCAGCTGGGTAATCTCGGACATGTGCGGCTCCACTCAGGTCTTGATGATCAGGGTCGAGATAGTGCTCTGCGGGCCGATGCCGCCGTTGACCCGCGCTTCAATGCTGACCAGCACGTCGCCGGCATGGTAGGTGGGCAGGATTTCGTTGGCGTACATGCGCACACCGGCGCCTACAGGCACACCGACATAAGGGGAGGCGACGGAACTGGTGGCGCCGGCGAAGGCCGAGGCGGCGAGGTTGGCGATCTTGGTGCGCTGGGCGTTAAGCACGTCGCCCTGCTGGCGGGTCAGCGGCTTGGAGATGCCGATCATCATGGTGCACGGCAGGTTCTTGGCCAGCATCTTGTCGTAGACCTCGACAACCTTGCTGTTAACCTCGTAGTGGGCGCTTTTCGCTTCGCCAAAATGCAGCTCGCGCAGGCGCCCGCGTTCGCTATCGGTGAGGGTGATCTGCGAGACGTTGAAGACGATCCCGTGTTGGCCCATGTATTGGAAAGTCCCTTCGAACTTCATTGCACGCATCCTTTCGAGGCAAAGGCGGCGATTTTGTACAAGGTTCGCCGCGTGTGCAAATCATTCCGTCGGCAGTTGTGATCAACTCGTGGCTTCGAAAGCCGGGTGATAGCTGACCTGGGCCTGTGGCCACCGGCTGGTGTAGCTCCGGGCCTGGAAATACTCGGGCGGTACACCGGGCAATACCAGCTCCGGGCGCACAACAAAGCCGAAGCGCCCGTAGTAGCCAGGATCGCCCAGTACCACGCAGCCGGCAGCGCCCAACGCTTGCAGGGCCTGCAGCGCCGCGCGCATCAACTGGCTGCCGATGCCCTGGCCGTGGCGCTCGGGCGCCACCGAGATCGGGCCCAGGCCATACCAGCCGGTAGAACCGTCGGACAGGCTCACCGGCGACAAGGCCACATGGCCGATGATGTGCCCGGCCTCTTCGGCCACCAGCGACACCGATAACTGCCCGGCGCGGCGCAGGGCGTTGACGATGAAATGCTCTGTGTGGCTCGAGTGTGGCGCGTGCGCAAAGGCGGCAGCGGTCAGTAGTTCGATGGCCGGGCAGTCGGCCAGGGTTTCGGGGCGCAGGATCATGGCGTTCTCGGGGGTTGAACCAGTATTGGCGACAAGGCGGCGGGTGTCTTCGTCAATCAGCGCGCGCAGGTTCTGGAAGAGTGGGCTGGCGTTGGTGTATTTGCGACCGTAACCCAGATTGAAGGCGTAGTCGAAGTCGCTCGGGTTATCGCCCTGGGTGTGTTGCAGCAGGGTCTCCAGCTTGTCGAGGGCCTTGACTGCAAGGGCTTCCTCGCTGCTGGCATGCTCGTACTCTTCCCATAAGGCGAGGATTTCGGCTTGTATTGGAGCATCCAGTGAACGGGTCAGCTCCAGCAGGTCGGCGCGCTCCTGTTCGCTCTTATCCGGGTGGTCAGCCTGGCTGACCGCGGGGATGTCGCCGTGCAGGGCTTCGCCCAGGTCGTGAATGACGCAAAGCTTGAGCACCTTGAGCATATCCAGCGCGGGCAACTGGTCGGCGAAGACGATGGCCATCAGGCACAGGCGCCAGCTGTGTTCGGCGGTACTTTCCGGGCGGCCACTGGAGGTATGGGCGCTGCGCAATACATCCTTGAGTTTCTCGGCCTCGCGCAGGAATGCCAGGCGGCCCGTGAGGGTGGTGCTACTCATGGGGTTGTCGATCCAGGTGGTGGGCATGGGGCAAAGCCTAGGAGGGCGATGGCCAAACGTCCATGGATAAAGAATCCGTGGGGTATCAGAGGGTTTCCACCAGCCGCGCGGCGCTGCCGTCGGAGAGGGTGATGCGGGTCCAGCGGCACAGGCTCTGGGTGATGGGGACGAGCGCCGAGTCATTGCAGCCGCTGGCGAATTCCAGCGCTGGCGGGGCGAGTACCTCGCGCCAGCCGAGACTGTCGAGGGCCGCCTCCTTGCTGATGATTTCTGCGCTGCAATAGCGCCACAGCGAACGACCGAGCAGCTCGCTCAACGGGATGCTGAACTGCGCGGCGCGGGCCGGGGAGCAGGCCAGCAAGCGGTGGCTGAGGTCGCAGACCAGGTGCACGGGGCGTGGGCTGTCGTTGACCAGGCGGGCCAGGGCCTGTTCGGCAGGGGCGTCAAGGCGCGCGGCGAGCCGGGATTCGATCAGCGCGCGTTCGTTGGGCTCGATGGCCTGGCTGCCATTTTCCCAGCGCGAGACAGTCGATTGCGCCACGCCGAACAGCTGTGCGGCATGCGCTTGCTTGATGCGGTGCAGCAGGCGCCAGCGACGCAGGGCGACGCCGAGCTGAGCGGGTTGTAGCGGGGTATCGTGCATGGGCGAAGTTTGCCAGCCAAAGCGTGGGGGCTGCAAATCGGGGGGACAGCCTGCTTGACTGAGTCGCCTGGTTTGCGACCGCTTCGCGGTCGATCGCTGGCAAGCCAGCTCCCACAGGCAATGGTGCATGCCGACCCAATGTGGGAGCCGGCTTGCCGGCGATGGGCCGCGTCAGCGGCCCCAGGGTTCACTTCACCGTCTGCAGGCGCAGATCATTGTAGTAGAAGGTATTCTTGTCGATGCTGGCGCTGAAGAAGTAGCCGTAGTCTTCCAGGTAGAACAGGTGGTTGACGCGTTTATCCTCGTCACCCTGCACGCTGCAGTCCAGCGCCTTGGCGCTGCCGCTCAAGCTGGCGTTGAGGGTGCTGGCCGGCAGTTGCTGTTGCACCGTGCACTCGGTGATCTTCAGGTCCTTGCCGTACTGGCCGATCACGTTGTTGTTGGTCGCACCTTGCTGTGAATAGCTGAGCTTGCTGCCCACCGCCATGGTCTTCCAGTCTCCCTTGAAGCTCAGACTGGTCAGCGCGCTGCTTTCGCTCATGCCGGTGAAGTCGGTCTTGCTCACCAGCGGGATCAATCCGCGCCAGGTGATCTTTTGCGCCTCATAGCCCTTGCCGCGCAGGATCACCATCAGTTGCTGGCTATTGGCATCAACCGACAGGAACTGCTCCTCGCGCATGGGCGAGGTCTTGCCTTTTATGGTCGAGGTGCCGACGGCATCCAGGTACGTGAGCGGCTGCGCCGGCTTGGGCAGTTGCAGGCGCTCGAGGGCGACCATCACCGACGGGCTGACCGGCGGCAACACAGCCGTGACGATCGGTGCCTTGAAGCGCGGGCTGAATGGCGCCAGTTGCGCGACTTTATCCGGCGTGGCGCAGGCCAGGGCGAACAGCGCCTGGTAGTCGGCGTTGCTGTCGGCCACAGGCTCGGGCTTGGGCAGTGACGGGACCATGCCGTCGGTGACCCGGTTGTTGGCATCGACATCGTAGCCGGCCAGCAGGGTGTAGGTACCGGCGCTGCAGTTGAAGCGATGATGCTCACGCTTTTGCGCGTAGGGCGCGTTGTACGGCAGGTCGAGGAGGATGCTCGGCTGGTCGAAGGCGGCCCACAGGCTGACATCGTTGCCCATCTTGTTGATGCTGTTGCGGTCGACCAGCACCCATGGCTCGCCATCTTCACCTTTAAGCTTGCGCCAGTCGGCCTTTGCTTGAGTCTTGCAGGCTCCGGCGAAGCTCGGGTTGTTCAGCAGGATGGCATGGAAGCGATCAGGCATCGGCTGCGGCGGGGCGTAGCCGCTGGGGTTCTTGAAGTAGGCGCGCTGGTCGGCGTCCAGATACATGATCGCCACGTTCGGCTCAACGCAGGAGGCTTCGAGCTGGAAGCTGCGATCAGTCAAGCCGTTGTTGGCCGGTACGTTAACCTGGAAACTCAGCACATCGCCTTCACGAAACAGGCTGTAGGTCGACAGCGGCTGGGCGAGCATGGTGCCGATGTACTGGTCGAGGCTTTCCTTGGAGGGCGTCGCGCAGCCGGCGAGGGCGGCGGCGGACAGGGCGGTGAGGATCAGGCGTTGCACAACAGTCTCCGGTGAGTCCATTCAGGATGGCAGCATTGTAGCGAATCGTGCCGCCGGTGCCTTGGGCAATTCGCGTTTGTGCCGGGTCTTGTCGTAGGCATTGATGATGATGGCTGCGACCGCGTCATCGACGTTTTCACCCTGCAGGAAGGCATCGATCTGCCCGTAGCTGACACCATGTACCTGCTCGTCGGCCAGGCCCGGGCGCAGTTCTTCAAGGTCGGCGGTAGGCACCTTGTGCACCAGGTGTTCCGGCGCACCCAGCGCGGCGGCAATGGCCCGCACCTGGCCCTTGCACAGCCCGCTCAGGGGGGCCAGGTCGCAGGCGCCGTCGCCGAACTTGGTGAAGAAGCCCATCACCGCTTCGGCGGCATGGTCGGTGCCGATCACCAGGCCATTGCGGGCGTTGGCCAGGGTGTACTGGGCCAGCATGCGCAGGCGCGCCTTGACGTTGCCGAGGACGAAATCCCGTTGCCCGTCAGCGAGCTCGGCCAGTTGCGGCAGTTGCCCGGCAAGGCCGTTGACGCCGTCTGCAATGTTCACTGTGATGCACTCATCGGCGCCGACGAAGGCCAGTGCGGCCTGGGCATCGGGCTCGTCATGCTGGGTGTTGTGCGGCAGGCGCATGGCGATGAAGCGGTAGCCGCTGTCGGCTTGTTCGGCGCGCAATTGCTCGACCGCCAGCTGCGCCAGGCGCCCGGCGGTTGACGAGTCGACGCCGCCGCTGATGCCCAGCACCAACACCTTCAAGCGCGCATCGAGCAGGGTCTGCTTGATGAAATCGATGCGCTGGCGGATCTCGTTCTGTACTGCCGCGTTATCTGCGAAGGGCGCCACCACGCCCAGGGCCTTGGCAATCTCGATCTGGCGACTGTTCATGTGCTTCTCCTTTACTGGCCTTCAACCTTGAACACGTGCTTGAGGTAGCTGACGAAGTTCTCGTCACGGCATTGGGTCTTGCCTGGGCTGTCGGAGATCTTCGCCACCGGAGCGCCGTTGCAGGCGGTCATCTTGATCACGATGTTCATCGGCTCAACGCCGGGAATGTCGCAGGTCAGGTTGGTGCCGATGCCGAAGCTGACGTTGATTCGTGGGCTGAGCTCGCGGTACAGGTGCAGGGTCTTGGCGAAGTTCAGGCCATCGGAGAACACCAGGGTCTTGCTCTTCGGGTCGATGCCGAGTTTCTCGTAGTGGGCGATGGCCTTGTTGGCCCAGAGCAGCGGGTCCCCGGAGTCGTGGCGCAGGCCGTCGAACAGCTTGGCGAAGTACAGGTCGCAGTCCTTGAGAAAGGCGTCCATGCCGATGCAGTCGGTCAGGGCGATGCCGAGCAGCCCGCGATATTCCTTGACCCAGCATTCCAGCGCGGCAACCTGGCTGTCGATCAGCCGCGGGCCCAGTTGCTGGTGGGCCATGAACCACTCGTGAGCCATGGTGCCGATCGGCTTGATGTCCAGTTCGCGCGCCAGGTGCACGTTGCTGGTGCCGACAAAACGCCCCGGGAAGTCCTGCTTGAGGGTGTGCACCACGTGCTCCTGGACCCGGTAGGAGAAGCGCCGACGGGTACCGAAATCAGCCAGTTGCAGGCCGGCCAGTTCCGCAGGCGACGCTTCGGCCTTGAGCCAGTCGAGTTTTTCGTACAGGCGCTCACCCACTTGTTCCATCACCACTTCACGGTAGCGGTAGCGGTTACGCACTTCGGAGACGATCGCCAGCAGCGGGATCTCGTAGAGGATCACGTGCAGCCAGGGCCCGCGCAGGCGGATCGCCAGTTGCCCGGCATCATCGACGCCAACGTGCACGTAGCGCAGGTTGAAGCGGAACAGGCTGAGGAAGCGGATGAAGTCCGGCTTGATGAAAGGGATGCGCCCCAGGTAAGCCAGCTGGTCCTGAGTGATCGAGACCTCGGCCAGCTGCTCGATCTGGTAGCGGATCTCGGCCAGGTACGGGGTCAGGTCTTCGCTGTTGCGGCAGCGGAATTCCCATTCCACCTCGGCGTTGGGGTAGTTGTGCAGCACCGCCTGCATCATGGTGATCTTGTAGAAGTCGGTGTCCAGCAGGTTCTGGATGATGCTTGGGCCGAAGACGCTCTCGCTCATGTTCATGCTCCCTTGAATGCGTTCAGTTGCTGGTCGAGGCTGGCGAGGTCGGCGCAGGCGATGATGCCTTGGCCGGTCATCTCGGCCATGGCCGCTGCGGCGCCCTGGGCGGAAATCGCCCGGCATGCCGGTTGGTAGAGAAACACCTGCAAGCCTGCGGCCTGCAGTTGCAGGGCGGTGTTCTTGACGCAGAAATCCAGGGCCAGGCCGCCGACAATCACGGCTTTGACCTCTTGCACCTTGAGGTACTCGATAACCCCGGTGGAGCGGCGGCTGGCCAGGTCGTGGTAGCAGGCGCCGTAGGGATGCAGGTCGGGTTCGATGCCTTTCCACACGAAGAAGTCGTAGTCGATCGGCGCAGGCAGGCCGGCCAGCAGCTCGAAGCCCGGCGTGCCCGGCACGCAGTGGCTGACCCAGGTCAGGTCGGCGTTGGCCATGTCCAGTGGCTGCAGCATCTCGGCGTGACTACCCACCACCCAGGCGGCTTTCGGCGTGTGGGCATCCTTGCTGCCGATGCGCAGGCTGGCGCGCTTGGCCATGGCGTTGAGTGCCGGGGCGATCTCGGCGCCGCCGGGGACTGGCAACTCGGAGGGGGCGTTGTCGGTGAAGCCGTTTTGGGCGTCGACATCGAAGCTGGCGATTTTCATGGGGTGGCTCCTGCACTGGGTGTGGACACATAATTCACTAGGTGTAATATGTATGTCAACCGCTTTTTCTTTTTCAGAAGCAACCACGGTGGATATAGTATGCATAGTGAAATATATGAGTCGGGCCCGGTGCGGTTTCGTCTGGCCGTGTACGGTGGTGCTTTCGACCCACCGCACCCCGGCCACCTGAGCGTGATCACCCGGGCGCTGGAGTGGGCCGATCAGGTGGTCGTGGTGCCCAGTTACCGGCATGCCCATGGCAAGCGCATGGTCGACTTCGACCTGCGTTGTCGTTGGTTGCAGCGGCTGATCGAGCGGCTCGGGAGCGAGCGGGTCAGTTGCTCGGCCGTGGAGCGTGAGCTGGGCGGCGAGGGCGGGGCGGTGTACAGCTATGACCTGCTGTGCGCGTTGAGCGAGCGCAGAGGTATTGCCCGCGCTGATATCGCCCTGGTCATCGGCGAGGATAACCAGGCCAATGTTGCTGGCTTCTATCGAGGCCAGGAACTGCTGGACGACTTCGGCCTGCTGGTGGCCGAGGAGCAACTGGGCGTGCACAGCTCGGCCATCCGCGCCGGCCTGCGCAATGGCCAGGCGTTGCCGGCAGCCTGGTGCCTGCCCGACATCGTTGCAGAGTTTGAGGTGTATAGGAGTCCACAGTGAGTGCTGCAGAAGTACTGGCCAGCGTCGACATCGTCGCGTTGCGCCTGAACCCCGAGAGCAAGCAGTTGGAAGTGCTGCTGTACCGGCGCGATCGCGCGCCCCACGAAGGTGAATGGGCGCTGCCCGGGGTGATCGTCAACGGCCGCACCCCGGACAATACCTTGGCGGCCGCGGCTGACCGGGCGATGAGCGAAAAGGCCCGGATCCTGCCGCGTCACCTGGAACAGGTGGGCACCGAGGGCAACGCCTTTCGCGACCCGCGTGGCTGGTCGATGAGTACCTACTACCTGGCCTTGCTCGGCCCGGAGGTCGAGGCCGGCACTGAGCAGCTGTGCTTTGTCGACGTCGCCAGCGTCATCGGGCGCAAGCGGGTGCTGCCGTTCGACCATAACCTGCTGGTGCAGCTGGCGTGCGAGCGCCTGGCGTCCAAGGCGGTGTATACCAACCTGCCGCTGTACCTGGCGCCCGAGCGCTTCACCGTGCTCGATGCACTCAACGCCGTGCAGGCCTGCCTCGGTCACCCGGTCAACAACACCTCCCTGCGCAAGCGCCTGGAGCGCATGAAGGACGAGGGCTGGATTCGCGACACCGGCGACAAGAACTTCCCGAAAATGGGCCGGCCCCAGCAACTGTTCGAACACACGCCGAAAGCCGAGACGCCCTTCGTGTTTGACCGTAGTCTGTTGCCCGAGCGCTCGGGCACCTGAGCAAAACATAAAAAGGACTGCACATGCCGAACCTGGAATGGCTTGAACACCACATGCAGCACTGCGACACCTTCGCCGAGCGGCTGTATCGGCAGTTCAGCTATGAGTACGCCGATATTTCGCTGGAAGCATGGCGGCGAGAGTTCGCCGAGGGCCAGCGCAACGGTGACTGGCAATGCCTGGTTGCGCTCGATCAAGAACGCTTGCTCGGTGGCGCTGCGCTGGCCCGCGATGACCTGCCCGGGCGCCCGGAGCTAGGGCCCTGGCTTGCTTGTGTGCTGGTCGAGCCGCAGGCACGCGGGCAGGGCCTGGCGGAAAAACTGATTGAAGGGATTTGTCAGCGAGCCCGGGAGCGCGGCGTGGCCACCTTGTACCTGCACACCCATGACCAGAGCGCGTACTACGCCAAACGCGGCTGGAGCGTGCGCGAGCGGTTCGAGGCCTGGGGCAAGGAGCAGTGGTTGATGTCGCGGGAGCTACTCGGCCAGTAGGCCCTCGGGGTTGCCTTGCAACCCATCGCTGGCAAGGCCAGCTCCCACAGGTTTGCCGCTGTTCTCAGGAAAGGTGCAGGGCCTGTGGGAGCTGGCTTGCCAGCGATGAGGCCTTCAAGTCAGCAGGAGCGGCCCTGAGAGTCTTTGAGCGGTTGCGCAACCTTCAGCACCTGCTCGACCGCCTTCAGCTCCCGACCTTCCAGCTTGCGCCGGCCAAACGAATAGAAAGCCCCGCCCGGGTCGACATGCGCCGAGAACAGCCCGACAACCTCATCGCCTGTCACCTCGAGTAGCAGCTCCATATGCGCTTCGAATGGTGTGCAGGCACTCAGGTAGGTCAGCCCCTCGACCACCGCGCAGGCACTCCAGCAGGCTTCCTCCAGGGCAAAGATCTGCGCCTCCTCGCCACCGACTTGCTGCAGTGCCCAGGCGCCCTGATCGTGGGGCAGGGACCTGAGCATTGGCAGTAGCCGCTCGCTGCCAAGGATGTCGAGTTCATAGGTGTCGCCCATGCAGCTGAGCACGAGCGCCTTCAGCAGGTAGCTCAGGGCAATTTCCGAAGGCTGTTCGCTCCAGCCATTGATGGCGGACAGCGGTGGGCACCATAGCAGTTGCACGGTCTCGCCAGCCTGCACACTGTCGTGCCTGTCGAACTGCGCCCAGGTCTTGTCGCCAGCCTTCGGCACAATGGCCTGCAGGTCGAGGGTCGGCGCGCTGTAGTCGATACCGGGCACGTTGCGCCAGCTTGACGGCCAACAGCTTTTCAGGGGGGTAGGCATTGGATGAGGCAAACTCTTTTCTTACAGGTTTTGTGTCGCTCTGGGGATCGCAGCAGAACTTGTGGGAGCTGGCCTTGCCAGCGATGGGCCGCAACGCGTCATGCGCCTCGATTCCGACGCGTACAGAAATCAACGGAGGATGACCTGCAGCACAAGCCCCGAAAGGTGTGTCGGCAGTGTGAGGAAGGGCGCCGGCTGTATTGCCTGAATTACGACCGCTACGCGCTCGATCGCTGGCAAGTCCAGCTCCCTCAGGATTTGCGCTGCTCTCTGGATCAAGCACCCTGACGGCGCATGGTCAGAATTGCCGCACCAAAGAAGATAAACGTCGAGCCCACCACCCGGCTCACCCAGCGCGAGAACGCCGGCCGGGTCAGCACGCCTTTGGCCCGCGAGGCGAGGGCGGCGTACAGGCTCAGGGAGGTCAGCGACAAGCCCATGAAAATCGCGGTGAGGATCAGGAACTGCGGCAACAGCGCAGCGCTCTGGTCGATGAATTGCGGGAACAGGGCGGTAAAGAACATCGTTGCCTTGGGGTTGGTGGCGGCGGTGAGGAAGGCCGATTTGTACAGCTTCCAGCGTGAGGGCTTGACCGGTGCCTGGCCCGCTGCAACATCGCTTGCCAGCATCGGGCTCTTTTTCATCAACTGTTTGGCACCGAGGTAGAACAGGTAGCCGGCACCGAGGATCTTCACCGCGTTGAACAACCACTCGGAGCTGGCGAGCAGCGCGCCGAGGCCGAGCATGGCCGCCGCTGACAGGCAGAACAGCCCGCTGGCGTTACCCAGCGAGGACCACACCGCATAACGCGGCCCGTAGGCCAGGCTGTTGTTGATCGCCATCAAGGTAGCGGGGCCGGGGCTGGCGATGGCAATCGCGGCAACCAGGGTGAAGGCGAGAAGTGCGTGAAGATCCATTTTCAGGCTCTGGAGGGTTGGACAGGCGGTAAATGTAACAGGATCAGCCACCGCGCTGCTCGGCAAACCACTGCATCACCACCGCGCACGCCGGATGCCCGGCTCCTGCGGCCTGCAGGCACAACGAATACACCCCGCCGGTCTTCAGTGGCTGCCCGAACGGCACGATCAGCACGCCGCGATCAATCGATTCCGCGGCCAGGGTCAGGTCGGTCATCGCCACCCCCAAGCCTCGCGCCGCCGCATCCAGCGCCAGTTCGTCGAGGTTGAACGGTATGTGCCGGTAATCCGCCAGCGCTTTGCCGCTCCGCGCCGCCAGCCACTGGCTCCAGGTCTGCTGGTCGGTGGAGCCATGCAGCAGTGCAAAGCGCACCAGGTCTGCCTCTGAATCCAGCCCGAGGCCGGGCGTGCACACCGGCACCAGGGTTTCCTCGAACAGTGTCGAGCAGGCCGAATCACTGGAAGGCTCGGGCAGGTAAAGGATGTACGCATCACTGTCCGTGGCCGGTTCCACAATCTCGGTGGCCACCGTCTCGATCGACAACGAGATGTCCGGGTGCAAGCGGTAGAACTCGCTAAGCCTGGGCAGCAACCAGCGCACCGCCAGCGACACGTGCATGCGGATGCGGAACGGGCGCTGTTGCGGCGACAGGCGTTCTTCGAGGGTTTTCAGTTGCTCGAGAATACTCCGTGCGCTGGCCAGCACCTGTTCGCCCTCGGCAGTGAGCTGCAGGCTGCGGCTGCTGCGCACGAACATGGCTACGCCAAAATGGCTCTCCAGCAACTGGATCTTGCGGCTCACTGCGCTCTGGGTCAGGCACAGCGTGTGCGCGGCTTGGGTGAAACTGCCAGCGTCGGCAACTTCAACCAGCGCCTGCAGGGCTTGCAGCGAAGGCAGGTGGCGAACTTTATCCATGCGTTTTTCGAATGCCCCGATGAATTTATAACGTTGGTTGTATCAGCAAAGACCTTTTAGATTCTGGCCATGGCAACCGCCACCAGCATAAAACGTCCATGCGCTGTGTGCATACAGGTCGAGAGGTGATGCATGAAAAACCAATGTGGCTGGATTGCCCTGGCGGGCAGTTCACCGGTACGCGCTCGCCTGAGCGGCGCGCAAAAAGCCGACTGGCTGGTGATCGGCGCGGGCATCACCGGGCTCAGTGCCGCCCATACCCTGGCTGAAATGCACCCGCAGGCGCGGGTTGTCGTGGTTGATCGCCAGCACGCCGCGCAAGGCGCGTCGGCACGCAACTCCGGTTTTGTCGTCGCTCATGAACACCCGGCCGACAACGAATTGCTTGGCCATGGGGGCTTTGCCGACTACGAAACCGATACCGCGATCGGCCAGGTCGCCAGCAACGAAGTGCGCCAGCGCATCGTGCGCCACGACATCGACTGCGAGTTTCGCGACGACGGCTACTTTTTCGCGGTTAACGACCCGGACAAGCTCACCCATGTCGAAGCCAAGCTGGCGACCCTGCGTGCCGTCGGCGCCGAGGCGCAGTTCCTGCAAGGTGAGGCGCTCAAGCACAAGCTCGGCAGCAGCCATTACCAGGCAGCGATCTGGTGCGGCAACGGCAACGCCTTGCTGCAACCGGCCAAGTACGTGAAGGGCTTGCTCGATGCACTGCCGGCCAGTGTCACACTGTATGAAAACACCGATATCAACAGCCTTGAGCGCCTCGATCAGGGCCGCGTGCGCGCCAACAGTGCCGATGGCAGCATCGAGGCCAAACAGGTACTGGTGTGCCTGAACGCCTTTGTTCCACGGGCCGGCATCGACACCAGTGGCACCTTCGCGATGGAATTGAGCGCCAGCCTCACCCGACCGATGACCGACGCCGAGTTCAGCGCCATCGGCAACGTCGAGCCGTGGGGCGTGCTCTCGACCCGGCCACTGGGCGCCACAGTACGGCTGACCCCGGACCGCCGGGTGATGATCCGCAACACCGCCGAATACCGCGCGCGGGACCTTGGCCCGAGAGAACTGCAGCAACGTCAGCAGCATCATCTGCGGGGCTTGCAGCGACGTTTTCCGTGGTTCAGCGCACAAGACATCCAGTTCACCTGGACCGGCCACCTCAGCGCCTCGCGCTCCGGCCAGCCGTACTTCGCCAAGGTCGAAGAGGGCGTGTTTGCCGTGGCCGGCTGCAATGGCTCCGGGGTTGCCCGCGGCACCTTGTGGGGGCGTTTGCTGGCAGAGCTTGCCAGCGGGGCAAGCTCGCCGCTGCTGACCTCGGTCATGGCCCGGGCGCAACCCGGCTGGTTGCCCCCCAAGCCGCTGCTCGATATCGGTGCCATGCTGCGGATGCGTGTGGAAGCACTGCGAGCCAGGACTGAAATCTAGAACACCGTCTATCCCAACAAGAACAAAGCTCCTTTGAAAGGTGAATGATCATGCAATTCAAAACGCTGCCCCTGGTTGCCTTGCTCGCGACTTTTTCCGCCGCTTCATACGCTGTCGAAGAGGTGAACATCTCCAACTGGAACGGCTACATCGCCGACGACACCTTGCCCAGCTTCACCAGGGCCACCGGCATCAAGGCGACCTACGACATTCACGACAGCAACGAAGTGCTCGAGTCCAAGCTGATGACCGGCAACACTGGCTATGACGTGGTCAGCCCCTCCAACCACTTCATGTCACGGCTGATCAAGGCCGGGGCGATCCAGCCCCTGGACAGGAGCCAGTTGCCCAACTGGAAGAACCTCGACCCGCTGCTGATGAAAAAGCTCGAGGTCAACGACCCCGGCAACCAGTACGGTTTCCCGTACATGTGGGGCACCGCCGGCATCGGCTACAACGTCGAGAAGATCAAGGCAATTTTCGGCAGCACCGACGTCACCCGTTCGTGGAAGCTGTTCTTCGACGAAGAGAACATCAAGAAGCTCAGCCAGTGCGGCGTGGCGATCATCGACAACCCGACGCAGATCCTGCCGATCACCCTCAACTACCTGGGCCTGCCGCACCACAGTCATACGCCTGCGGACTACAAGCACGCCGAGCAGGCACTGCTGAAGATCCGTCCTTATGTGCAGTACTTCCATGCCTCCAAGTACATCAGCGACCTGGCCAACGGTAACGTTTGCGCGGTGATCGGTTTCAACGGCGACGTGGTCCAGGCTGCGGCCAGCGCCAGGGAGGCCAACAACGGCATCGATATCGCCTACTCGATCCCGGAGGAGGGCTCGACCCTGTGGATGGACATGCTGGTCATTCCCAAAAGCGCGCCCCACGAGAAGAACGCCTACGCCTACCTCAACTACCTGCTCAGCCCTGAAGTGATCGCCAACATCAGCAACAGCATCCACTACGCCAACCCCAACAGCGCTGCGGATCAGTTCCTCACGCCTGCGGTGAAGCAGGATGCGGCGATTTATCCGCCGAAGGACGTGCTGGAAAAACTCTTCACCGTCGAAGACCTGCCACCGGCCATCGCCCGCCTGAGCACGCGGCTGTGGACCAAGCTCAAGTCCAACACCTGAGTGCCAGTGCAGCGAGGGGCGGGTGTCGTCCCTCGACCCGCGCTGTCTTGAGTACCCTGCGCCGACCAATGGTGTTTTTATGTCACCCAGGTCGTTTGACAGGGTATTCGCCGTAGCTATGATCCAGAAACAGCCCATGAGCAGGGAGCACAGGGCATGAGCACGGTTTCAGTAGTGCCGATAATCGATATATCGGAAAGCATGAGCCAATACGGTCACGTCGAGCAGGCGCTGATCGATACCCAGGCGTTCCTGCGTTTGCTCAAGGCGGGTGACAAGCTGGCCGTGGTGGCCTGTGATCACAAGGCGCGCACGGTGTTCACCGGCAACGGTGGCCTGGCCACGGTCGACCCGCTGCTCAATATCACCGCCAGTGCCGCCACCGCGGTGGCCGGGTTGGCTTTTGACGGCCTGTCCAGCGCCCTCGGCCTGGGTTTGCAGCACAGCCGCAGTTTTCTCGATTCGTCCAGGTTGTCGCGTGCCTGCGTGCTCTTGAGCGACGGCCAGCACAATGACGGGCCGTCACCGCTGGAGGTGCTGCCGATCTATCCGGTGATGGCCTGCGCCCTGGGCCCCCAGGCCGATCAGCACCTGCTCCAGCAGATTGCCCAGCGCACCGGCGGGCGCTACTTCTATGCGCCCCGCGCGGTGGACCTGATGAAGGTCTACAACCAGATCCGCGCAACCAGCGCCAATGCAGCGCTATTGACCAACCAGCTCAACGACATCGCCCAGCATGGCTACCAGTTGATTCCGCTGGTCATCGGCCAGCGTCCGGGTGCGGCGCAGCTGTCGCTGGTGTGGTCGAGTCGCGAGGTGAGCTATACCAGTGGCAGCCCGCGGGGCAATCAGCTGTCGGTGACTCTGGTCGACCCCAGTGGCGTCACCAGCCCGCTGGCGCCGAGTATCATCGGTGCCGGTTTTGTCATCTTCAATCTTCCCCACCCGGAACCGGGGCAGTGGTACCTGCAGGTCGAGTTCGCCGGCAGCGGGCAATCGATCAGTTGCACGGCCGGGGCGTTGCAGCACTCGGTGACGGCACGCAGCGGGCCTGCCAACATTCGCCTGGGCGTCGAAATGGCCGCGCGCCACGCGGTTGGCCAGCCGCTGGCACTCACGGCGCACCTGCAGGCCGGTGGCGAGGTGATCAGCAATGTCCGCGCCCATGCCATCGTGCAGGGGCCGACCCTCAGCCTGGCTGACGCCCTGGTCAAGTACCACGGTCAACTCCGCACGGTGCAGGCGCTGCCGTTCGACCGTGCCACCGGCATCGCCGAGCCCCTGGCCAGGCTCGCCGCGTTGCGCCACACGCTATTGCCGGAGCTGGACATCCTCGCCCACCAGCAGCGCGTGGTGCACCTGGGGGCCGCTGCCGGTCAGCTCGGTACCTGGCTCGACACCCCGGTGCCGGGTTCATACAGCGTGCAGGTGGTGGTCAGCGGCGACAGCCAGGCCTCGGGTCCGTTTCAGCGTTGTGAGCTGGCCAGTGTGCTGGTCACTGCGGATTAATTTGTCGCGCCTGTCGTTCGTTCTCTAGAAAGCCACCGTACGCCACCGGCGTGACGGGCCCAATCAATCCAGGAGACAGGCAATGACATCCGTATTCGACCGCGAAGACATCGTGTTCCAGGTAGTGGTCAACCACGAAGAGCAGTATTCCATCTGGCCCGACTACAAGGCGATCCCGGCGGGCTGGCGCACGGTTGGCAAAAGCGGCCTGAAGAAGGAGTGCCTGGCGTATATCGACGAAGTCTGGACCGACATGCGCCCCTTGAGCCTGCGCCAGAAGATGGCCGAAACCGCTGCGACGCAGTAAGGGGCGCGCGTGTCTGCATTGACCCTGCTGTGCCTGCCGTACTCCGGTGCCAGTGCCATGGTCTACAGCCGCTGGCGGCGCAAGCTGCCGGCCTGGTTGAGCGTGCGCCCGGTGGAGCTGCCCGGGCGCGGTGCGCGCTTGGGCGAGCCGTTATTGACTGACATGCAGGTGCTGGCCCGCCAGTTGGCCAGCGAGCAGCGTCTGGCAGCCAGTCAGCCCTATGCCTTGCTCGGCCACAGCCTGGGGGCCTTGCTTGCCTTCGAGCTGGCCCACGAGCTGCAGGCGCTGGGCTGCCCGCCGCCGGTGGCGCTGTTTGCCTGCGGCACGGCCGCGCCAACCCGGCGTGAAGACTATGACGGCGGCAACTGGCGTGAGCCCAAGAGCGATGAGGTGCTGATCGACGAGCTGCGCAAGCTGCAGGGTACGCCGGAAGAGGTGCTGGCCAACCAGGAGCTGATGAGCCTGACCCTGCCGGTGCTGCGCGCCGATTTTCTGCTGTGCGGGCGTTATGTCTATCGTCAGCGTCCGCCCCTGCATTGCCCCTTGCATGTATTGGGCGGGGAAGACGACAAAGCCAGCGAGGCGCAATTGCTGGCCTGGCGTCAGGAGAGTGTCGGTGACTTCTCGCTGGAGGTATTCCCAGGGGGACACTTCTTCATCCATGAGCATGAAGAGCGCGTTCTCGGCGTGCTCAGCGCGGCCCTGGAGCCCCATCGCCTGTCGGCTTGAACATTGACGCAGCGACGGTGAATGGGCGAGCCTTGAGGTTTACCCGGAACACAGGTGCATGCGATGTTGATCAAGCCGAACCAGGCCAGCTTGCTGGTCATCGATGTTCAGGAAAAACTCATTGGCGCGGTGAGCGACCCGGCCGGCACCCTGGCGCGCACCCGTTGGTTGTTGGCAGCGACCGCCACCCTGGGGTTGCCGACGGTGTTTTCCGAGCAGTATCCCAAGGGCCTGGGGCCGACCGTGGCCGAACTCAAGGAAGCTTCGCCAGGTGCCCAGGTGGTGGAGAAGCTGCACTTCTCCTGCGTCGCTGCCGAGTGCCTGCCCGCATCGCTGCTGGCTCGCGAGCAGGTGGTTGTGTGCGGCATGGAAACCCACATCTGCGTGCTGCAAACCGTGCTCGGCCTGCTGGCACTGGGCAAGCAGGTATTCGTGGTCGAGGATGCCTGCGATTGTCGCGGGGCCCACAATCGCGACGCCGCCATTGCCCGCATGCGCGCGGCCGGGGCGCAGATCGTCACCCGCGAGATGGTGGTGTTCGAACTGATGGGCAGCTCGGCCCATGAGCAGTTCCGTCATATCAGCAAGACCTACATGGTGGGCGAGCAGCCGTAAGCGTCGAACTGAGACGCTGGCCAGTGGTGTTGCGCGCGGCGCTGCATTAAAGTGCGCGGCACTTGATTGCTTACAGGATGTTCAGATGAAATCGCGTGCACTGCTGACTATCGGCTCGACCCTGGCCCTGGCTTGCCTGCCGATGATCGCCCAGGCCAACGCCACTGTTGCCCAGGTCTTCAATGGTGAAATGCTCGGCACCAACCTCAAGTATTTCGAATCGGTCGCAGGCGTCGCCCGCACCAGCTTCGGCGACAAGCACACCTACAAGGTGCAGGGCTGCGAAATCACTGCCGACGCAACCGGCGGCAGCATCAACGACCTGCGCCTGGAGCTGTCGCCGACCTGCAAGGCCGACCTCGGCTCGTTCATCGGCACCTTCGCCCCGCCCGCCAACCAGCCGCTGACCTTTGCCGCCCTGCATGAGTCCACCGGTGGCCCGCTGGAGTTCTATGCCGACTGTCTGACGATGTGTGGCAACGCCTTCGATCCATCGGTGTATGCGCTGTGGGAAGGGCCCCGTGCGGTCGGCTTCACCCAGGTCCTGGTGGAAGCCATACTCATCGATGATGCGGCCATTGCTGCCTCGCAAAAATGGGCGGACGAAATGAAGAAGCGCAAGGGCGATGACTTTGTCATCGACAACAAATACAACTGCGAACGCAGCTTCGACCCGGTCGCCCTGCAGAGCTTCAAGCCGGTGGCCATCACCGCAGTGACCATTGGTACGCAACTGACCAAACCAGGCTGCTGATTGCAGTCGTGGCCGCCCGCCGCTACTGTGCAGCTATTGCCAGACGCGGCGGGAGAGCCCATGCAATTACCCGGTTGGCTGGTTGTTATCAGCGTGGCGTTGGCCGTTCAGGGCTGCGTCACCCAGCGTGAAGCGCCTGAGCAGGCCCCGGCCAAGGTGCGCGCCCAGATCGTGCGCCTGCTGCCGGCCACCGCCAAGGACCGCGAAGGCTGGGCGCGGGATATCCAGAGCGCCTTTGCCGCGCAGAAGATCACCGCCAGCAAGAGCAACCTGTGCGCAGTGCTGGCGGTCACCGAACAGGAGTCGACCTTCCAGGCCGACCCGAAAGTACCGGGTCTGGGCCGCATCGCCCGGCAAGAGATCGACCGCCGCGCCGCCAGCCTGCATATCCCCAACCTGCTGATCGACGCCACCCTGCAAACCCGCTCGCCGACCGGCAAGACCTATGGCCAGCGGCTGGATGCGGTGCGCAGCGAAAAAGAGCTCAGCGACCTGTTCGATGAATTGATCGGTGCCTTGCCCATGGGCAAGACCCTGCTCGGCGGCTTGAACCCGGTGCGCACCGGCGGGCCGATGCAGGTCAGCATCGACTTTGCCGAACAGCATGCCCAGGACTATCCCTATCCCTATGGCGGCACCATCCGCCAGGAAGTCTTCAGTCGGCGCGGCGGCATGTACTTCGGCATCGCCCACCTGCTCGGTTACCCCACCCACTATGATCGCCAGCTCTATCGCTTTGGTGACTTCAATGCCGGTTGGTACGCCAGCCGCAACGCGGCATTCCAGAGTGCCTTGAGCCGGGCCACGGGCGTGGCGCTGGCGCTGGACGGCGACCTGATCGCGCCGGGGGCGATCATGCCCGGTACCACCGAGCAGGCGGCAAGGCGCCTGGGGCTGAAGCTGGATTTGCGCAATGTCAGCATCCGCAACCAGCTGGAGAAGGGCGACAGCCTGGAGTTTGAAGACACCCGCTTGTACAAGGGCGTTTATGCCCTGGCCGATGGCGCGGCGGGCAAGGCCGTGGCACGGGCGCAGTTGCCGGGGATCGAGCTGAAAAGCCCGAAGATCACCCGCAAACTGACCACGGCCTGGTTTGCCAAGCGGGTGGATGAGCGCTATCAGCGCTGTATGAAGCGATGAGTCGGTGGTGAAGCTATCGCTGGCAAGCCAGCTCCCACAATACCTGTGGGAGTTGGCTTTGCCGACGATGGGCTGCAAAGCAGCCCCAAAATAGCCAAGGTCAGCTGCTACCCGCCACCAACGCCCCCACCACCTGCTCGACACTGGCCTTCAACCCCGCCAGCGAATCCTGGGCATCGGTCTCCACCACCAGCAGTTTGGCTCCGGACGCGGCGATCACCTCGGCCACTGCCTTGCTCGGCTGCTTGTGATGCAGCACCAGCGCCACGTCCTGGCCCTTGAGTTCATCGCCAAGGCGCTTGAGCGCCGCCGCATCCCACTGGTCATCGGCCACTTGCGGGTGATCGATCAGGTCCAGGTTCAAACCGCTGACCAGGTAGTCCAGGCGATCCGACAGGTTGACCACACTGAGGTTGTCCGCTTCGGCCAGGCGCGCTTCGCTGCCGGCACTGAGCTCCAGCAGCTGGCGCTTGAGGGCGGCCAGGTTGCTCTGGATCTTCGGTTGGTCCGCCGGGCTCAAGCGCCCCAGGTCGTTGGCCAGCACATCGGCCATGCGCCCAAGGTTGCTCGGGTTGAGCCAGGGGTAGCCGGCAAAGGCGTTGTTGCCCTGCACGGCGATGCCCGGCAGGGCACCATCGACCGGGCGCGCGGCGTCGATCTCGACGATGCGGATATTGCTGCGCCGGGCCACCGGGTACAGCGGGTCGTCGCTCCAGATCGAGCGCAGGCCGATCACCGCGTCGGCGCCGCCAGCGGCTTTTTGCAGGCTGGCACCACCGCGGCCACTGAAGTACGACGGCTGGCGTGAGGCCGGAATGTTCGCCGGCGCCGCACGCTGCACTTTTACCGAAGTACCGTCGAGCAGGGCGCTGGCCAGGGTGTTGGTCACCGGCAGCGAAGCCAGGACGGTGACCCCGGCCGCTTGTTGCCTGGCCGCCGCCGGGGCGCTCTGGGCCAGGCTCAGGGTCGGCAGGCCGGCGAGCGCCAGGGTCAGGCACAGGTGCTGGAGTTTGAAGGTCATGCCGGGTTTCCTTGCAGGCGTGGAACAAGGCCGCGGGCGAGGGCGGCGAGGGCGAAGCAGCAGCCGGCGACGAGGATGATCGCCGCACCCGAAGGCACCGGCAGGTCGAAGACGATCGGCAGCAGGATGCCCACCAGGGTGCTCAGGGTGGCAATCAGCACCGAGGCCCAGAAAAAACCCTTGAGCGATTGGCTGATCAAGCGCGCCGCCGCTGCCGGAATCACCAGCAGGGCGCCGACCAGGATCGCGCCGATGACTTTCACCGCGGCCACGGTGACCAGGGTCACCAGCACCACGAACAGGTAGTCCAGGCGCTTCACCGCGACGCCGCGCACCGCTGCCAGCTGCGGGTTGAAGCTGGCCAGCATGATGCGGTTGTACAGCGGCAGGGCCAGGGCCAGCACCAGGCTGCCGACGATGCCGAGCACCAGCAGGTCCTGGCCGCTGACGGTCAGCACCGAGCCGAACAGCACGTTCTCGAGGATGTGCACGTTGATCTTGCCGGCCAGCATCAGCAGCAGGCTGGCGCCCAGGGCCAGGGACACCGAGAGGAACACGCCGATCAACGTGTCGGGCGACAGGCCGGTGCGGTTGCGCAGAAAGTTCAGCAGGATGCCGAACAGCAGGCAGTAGCCGAACAGGCTGCCGTAGGGGCCGGTGTAGGGTTCGCCGAGCAAAATGCCGATGGCTACACCGGTCAGCGCCGCATGGCCGACGGCTTCGGAGAAGAAGGCAAAGCGCTTGACCACCACCAGGGTACCGAGGCCGCCGAGCACCGGGCCGATCATCAGGCCGGCAAGCAGGGCATTGACCACAAAACCATAGGCCAGGGCTTCGGGCAGGTAGCCGGCGGTAGCCCAACCCTGGATCAGCAGGCGAAATTCTTCGTAGTTCATCAGGCGATGCTCTCGCTGCGCGGGTGGATGGAGAACAGGCTGAGCAGGCGGTCCGGGGTCAGCGCCTGTTTCGGTGGCGCATCGAACAGCACCCGGCGGCTGAGGCCGGTGACGCGGTCGGCCAGGCGTGCCACGGCTTCCAGGTCATGCTCGATCCACAGCACCGTGGTCCCGGCGGCGCGCCACTCGTGCAGCAGGCGCTCGAACACCTGGATACCAGCCTCGTCCAGCGCCGACATCGGCTCATCGAGCACCAGCAGTTGCGGCGCCGGGATCAGTCCCTGGGCCAGCAGTACGCGCTGGCGCTCGCCACCGGAGAGGGCGCCCATGCGCCGCTTGCGCTTGTCGAGCATGCCGACCCGCTGCAGCGCGGCATCGATGGCGGGCGCCACCTTGCGTGACAAGCCGAGAAAAGCCGGGCGACGCTGGCACATGGCGGCCATGAAATCATCCACGGTCATCGGCAGGCCACGGTCGAATTCCAGTGCCTGGGGCACGTAGCCGATGATCTGCTCTTCACCCGGCCAGGTCAGGGTCAACTGGCCGTGGTGCGGCATCTGTCCGAGCAGGGTCTTGATCAGCGAGCTCTTGCCGCCGCCATTGGGCCCGACCAGCGCATGCACGCTGCCGGCGGCGACGTTGAAGCTGACCTTGTCGAGGATTCGCGTGCGGCCCAGGGTCAGGTCGACCTCGGCAAAGGCGATGTCCGGCCCGCAGGCGCGGTTGAGCAGCGGTTGCGCCACGGTCATGCCTGGGACTCCTTGATCGCCCGCACCACGGTGTCGAGGTTGCGCTTCATCTCGACTTCGTACTTCTCCTTGCTGTAATCACCGTAGGAGATGTGCGTCAGCGGGTAGATCTTCACCCCCGATTCACGCTGGATGGTTTCGACGTAGGCCGAGGGGAAGTCCATCTCCGAGAAGATCACTTTCACGTCCAGGGCCTTGAGTTGGTCGATGGTCTTTTTCAGCTGGCTGGGGCTTGGTTCGATGCCGTGGGCCGGTTCTACCACGGCGGTGACTTCCAGGCCGAACTCGCGCACCAGGTAGTCGTAGGCGGCGTGGATGGTTGCCACGCGAAACTCCGCGCCCGGCGCTTCGGTGACTTGGGCCAGGGCTTCGGCACGCAGCTTGCGCAGGCGCTTGGCGTAGGCGCGGGCGTTCTGGCTGTAGTACTTGGCGTTGTCCGGGTCGAGCTTGCCCAGCTCGCGGGCGATGTTGTTGACCTGGGCGATGCTGGCGCTGATCGACAGGAAAGTGTGCGGGTTGACCACCTTGCCGGCACCGCGTGCAGCCACGCCGGTAGCGGCCAGCAGCGGTACGTTGCTGTTCGATTCGATGGTGGCGATGGTGGGCTTTTCGCTGGCGGCGATCATGCGGTCGGCAAAATCGTCATGGCCAACACCGTTGAGCACGATCACATCCAGGGTGCCGATGCGCTTGATGTCCTCGGCCCGTGGCTCGTAGGCGTGGGGGTTGAAGCCGGCCGGAATCAGCGGCACCACCTCGGCCTTGTCACCGACGATATTGCTCACGTAGCTGTAGTACGGATGCAGGGTGATGCCGATGCGCAGCGGCTTGCCGTTATCGGCAAGGGCCAGGGCGGGCAGGGCGCAGGCCAGGAACACACTTAGAAGACGACGGGCGAGGGTGGCGCGAAACATGGGGCGTCCTTGTGTCAGTGACTATGCTGGCGGGTGACGCCGGCGTCGTAGTGGGCGGCGATCTGTTGCCAGCCGGCGGCGATCAGGGCGGCCTGGCTGAAGTCGGCAGGCACGGCGGCGGCGGGGCTGCGCTGCAGCCAGACATCGGCGGCGCCGTCCTGGGCTTCAGGCACCAGCAGGAGGAAACTGCCGGCCACCGCGCTGGCCTGGCTCAGGCCCAGATAGGCACGCTCCTGCAGCAGTTGCCACTGGTGCTGGCCGCGGCTGGCGCTACTGGCGTCGAGCACAAATGGAGGGAAGCCTTCTTCGGCGAGGACTTCGACAGCCAGCAGTTGCGGCTCCTCTTCGCGGCGTGCCTGGATCTCGTCGAAGGCCACCCGCAGGTCGGCGTACACCCCTTGCTCGGCCGCATTGAGGTCGCGGCGGGCATCCAGCTGGTGGGCCTCGATGCTCACCTCGTCATGCCGTTCGCCGCGCAGGGCAACGATGCCGGCGGCCACCGCGAGGATCAGCAGGCTGACCAGCAGCACGTACAAGGTTTCATGCCCGGCGCCGGCCGGGCGCACCACCTGGACGCGGCTCATTGCTCGATATCTGCGTAGTCGATTTCCACCACATGGCCGGGGCCGGCGTCGAACAGCACGTAGAACTCGCCGTCCGGGCGCTTGAAAGTCAGCTTGGAGTTTTCACCAAGCTTGCCCGGCACGAGGATCTCTTCGTTGTAGCCGATCACATCGAGGGTTACACCGGGCGCGCCGCTACCGTCGGAAAAGCCGCCAGTGCATTCGATCTGCTCGCCATCGATCGGCTTGCATTCGCACATCGGGTTGTGGGCCAGGGCCGGGCCGGCAGCGCCGAGCAGCAGTAACGGCAGGAGCAGCTTGCGGGACTTCATCATTTGCCTCCTTGTTTGTTCAGCCAGGCAACGGTGGCCGGCGAAGCCTTGCTCAGCGGCACGGCGGCCTGGTGCATGCTGCCGTCCCAGCCTTCGAGGGTGATCCAGATGTCGGCGTCCGCGCGGGTCTTGAGCGGGATTGGCAGGCCGGTGCTCATGCGGTACGGGGTGCCGAAGAAGATTGTCCCGGCGGCACGCAGGCTGCGCGGCTTGCCGATGCGCAGGTAAGCCGCCTTGACCTCGGGGATACAGGCCTGGCACAGGGCCAGATTGAAGGCCTTGAAGTAACCGGCAGGGCCATCGGCGCGCGGAGCTTCATCGCGCAACTCGGCCAGCTGCACGCTCCAGGGGCCGACCTGGATCTCGCCCAGCTCACGCTCGCCCAGGCCGCTGTCACCGCGAAACAACGCCGCGTCGGCAAAGTACTTGGGCATGAAGCCGAGCGGAATCAGCAACAACAGGATGTTCAGGTGAAAGCGCCATTTGTGCCAGAAACGGCTCAACGGGCTTTGCGGCGCAACTGCTGCCTTGCTCATAGGCTGGCCTCCGTGGCGGTATCGGTAGCGGTGGCGATTTGCTTGCGAGGCCTCTGCTCGCGTTTGAGGGCGGCGGCGGTGGCCTGGGCAGTACGCTTGGTCCAGATCAGCAGGCCGCTCAAGACCATCATCGACAGCACCAGGCCGAAGAAAGCCCAGATCAGCTTGATCGCCAGGCCGCCGAAGTCGCCGGTGTGCAGCGGGCGCATGGATTCGGTGACGAACTCCAGGGTTGAGCGGTCGTCGATCAGGAACTGCGACTCGATCTTGCTGTTGTACGGGTTGACGTTGACGGTCTGGAACATCAACGGGTACCAGCCGCGTCCGCCCAGGTAGACGTGGGCATAGGCATTGCCGGGCAGGGAGACGAAGCTCACGTCCAGGCCAGGGATCTGCTCCTTGGCGATGCGCGTGGCGTCATCCAGGCTGATGCGCGGGGCCGGTGCACCCGATTCGGTGCGTGGCACGTCTTCACGGGCAATCACCGGCACCACCGGTTCCGTGGAGAGGGTGATGTGGTTGTCACCCAGGATCGCCTGGATCAGGAACCAGGTGCCGGTGATGGAAATCACCGCAATGAACCAGATCGACCAGATGCCGCTCAGGCGGTGGAAGTCGCCCCAGAAGATCCGCGCGCCATGGTTGAAGCGCAAGGTCGGCTTAAAGAAACCTTTCCAGAACCGTTTATAGACCACCAGCCCGGTGACCAGCGAGGCCAGCATCGGCAGGCCGAGCAGCGACACCAGGTACCAGCCCCAGCTGTAGCCATTGGTGAACGGCACCAGCCACCAGCCGTGCAGGGCACGGGTGAAGGCCTCGAAGCTGAACGACGGGCTCTTGCCCTGGATCGCCCCGGTGTAGGGGTTGACGTACAGGGTCGGCGCGCTGCCGTCGGGGAATACCACGGAGGCGGTGAGGGCGAAGTGCGAGCCATCCGGCTGGCTGATGAAGTTCACGGCCATGTCCGGCTCGGCCTTGTGCAGGGCATCGAGCACCTGCTGGAAGCTCAGCCGCTCGGCGTCGCCATCAGGCTTGCTGGCGCGCACATCGGGGTTGGCCAGCCAGACGATTTCCTGGCTGACCACCGCCAGGGTGCCGGTGACGCAGACGATCAGGACGAAAAACCAGATCGGCAGGGCGAGCCAGCTATGGACCAGGAACCACAGCCTGGATTTGGACTTTTTCGCTTTCTGGGACATTGCAGGTGTCTTTTCAGAGAAATTGAGGTCGAGCCGATGCTCAGCCTTGGGACTGCAATAGATAAGACGAACGAGAATCGTAAAACCCGCAGGGTTAGTTGAAAGCAAATGTTTCAGCCGACCGGTGGCGCCCCGCTACAACGGTTAATTTTCCCCGTTGGCCATCCGTTTCCCATGGATACCGAGCTGCCCGGCTCGCTGCCCCACTGGATGGATGAACGCCGATGAATGCACAAGACTCCCGTAAACTTGCCAGCCGATTCCTAGAATTGCCGCCGGAAAAGCGCCGGATCTTTCTGCAAGCACTGGCCCGTGAAGGGGTCGATTTCGCGCTCTTTCCCATTCCCGCCCAGGTTCAGGCAGCCGAGCGCGGTCTGCCGTCCTATGCGCAGCAGCGCATGTGGTTTCTCTGGCAACTGGAGCCGCAAGGCGCCGCCTACAACCTGCCGGGTGCGGTCAGCTTGCAGGGCCGCCTGGATGAACAGGCCCTGCGAAAAGCGTTCATCAGCCTCAGTGAGCGGCACGAAACCCTGCGTACCGCATTCGCCCGGCAGGACGACGGGAGCCTGCTGCAAGTGCCGGCGCCGCAAGCGCTGCAGATAGAATGCATCGACCTCAGTGCACTGCACCCGGCGCAGCAGGACGCCGCCGTCCGTGAACATGCGCAACAACAGGCGCTGCGGCCTTTTGATCTTGAGCAGGGCCCCTTGTGGCGGGTGGCCGTGCTGCAGCTTGACTCCGAGCGCCACGTACTGCTGTTGACCTTGCACCATATTGTCTCCGACGGCTGGTCGATGAACGTGCTGATCGATGAGTTCGTTCGCTGTTACGACGCCCATGAGCGCGGCCAGGCTCCCGAGCTTCCAGCGCTGCCGATCCAGTACAGCGACTACGCGCTGTGGCAGCGTTGCTGGTTGCAAGCCGGAGAACAGGAGCGCCAACTGCAGTACTGGCAATCGGTGCTGGGCGACGAGCATCCGGTGCTGGAGCTGCCCTGTGATTTCCCCCGGCCGGCGTTGCCGAGCCACCGTGGCAAGCGCTACACCTTCACGGTCGATACGGCGCTGGCCGAGCAACTGCGGGGTTTGGCCCAGGCCCATCAATCGACCTTGTTCATGGTCCTGTTGGCCGGATTCCAATGCCTGTTGCATCGCTACAGCGGGCAGACCGACCTGCGCGTCGGCGTGCCGATTGCCAACCGCAATCGCAATGAGGTCGAGGGCCTGATCGGCTTTTTCGTCAACACCCAGGTATTGCGTTGCCAGGTCGACAGCCAGACGTGCGTGAGCGAACTGCTGGCCAGGGTGCGCGAGGCCGCGCTAGGGGCGCAGGCACATCAGGAGCTGCCGTTCGAGCGCCTGGTGGAAGCGCTCAAGCTGGAGCGCAGCCTGAGCCATAACCCGCTGTTTCAGGTGATGTACAACCACCAGCCAGTGGTCACCGACATTACCTCGGTGAAGACTGCTTCGGGCCTGAGCCTGGGCTTGATCGAACAGCAGGGGCGCACCACTCAGTTCGACCTGAGCCTGGACACCTGGGAAAAGGCCGGGCAGTTGCAGGCGGCACTGACCTTTGCCGAAGACCTGTTCACGCTGGAAACGATCCAGCGCATGGCCGGGCACTGGTTGAACCTGCTGCGTGCAATGGTCGCCTCGCCCCAGCAAAGCATCGGCCAACTGAGCCTGCTCGACCCTGCTGAATTCCAGCGCATGGTTCATGACTGGAACCCGGTCGGCCCAGGCTACCGTCAGGACCTGTGTGTGCACCAGCTGATCGCTGAGCAGGCCGCCGCACAGCCCGATGCGCTGGCGTTGCTGCACGGTCACGAGGGTTACAGCTACCTTGAGCTCGAGCGTTGGTCCAACCGCCTGGCCCATCGCCTGATCGCCGCCGGGGTTGGCCCGGAGGTGCGAGTGGGCATCGCCTTGCCGCGCAGCCCACACCTGCTGGTGGCGTTGCTGGCAGTGTTCAAGGCCGGCGGTGCCTATGTGCCGCTGGATCCGGATTACCCGCCCGAGCGGGTGGCGTACATGCTTGAGGACAGCGGTGCGCGGGTGCTGCTCAGTGATGCCGGAGTGGTCGAGCAACTGGCCTTGCAAACCCGTGCACAGGTAATGCTGGTCGAACCTCAAGAGTCGGCGCTGAGCAGTTGGCCACCCACTGCCCCCGGCCTGCGCGGCAGCGCCAGCAACCTCGCCTATGTTATTTATACCTCCGGTTCCACCGGGCGTCCGAAGGGGGTTGCGATTACTCATCGCAATGTCCTGGCCTTGGTGCATTGGTCGCAGCAGGCCTATCGCCCAGAAGACATTCAGGGGGTGCTGGCGTCCACGTCGATCTGTTTCGACTTGTCAGTCTGGGAATTGTTCGTGACCCTGGCCGGTGGTGGCTTCATCGTGCTGGCGCGCAATGCCCTGGCGTTGCCCGAACTCCCTGGGCGTGATCAGGTGCGCCTGATCAACACCGTGCCGTCGGCGATTGGCGCATTGCAGCGCAGCGGACAGATCCCGCCGGGCGTGCGGATTATCAACCTGGCAGGCGAGCCGCTGAAACAGAGCCTGGTCGACAGCCTCTATCAACTCCCGGGCCTGGAGCATGTCTACGACTTGTACGGGCCGTCCGAAGACACCACCTATTCGACCTGGACGCGTCGCCAGGCCGGTGGGCGGGCCAGTATCGGGCGCCCGTTGCCGCATACCGCCAGTTATCTGCTCGATGCCGAGTTGCAACCGGTAGCCCAGGGGCGGGCTGCCGAGCTGTACCTGGCGGGGGCCGGCATCACGCGCGGCTATCTGGGCCGGCCGGGGCTTACCGCCGAGAAGTTCCTGCCCAATCCGTTTGCCGGCGAAGGTCAACGCCTGTACCGCACCGGCGACCTGGTGCGGTACCGCGACGGCGGTGAAATCCAGTATGTCGGGCGTATCGATCACCAGGTCAAGGTCCGCGGTTTTCGGATCGAGCTGGGCGAGATCGAAACCCGCCTGCTGGGCACCCGGTTGCTACGGGAAGTGGCGGTGCTGGTGCAGGAAGGACCGGCCGGCCAGCAGTTGGTCGCCTACGGGGTGCCCGTCGACTCGACGATCGTTGATGCCCAGGCTGCCCGGCAGATCGCCCTGCGCGAACAGCTCAAGGCCGCACTGGCCGAGCACCTGCCGGACTACATGGTGCCTGCGGCGCTGATATTCCTGGCGCAGCTACCGCTGACGCCCAACGGCAAGCTCGATCGCAAGGCGCTGCCGGCGGCCGATACGCTCCTGGCGGCGCGCGAGCACGTGGACGCCGCCGATGAACACGAACAGGCGCTGGTGGCGATCTGGCAGGACCTGCTGGGGCTTGAGCAGGTCAGTGTGCTGGACAACTTCTTCGAGCTGGGCGGCGATTCCATCGTCTCCATGCAGGTCGTCAGCCGCGCTCGCCAGGTAGGTCTGGTCCTCAGTCCCAAGGACATTTTCCAGTTCCAGACGGTGCGCAGCCTGGCCCAGGTGGCCGGTCGCGGCCAGGCGGTGGTGGCGCGGGCGGCGGCCAGTGGCGATGTCGTCCTGACGCCGATCCAGCGCTGGTTCTTCGACCAGGCGATCGAGCAGCGCCAGCACTGGAACCAGTCGTTGCTCCTGACCCCGCGTGAGCCGGTGGATGCGCAGCACCTGCAACAGGCGCTGGACCACCTGCTGGGCCATCACGACAGCTTGCGCTTGCGTTTTACCCCGCAGGCCGCTGGTTGGCAGCAACAGTACGCGGCGCAGCCGGGCGCAGTGCTCTGGGTACGCCAGGCCAGTGACGCGCAGCAGGCGCTGGCATGCTGCGAACAAGCGCAGCGCAGCCTGGATCTGCAGCACGGCCCATTGCTGCGGGTGTTGCTGCTGGACCTTGCTGACGGGACCCAGCAACTGCTGCTGGTGCTTCATCACCTGGTGGTCGACGGGGTGTCGTGGCGGATTCTGCTGGAAGACTTGCAAGCGCTGTATCGCCAGGTCCAGCAGGGGCAAGTGCCCACCCTGGCACCTCGCACCAGCGCCTACCAGGACTGGGCGTTGCAGCTTGAGCAGGAAGCGCAGCGGCGCGGCGACGAGGTGGATTACTGGGAATCGCAACTGCAGGCCAGCAGCGTTGCCGAGTTGCCTGCCGCCGACCCTGGGGCCAGCCTGGAAAACCGCCATGAACTGAAGATCGAGTGCCGCTTCGATGCCGACACCACCCGGCAGTTGCTGCAAGTGGCGCCAGCGGCCTACCGCACCCAGGTCAATGACTTGTTGCTGACGGCTCTGGCGCGGGTGCTGAGCCGCTGGACAAAGGCTCCGGGGGGGTTGATCGAGCTTGAAGGGCATGGCCGCGAGGACGTGTTCGATGACCTCGACCTGTCGCGCAGCATCGGCTGGTTTACCAGCCTGTATCCGCTGCTCCTGGTGCCGGCAACCGAGATCGGCGAGGCCATCAAGGGCGTCAAGGAGCAATTGCGCGGCGTCCCCGGCAAGGGCATCGGTCATGGCTTGCTGCGCTACCTGGGGGCGCCGCAGCTGGCTGCGCGCCTGGCTGTGCTGCCAAAGCCAAGGGTGACCTTCAACTACCTGGGCCAGTTCGATCGCCAGTTCGACGAGCAGGCGCTGTTCGTCCCGGCTAGCGCTAGCGGCGGCCGGGCCCAGGACCCGCAGGCGCCGTTGGCCAACTGGTTGACCGTGGAAGGGCAGGTGTACGGCGGCGAGCTGGCCTTGCGCTGGGGTTTCAGCCAGCAGATGTTCGCCCCCGACAGCATCCAGGCGCTGGTCGACGCCTTCAGCGACGAGCTGCGCGAACTGATTGCCCATTGCTGCCAGCAGGCGCCGGGCCAGGCCACTGCCTCGGACTTTGCCCTGGCACGCCTGGATCAAGGCGCCCTTGACCGTCTGCCGGTGTGCAGTCGCGAACTGCAAGACATCTACCCGTTGTCACCGATGCAGCAGGGCATGCTGTTCCACAGCCTGTACGAGCAAGGTGGCAGCGATTACATCAACCAGATGCGCGTCGATGTTGATGGCCTTGACCCACAGCGCTTGCACGCTGCCTGGCAAGGTGCGGTGCAGGCCCACGATATTCTGCGCAGCGGGTTCGTCTGGGAAGGTGAGCTGGAGCGCCCGCTGCAGATGGTCTACAAGCAGGTCGAGCTGCCGTGGCAGGTACTGGACTGGCGTGATCGCGACGACCTTGAACAGGCCCTTGGGCAACTGGCCGAGCAGCAACGCCTGGATGGCTTCGCGCTCAGCCGGGCGCCCTTGCTGCGCCTGACCCTGGTACGCACCGCAGCAGCGCGCTACCACCTGATCCAGACCAGCCATCACCTGTTGCTCGATGGCTGGAGCAACGCTCGCCTGCTCGGCGAAGTCCTCCAGCGCTACAGCGGCCAGGCGGTGCCGGTGGTAGCGGGTCGGTACCGGGACTACATCGAGTGGCTGCAGCGTCAGGATGCGCAGGCCAGTGAAGCGTTCTGGCGTACGCAATTGGCCAACCTGGCCCTGCCCACACGCCTGGCCAATGCCCTGCGGGCTCCCGCGGCCGTCGCCGAGCGTTGTGCCCATGGCGATCATTATCAGCACCTGGGCAGCGAGATCACCGAGCGCCTGAGCGGTTTTGCCCGTCAGCAGAAAGTCACCCTCAATACGCTGGTGCAGGCGGCCTGGTTGCTGCTGTTGCAACGCTACACCGGGCAGGACACGGTGGCCTTCGGGGCTACCGTGGCTGGGCGGCCGATGCAGATTCGCGGCATCGAGCAACAGATTGGCCTGTTCATCAACACCCTGCCGGTGATTGCCCGGCCGCAGTCCGGGCACACCCTCAGTTGCTGGTTGCAGGAGGTACAGCAGACCAACCTGGCCCTGCGCGAGCACGAGCACACGCCGTTGTTCGATATCCAGCGCTGGTCGGGGCAGGGCAGCGATGCGCTGTTCGATACCTTGCTGGTGTTCGAGAACTACCCGCTGGACGCTGCCCTGGCCGAAGGGCAAGGGCTGGGTGTGCAGTTCGGTGCTGTCAGTAACCTTGAACGCACCAACTATCCCTTGACCATCGCCGTGACCCTGGGCCAGACCCTGGACCTGCACTACAGCTATCAGCAGGCGGCGTTTGCTGCCCCGGCCATTGACGGGCTGGCGGCCCAGTTGCACGGCCTGCTCGAACAGTTCATTGAGGGTGGTGACCGGGTGCTGGCTGATTTCGACCTGGTGACGGCCGCCGAGCGTCAGGCGCTGCTGGCCTGGCCGCAAGCCCGGGTTGTTGCCGAGCCGCCGCTCGGGCTGGCGCAGATGATTGCGGCCCAGGCCCACTCCCGGCCGCAGGCTGTGGCGCTGGTGGTCGGGGAACGGCAATTGAGCTACCAGGCGCTCAACGCCCGGGCCAACCGCCTGGCCCGGCGGCTGATCAGCGACGGCGTTGGCCCGGATGTGCTGGTGGGGATCTGCATGCACCGCAGCGAGGCGCTGATCGTCGGCTTGCTGGCGATTCTCAAGGCCGGTGGCGCCTATGTGCCGCTGGACCCTGAGTACCCTGCCGAGCGCCTGGCCTACATGATCGCCGATAGCGGTGTCAGGCTGATCCTGGCCGAGGCGCAGTGTGCCGGGCTGGTCGGCACCGACAACGTCCGGGTGCTGGACTACGCCAGCCTGGAGCTGGCCGCTGATGACAGCAACCCGCAGGTCGAACTGTCGGCGCACAACCTGGCGTGCCTGATCTACACCTCCGGCTCGACCGGTCAGCCCAAGGGCGTGGCCCTGGAGCAGGGGGCCTTGCTCACCCATATTCGCACCATGCAGGACTGCTACCGGGTTTCGCCGGATGACCGGTTCCTGCATTTCGCTTCGCTGAATTTCGACTGGGGCACCGAGCAGTGGCTGTTGCCGCTGGTCAGTGGTGCCCGCTGTATCTTGCGCGGCGAGGGGCTCTGGAGCGCCGAAGAGGCGCTGCAGGTGATCGAGACCGAGCAGGCCAGCATCGTCTATTTCCCGACCCAGTATGCCTGCCAGCTGGCTGCCTGGGCCGCAACCTCTGAGCGTCGGGTGAAAGTGCGTTCGTTCAACGTTGCCGGCGAGGCGTTCCCGAAAGAGGGCTTCGAGCAGATTCAGGCGGTGTTGCAACCCCAGTACATCGTCAACGGCTACGGCCCGACCGAAACCGTGATCACGCCGTTTCTGTGGGAAGCCGACACGCACACCGGCATCGATTCGGTTTACGCACCGATCGGTCGCCCGGTTGCCCAGCGCAGTGCCTACGTGCTGGCCGAGGATCTGAGCCTGCAGCCGCGCGCGGCGGTGGGTGAGTTGTATATCGGCGGCACCTGCCTGGCCCGCGGTTATCACGGTCGGCCGGCGTTGACCGCCGAGCGTTTCGTACCTGACCCCTTTGCCGCCTCGCCCGGGGCCCGCCTGTATCGCAGCGGCGATCTGGTGCGCTACCTGGACGACGGTGCGCTGGAGTACATCGGGCGGATCGATCATCAAGTGAAGATTCGCGGCTTTCGCGTCGAGATCGGCGAGATCGAGGCGCGGCTGCTGGAACAGGCGCAAGTCGCCCAGGCGGTGGTGCTGGCCGTGCCGGCCGCGAGCGGGCAGCAACTGGTGGCCTACGTGGTGCCGGAGCAGCCACTGGCCGCTGAAGACGTCGCCACACGCATGGCCTTGCGCGACCATTTGCGTCAGGCGCTGAGCCAGGGGTTGCCCGATTACATGCTGCCGGCGCACTGGCAGATTCTCGAGCGACTGCCGCTGACGCCCAACGGCAAGGTGGATCGCAAGGCCTTGCCGGCGCCGGATGCCAGTTTGCTGCAGCACCATCATGTGCCGCCGGTCACGGCCCTGGAGCGCCAGCTGGCGCAGTACTGGACTGACGTGCTGGAGGTTGCCCGGGTCGGCTTGCGCGACAACTTCTTCGACCTCGGCGGCCATTCGTTGCTGGCCACCCAGGTCATCAGCCGGGTGCGTCATGCCCTGGGGCTGGATGTTCCGTTGCGGCTACTGTTCGAAGCTGCCGACCTGGGCGCTTTTGCCCAGGCCCTGCAAAGCCTCGACCAGCAGCCAGTGGGCGTTGCCCCGCCGTTGCAGCGAGCGCCACAGCAGCCGCTTCAGCCGTTGTCCTATGCCCAGCAGCGGCTCTGGTTCCTTTGGCAGCTGGCGCCGGAAAGCTCGATGTACAACATTCCTCGCGCCCTCAGGCTCGACGGCGTGCTCGATGTCGGCGCTATCGAACAGGCGTTCCAGGGGCTGATTCAACGCCATGCGGTGCTGCGCACCACTTACCTGCAGGAAGGCGGGGACAGCTGGCAGTTGCAACACGCGAGCATGCCGCTGGCGCTGCAGCGGATCGACCTGCGCGAGCTGTGCGCCGAGCAACGCCAGGCCAGGCTGGAGCAGGTGCTGGAGCGCGAAGCCAACGCGCCGTTCGACCTGGTCAAGGGGCCATTGCTGCGGGTAGCGCTGGTGCAGGTGGCGTCCGAGCAGCATTACCTGCTGGTGACTTTGCACCATATCGTCGCCGACCACTGGTCCTTCGCCATCCTGCTGCGTGAGTTTGTCACCCTCTATGACGCTTTCGCGCAACACCAGGCCGCGCCGCTGCCGGCGGTTGAACTGGGCTACGTGGACTTTGCCGTCTGGCAGCGTCAGTGGCTGGCTGCTGGCGAAATGCAGCGACAGCTCGCCTACTGGCGCAGCACCCTCGGTGACCAGCATGCGCTGACCCGCTTGCCGGGCTCGCAGCTGCCCTTGGCAATCACCGGCGAGGGCGGCTGCCAGGTTCACGGGTTCGCTTTCAGCGCATCCATGAGCGAAGCCTTGCGCGCCCATGCCAAGGACCGGGGGTTGACCCTGTACATGCTCCTGCTGTCGGGCTTTGCCCTGGCCGTGGCCCAGCGCAGCGACAGCCAGCGCGTGCGCCTGGGTACCGATATCGCCAACCGCAACCATGCCGGCATTGAAGAAATGGTCGGCTTCTTCGTTAACCAACTGGTACTGCAACTAGAGGTGAACGAACAAGCCACGGTCGAGCAATGGCTGAGCCGTTGCCGGACCACGGTGATCGAGGCTTCGGACCATCAGGACCTGCCATTCGATCGTCTGGTCGAGGCCTTGCGCTTACCGCGCCAGGCGGGGCGCTCGCCGCTGTTTGCAATCAAGTTCATCTACCAGGAGGGCAGTGCGGCCATGCCGCACCCTCAAGGGCTGCGAGTAGAGAGTTGCGAGGCGGGGCAGGCGGCGACGGAGCTGGACCTGATCGCCGAGTTCGTCAACGACGCCAGCGCCATTCGGGTCGCGTTCAAGTGCGATGGCAGCCTGTATACGGCCACCGACATGGACGATCTGTTCGCTCAGTTGCAAGGGATTTTCCAGCAGTTGCTGAGTGCGCCACAGGCCACCCTGGCAGCGGTGCTGGCCGAGGCCGCAAACATTCGTGCGGCAGCCGAGCAGGCACGCGTCGCGGCGCGCCAGGCGCAACTGCAGGCGCACCACCCGATTCGGCGTCGGGCCAGCCGCCTGCAAGTGCAATAGACATAGTCACGCCGGTGGGCCCAGGGGCTTGCCGGCCTTACCGAACGGGGAGAGGGAAATGTCCAAGTGCGAGCCGCAAGCCATACCGGTGCTGGCCAAGGGGCGGCGAAAGAGTCTGAACATGGACCAGGACAGCCTGGTGAGTTTCTCGCCGTTGTTCGAAGGCAGCAGCATTCCGCTGCTGTGCACCCCGCGGGTGGCCGGGGTGAACCTGGCGGAGTGGGCCGGTCAGAACCGTGAACTGATCGAACGCAAGCTCGACCAGCACGCGACCATCCTGTTTCGGGGGTTTGCGGTAGAGGATATCGGCGAATTCAACCAGTGCGTCGATGCGATCTCCGGCGGCGCGCTGGAGTACCTGTTCCGTGCCTCGCCGCGGACCCAGATCAGCCGCAAGCACAATGTCTACAGCTCGACCGACTACCCCTCGGCGGAGAAGATCTTTCCGCACAACGAGCACTCCTACTCGCCGGTATTCCCGTTGCACCTGTACTTCTACTGCGACCTGCCATCGGCCAGCGGTGGCGAGACGCCGTTTGGCGATACCCGGCTGATTCTGCCGCGTATCGACCCACAGGTGCGCGAGGCCTTCCAGCGCCAAGGCGTGCTCTACGTGCGCAACTATGGCGACGGCATGGGCCTGCCCTGGCAGACGGTGTTCCAGACCGAGGATCGCGCCGAGGTCGAAGCCTACTGCGCGAAGATCGGCATCACCCCCGAATGGAAGCCCGGTAATCGCCTGCGCACCCGGCAAAAAGGCCCGGCGATGGTGCGCCACCCGCGTACCGGCGAAACGGTGTGGTTCAACCACGCGACCTTCTTCAACGCCCTGACCTTACCCGAGAGCATTCGCGACAGCCTGCGTGCCGAGTTCGCCGACGACGACCTGCCGCAAAACACCTTCTTTGGTGACGGCAGCCCGATTCCCGAGGACTACGTGCGCCATCTTCAGCAGCTCTACCGCGAGGTCATGGTCGAGTTCCCCTGGCAGAAGGGCGACGTGGTGATCCTCGACAACATTTTCACTATTCATGCGCGCAACGGTTATGCCGGCCCGCGAAAAATACTCACGGCAATGGCCATCCCGCTCAAAAGCAGCGAAGTGGCGATCGGCTAAGGAAGACCCCATGACAGACGCGAACCCAGCAGAGATTTTCCAGACTTCGGCGCAGCAGGCGCTGATTCTCCAGGCCCAGAGTGAACAACCGCGCATTGCCCGGCTGTGGCTGAATTTTGCCGAGCCGGTCGAGCCAGGGCGGCTCGAGGCGGTGTTGAGTGAACTGGGCCAGCGCCACGAGATTCTGCGCACCCGTTACACCCAGGTCGCGGGGCTCAAGCTGCCGGTGCAGGAAATCGCCGAGCAGGTTCGCGTGAGCATTGCCCTCGTGCACACCGAAGCCCAGGCGCGGGCGCAGTTGAATGCGTTGCTTGAGCAAGCGCCTCTGGTGGCCTGCGTGGCCGGCGCGCAGGTGCTGGTCGGCGTGGCCCTGGCCAGCGCCGACGAGCAAGCGCTCGGGCAACTGGCAGAAGAGATCCTGGCGTTGTACCGGGGTGACACCCTGGCGCCCTTCGAGGCCTTGCAGTATGCCGACTACGCCGCCTGGCAGGCCGATCTTGATGAAGAGGCGTTCGCTCGCCAGGGCAAAGCCTACTGGCGTGGCCTGGCAGCAGCACAGGCCCCTGGGCGGCGCTTGCCCTTCGAAGCGATCGAA
This sequence comes from Pseudomonas sp. JV241A, assembly GCF_900275665.1. Lineage (NCBI taxonomy): Bacteria > Pseudomonadati > Pseudomonadota > Gammaproteobacteria > Pseudomonadales > Pseudomonadaceae > Pseudomonas > Pseudomonas sp. JV241A. The sequence continues at coordinate 515,450 of NZ_OPYO01000013.1, forward strand.
CAGGGCGCAGGGGAGCGCAACCAGTGTCAACGCTTGAGCCCTGGCCTGAACTCGGCATTGGCCGTAATGCAGGCCGAGGCCGGGCTTGCACCGCCAGAGGCGCTGCTGTTTCTCTGGGGCAGTTTCCTCAGCGTGCTGACCCGGCAACAGCCGCTGCTGGTAGCGCTGGAGGTCGACGGACGCAATGACCAGCTGCAGCACACGCTTGGCCATTTTGCCCGACGCCTGCCGCAGGCATTCAACCTGCAGCCTGGCCTGGCGTTGCGCGAGCAGCTGGCAGCGTTCGCCGTGCAACTGGCCGAGGGCCGATCCTGGCTCGATTGCCTGAATGAACCGGACATGAGCGCTGCCGGGGCGCTGCCAGTGTTTGCCTGCGCCTACACCCAGGCGCCAGCGGCTGAACAGTGGCGGGTCGAACTGGATGACTATCGCAACGACAAGCTTTTCCTGAGTGCGCGGGCGCAAGCGGATGGCGTCTGCCTGCAACTGTCTGCGCCTGGGCAAGGGTTCGCGCCTGCTCAATTGCAGGCCTGGCTGGCGCAATTTGACACCTTTGCGCTCAACGCGGCGGCTGATCTTGGCTGTGCGCCTGAGCAGCTGAACACTGTCGATGTCGAGCAGGCCGCAGCCTTGCTGGCGCGTTTTGACCGCAGCCTGGCGCTGCCGGCTGCCGCCGATGATGCCCTGCATGGTCTGTTCGAGCAGATGGCGGCCTTGCATCCGCAACGCATCGCCTTGCAGATTGGCGATCAGCGCCTGAGCTATGCCGAACTGGACCGCCGGGCGGATGAACTGGCGCGCGCCCTGCAGGCATGCGGTGTGGGTGGCGACAGCGTGGTGGCGGTGTATGGTTCGCGCTCGGTGGAAATCGTCGTGGCCTTGCTGGGTATTCTCAAGGCGGGTGGCGCCTACCTGCCGCTGGATCCTGGCTATCCGGCCGAGCGCCTGTCGTTCATGCTGCATGATGCCCGGGCACAGTGCCTGATCAGTCTGCAGCCGCTGGCCGACGATATCGAGGTGGCGCCCGGGGTCCAGCGCTTGCAGCTGGATGCCTTGCCACCCAGCGACCTGCTGCCTTTGCGCAAGCGCCATTCTGCGGCGAGCCTGGCTTACGTCATCTACACCTCCGGCTCAACCGGCAAGCCCAAGGGCGTGATGATCAGCCACGCCAATGCCTGTGCCTCGACCCGCGCCCGCGGCCTGTTCTATCGCCAGCCGCTGTTGCGCTTCCTGATGCTTTCGTCGTTTTCCTTCGACAGTTCGGTTGCCGGGATTTTCTGGAGCCTGGCCCAGGGCGGCACCCTGTGCCTGCCTGGCGAAGAGGAACACAAGGATCCGCAACGCCTTGCCGCACTGATCGAGCGCGAGCAGATTTCCCACTTCCTCGCGCTGCCCTCGTTCTATGCGCAGATCCTCGAACACCTGGAACAGCCGGCGCTGAGTTGTGTGATCGTCGCTGGCGAGGCGTGTCCGCCGGAGCTCGCCGTGCGTCACCGCCAGCGCCTGGCGCAAACTCTGCTGGTCAATGAATACGGGCCGTCGGAAAGTGCCGTGTGGTGCTCGGCCCATGCCCTGGAACAGGATCCGCAAGGCGAGCGGGTACCCATCGGCGCACCGATCGCTGGCGCCCGCCTACTGGCCCTGGATGAGGCTGGCGAAATGGCCGGCTTCGGTTGTGAAGGTGAGTTGTACGTCGGTGGCCCGGGGCTTGCGCGGGGTTACCTGCAGCGTCCGGGGCTGACCGCCAGCCGTTTTGTTCCCGATCCCTTTGCCAAGGAGCCCGGGCAGCGCCTGTACCGTACCGGGGATCGGGTCAGCGCCGGGGTCGATGGTTGCATCGACTACCTTGGGCGCCTGGATTTCCAGCTGAAGATTCGCGGTTTTCGTATCGAACTGGGCGAGATCGAATCGCGCCTGGCGCAGTTGCCGGGTGTCCGCGAAGCGGCGGTGGTCGTGCGCGAAAGCGCTGCCGGGGCGCAATTGGCGGCCTATGTGCTGCACACAGACGGGCAGACCCCAGCGAGTACCGAACAATCCTTGCTCGATGCCTTGCGCGAACAACTGCCCGAGTACATGGTGCCGGCCTTCGTGCGCGTGCTCGAGCGTTTCCCGCTGACCCCCAATGGCAAACTCGACCGCAATGCCCTGGCGGCGCTGCAGCCGCAGAGCCACGAGTTCGTGGCGCCGCGTAATGAGCTGGAAGCAACCCTGGCAGCAATCTGGCAGGAGGCGCTGCACCTGGAGCAGGTGGGTATCCATGACAACTTCTTTGCCCTGGGCGGCCATTCGCTGCTGGCGACGCGTATCCGCTCCGAAGTCCAGGCGCGCCTGAACCTTAACCTGCCGCTGCGGGTGTTCTTCGAGGGTGAGACCGTCGCCTTGCTGGCGGAGCAAGTGGCGCAGTATCGCGATTCCGGCCTGAGTGAAAGCAAGGTCGATGCCCTCGAAGCCCTGTTCGACGCGGCGGAGCAGGTATGAGCCAGCTGAACGAACGCATGCTCACCCTGGCCAAGCGCTTTGCCGCGCTGGGGCCGTTGGAGCAGAAAGCACTGCAGGCGCGAATGATCGAGCAGGGGTTGTCGCTGGAGATGCTGCCGATCCCGCCGCGCCAGCAGGCCGACGAACTCATCCAGGCCTCCTATGCCCAGCAACGGCTGTGGTTTCTCTGGCAACTTGATGCGCAATCGAGTGCCTACAATCAACCGGCCGTGTTGCGCCTGCAAGGCGCACTGGACTGCGCGGCGCTGGGCGCTAGCCTGCAGGCGCTGATCAACCGCCATGAAGCCTTGCGCACCAACTTCGAACTGATCGACGACAGGGTCGTGCAGCGCTGTCACGCTGACCGCTCGTTGAGCTTGCAGGTGCTGGATCGCAGCGGCCTGGATGAGTCGGCTCTGCAGACCGAACTGGCCGCCTTGATTGCGCAGCCCTTTGACCTGGCAACCGATCTGTTGCTGCGTGCCACGCTGATTCGTCTGGGGCAGGACGAGCATGTGCTGGTGTTCTGTACGCACCATATCGTTACCGATGCCTGGTCGATGCCGATTCTGGTCGATGAAGTAAGCGGTCACTATGCGCGTATCAGTCAGGGCCAGGCGGGCGCGCAACCCGCGGCCTTGAGCGTGCACTATGCCGACTATGCCAAGTGGCAGCGTCTGTGGTTGCAGGCCGGGGAAGCCGATCGGCAACTGGCCTACTGGCAGGCACGGCTGGGCAGCGAACCGGTGTCGTTGGCGTTGCCGTTGGATCGCCCGCGGCCGATGCTGCGCGAGCAGCGCGGCGCCCGCCACACGCTGGCGCTGGAGCCGGGCCTGGGGCAGGACTTGCGGCGCTTCGCCAGTGGCCAGGGGGCGACCCTGTTCATGGTGCTGCTGGCCGGCATCCAGGCTTTGTTGCATCGCTACAGCGCCGCAGGCACGGTGCGGGTCGGCACCCCGGTGGCAAACCGCGGCCGTGCCGAGGTCCAGCACCTGATCGGTTTCTTCGTTAACACCCAGGTGTTGCAGGCCGAGATTGAACCGTGGATGAGCTTCGAGCAACTGCTTGCCCAGGTCCGGGAACGGGTGCAGGAGGCCCAGGCCAATCAGGACCTGCCGTTCGAGCAACTGGTCGATGCCCTGCAGCCTGATCGCAGCCTTAACCAGACGCCGCTGTTTCAGGTGTTGTTCAATCACCAGGCCAGTGCTGCGCCAGCAACCGAGCGGAACCTGCCGGGCTTGCGCCTGCAGGCACTGGACAGCGGCAGCGAATCGGCCCGTTTCGACCTGACCTTCAACACCCATGAGCTGGGTAGCCAGCTGCAGGCATCGCTGGTCTACGCCGAGGATGTGTTCGACGCCGCAACCATCGAACAGATGGCCGGGCACTGGCTTAACCTGTTGCGTGCAGCGCTGGCCGAACCGCAGCGGCCATTGGGTGAACTGGCACTGCTCGCGCCGCAGCAACAGCAGGCGCTATTGGCCAGTGCGGCGCCAGCCCAAGCGCTGACGCTGCAGGGCAGTGTGCACGGGCAGATCGAGCAACAGGCCAGGTTGCATCCCGAGCGCCTGGCGCTGGTGGAGGGCGAACGACAACTGAGCTACGCCGCGCTCAACACCCGCGCCAACCAACTGGCGCACCGCATGATTGCCCTGGGAGTCGGTGCGCAGGACAAGGTCGCGATACTTGCCGAGCGCTCGCTGGAATCGCTGGTCGCGCTGCTGGCAACGCTCAAGAGTGGGGCGGCCTATGTGCCGCTCGATCCCCAGCTGGCACCACGGCGCCTGCAGCAGATGGTCGAGGCCAGTCGCTGTAGCCTGGTACTCGGGCGCGCCGGCGCGCTGCAAGCGCTGGCGCCGTGCGCGCAACTGGCGACCCTGGCCCTTGATGATGCGCAGGCCTATGCCCCGGCGCAGCACGACCCGCAATGCCGGAGCGAGCTTGAGGCACTGGCCTATGTGATTCACACCTCCGGTTCCACTGGCCAGCCCAAAGGGGTGATGGTCAGTCATGGGGCGCTGCTGCATTACCTGCAGGGCCTGGAAGCGCGCCTGCCGCTGGCTGACGTGCAGCGGCTGGCCCTGGTCTCGACCCTGGCAGCCGACCTCGGCCATACCGTGGTGTTCGGGGCCTTGTGCCAGGGGCGGACCCTGCACCTGATCGACAGTGACCTGGCACTCGATGGCCACGGCTTTGGCCAGTACCTGCAGCAGCAGCGCATCGATGCCCTGAAAGTGGTGCCTTCGCATTTTGCCGCGCTGCTGGGCCAGGACAACCAGGCGGTCATTCCCCAGCGTTGCCTGATCCTCGGCGGCGAGTCGCCGACACCCGGGTTGCTCGAGCGTATCAAGCGCCTGGCACCGGATTGCCGGGTGTTCAACCACTATGGCCCGACCGAATGTACCGTCGGTGCGCTGGCCGGTGAGCTTGAGGGTGACACGGCCATCCACCTTGGCCGTGCGCTGCAAAACCGTCAGGCGCTGGTGCTCGATGCCGGGTTGCAATTGATGGCCAGCACTTGCCCGGGCGAGTTGTACCTGGGCGGCGCGGGTATTGCCCGCGGTTATCATGAACAGCCCGGGCTGACCGCCGAGCGTTTCGTGCCGGACCCATTCGCCGTCCAGCCCGGTGCCAGGATGTACCGCAGCGGTGATCTGGTGCGTCGTGGCGGCGATGGCCAGCTGGTGTTTATCGGTCGGGCTGACCAGCAGTTGAAGATTCGAGGCTACCGGATCGAAACCGGCGAGATCGAGGCGTGCCTACGGCGTCATCCGGCGCTGGCCGAGGCCCTGGTGATGGCCTGGCAGGAAGGCGAGCAACAGCACTTGCTGGCTTATCTGGTGCCCGTCGACCCCGCTGCAGCGCCTGCCGAGTTGAGTGCACAAGTGGCTGATGCACTGCGCGAACGCCTGCCGGCCTATATGCTGCCCAGCCGCTGGGTGGTCCTCGAACGCCTGCCGCTGACCGCCAACGGCAAGCTTGATCGCAAGGCTTTGCCCGCGCCTGTCACACCTGTGTCGGTGGCCTCCAGCCAAGGCGTCGGGACGGCCCTGGAACTGCGTTTGGCGAGTGTGTGGCAAGAGGTGTTGCGCTGCCCGCAGGTGGGGCTGAACGATAACTTCTTCGAGCTGGGTGGCGACTCCATCGTTTCCATTCAACTGGTCAGCCGTGCCCGTAGCGCCGGCATCCATTTCAGCGCCCGGGATATCTTCCAGCACCAGACCGTGCGCAGCCTGGCCGCCCAGGCGACCCAGGGCGCTGCCCGGCAGGTGGTCGAGCGCGGGGCCGAGCAAGGCGTATGTCAGCTGTTGCCGATCCAGCAGGGCTTTTTCGCCACCGACATTCCCCAGCGCCAGCACTGGAACCAGTCGATTCTGCTGCGCCCGCAGGTGGCGCTGCAGGGGCCGGTGCTGGAGCAAGCCTTGCAGGCCCTGCTGGATCAGCATGATGCCCTGCGTGCCCGCTTCGAGCCTGGCGCCGCTGGCTGGCACTGCCACCTGCAGGCGCCGGCGCCGGTGGCCGAACTACTGTGGCAGCGGCATCAGGTGAGCGCCGCCGACCTCGATAGCCTGGTCAACCAGGCGCAGCGAAGCCTGCGCCTGGACGGCGACAGCTTGCTGCGCGCCTTGCTGGTGAACCTTGAAGACGGCAGCCAGCGTCTGCTGCTGGCGGCCCATCATCTGGTGGTCGACGGCGTGTCCTGGCGAATTCTGCTGGAAGATTTGCAAAGTGCCTACGGCCAATGCCTGGCCGGGCAGCCGCTGCAATTGCCGCCGCGCACCAGTTCGCTGCGCGAGTGGGCGCAGCGCCTGGCGCAATGGGCGCATGCGCCTGCCCAGCAGGCGCGCCTGGATTACTGGCAGGCGCAGTTGGCAGATGTTCCCGCTTCGCTGCCAGGCATGCGTTTCGCACAGGCGGCCAGCAGCGCCAGCAAACAGGTTTGCGTCACCCGCCTGGACGCTGAAACCACTAGCCGGTTGTTGCAGCAGGCCAATGCCGCTTACCGCACGCAGATCAATGACCTGCTGCTGACGGCCCTGAGCCGGGTGCTGTGCCGCTGGACCGGCCAGGCGGCGATCAACGTCCAGCTTGAAGGCCATGGCCGTGAGGAGCTGTTCGACGATGTTGACCTTTCGCGCACGGTGGGCTGGTTCACCAGCCTGTTTCCGCTGCGCCTGGCCCCTGCGTCGACGCTGGCCGACTCGATCAAGCAGATCAAGGAGCAACTGCGCGCAGTGCCACAGCGTGGTATCGGCTTCGGGGCGCTCAAATACCTCGGCCCGCAAGCTGCCCGTGAGCGCTTGCAGGGGTTGCCGACGCCGCGTATCACCTTCAACTACCTGGGCCAGGTCGACGGGGCCTTCAATGCCCAGGCGTTGTTGCTGCCCGCCACCGAGTCCAAGGGGGACGAACGCAGCCCGGAGGCGCCGCTGGGCAACTGGCTGACGGTCAGCGGCCAGGTCTACCAGGGACGCTTGAGCCTGGACTGGACCTTTAGCGACGCGATGTTCGAGCCGGCGCAGATCCAGCGCCTGGCCGATGACTATGGTGCCGAGTTGAATGCCCTGGTCGGCCATTGCCTGGCGCCCGGGCAGGGTGGCCTGACGCCCTCGGATGCGCCGCTGGCCGGGCTTGACCAGGCCGCGCTGGACGCCTTGCCGGTGGCCAGCCATCTGCTGGCGGACCTCTACCCGCTGTCGCCGATGCAACAGGGCATGCTGTTCCACTCGCTCTACCAGACCGAGACCGGGGCTTACATCAACCAGCTCGACTGTACCGTGCGCGGCCTGGACCCCGAGCGCCTGCATCACGCCTGGCAAGCCACGGTCGATGCGCACGATATCCTGCGCACCGGGTTCATCTGGCAGGGTGAGCAGGCGCAGCCGCTGCAAGCGGTCTATCGGCACGCCGAGCTGGAATTCCAGCTGCTGGACTGGCGCAGCCGCCCTGACTTGCAGGCCGCCTTGCAGGAACTGGCAGCAAGCGAGCGGGCCCGCGCTTTTGAGCTGGCCCAGGCACCGCTGATGCGCGTGGCACTGGTGCGATGCGCGCAATCGTCCTACCAGTTGATCTACACCCACCACCACATCCTCATGGACGGCTGGAGCAGCTCGCGCCTGATGGGGGAGGTGATGCAGCGCTATCAGGGCCAGGACCCGGGGCGCCCGGCGCGCTCGATTCGCGAGTACATCGGCTGGCTGCAGGAGCAGGATCCGGCAGCCGCGCAGGCGTTCTGGGAGACGCAGCTGGCTGGCCTGCAAGCGCCCACGCGGTTGCTCGATGCGATTGTCAGCAAGCCCGAGCAAGCCTCGGGCATCGGTCACTTCGACAGTTGCCTGAGCGCCGACGACAGCGAGCGGTTGAAGGGCTTTGCCCGTAGCCAGAGACTGACGTTGAATACCCTCGTGCAGGCTGCCTGGGCCTTGTTGCTGCAACGCTACACAGGGCAGGACAGCGTGTGCTTTGGTGCCACGGTATCGGGGCGTCCGGCGCAATTGCCCGGTATCGAGCAACAGGTGGGGCTGTTCATCAACACCTTGCCGGTGATCGTCAGCCCGGACCCGCAACAACCGGTAGGTGCGTGGCTGCAACAGCTGCAAGCGCTCAACCTGGCCTTGCGCGAATATGAGCACACACCGCTGTACGAAATTCAGCGCTGGGCCGGGCGCGGTGGCGAGGCCTTGTTCGACCATATTCTGGTGTTCGAGAACTTCCCGATCGCCGAGGCCTTGCAGCAGGCGGGTGACCAGGCCCTGCAATTTGACGGGGTGCACCAACACGAGCGTACCAACTACCCGTTGACCCTGGCTGCAGGGCTGGGCGACACCTTGCAGTTCCAGTTCAGCTACGACCGTGCCGCGCTTTCTGCGTCCGCCGTAGCGGGCCTGGCCGGTCATTTGCACACCCTGCTCATGGGGCTTGCCCAGGATCCCGGCCAAGCCCTTGGACGGTTGTCGCTGCTGGACGCCGAGCATCTGCAGCAGCGCCTGCTCGAGGACGGCGCCCTTGGCCCGCTGGTACATGAGGCCTTCGCCGCCAATGCCGCGCGCACTCCCGAGGCCATTGCGCTGATTTGTGAAGGCCAGCACTTGCGCTATGGCGAGCTCAATACCCGGGCCAACCAGCTCGCCCACCGATTGCGCGGCGAAGGCGCCGGGCCGGAAACCCTGGTGGGGATCGCCATCGAGCGTTGCAGCGACCTGGTGGTTGCGGTGCTGGCGGTGCTCAAGTCCGGGGCGGCCTATGTGCCGCTGGACCCCGAGTACCCGGTGGAGCGCCTGAGTGCCATGGTCGCCGACAGCGGCGCCCGCTTGCTGCTGACCCGCAATGCCTTGCTGCAACGCCTGCCGGCGCTGGCCGGTTTGCAGGTGTTGAGTCTAGATGACGATCTGCAAGGCTTTGCCAGCGATGATCCGCAGACACCGCTGTTGGCCGATAACCTGGCCTACGTGATCTTCACTTCCGGTTCGACCGGCAGGCCCAAGGGTGTGGCGGTAAGTCATGCGGCGCTGGCCCGCCACACGCAAGCGGCAATCGAGATGTTGCAGCTCAGTGCCCGGGACCGGGTGCTGCAGTTCGCCACGTTCAACTTCGACCCGTTCGTTGAGCAGCTGTTTGCCAGCCTCACGGTCGGCGCGACGGTGATCATGCGCGGCGACCAGCTGTGGAGCAGTGAGCGCTGGCTCCAGGAGGTCCGTAGCCAGGGGATTACCGTGGCCAACCTGAGCACCGCCTATTGGGCGACCATTGCCCGTGATCTGGCCCACGGCGGGCCGCAGGACATGGCCGCGCTGCGCCTGATGATCTGCGGTGGCGAGGCCATGTCGGCCGCCGCCGTGGCCGATTGGCGCCAGGCCCTCGCCATGCCGGTAAAACTGCTCAATGCCTATGGCCCCACCGAGGCGACGGTGACCGCCAGCGCGCATGACTGCAGTGTCTACCTCGACCCGCAGCAGACGGTACCGAGTGTGCTGCCTATCGGCCGGCCCCTGGCCGGGCGCAGGCTGTACCTGCTCGACAGCCAGGGACAACCGGCGGCGGCCGCAGTCGCCGCCGAGCTGAGTATCGGCGGCGAGTTGCTTGCCCGTGGGTACTATGGGCGCCCGGGCTTGACGGCCGAGCGCTTCATCCCCGATCCCTTTGCCGGGCCGGGGGCGCGCCAGTACCGCACCGGTGACCTGGTCTGGGCAGGCGCGGACCAGGTGCTGGGTTACCTTGGCCGGCTCGACCAACAGGTCAAGGTGCGGGGTTATCGGATCGAGCCCGGTGAAATCGAAGCCCGCCTGCTTGAGCACCCGCAGGTAGGCGAGGCGCTGGTGCAGGTGCATCAGGGGGCAACCGGCGCGCAACTGGTGGCCTACCTTGTGCCAGCTGGCGGGCAAGCCCGGCTTGCGCTCGATGCCTGCAAGGCCTGGGTCGCCGCAGCGCTGCCTGCCTATATGGTGCCGGCCCACTGGGTCATGCTCGAGCGCCTGCCGCTCAGCCCCAACGGCAAGCTTGACCGGCAGTCGCTGCCGCTGCCGGACCTGAACCAGGCCGTTGCGGCCTACCAGGCACCTCGCGATGAGTTCGAGCAACAGGTGGCGCTGATCTGGCAACAGGTTCTGCACGTCGAACAGGTCGGGCTGGCGGACAACTTCTTCGAGTTGGGTGGGCATTCGTTGCTGGCGACCCAGGTCATTGTTCGTCTGCGCGGGCAGATGGGGCTGGAGGTGCCCCTGGAAAATCTGTTCCTGGCCAGCGACCTGGCAGCGTTCTGCAGCCAGGCGCGCGGGCTGCGAAACGAGGCAAAACCCCTTGAAGACGAATTGGCTAAATCTTTGGAGGCTCTCAAACGTTTATCAAGCGCAGAGCTTGAAAAGCTGATTTCCTAAAGGAGTTTTTGACGTGCAAGAATTGATCGGTGCGGTTGGGGCATTGTCGGCAAAAGAGCGCAAGGCCCTGGCCATCATGCTCAAAGAGAAAGGTATCAATCTCTTTGCTGTTGCACCGATCTTCAAGCGGGAGGCTGGCGCACCGTTGTTGCTGTCCTACGCTCAGCAGCGCCAGTGGTTTCTCTGGCAACTGGAGCCGCAGAGCGCGGCGTACAACATCCCGGCTGCCTTGCGCTTGCGCGGGGCCCTGAACCTGCCTGCCTTGCAGGCCGCTTTCGAGGTGCTGATCGCCCGTCATGCAGCCTTGCGCACCGGCTTCGTCCAGCAAGGCGAGCAGACCCTGCAGGTGATTCGTCAGCCAGGTGATTTCAAGCTGGCGATCCAGCCTCTCGGCGAAGGCGTGGCGACCGAGACTGCCATCGAGGCCTTCCTTGCGGCGCAGTTGGGCGAGCCCTTTGATCTGGAACTGCAACCACTGCTGCGCGCGGCGGTATTGCAGGTGGCAGAAGATGAGCATGTGCTGGCGCTGGCCTTGCATCACATCATTGCCGATGGCTGGTCGATGCAGGTGCTGGTCCGCGAACTGATGCAGGTGTATGCCGGGCAGGTTCGTGGAGTGCCGGTGCAGCTGGCCGAGTTGCCTGTCGACTACGCTGACTATGCCCTGTGGCAACGTGAATGGATGGACGCCGGGGAGCGTGAGCGGCAACTCGGCTACTGGGTCGGCGAACTCGGGCGTGAGCCGCTGGTGCTCGAACTGCCCACCGATCATCCGCGGCCGCTGCGCCAGAGTTTTCGCGGTGCGCGCCTGGAGATCGATATCGATCCGGCGCTGGCGGCAGGGCTCAAGCGGCTGGCGCAACAGCACAATGTCACCGTGTTCATGTTGTTGCTGGCATCGTTCCAGACCCTGTTGCACCGCTACAGCGGCCAGCAGGCTGTGCGTGTCGGCGTGCCGGTGGCCAACCGTACCCGGGTCGAGACCGAAGGCCTGATCGGCTTTTTCGCCAACACCCAGGTACTGGCTGCGCAGTTCGACCCATTGCTGTCTTTTGCCTCCCTGCTGCAGCAGGTCAAACAGCGGGTGCTGGGTGCACAGTCGCACCAGGATCTGCCGTTCGAGCAACTGGTCGAAGCCCTGGCGCCGGAGCGCTCACTCAGTCACAACCCGTTGTTCCAGGCCATGTTCAACCACCAGGGCAGTGCGCTTCAACGCCCTGCGCCAGGCAACGACGGGCTGGGTTTGCAGGTGCAGCCCCTGGCGCGGGAGGCCAGCACGGCCCAGGTCGACCTGACGTTGGCCACCGAAGAGCACGCCCAGGGCCTGACGGCGGCACTGACCTATGCGACCGATCTGTTCAGTGCCGCCAGCGCAGAAAAAATGGCCGGCCACTGGCGCAATCTGTTGCGCGCCATCGTTGCCAACCCACAACAGGTGGTCGGTGAACTGGGCATGCTCGATGCAAACGAGCGCCAGCGCATCACCGGTGACTGGAATGCGACCGGCGTCGACTATCCGCAAGAGGTGTGCATCCATCGCCTGATCGAGGCCCAGGTGCGGCGTACACCGCAGGCGCCGGCGCTGCAGTTTGCCGGCCAGGCGCTCAGTTATGCGCAGCTCAACGCCCGGGCCAACCAGCTGGCGCGGCGGCTGGTCAGTGCCGGTGTCGGTCCCGATCAACTGGTCGGGATCGCCCTCGAACGCAGCGTGGAGATGGTGGTTGCCTTGCTCGCGGTGCTCAAGGCCGGCGGCGCTTATGTACCGCTGGATCCTGAGTATCCCCGCGAACGCCTGGCGTACATGATCGAAGACAGCGCCGTCAGCCTGGTGCTGACCAGTGCTGCCTTGATGCCGGGGTTGCCATTGCCTGCGGCTGTGCATGCCCTGGCGGTCGATGAGCTGGACCTGGCAGGCGAGGCGCAGGGTGATCTGGACATCGTCAACGATGGCGAGCACCTGGCGTACATGATCTACACCTCGGGTTCTACCGGCCGGCCGAAAGGGGCTGCCAACCGCCATCGGGCCTTGAGCAACCGCCTGTACTGGATGCAGCAGGCGTACAGCCTCGATGCCGGTGACACCGTCCTGCAAAAGACCCCGTTCAGTTTCGATGTATCGGTGTGGGAGTTTTTCTGGCCGCTGATGAGCGGCGCGCGCCTGGTCGTGGCCCAGCCGGGGGATCACCGTGATCCGTCCCGCCTGGCCCGGCTGATTCGCGAGTCCCGGGTCACCACCGTGCATTTCGTTCCGTCGATGCTGCAGGCGTTCATGCTCGATAGCGAGGCCGTCACCTGCACCAGCCTGCAACGAATCATCTGCAGTGGTGAAGCGCTGCCGTTGGAGGTCCAGCAGCAGGTGCTGACCCAGCTGGCCCAGGCGAAACTGTACAACCTCTACGGGCCGACCGAGGCGGCAATCGACGTCACCCACTGGACCTGCCAGGCCCAGGAGCACCACAGCGTGCCGATCGGCCAGCCGATTGCCAACCTCAGTACTTTTATCCTCGACGCCGGGTTCAACCCGGTGCCGGCGGGGGTGATCGGTGAGCTGTACCTGGGTGGCGAAGGCCTGGCTCGCGGCTATCACCGCCGCCCGGGGTTGACGGCCGAGCGCTTCATCGCCAACCCGTTCGCCAGTGGGCAACGGCTGTATCGCACCGGCGACCTGGCGCGTCAGCGCGAGGATGGGGTGATCGAATATGCCGGGCGCATCGATCATCAGGTGAAGATTCGTGGCCTGCGCATCGAACTTGGCGAAATCGAGGCGCGCTTGCAGGAGCAAGCCGCTGTCAGCGAGTGCGTGGTCATTGCCGGGCAGGGCGCGACGGGGGTGCAGTTGCTGGCCTATGTGGTGGCCAGCGATGGCGCTGTGGCCATGGCCGACCAGGCCAGCCAGCAAGCCCTGGCCGATCAGCTCAAGGCTGAGCTGGGCCGGGGCCTGCCAGACTACATGGTGCCGACGCAGATGATCTTTTTGCCGGCCATGCCGCTGTCGCCCAACGGCAAGCTTGACCGCAAGGCCTTGCCTGCACCTGATCTGAATAGCGTACAGGCGGTGTACCGGGCGCCGGTCAGCGCCCAGGAACAGGCCGTGGCCGAAATCTGGCAGCAATTGCTCAAGTGCGAGCAGGTTGGCCTGGACGACGACTTCTTTGCCCTGGGTGGCCACTCCTTGCTGGCTACCCAGCTGGTCTCACGGGTGCGTCAGGCACTGGCGGTGGAGGTGGCGCTGCGCACGGTGTTCGAGCACAGCCGTTTGCAGGCCTTCGTTGCCGCGCTGTGCCAGGCGCCGAGCAGCAATCAGCTGCCGATGCAGGCCGTCGATCGCAGGGCGGGCGTGCCGTTGTCCTATGCCCAGGAGCGTCAGTGGTTTCTCTGGCAGCTCGATCCGCACAGTACCGCGTATGTGATTCCCATGGTCCTGCAGCTCGATGGCGAGCTCGATGGCGAGGCGCTTGAGCAAGCGTTCGTGACCTTGCTCGAACGGCATGAAAGCCTGCGTACCGGATTTGCCGAGCGCGATGGCCAGTGCGTGCAGCTGATCCGTGACCAGGTGGATTTCCAGGTGCGGCGCCATACCCTGGGGCAAGACGGCGATGCAACAGCGCTCAGCGACAGTTTCGTACGCCAGGCGGTGTGCAAGCCCTTTGACCTGCAGCACGACCTGCTGCTGCGCGCCGACCTGCTTGGTGTCGGCCCACAGCGCCATGTGCTGGTGGTGACTCAGCACCATATCGTGTCGGATGGCTGGTCGATGCAGGTGATGATCGACGAGTTGCTGCAGTGCTACGCCGCGCTGTGCAAGGGCCAGGTGCCGCAGTTGCCGCCTCTGCCAATCCAGTACGCCGACTACGCCGCCTGGCAGCGCCAGTGGATGGAGGCGGGTGAGCGTGAGCGGCAACTCGACTACTGGCAAGAGCAGCTCGGGCGTCAGAGTGTGGTCCTGGAACTGCCCGCCGATCATGTCCGGCCGGTGCAGCAAAGCTTGCGCGGTGCGCGACTGGAGTTGCCGATCAGTAGTCAGTTGCATCGAGCGTTGCGCCAGTTGGCCGAGCAGCAGGGGGTGACCCTGTTCATGCTGCTGCTTGCCGCCTACCAGACACTGTTGTTCCGTTACAGCGGGCAGTCGCGCATTCGCGTCGGGGTGCCGATCGCCAACCGTAACCGCCTGGAAACCGAGCGCCTGATCGGCTTTTTCGTCAACACCCAGGTGTTGCAAGCCGACCTTGATGGCCAGCAAGGCTTCGACGCATTGCTCAAGCAAGTGCGTCAGGTCACCTTGCAAGCCCAGGAACATCAGGACTTGCCGTTCGAACAACTGGTCGATGCCCTGCAGCCGGAGCGCAGCCTCAGCTATAGCCCGTTGTTCCAGGTGATGTATAACCACCAGGCCGAGCAGGCTGCAGGTGCGCAGCGTGGCGGTGGCCCGCTCGACCTGCAGATCACCAGCCTCGGTTGGTCGGGCGAGAATGCCCAGTTCGACCTGGCCCTGAGCACGCACGAGAGTGCCGATAGCCTGGCGGCTTCGTTCACCTATGCCACCGACCTGTTCGAAGCCGGTACTGTCCAGCGTATGGCAGACCATTGGCTGCGCCTGCTGCAGGCCATTGTCCAGGCACCGGGACAGGCCCTGGGTGAGCTGCCATTGCTCGCCGTTCACGAGCGTGACCAGCTGTTTGCCCTGAACCCGGCGCGTGAACCCTTCGATGCCGATAGCTGCATCGACCAGTTGATCGCCCAGCGTGCCCAGGCTGCACCGCAAGCCCTGGCGCTGATCGACGGCGAACAGTCCTATTCCCACGCCTGGCTGCAAAGCCGCGCCAACCGCCTGGCCCACCGCCTGATCGAACTGGGCGTCGGCCCCGAGGTGCGGGTCGGTGTGGCCATGGCGCGCAGTGCCGAGCTGGTGGTGGCCCTGCTGGCAGTGCTCAAGGCCGGCGGCACCTATGTGCCGCTGGACTCGGACTACCCGCGCGAGCGGCTCAGCTACATGCTCGAAGACAGCCAGGCGCAAGTGCTGCTGACCCAGGCCGGGGTGCTCGAGGCCTGGCCGGACGACATCGTCACCGTGTTGGTCGAAGACGACGCCCGCTATCCCGACACCCCGCCGGCACCGCGCGCCACGGCGCAGAACCTCGCTTATGTGATCTACACCTCCGGTTCCACCGGCCAGCCCAAGGGCGTGGCCATCGCCCACCGCAACGTCGCGGCCCTGGCGCACTGGTCGCAGCAGGTGTACCGCGCTGAAGACATCCAGGGCGTGCTGGCCTCGACCTCGGTGTGCTTCGACCTGTCGGTCTGGGAAATCTTCGTCACCCTGGCCAATGGCGGTTTCCTGGTCATGGCCCGCAACGCCCTGGAACTGCCGCAGTTGCCGGCCCGTGAGCAGGTGCGCCTGATCAACACCGTGCCGTCGGCGATTGCCGCCTTGCAGCGTGCCGGCGAAATCCCGCCAAGCGTTAAAATCATCAACCTGGCCGGCGAGCCGCTCAAGCAGGCGCTGGTCGAGGCACTGTACGCCGAGACCGCGGTGGAGCAGGTCTACGACCTGTACGGGCCGTCGGAAGACACCACTTATTCGACCTTCAGCCGCCGCCAGGCCGGCGGCCAGGCCAACATCGGCCGGCCATTGTTCAACACCGCCAGCTACCTGCTCGATGCCCAGCTGCAAGCGGTGCCGCAGGGCGTGGCCGCCGAGCTGTACCTGGCCGGCGACGGCCTGACCCGCGGCTACCTGCTGCGCCCGGGGCTGACCGCCGAGAAGTTCGTGCCCAACCCGTACGGGCCGCCGGGCGAGCGCATGTACCGCACCGGCGACCTGACCCGCTACCGCGCCGACGGCGTGCTGGAGTACATCGGCCGCATCGACCACCAGGTCAAGGTTCGCGGTTTTCGTATCGAGCTGGGCGAGATCGAGGCGCGCCTGCTCCAGCAACCGGCGGTGCGCGAAGCGGTGGTGCTGGCGGTCGACGGCGCCAGCGGCCAGCAACTGGTGGGCTACGTGGTGGCCAGCCAGGCGCTCGATGCCGAGCAGCTCAAGGCCGGCCTGCGCCAGCACCTGCCGGACTACATGGTGCCGGTGCACCTGCTGCAGCTTGAACAACTGCCACTGACCCCCAACGGCAAGCTCGACCGCAAGGCCTTGCCGATGCCGGACCTGAGCCAGCTGCAAGCCGCCTACGTGGCTCCGCACAGCGACCTGGAGCAGCGCATCGCCGCCATCTGGCAGGACGTGCTGAAGCTGGAACGGGTCGGCCTGAGCGACAACTTCTTCGAACTGGGCGGCGACTCGATCATCTCGATCCAGGTGGTCAGCCGGGCGCGTCAGGCGGGCATTCATTTCACTCCCAAGGCACTGTTCCAGCACCAGACCGTACAGGGCCTGGCGACGGTGGCGAGCCTTGGGGCCAGCGGCCTTGAGGTCGACCAGAACCGGGTCGAAGGGGCGAGCACGCTGCTGCCGATCCACCGGGTGTTCTTCGACGAAGTGCAGGTCGAGCGCCATCACTGGAACCAGTCGGTGCTGCTCAAACCGCACCAGCTGCTCGACGGCGCGGTGCTGGAGCAAGCCTTGCAGGTGCTGCTGGAACAGCACGATGCGCTGCGCCTGGGCTTTGTCGAAAACCACGGCGAGTGGCAGGCGACCTACCATGGCCTGCCGAGCCACAGCGTGCTGTGGCAGCGCGAGATCGCCGATGCCGAGGCGCTGGAACAACTCGGCCAGCAGGCCCAGCGCAGCCTTGACCTGAACAACGGCCCGCTGCTGCGTGCGGTGCTGGCGACCCTGGGCAATGGCGAGCAGCGCCTGCTGCTGGTGATCCATCACCTGGCAGTGGACGGCGTGTCGTGGCGGATCATTTTCGAAGACCTGCAGCAGGCCTACGAGCAACTGCGCGAGGGCCAGGTGGTGCAACTGCCGGCCCGCACCCACAGCGTGCGTGACTGGGCCCAGCGCCTGCAGGCCTACGCCTTGAGCACTGAAGTCCAGGCCCAGCGCAGCTACTGGCAGGGGCAACTGGCCGGGGTGCAGACGGCGCTGCCGGGCGCCCGCGCGGACGCCAGCCTGGCCAACCAGCATGGCCGCTCGGTGCACAGCCGCTTGTCGCCGGAACTGACCCGGCGCCTGTTGCAGGAAGCGCCGGCGGCCTACCGCACCCAGGTCAACGACCTGTTGCTCAGCGCCCTGGCGCGGGTGATCGGGCGCTGGAGCGGCCAGGCCGATACCCTGATCCAGCTCGAAGGCCATGGCCGCGAAGAGTTGTTCGACGACCTCGACCTGACCCGCACCGTGGGCTGGTTCACCAGCTTGTTCCCGCTGCGCATCAGCGCCACCGACGCCCTGGGCAGCAGCATCCAGCAGGTCAAGGAACAGCTGCGCGCGATCCCGGACAAGGGCCTGGGCTGGGGCGCCTTGCGCTACCTGGGTGACAGCGCCAGCCGCGAGAGCCTGGTGGCGCTGCCGGTGCCACGGATCACCTTCAACTACCTGGGCCAGTTCGACGCCAGCTTCGATGCCGAAGAGGGGGCGCTGTTCGTGCCGGCGGCCGAAGCGGTGGGCCCGGACCAGAGCCCGCAAGCCAACCTGGGCAACTGGCTGAGCCTGAACGGCCGGGTGTATGCCGGTGAGTTCAGCCTGGGCTGGCGCTTCAGCCGGGAGATGTTCGACGAAGCCACGGTGCAGCGCCTGGCCGACGACTATGTCGCCGAACTGCAGGCACTGATCGAGCACTGCTGTGAACTGAAAGAGCGCTCGGCGACGCCGTCGGACTTCCCCCTGGCCGGGCTCAGCCAGGCCCAGCTTGAGCAACTGCCGGTGGCCCTGGAGCAGGTCGAGGACATCTACCCACTGTCGCCGATGCAGCAGGGCATGCTGTTCCATACCCAGGAAGGCAATGGCGCCGACCTGTATATCAACCAGATCAGTGTCCAGGTCGAAGGCCTCGACAGCGCTCGCTTCGAAGCGGCCTGGAACCAGGTGATCGAACGGCACGAGATCCTGCGCACTGGCTTCTGCAATAGCGCAACCCTTGAGCAGCCCTTGCAGTTGGTCTACAAGCAGGCGCGTATGCCGATCAACTGCCTGGACTGGCGTGACCGCGAGGTGACCCAGGAGCAACTGCAGGCCCTGGCGGCCGCCGAATGCGCCAGAGGCTTCGACCTGCCGAGCGCGCCGTTGACCCGCCTGGCCCTGGTACAGACCGGCGCCGACCAGCACCAGTTGATCTGGACCAGCCACCACATCCTGATGGACGGCTGGAGCAATTCGCGCTTGCTCGGTGAAGTGCTCCAGGCCTATGCCGGGCAGGCACTGCCAATGCGCCAAGGGCGCTACCGCGACTATATCGACTGGCTGCAGCGCCAGTCAGCGGTCAGCCGCCAGGCGTTCTGGCAGGAGCGCCTGCGCGAACTTGAAGGGCCAACCCTGCTGGCCAGCAGTATCGGCCCGCAACCGGCGCCCGGCTTGCAGGGCCATGATGCGTTGTACCTGAAATGGGACGAAGCGCAGACCCAGGTATTCAAGGCCGCTGCACAGCGCCTGCGCGTCACCCCCAACACCCTGGTACAGGCCGCCTGGCTGTTGCTGCTGCAGCGTTACAGCGGCCAGCAGACGGTCAGTTTCGGTGCGGTGGTCGCCGGTCGACCGGCCTCCCTGGCCGGGGCCAACGAAATGCTCGGCTTGTTCATCAACACCTTGCCGATCATCCAGACCGTGCAACCTGAGGTCAGTGTCCACCAGTGGCTGACGCAGCTGCAGGCCTACAACCTGGAAGCCCGTGACCATGAACAGACGGCGCTGGCCGATATCCAGCGCTGGGCCGGGCAGGGTGGGCAGGCCCTGTTCGATAGCATCATCGTGTTTGAAAACTACCCGGTGGACGAGCGCTTGCAACAAGGCAGCGAGACCGGCCTGCGCTTTGGCAAGACCAGTGGCCGCGATGTCACCAACTACGCCATGGACCTGGCCGTCAGCCTCAATGCCACGCTGTCGATCGAGTTCCTCTACCTGCGCGAGCGTTTTACGCCGCAAGCCTGCGCACAACTCATGCAAGGCTTCGAGAACCTGCTGCGGGCCTTGCTCGACCAGCCGCACGCGACAGTCGGCAGTCTTGGCCTGCTTGACGATGCCGGGCTGCATGCCCTGCAACAGCGCAATGCCCTGCCGCAGGCGGGCCAGGCCCAGGCCCTGAGCGAGGCGATTGCCACCCAGGCCCGGCTGCGTCCGGATGCCGTGGCGGTGGTCTGCGCCGATCAGCAACTGACCTATGCCGAGCTGGAACAACGTGCCTCGCTGCTGGCCCAGCATCTGATGGCCCAGGGGGTGGGACCGGAAGTCTTTGTCGGCGTGGCGCTGGAGCGTTCGGTCGAGGTGATCGTGGCGTTCTATGCCGTGATGAAGGCCGGCGGCGCCTATGTGCCGCTGGACATCGACTACCCGCGCGAACGCTTCGACTGGATCATCGAGGACTCGGCCATGGCCGTGCTCATCACCCAGCGCAGCGTCCGTGAGCGGCTGGGGGACGCCCGGGTGCCGGTGCTGCTGGAACTGGACCAACTGACCTTGCAGCCCGATGCGCCGCAACGGCCATGGCCACGCGCCGAAGCCGACAACCTGGCGTACCTGATCTATACCTCCGGCTCTACCGGCAAGCCCAAGGGCGTTGCCGTGGCCCGCGGCCCGATTGCCATGCATTGCCGGGCCATTGCCGAGCGTTACGCCATGAACACGCAAACACGCGAGCTGTTGTTCATGTCGTTCGCCTTTGACGGTGCCCAGGAGCGCTGGCTGTCGACCCTGCTGTGCGGCGGGTGCCTGATCGTGCGCGACAATCAGCTGTGGACAGCCGAACAAACCTTCAATGCCCTGCACGAGCAGGCGATCACTATCGCCTGTTTCCCGCCGGCTTACCTGCAGCAACTTGCCGAGTATGCCGAAGGCCGCGTGCCGCCGGCGGTGCAGGTCTACTGCTTTGGGGGGGATGCGGTGGCCGAGGCCAATTTCGAGCGGGTCAAACGCACGCTCAAACCGCGCTACCTGACCAACGGCTACGGCCCGACCGAGACCGTGGTCACGCCACTGCTGTGGAAAGTCGACGCCAACGCCCAGTGCAACGCCGCCTACGCGCCGATCGGCACACGGGTCGGCGAGCGCACCCTGTATGTGCTCGACAGCCAGCTCAACCCGCTGCCAATGGGCGCCGCCGGTGAGCTGTACATCGGTGGCCAAGGGCTTGCCCGTGGCTACCATGCACGCCCGGGGCTGAGTGCCGAGCGCTTCGTCGCCGACCCGTTCAGCAGCGAGGGTGGTCGCCTCTACCGTACCGGCGACCTGGTGCGCCAACGCGAGGACGGCGTGTTCGATTACCTCGGGCGTCTTGACCATCAAGTGAAGATCCGCGGCTTTCGCATCGAGCTGGGTGAAATCGAGGCGCGTCTGCGTGAGCAGGAGAGTGTCCGCGATGCGGTCGTGGTCGCGCGCCGCAATGCCCATGGCAACCAGTTGATCGCCTATGTGGTGGCCAACAGCGTGGCCGGGCTAGAGAAGCGCTTGCGCGGTGCGCTGCAGCAGGTGCTGCCGGACTATATGGTGCCAAGCCGGATCCTGGTGCTCGATGCCTTGCCGCTGAGCCCCAATGGCAAGGTCGAGCGCAAGGCGCTGCCGGACCCGGAGGCCATCGAACGCAAATACGTGGCGCCGCGCAACGAGCTGGAACAGGCGCTGGTGCAGATTTGGCAGGAAGTCCTGGAGGTCGAACAGCTCGGTATCACCGACAACTTCTTCGAGCTCGGTGGTGATTCGCTGCGTATTCTCAAGGTCTTGAGCAAGGTCCGTAGTCGTCCCGCGCTGGGTTTCGAGCTCAAGCTGCGGGACATGATGAACAGCCCGACCATTGCTCAGCTCAGCGGCTATGAACCGGCGCAGGAGCAAGGGCTCGACCCGCTGCTGTTGCTCAACGCTCGCTGCCCGCAGGTGCCGCCGTTGTTCTGCCTGCATGCCGGTTTCGGCACGGTGTTCGACTACGAGCCGCTGGCCCGTCAGCTGGATGGGCAGTGCAGTGTCTATGGTCTGCAATGCCGAATGTTGCTGGACCGGGACTGGCAGGACGAATCGCTGCCGGCCATGGCCATTGATTACGCCCAGTACATTCGCCAGAAACAGCCGCAAGGCCCTTACCGCTTGCTGGGTTGGTCGTTGGGTGGCGCCCTGGCGTTGCTGGTGGCCGATGAACTGGTACGCCAGGGCCAGCAGGTAGCGTTCGTTACCCTGGTCGACAGCTTCATCCCATCGGCGCAACCGGTCGCGCCCACCAGCGATTACACCGGCGAGCTGCAGGCCTTCCTGGCCGTGGCCTTGCAGCGCGAGGTGCACAGCCTGCCCGCGCTGACCTGCCAGGCCCCGTTGCAGTACCCGGCGTTGCTGGAGCTAGTCGGCAGCTTGCAGCAAGGCGCTGAACCTGGAATGGGCTTTGATGCACAGGACCTGGCCCATGGCTTCATGGTCGCCATGCGTTTGAAGGCCTTGAGCGAGCAACTCCAGACGCTGCCTGAGGTGAGCGCCCCGGTCCATTGCTGGTGGGCGGGCGAGCCGCAGGGCACCGATGTCGAGCGCTTCGAGCAGGGCCTGACGAACCGGCAAGAGCGGCAAGTGCTGGCTACCCGTCACGATGAGATTCCACGTCATCCGGCCTTGTTGCAGTCTCTGCGCGATCAATTGTGCAGCCTTGAAGCAATCGATGGCTGAGTCTTCCCGGGCCCTGCTTGCAGGGCCCGTTTTTCACTTTATTGAAGGATACGATGATGCATGTGCATCCTGACCTGGCGGCGTTTCTCGAACTGGCCGAGCTGGGCCGGCTGACCGGGAGCAACCGGCCTCTGCATGAATTGCCGGTGACCCAGGCCCGCGAAGTGTTTGAACAGGCTTCGGCGGTGCTCGACCCGACGCCGCCGGCGCTACTGACTGTCAGCGAACTGACCCTGCCGGCGCGGGATGGGGTGTTGTTGCCGGCGCGCCTGTACCGCCGGCCGGGCAGCGACAGCAAGCCGTTACCGGTGCTGTTTTACCTGCATGGCGGTGGTTACGTGGTCGGCAGCCTCGACTCCCATGATTCGGTGTGCCGGCGTCTGGCGGCCAGCGGCCGCTTCGCGGTGTTCGCGCCATCCTATCGGCGCGCGCCGGAACATGGATTTCCGGTACCGCTCAACGATACGCTCGACGCGGCCAACTGGCTGGCGACGCAAGCCGCTGCGCTGCAACTGGACAGCCAGCAGGTGATCTTCATCGGCGACAGCGTTGGCGCCTCGCTGGCCAGCGTGCTGAGCCTGACCGCCGTGCACCACCGCGATCAATTGAACCTTGCACCGCGGGCGCAGATGCTCCTGTACCCGGTGACCGACCTGTCCCGTGAGCGTGACTCGCACCGCACCTACGCTGAAGGCTACTTGCTGGAAACCGCCACCTTGCGCTGGTTCTATCGCCAGTACCTGGGGGCGCATGGCTCGGCGACGGACTGGCGGGTTTCACCGCTGCTGCACCCGGACCCGCGCGGCTTGCCGCCCACCTACCTGGCGGTGGCGGGTTTCGACCCGTTGCACGATGAAGGTCTGGCCTATGCCCAGGCTCTGGAGCAGGCCGGGGTTGCGCTGACCCTGCGCCGGGTCGAGGACATGACCCATGACTACCTGCGCATGTCAGGGATGGTGGCGGATGTCGAGGCTATTTACGCCGAGCTTGAGAGCTGGGCGCTGAACCAGTTGGGCTGAAGGTGCGGGCAAAAAAAGGTTGTTCATGGAATCCTGGGTTGGGATGTTGAGGCTGCGAGTTTATCCATTCGGTGTGGGGCTGCTGCTGGCCCCTTCCGCCTTTACGGCGGGTCCCTTTTGTCTTGGCAAAAGGAACCAAAACCGCTTGCTCCTGCATACGGCCCTACGCTGCGCTTCGGGTCCCCTCGCTACGGCACCTTCCGGGGCATCGCGGCCTACGACTTGCTTCGCCAAGTCTACGTCTCGCGTCTTCGGCTATCGCCGAAGGTGCTGCGCACCGCCCCTACAGGCACCTCCGCTCGGCCTCCTGAAGTCGCCTTTCGCGGCGCCTGGAAGTACGTGCATGAACATCAAGATCAAGATCAAGATCAAGATCAAGATCAACATCAAGATGAAGCAGTCGGTCCTCGCTTCAGCGTCAGCTTGGCGCCGCCATAATCTGCTTTCGCAGATACGTCAGTGCAGGCGCCGCCCGTAACTTCGCGACTTCAGGAGGCTGAGCGTAGGTGTCTGGAGGGGGCGGGTGCGTAGCACCCTTCGGCCCAGGCCGAAGTCGCGAGACGTAGACTTGGCGAAGCAAGTCGTAGGCCGCGATGCCCCTGGAAGGCACCGTA